>NZ_LPUG01000011.1:0-632238 GCF_001560855.1 Anoxybacillus sp. P3H1B | reverse complement strand
CATTTGCTTTTATAATCATGATAGATATCAAAAACGATTAAATGGCCTTAGCCCTATGGAATATAGAGCTAAAGCCGCTTAGATCATTTTTATTATTTCCACTGTCTACTTGACAGGGGGCAGTTCACCTGAGGAAAGGCTGTCTTTTTATCGCGATTATTTTGTTGACAAGGAAACAAAAAATGATATATTGTTGACAAGGAAACAAAATGACAACTTTAAAACTTTTAAGGAGAGAATCTCAATGTTGAAATTTAGAGCGCACAATGGACAGAACAGAGAACAAACCATAGATACAAAGGCTTTACTATTCGGTCTTATGTCCGTGTTTCTTTGCGGTGTAGGCTTCAGCATCATAGCGCCTGTCGTCCCATTCTTAGTGCAGCCTTATATAAATAATCCGGGAGAACAGGCTATCGTTGTGACGCTGTTGACCTCTGTTTATGCGGTCTGCGTGTTTTTGGCGGCCCCCGCACTTGGGGCTTTGAGCGACAAATACGGTCGTCGCCCATTGCTCTTAGTATGCCTTTTGGGTTCGGCCATAGGGTACTTCGTTTTTGGTATAGGAGGAGCTCTATGGGTGCTATTTGTCGGGCGCATCATAGAGGGAATCACAGGCGGGAGCATAGGCACGATCTTCGCATATTTCGCAGACATCATTCCTCCGGAACAGAGAACTAAATATTTTGGATGGATGAGTGCAGTTGTAGGCGCAGGCACTGTCATTGGCCCGACTCTGGGCGGATTGCTTGCCAAGTTGGGGTATTCTGCACCCATGTATTTTGGAGCGATCATCACTTTATTGAATGTTGTTTATGGATTCTTTTTTATGCCTGAGAGCCTTGACAAGAATAAAAGACTGAAAGAGATTACCATAGTAAGACTGAACCCATTTACGCAGCTTACAAACATACTTTCCATAAAAAACTTAAATAGGCTGCTTGTCTCCGCGTTCTTGCTTTGGATACCGAACGGATCTTTGCAAGCGGTGTTTTCACAATTTACAATGGATACTTTTAGTTGGAAACCTGCGCTAATCGGACTTATGTTTTCCATTATTGGCATCCAAGACATCCTTTCACAAGGTTTCATCATGCCAAAGCTTTTGAAAAAACGCAGCGATAAACAGATAGCCATTCTTGGAATGGTTTCAGAGATGATAGGCTACATTCTTATCGCGTTATCTGCTTTATTTTCATTCTCTCCTCTATGTATCGCCGGAATGTTTATATTCGGTTTTGGCGATTCGATCTTCGGTCCTTCCTTCAATGGGATGCTCTCGAAGTCTGTCGATTTTAGTCAACAAGGAAGGATCCAAGGTGGCAGCCAATCTATTCAGGCTTTAGCAAAAATAATTGGACCTATTATTGGAGGGCAAATCTATGTATCACTTGGGCATGCCGCACCCGCTTTTATGGGCATGATCCTTATAGCAGCGGCAATACCCGTTTTGTATAAGGGTACGCATATAAATATGTAAACGACCACCTGCTTTATGGAGGCAATGCCCTACCTTCATTTTTGATGATAGAAAGGAACGCAAATGCGTCATATACATCTTCACGTCGAGACAAAGTCGTCTGAAACGCGAAGCTTTTGGTATCAAATGGTTTTCGAACCATTATACTCTTTTTTCATTGCACACGATAAAGGGAAAATTGTGTTGATGGAACTATACTCAATCTAACTCTTCCACGTTAATACTCCTTGAGTAAGTTCCTTTTATTTTTTCCATAACTGACAACATACTGTTTACTCCAACTAGAATTAGTGAAATTTCCCGTATAATTAAACGTAATATTGCTCCCATTCGACCAACTTCTCCAGAAGTTTTATATATTGATTAAGCGATAATTTCCCATGGTTAAAAAAGTTTTTCAAAATCTTTAATTCATAATAGAAAGGCTCCATTAGCTCACCATTCCTATCTTGAGGGAAAAGTTGTATGTTTTAAAATAGCGTTCAGAGCGTTTATTGCAAACTCACGAAAACGATCTTCATAACCCCATTTGTCATTGCTAATGTTATAAGCTTCTTCACCTTCATCCATTTCTTCGCGACAATTTTCACAATAACGAATAATAACTTCGTCGTCACAAGGGTTATCGAGTTTCCAACTTTAGTCAGATTCGATTAATTTGGTGTTCAAACATTTCCCAAGCACAGTTCTAATATTTGACCTAATGGTTTCATCAATAGTACCATAATGTTAGTTAGTGATAACTAACATATTTGGGAGAGGAATGAGGAATGTGCAAAAAGAGATGAAACAATATATAATTTTAATTATTGGATTGCTAGTAATGGGCATAGGGATTGCAATGGTTACGCAAGCTGAACTCGGTACGACACCAATTGCTAGTATACGGTATGTATTAAGTCTTATTTTTCCTTTAACGATAGGACAATTTACGATCTTCCTAACTGTTTTATTTGTATTAATCCAAGTAATTATTTTAAGGGAAGATTTTCCTAAATTTCAATATCTTCAGTTGTTGATTGGTTTTATATTGGGTTACTTTATCGATTTGGGTATGTTGATTTTTTCTTATTATCACCCTTCCTTATATATTGAAAAGCTAATTTTATTAGTTGTAGGGTGTGTCATGATCGCATTAGGAGTGATCCTTCAATTAGCAGCAAATACGATTCTTAACCCTGCAGATGGGATCATAAAAGTTATTTCCATGAAGTACGAACGGAACTTTGGGAGATTGAAAATAGCGTTTGACTCATTACAAGTAATCATTGCTGCGCTTATTTCGTTTTGGACATTTGGGGAAATACAAGGGATTAGAGAAGGAACGATTATGTCAGCTTTTCTTGTCGGTTTTTTTATTAATAGAATTAGAAGGATACAACAGTTATATCTAAAAAAAAGACAACATTTAAAATAGCATTATACCAACTTTCTTTTATATTTTTTGGGTTTATAACGATTGCGAAACGGGTGATGATATGGAAACAAACGAAAAAATTTTAGATTCAGCTATTTCATTAATGGCTTCAAAGGGATATAAAGCTGTAACGATTAAAGAAATAGCAAGACATGCTTCTGTCAGTGAAATGACAGTATACCGCCAATTTGGGAACAAACAAAATATTTTAGACGCCATTATCGCTAAATTTCAATATGCTTCTTTCATAAAAGAACAATTGGAAAAAGAGCTAACATACGAATTAGAACATGATTTATTACTATACTCGACGATTTATCAAAATTATATGATGAAAAACAAACAAATTTACATGATATCTGTTCTCGAGCGAAACACCATGCCTGATCTTCACCTGACTCTTCACAAAAACGTTGAAGAAATTCAGCAGTTTTTATTAGATTACTTTAAGGAAATGCAAAATCGGGGCAAATTGATTAAAGGCAACATCGATTCATTTGTAGCCTTATTTATGCGGTTCAATTATGGTCACTTTGTTTCAGAAACGTTGCTAGGATTTTCAAATATTCCTATTTCAAACGAAGAATTTCTTAAGGATGCTGTCTCTGTTATAGTAACAGGATTAACTCCTAAAGCTTCTAAATAAAATCAAGACGTGGGGCATAGAAGCCCCCAGCCCCCATATACCTCCAAAGGAATTTTTCGTGAGCTTTAATTCGAAAAATTTTCTCGCCGACAAAAGAAAGCAGCAAATAAAAAGTTTTTTCTTTCTACGGAGGATGGGAAAGAAACCAGATGCAGGCGATGCTTGTTTATGCGGCCATGAATTTGATAACTGCCTATGGAGAAAGGGCCCCTCCCTTCTTTTGCATTCGAGTATGCATTTATGTTTGTCGTTTCACCAAGAAAAACAACTACGAAAAATGAAACAAAATAGGTGTAAGACAAAAGTCTTACACCTATTTTGTCAACAGTCTGAAAGAGGGGGTTCCAAGCTGCTTTTGGGACACCCTCTTGCTTATTTTCGAAACTTCTTTAACTGTTCATTGATTTCTTTTGTCTGTGCATAAATTTGCCGATACACATGGAATAGCTCTTGATAGCGCTGAGCTGCGTCCTCTTGAGGCTCAACCAGCTGTTCGACTTGCTTAAACGTAGCTGCACACTCTTCCAGAGACTCAAACCAGCCGCAGCCGCATGCCGCAATCATTGCTGCCCCTAAACCTGGGCCTTGTTCATTTTTCAGTTTTTCAATCGGTGTATGAAAAATATTAGCTTGAATTTGTAGCCACTCATGACTTTTGGCTCCCCCGCCGATGGAAACGATCGACTTCATTTTTTTGCCGCTCCGCTTTATGATCTCCACCGACTCATTTAAAGAAAAAATAATGCCTTCCATCACGGCACGCGCAAAATCCCACTTTGTATGCGATGCATCAATTCCGATAAAAGAGGCGCGAATATGCGCATCGGCATGCGGTGTTCGTTCCCCGACTAAATATGGCGTAAATAACAGTCCATTGGCTCCGATTGGCGATTCTGCTGCTTGGTGAATCACTTCTGAAAACGAGATTTCCGGCATAAATGTTCGTTTTAACCAATCAAAACTATATCCGGCAGCCAAGGTAACGCCCATAATATAATACGAGTTTGGCTTCGCATGGTTAAAATAGTGCACCTTTCCAGCAAAATCTTTGGTCGCCGTTTGCTCATATGCTAAAACAACACCCGATGTGCCGATGCTGCACATCGTTGTTCCTTCTGATAAAATGCCAGCTCCGATCGCTCCACACGCATTATCCGCTCCACCGGCAAACACCTTGACATTCGCGGAAAGCCCGATCTGTTCGGCAATATCGGAAAGCAGTGTGCCTACATAGCTAGTCGATTCCACAAGAGGTGGACACAATCGCTCATCAATGTCCAGAAGCTCGCAAATTTCTCGGCTCCATGCTTTCTTTCGTATATCCAGTAATAACGTGCCAGCAGCATCGGAATACTCCATTGCCATCTGCCCGGTCAGCCGAAAACGAACATAATCCTTTGGCAACAAAAATGTGTAGGCTTGTTGGTATAACTGAGGCTCATGCTTTTTCACCCACAATATTTTCGGTAAGGTAAATCCTTCTAACGCGCGATTTTGCGTAATAGATAGCAATCGATCCACTCCGACCCGTTCTTCAATTTCACGGCATTCATTTGCCGTTCTTGTATCATTCCAAAGAACGGCCTTTCGCAGCGCCTCGCCTTTCTCATTTAAGAGCACCAATCCGTGCATCTGTCCGGAAAAGCTTAATCCGCATACGGAGCGCGGATCGATATTGGCTGTTTGTACTACTTGTCTTAACGCAACCATCGTTTTTTCAACCCAATCCTCCGGGTTTTGCTCACTATATCCAGATTGCGGCTGATAGAGAGGGTAAGGCTCCGTCCACTCCCCTCTCACCTGCCCGTTTCGGTCAACAAGCAACACTTTTACCGCACTTGTCCCTAAATCAATTCCGATAACGTATTCCATATGGACCTCTCTCTTTCATTAACGGGATACGCTCAACACGCTGACTTCAAGCAAATATTGGTTGAGCAACGTCTTAAGACGCTCGAGACGGCCGGATGTATTGCGAATCTCACCAAGTTGCAGCGCATATTTTTCTAATTTTTTAAAATCAGCAGTTTCTTCGACAATCTCGCGACCAATGCCTTCCGTATAGCTCTTGTACCGCTCTTCGATCAATTGTTCAAATACGCGGTCTTCAAGCAAACGATGGGCCACTTTCAAGCCGATCGCAAAGCTGTCCATGCCGGCGATATGGGCATAGAACAAATCTTCCGGTTCAAATGATCCTCTTCTCACCTTAGCGTCAAAGTTCAAACCGCCTTTGCCAAGACCATTGTTTTTCAAAATTTCGTACATGGCTAGAGTAGTAGAATACAAATCCGTCGGAAACTCGTCCGTATCCCAGCCTAATAGCGTATCTCCTTGATTCGCATCGACCGAACCAAGCATGCCGTGAATGCGGGCGACTTGTAATTCGTGCTCAAACGTATGGCCAGCCAACGTTGCATGATTGGCTTCAATGTTGAATTTAAAGTAGTCTTTCAGTCCATATGTTTGCAAAAATGCAAGAGCAGTTGCCACATCGAAGTCGTATTGGTGCTTCGTCGGCTCTTTTGGCTTCGGCTCAATCAAAAATTGTCCATCGAAACCAATTTCTTTCGCATAGTCCACCGCCATACGCAAGAAACGGGCCAAGTTGTCAAGTTCCAGCTTCATATCGGTGTTCAGCAGCGTCTCATAGCCTTCCCGTCCTCCCCAGAAGACGTAGTTTTCCGCTCCGAGCCGTTTGGCAATCTCGAGTCCTTTTTTCACCTTCGCTGCTGCATAAGCGAACACATCGGCGTTGCACGACGTCGCCGCTCCGTGGACAAAGCGCGGATGGCTGAACAAATTCGCCGTATTCCAAAGCAGCCTCGTTTTGCTCGTTTTCATGTACTCTTCGATCATGTCGACAATCTCATCGAGGTTTTTGTACGTTTCAGCAAGCGTATCTCCTTCTGGAGCGATATCGACATCATGGAAGCAGAAAAACGGAACGTTCAACTTTTCAAATAGCTCAAACGCCGCCTCGACGCGTGCTTTCGCCAAATCCATGCCGCTATAATGGTCCCACGGGCGAATCATATTGCCAGCGCCAAACGGATCCGACCCATTTCCGGTAAACGTATGCCAATATGCAACTGAAAACCGCAAATGCTCCGCCATCGTCTTGTCGCCGACCTTTTCTTCCGGATTGTAAAACTTAAACGCTAATGGATTGCGTGACTGTGGACCTTCATACGCAATCGAGCCAATATTCGGAAAATAAACCATATTCAAATCCCCCTTAACGGTTAATTAATATCAACACGCAAGAATCATATTGCTTCAGCTCCATTATAGCGCTTTCATATTTGTTTGTCTATCGGATAAACAAAGTATTCTATCACTCTTTCTTAAAAAGTATGAGTCGACTTCCGCACAGAAAAAGACGGATCGGGATGAAGGCCGCTTCAAATGATGTTTTGATGTTGAGTATTTTTGTTTTACTAAATGGCTCATCGCGGGGACGCCTAATTCTGCAGTAGCTTTTCCTCCCCGCTGTTCATTTGCGTCAATCACAGCGGTATCCATGCCTCAAAAGTTATTTTTACGGTCTTTATTACCCTAAAACTTTTAACTAAGGCATTTGCACACCATTATGCAACGTCATCGTGCTTTGCGGATTTTCCAACATGAATTTCCTCAATTCTACCCATGATTTTGTCAGCAACACAACCATACTCTTTTAATTGGGAGGTTTATAAATGGGAAACGGATGGATTCGTGTACTTCGTTAATATCTTCAATAGGCCGTGGTTAATTTGGCAATTTTTAAATGCGAACGACTGCATAATATCATCTATTTTTTCCTCCGATAATCCTTTAAACAGTTTTGCATACGTCGGCTGAATTAATGCTCCTGCATAGACGGTTAAAATGGTTTGGGAAAGGCAAGCAATATTATGACTATGAATAATATCAGGATCCCCAATGACTTCTTCCAAATGATCCGCCAATTGTTCCACCATCTTTCTTGCCTTAAAGCCTGGAAGCCAAATCATCCAATCATCCGTATTTAATGTATGCTTTAGCTTAATAATCGAAGCGATCCGCTGCATATACTCCGATTCAGGATCCAGCGTGACAAGTCCCATTACCCCGACATCTTTATAGGTCCATGTCGTCCAATGTGCTCCAAACTCTTCGAAAATACTAATTTGGTCGTCCATGGCCCGCAAACGATCGGGAATTTCATTAGCCGGTCCGTTATACACGGAACCAAATTCCCCTATCCAGAGCGGAACATGATATCTTTCGGCAAACTGGGTGCCTTGATGGTTTTTAAATTCCTGTCTTTGTACGTCTTTATCCCAATATTTCCCCCCCGCAACACGGGCATTTTTAGCATCCGCCACCCCTGGATATGATCCTGGTCCAAATCCTGCCGCCGTATAGTTATGACTGCTGTAAACAAGATTGTCTGCAAACGGTGCTTCTAAGCCATCAAACAAAACAGAATAACGATCACCTTCAAGAAAAATGATATGATCCGGATCGATATGGCGCACAGCCTCGACCGCTCGCCGGTAAATGCGATTGATCCTTTCCCAATCCGGCTTGTAGTTGTTGAAAAACGTATGTGGATAATCTCCGTGCGGTGTATTTACGCAAGGTTCATTCATCAAATTATAACCGGCGATAACGGCTCTTCCCCGATAACGCCGTGCGAACTCTTCCCACAATGCGACAAATCGATCTTGATATGTCCGGTCATGCCAAAACAAGCTGTGTCTAATATCATTGTCCGAATGCCAGTGGGTATTTTGGTACCCTTGAACAGCGTGGAGATCTAAAATAACATATAACTCATGCTTCTCACACAAATGGATGATTTTGTCCAATCGTTCAAAACCGCTTTCCTTGTAAGTAAACGGCTGCTCGTCATCCTCAAAATGCCGATAATTCAAAGGCAGACGTATTACATTGGCCCCCCAGCTTTTAATAAATCGAATGTCGTCTTCTCCAAAGAAATAATGTTGCATTCTCTCAAACAAGAACTCTGCCTTCCCTTTCCCAATGACTTCAGCAACCGTATGGCGCAATGCATGCTCCGAACCGGTATAGCCGTTAATAAAATCTTCCATGTTCATCCAACCACCGATACAAGTGCCTCTTAACTGTACAGGATTTCCGTTTTGATCGGTAATCTTGTTTTTAGTAACCTTAAGCATTTCCATATTTGCCCTCATCCTTTCTTTAATTTTGATTTACTTTTTCATCAGGCTGGTTTTCCTCCAGCCCTCATTTCATCAATTATTCGATTTGTCCCAAGCAAAACCAACGGCTTTTAAGAACCTCTTGCCAAAATCATATGGCCTGCGGTGAATGGATGAACGCGATTCTAAGCTAAAGCGGCAGGATAAAGGGCCGTTAATACATCATTAAAGGCTGACTGGGTATCGACGAATACACCGTTCGCTTCTTTCGCTATTTTTTTTTGACAACCAGGCCGTATTGATCCATTGTCCGGCGCATCGCATCCTGTTCATTTCCTTCTATATAAAATGGCGTCATAAGGATCATTCCTTTTACGAAAGGCCTTGTCTCGATCACAAGGCTACGGAGCGTTTCCTCGTATTCATCTAAGTACACATGTTTTTCTTTTATGAATGGCAAATCGTATTGCCGCCAAACATCGTTAATTCCAATCATAATCGATATCCAGTCCGGTTTTTGAGCAATGACATCCTCCTGCCACCTTTCCTTTAAATCGCGCACCGTATGGCCGCTTATCCCTTTGTTGACAACCCGGATGCCAAATTCCGGATAAACCGCTTGCAGGAGGCCATTGATATAAGATACATATCCTGTGCCTAACGCTCCGAATCATCCTTCTCCCTTTGGCTTGGAGCGGTCACAATCTGTTATAGAATCGCCAATAAATAACAACTTTTCTCCCTTTCTGATCTTCATTTGCTTCTCCCCTTTGAAAATTAAACAAACTTGCTCGACTTAAGCTTCAACTAAACCACCTGAAATATCGGTTTTTCAGAAATAAAGCAAATGGGTATATTTGAAAATATTACTTTCAACCATTCAGCCAGATACTTCATGCCTGGCTCTTCACTTTCTGCGTGCCCAAGTACAATCAAAGCCTTTTGTCTCCCTAGGTGCACAGCATCCCGAACGTATTCTGGAGTTTCCCATTCTGGACCTTCTCCATAAATAATTAAGTCAAGACCCTCTTTTTCAAACAGCGGGATAGATAAAGCCCCTCCACCTCGATACCCGGCCAATAGCCCGATGCGGGTGCATGGGGCTGATAAATCCCCAGAGACACGTACAAATGGAATACCTAGCCTTCTTTTCACGTACTCGGCAATTTCTTTTACAGTCATTTTCGGAATGATCAAAATGGTGGCGGCTGGTTGATGCTCAGAAACATACGCTTCCCATTCCAAAGCGCGGACTAACCCAACCATAATACCATCCGGCTGATATCGGTGCCAGTAATCATGAAATCGATAGATCGCAACACGAGATTCATGGATCAGGAGACGTTTTTCATCATATACAGGGTCATTTTTCAATATTTCTGTATTGTGTGTGTGGCTATAAAATAGCCCTTCATGAGTAATGAGAAGATTTGCCCCCATTTTAACCACCTGTTGAATGACATGACAAGTAGGCATAAAACTCGTCGCGATCCCCTTGATTTTCATGTTTGGATCGCCATGCACAAGGGTATCCACCGCATTTGGAATTTCCCCTATCGGTTCCATCAGTTTATCCAACACATTCTGGACAGTTAGCGTCATGGCTCTATTCCTTTCCTAGCAGTCTATTTACAATCATTTATTGATTCAAACCTACAATTTCTGTAAATTTTTTCCTAACCCTCAAACATAAGCATCTCACCGACAACTACTAACACAAGTATAGATTGAAGAAAATCTTAGTTCGTTTATCATCTAAACTAACATCGTGCTGAATCTAGGTCCCAAGTGTCATGATCTAAATCCGCCCCTTGAACCGTTATCGACCATACTCAACAGCTTAAAGGCTGCAAAGCAATCTTTTGCGACAGCCTTCTTTGCTGATCTATTTATTTTTCCTGTTGCCACGCCGCTTGTTTTTCCTCCATTTTGCGGAATGTCCACAAAGCGCTGCCCATCACAATAAGTGAAAATAGACTAATGCTGAAAAACGGAATAAGCCCTGGGATCGACATAAAAACGATGAGCAATAGCCCTAGGCTGATCAGCATGACAAGAGTCATAAACGGATTAGTCATTCCAATCAGAAAGGAGTACTTAATATACTGCCAAAAGCGCAGCTCATAATGCACATAAATCGGGAACACATATAACAATGTCACGACGTAAAAGATAGAAACAATCAACAAAGCGACGGAAAAAGGCAACTGCCACGCTGCTGAAACCTGGGCGATATATAACATGTCGATATAGATCATATACGCTACAACCATAAGTAAAAGCCCCATTCGATTCGCCCGCAAAAACTCCTTTTTGTATGTTTGAATAAACGTTTTAAACACAGGAACAGAATCATCATGAAATAAAAGCCACTTCCGCACAATCGTAAACAATGCCACCGTCGCCGGGGCGATACCGAACACGATGGCTCCGAGTGCCGTAAAAAGCAGCCACAAAATATTGATATACGCAAGTCTTGTAATCCACTCGCAAATACGGTACAGCTTCCCATCTAAAAGACCGGAACGCATGACGACTCCTCCACCTTTGTTCTTGCTTTCTGTTGAAACTAGTATACCACACTCCAAAAAGAGAAAGGAGGAGCTTCCTGACTCTCCCTTTCTATTATCCTATTTACCAATCAAATTTCGCTCCTAGTGCAGGATAGGCAAAAGCAGATTCATACTCCTGAATAGGCCAAAAAGCCGCCATCGACCGGGACGGTAATTCCAGTGACAAAACCGCTCGTGCGTTCATCGACCAACCAAAGCAGCGTTCCCAACAAATCTTCCGGGTTTCCTAGCCGTCGCATCGGGGTATGGGATAAAATTTTCTCCGTGCGTTCGGTATAGGACCCGTCCGGATGTTTCAAAAGACGCTCGTTTTGCTTCGTCAAAAAGAATCCGGGGGCAATGGCATTGACGCGAATTCCAGCTTCAGCAACATGCACTGCCAGCCATTTCGTAAAATTTTCAATTCCGGCTTTCGCCGCGCTGTATGCCGGCACCTTCGTCATCGGCCGCGGTGCGCTCATAGAAGAGATATTAATAATTGTGCCTCCTTTTCCGACCATTTGCTTCAGAAATATTTGCGTCGGAATCACCGTGCCAAGAATATTTAAATCGAACACATACTTAAATCCATCGGCCGTTAAATCAAAAAATGTTAGGATGTTCTGGTTCTCGATGTCTTGCCGTTCCAACATCTCTTTTGTTGTGATGCCTTGTGGATGATTGCCGCCCGCTCCATTAATGAGAACATCGCACGGTCCATAGACAGACAATATCGTTTCCGCCGCCTGTTTGACACTATCAATATCCAATACATTGCATGAAACAGCCAGCGCCTCTCCACCTTGCTCGGCAATGTCCTGCTGCACCTTTTCCGCCTTTTCCATCGTCCGATTTAAAATTGCGACTTTCATTCCTTGACGGGCCAGCTCTTTTGCCATGCAGCTGCACAGCACTCCGCCGCCTCCTGTTACAACTGCCACTTTTCCTTTTAAATTTGGATGGATGGGGAGCATACGCTTTCTCCTTCCTGTTTTCTCTTTTCATTCTCCAGACTGTCCCAAACGCCCCAAAGATACATAATGCCAAGTGCCCGATCATACATTCCATAGCCGGGCCGCGCTTTTTCATTCCAAATCATCCGTCCGTGATCCGGCCGGATATACCCTTGGAAATTCGCCTCGTGCAGCGCCTTGACAATTTCACAGATATTCAGTGAACCGTCGCAGCTGCGATGAGATGTTTCTTCAAAATTACCATTCTCGTAAACTTGAACATTGCGGACATGGGCAAATGGAACCCTCCCCATGGCCAGAAAATGCCGGAAGATTTGCGGAATGTCATTGTTTGGGTTGGCCCCCAGCGAACCGGAACATAACGTCAGTCCATTGGCTGGACTTTCAACCATGTTGACGATTTTCTCTAAATTTTCTTGATTCGTTACAATCCGCGGCAGCCCGAATACCGACCAAGGCGGGTCATCAGGGTGCAACGCCATTTGAATGCCGCATTCCTCAGCGACTGGAATAATTTGTTCTAAAAAATAGTGCAAATGGTCAAACAAATCGTCTTCTGTCACCCCTTTGTACAACTCAAAAAGACGTTTGATCGTCTTCAACCGTTCCGGTTCCCAGCCGGGCAGCAAAAAGCCGTTTGCTTCGTTTTCAACGCTCCGTACCATTTCTTCCGGGTCAATTTGTTCAATTTTTTCTTTTTCATAGGCAAGGACGGTAGAGCCATCTGGCCTCCTTTTAGCCAGATCAGAACGCGTCCAGTCGAAAATCGGCATGAAGTTGTAACAAATCACTTTTACGTTTGCCTTGGCTAAATGACGAATCGTTTGTTTGTAATTTTCAATGTACCGCTCTCGTGTCGGCAAGCCTAGCTTAATATCTTCATGGACGTTGACACTCTCAATGACTTCAAGATGAAATCCTTTTTCATGGACGTGCCGCTTTAATTCCAATATATCATCAAGAGGCCAAACCTCTCCCACCGGAATGTGGTAGAGCGCCCCAACGATTCCTTCAACCCCTGGGATTTGTCTAATATCATCCAACGAAACCGTATCATGGTCTTTTCCAAACCAGCGAAAGACCATCTTCATTCTCATCTGTCCTCCTTTCATGGTAAAGGAAAGTATTGCTTAGCATTGAAATAGCATATATCTTGAATGATTTTCCCTAATAATGCGTAATCTTGGGGAATCTCCCCTCTTTCGACCCATGAACCGATCAAGTTGCAGACAATTCTTCGAAAATATTCGTGGCGCACATAAGATAAAAAGCTTCTAGAATCGGTCAACATGCCAACAAATGTGCTTAACACCCCCACATTGGCGAGATCCTTTAAATGCGTCACAATGCCATCTTGATGATCGTTAAACCACCAAGCCGCCCCAAATTGCACTTTTCCTTTTATCCCTTCTTGCTGAAAGTTGCCGATCGTTGAAGCAACGACATAGTTATAAATTGGGTTTAACGTATACACAATCGTTCTCGGCAATTGCCCTTCTTTGTCTAATGCATTTAAAAAGGCGTTCAACGGCTTCGCAAAGAGAAAATCGTTAATCGAGTCATAGCCGGTGTTGGGCCCGAGTTGTCGAAACATTTTCTCGTTTGTATTTCTAATCGAGCCGATGTGAAGCTGCATCACCCAGCCGAGTGATTGGTAGAGGCGAGCCAGAAAACATAAAGTGAATGTTTTATATTTTTCTTCTTCCTCCCCGCTGACGGCAAATCCTTCTTTTCGTTTTTGAAAAATGGCACTTGCTTCATTCCAATCGCACCAAGCATACGGCAGATACTCCAATCCGTGATCAGCCATCCGGCATCCAGCCTCGTGGAAATAGCGAACGCGGTTTTCGATAGCTTGCAACAGCTGCTCATAATGCGTGATCGAAACGCCTGCCGTTTTTCCTAATTCATCAACATAATCTAAAAAAGAGGACCGATTCAGTTCCAAAAGAGCGTCTGGCCGAAACGAAGGCACTACTTTAACAGGAAACGATAGATCTTCGGCGATTTGTTTATGGTATGATAAATCATCAAGCGGATCATCGGTTGTGCCGATCCATTCAACATTGGACTTCAGAATAAAGCCACGGGCTGAAAATCCCTCTTGTTGCAGCAACGTATTGCAATGATTCCATATTTCCCACCATGTCTGTTCGTTCAAAAGGGCATCGACCTGAAAATACCGTTTCAATTCCAAGTGTGTCCAATGATAGAGCGGATTCCCGATACAATAAGGGACCGTTCGGGCCCAAGCGCGAAATTTTTCCTCAGCCGAAGCTTTTCCAGTAATATACGGTTCCTCAACTCCTAACATCCGCATCGCTCGCCATTTGTAATGGTCCCCTTCAAGCCAAAGCTCGGTCATATCGTGAAACCGTCGGTCTTCGGCAATCTCCCTTGCGCTTAAATGGCAGTGATAATCGATGATGGGCAACGTTTTCGCATATTCATGATACAGCGCTTGTGCATGTTTGTTTTGCAGCAAAAAATGATCATGAATGAACGGCTGCACGGTTTCTCCCCTCTCTTTTCTTTGCCAGTTAAACAAAGTAGTGCGGATATTGTTTTTTCAACTGATCCTTTTCAATATCCACAAGCCGCAAATGTTCCTCCATTACTTTCCGGACTTTCTCTGCTTCTTTATCCGCAATCAATTGATAAATTTGCTTGTGATGAGAAATGATAATATCCCAGTCTAAGTCGGAAGACAATCGCAGTACGCGTAAACGATTGAAATGACTGTTTAAGCTTTGCACCATCTTCCATGAGCGCGACATGCGGCAACCATCAAAAATAAGTTGATGAAACATCTCATCAAGCTCAAAAAGTTCCAAAAAATTCCCTTTTTCCACGCACAGTTCCTGCATCATAATGTTCTTCTCAAGTTGAAACAAATGATCTTGGCGAAATCTCGTGCAAGCTAACGCCGCGACTTCTTTTTCAACCACCTCACGAATGAAACGCCCTTCTTCAACATGTTCCAGATTAATACGCGAAACGATCGTCCCACTCTGTGGAATGATATCGAGCAGTTCTTCCTGCGCCAATTTTAAAAACGCTTCGCGTACCGGGGTGCGGCTAATATGAAGCTGCTCAGCAATTTCTTTTTCTGAAATTTTCGTTCCTGGTTCAAGCTTCAGACGCAAAATTTTTTCTTTCAGCATGTCATACAACTGATCTCGCGCTGAGCCTCTAATGGAACTTTTGATTTGCTGGCTTTGCTGGGAAGTAAACATCGTCATTGAGTTCTCCCTTTCTTCTATACTAGTATGGTAGAAACCAAACAAATGGTTTTCCTTCATTTTACTCCAATCTGTTCCACCTATCCACCTTTACCCTCCGAATGATCTGTTCTTTTTTCACTCTCCCCTCACGATCAAGACAAGTTCGTCTATTGATTCTAATCCCCGCTGAGTCGTCTCGTACATGTAACAGCTTGCCTCGTTCATCCTCCGCTTGCCGGTGTAAAGGATGCAATCGATTCTCCAATGGCGACAATGTCCATACCATCCCTCCTTTTGTTAACTGTTTTTCCCCAAAACCTCATAATCTTTACGTGCATTTAAAGATCATACGCTACGATTTTTAAACCCATAAACTTACGAATACGATGTCATTTGATTGTCATCGAGACCGGAATACGTATACGTGGCATCTTTAATTGGTTCGATTTCGATGAGCGTCACTTCATTTTTCGTCAACAGAAGAGACAAACGAGCCGCACCGTTTTCCGCCCTCAGCCGTTCAGTCGTTACTTTCGGCCGTGCCACTTGACGCAACGTCTCAATTGCTTTCCGGCTCGGAAAGCGGGGCCGGCCCATCTGCTTCCATACTCTCCACGGGTTTCCGTACTCTTCATTAACGGTTTGCCGTTTCATAAATCCATCAGTAAATGGAATGGGAATATCCAGCCGTATTTCTTTGGTCCATCCCTCGCCTTTTTCCATAACTAAATTCCAGAGCACTACCGCGACCGATCCATCTTTCCGCCTAGTCACCATCATCTCTGAGTCACGATACAGCAGTTCCTCGCCCAATGTATTAAAAAACGTAAATACATGAAACGTCGGTTTCGGAATCGCATGGAGTGCCACCAAACCGAATCCGCCGTGAAACACCGCTTTTGGTACGTCCATTTCCTCAAACACATCGCTAAACGTCCAATACGAAAACGAATCGACATAATCGCCGCCTTCACTCAAAATACGGGCGATATAGGCAGCATTGAGAGCCGTATCATGAATCGGGTTGACCGGGCTATACGACGTGTTATATTCCGTAATATGAAACGGTAAATTTGGGAACGGGGATTGGTTAATCAATTCGCGCACCGTTTTGAACTGCTCAAGCATATCTTCGGGCGGCTCAAGCTCCTGGTAGTAATATTCAAACGTTTTCTTATGCGGCGCCTTCGACGTATAGGCATGCCGACTTACAAAATCAACAGGTATATGTTTTTCGGCACAAAAATTCAAGAAATCGACAATCCATTCGTCGCTTCCCCCGCAAATAGCGGGACCTCCGACTTGCAATTGAGGATGCACACTTTTTACCGCTTGTGCCGTCACTTCATATAGCTTAAAATATTCTTGTTTGTCTGCATCCTTCCAAAAATTCACTAAATTCGGCTCATTCCATACTTCAAACGGCCATGTTCGCACTTCCTCCATCCCGTAGCGTTCAACAAAATGGGAAACGACTGCCACAATTAAATCGCGCCATTTGCCATAATCTTTCGGCGGGGTAACGTTTCCTTTCCAATAAAAAACGGTTTGCTCTCCTGAAGCGAGCGCGCTCGGCATGAACCCGAGTTCAATAAACGGGCGAATGTTCAAATCCAAATATGAATCAAGAATCCGGTCGATGTACGTAAAGTTGTAGAACGGCCTCATTTCTCCGTCTATTTCTACTTCTCGATAAATTCCGACATCATCGGAAAGCAAGCCATGGCCGCGAATATATTGAAATCCAATTTTCTCTTGGACGAGCTTCAGATGATCTAAATATTCCTTTTGTAAAGCAAGGCCGAGCCGGCCGGTGCCAACACAAAATTTCCAATTCTTCCTGAAGTTCATTCGCCGACCATCGGGCACTTTAACGACTTTCATCCTCTACGCCTCCCCTATTCATTATCGATAAATTTTCCGTCCATATTGGTCATCGATGCCTGATTTGCGATAAAAATACGTATTGATGACATCACGCCATTCCTTTGCATGTTCAATCTGAATCGCAAGCCGTTCCAATACATCCATATACCGTTTTTCGTCCATTTTCCCTTTCAGTTGCTCCCACCGTTTTTTGAGCTGTTGGGTCTGCTCTACTCCAGCAAAATGAGTGTTGTAAATATGCTGCATCACTGTTTCACCCGATTTTAAACGATAGGTATACGGAACATGGTGAAAAAACAGTAACAGCTCATCAGGACAAGTATCCAATAATTCATACATCGTCGCATTTTCCGGAAAATACTGTGCGGTATAGCCGGTTCCGGTTGCGACCGTCCGATCGACTCCGATTCCTTTGCAGTCAGCATAGTGGTACGTTCCCCAATGGGAATATTCATATCCATCCACGTTCGGTCCATAGTGGTGGCCTGGGTTCACCATCCAGCCGACGCCAAGCGGAGCGGTATAGTTTTCGTAAATGCGCCATGATTCCAAAAGCATTCCGCTAATTTGCTCAACGAGTTGCGGATCATTCCCAAATGTTTGCACAATCCATTCTTTCGCTATTTCCTCCGCAGACAAATCCGGATTCCAAGCAAGACGCCCAAATCCATATAAATTGGCTTGTGCGAGCGTATGCCCAGTCCAGTTGGGGTCATCGCCAATATTGGATACACCGACCATGCCACTATACCGATAACCGAATAAAGAGCCATCGATCACTTTTTTCACTTCTGATCCTTTCCCTTTGGCATATGTATCAAATTCAAGCACCTCTTTCCATTGAGGAACAAGAAAACATAAATGCTTTTGCTGTCCTGTATACTCTTGGGTGATTTGAACTTCTAGCATTTGGTTCGTTTTCGGCATGGCGCCGAATAAAGGGGAAACGGGTTCCCGCACTTGAAAATCCATCGGGCCGTTTTTAATTTGTAAAATAACGTTCGAATGAAACTGCCCATCCAATGGCTTAAAATGCTCATAAGCGGCTTTTGCTCGATCTGTTGTTCTGTCTCGCCAGTCCTGCTGACAGTTATAGACAAAACATCTCCAAATCACGACACCTCCGAACGGTTCCAGCGCTTCGGCCAACATATTTGCTCCATCCACATGATTGCGTCCATAGGTGAACGGACCGGGTCGGAACTCGGAGTCCGCCTTGACGACAAAACCGCCAAAATCAGGGATATAGCGATAAATTTGTTCAACAGTTTCCTTCCACCATTGCTTTACACTTGGATGAAGCGGATCGGCGGTCGAAAGCCCACCGATTTCAATCGGACTCGCATAGTTAATGCTTAAGAACGTTTGAATGCCGTATATCCGGAAGATATCCGCCACTTCCGCCACTTCAGGTAAAAACTCTTCCGTGATCAAATTCGTTTCTGTTTGATGAACGTTTACATTATTGATCGAAAGCGCATTAATGCCTATGGAAGCAAGCAGCCGCGCATAATCTTTAATCCGCTGCTTTTGTTTGACAAACTGGCCGTCAGCAAAGAAAATCGATCGTCCCGCATACCCGCGCTCAATACTTCCATCCATATTATCCCAGTGATTGATCATGCGCAATTGATTTCTCGGCTGTTCTACGATTGACAAATGGTAAACATCTTCCTTCATCTCAAGCAAGCGAAGGAAGTGAAACACACCGTATAGCGTTCCTTTCTCTGTCTTCCCGGCAATGTAGATGTACGGTTGCCCATCGTGAACATAAGAATAAATAACATAGCCGTCCGGATCATAAACTGCCGTAGCGTCACGATCCGGCCATTGCTCCTTTATCTCATCATCATCAAGCGTTCCGAGCCAAATAAAACTCGTTTGTCCAGCTTCCGCCGTTACTTGCGGCTCGATGCCAAACATCGATGCCATTCCGACCTTTAGCTCTTCCACTGCCGCGCGGAAAACCGAGGACTCCCCTTTGGCTACAATCGTTTTAACCAATAATGGACTGTCTTGATATTTATCATTTTTCTCATATCGCAGCCAGCAAGATTCATATTCTTTCGTCATGTCCGCCTATCTCCTCTCATTCTTTTTCTGCCCCTAATACAATCCCCTTAACGAAAAACCTTTGCACAAATGGATAGACGACCAGCATCGGCAACGCCGCAATAAAAATTTGCGCTGCTTTCACCGTCCGTTCAGACAAATTTTTCATTGTTTCGGCATCGACACTCATTTTCGTAAAGTCTTGTTGAACAATGATTGTTTGCAAGAAAGTGGATAACGGATAATGTTTAACATCAGACATGTAAATCATCCCATCAAACCATGAATTCCAATGAAACACCATTGTAAAAAGCGAAATCGTCGCAATAGCTGGAATAGAGATCGGCAAATAAATTTTCCAAAAAATCGTAAAATGATTAGCCCCATCCATCAAAGCGGCTTCTTCAAGCGATTTCGGCACCGATGTCCGGAAAAAGTTAACAAGCAAAATTAAGTTGAATGAACTGACCGCCGATGGCAAAATCAACGCCCAAATGGTATCCATCAATCCAAGTTTCGTCACGACCATATAAGTTGGCACAAGGCCGCCGTGAAACAGCATAGTAAAAACGAAAAACCACATATAAATTTTCCGACCATGAAATGCTTTGTCACTTTTGGATAATGGATAAGCCGCACACAACATGACTGCCATAGAAATGACAGTTCCTAATATAACCCGCAAAAACGAATTCCAGAGCGAGCGCAAAAAGTTTTCATTTCCAATCGTTTTTTCGTACGCATCAATTGTAAAATCGACCGGCCACAGCCCGACAAGATTGGCGGTCGCCGCCGCGCTTCCGCTAAAAGAAACGGCTAAAATATGAATCAACGGCAAAATACAAAGCAACGCAATGACGGTTAAAAGAACATAGTTAAAAATGGCAAATATTTTATAGGACAAACTTTTTTGATAATGATGATGCATATCCTCCCCTCCCTTAAAAGATTTTATAATTGGCATATTTATAAGCGAGTCGATATCCCGTTACCACTAACATAAAGCTGATAATAGATTTAAATAACCCAACAGCGGTCGCATAACTGAAGTCTCCATTTAAAAGACCAACGCGATAAACGTACGTATCAATAATATCGCCCGTTTTATAAACAAGCGGATTGTACAAGTTTAAAATTTGGTCAAACCCGGCATTTAAAATATTTCCTAACGATAATGTTCCGACAACGATGATAATCGGCAGCATGGAAGGCAGCGTAATGTAAATGGTTTGCTGCCAGCGATTCGCACCATCAACGATCGCGGCTTCATACAACGATGGATTGATTGAAGTAAGGGCGGCTAAAAACACGATCGTGTTAAATCCGCATTCTTTCCATACATCCGTCACAACAACGACCGTACGAAACCAATCGTTGTCACCGAGAAAAAAAATAGAATCCATTCCAAATAAAGATAACACGCGATTGACCATTCCTCCTTCAGGAGAAAGCATGTCAATCAAAATCCCGCCTAAAATTACCCAGGATAAAAAGTGCGGCAAATACACGATCGTCTGGACAGTCCGTTTAAACTTCACCACGTATATTTCGTTAAGGAGCAAAGCAAACGCAAGCGGCACTCCGAGATTAAAAATGATTTTCAATGTGGAAATAACAAATGTATTCCATATAACTTGACGCGCATCTTCATATTCAAACATCGTTTTAAAATGTTCAAGACCGACCCATGGCGAGTGCAAAAAGCCAAGCCACGGCTCATAATCCTGAAACGCCATAACGAGTCCGACCATTGGAATGTATTGAAAAATAAACACAATGACAATGGCGGGAAGCAGCATCGCATGCAGCTGCCATGTCCCCCTCCATTTTCGTTGTTTCCTTACTTCAACTGCCGCTGTTTGTCCTTTTAAATCCACTGCCGGTTGCATGGTTTCCTCCTCCTTTCATCTGATCAAAAACATTTTTGCAGAATCGGTTCATACTAAAAAACAGGTGCAGACATTGATTGTGATTTCAAACATTCCAACCATGTCCGCACCGTCACATCCATTCCGCTTTACTTTTCCCCTTTCACCGATTGATACCACTCATTTACTTCTTTTGTCATTTCTTTACCGCCAGACTCTTCCCACTTTTTCACAAACTCGTCAAATGCACTGAGCGGCGCTCGACCATAAATGATGTTGGCGAACGTTTCCCGCTCCATTTTCGTCAAGAATTCCGAACGTTTTTGCATCGTTTTTGTTGGCGGTCCAGTAAACTCATTTTCAATACGGTATTGGTTTTGCTCATTGACGATGGTAGCCGCTTTCATAAAGGAATCGCCTAGGGAGACAATCCGTGTATACTCATAAGCGTTTTTCGGCTGGCGTTTGGTTGTATACATTTCTTCGACTAAATCGTAAAGCATATATGGGACGGTCGGAATGGCTTCAGTAATAAAATAGGTTCCTGGATCCAATCTTCCACCTGGAATTTCTTTGTCATCATAAACAGTCTTGCCGTCTTTCATGACATAGTCATAGCCTTCAGCCAATCCATATTTAAAATACTTCGAATCGTTATATACATAAGCGAAGGCTTCATCTAAGTACTCAAAAAACTTATCCATATGTTTAAAATCTTTGCTAAATAAGAACATCCCTGTAACGAGCCCTTCACCGCGGCGTCCAATTTTTCCGTCTGGCCCACTCGGCAGCGGATATGGCTCAACCACCGCCCCTGGGTTGTT
Organism: Anoxybacillus sp. P3H1B; assembly: GCF_001560855.1. NCBI lineage: Bacteria > Bacillati > Bacillota > Bacilli > Caryophanales > Anoxybacillaceae > Anoxybacillus > Anoxybacillus sp. P3H1B. The sequence goes on along the minus strand of NZ_LPUG01000011.1, from coordinate 610,164 downwards.
TTTTAACGCGTCTGTAATCGGCCATCCAGATGCCCATGGAGGCGCAGAGATGATACCGGATTTTCCAGCTACAAAACTTTTAATCGCTGTCTGTTCGTCTAAAATCCCAACTTCTTGATCTAAGTATCCTTTTTCATACCATTCATGTAATTTCTCTAATCCCTTTTTGATCGACGGCTGGACAGAACCATAGACTAAAGAGCCATCTTCATCTTTTGACCATGAACCAGGTTCATAATTGCCGTACGCACCAAAAATAAAACTTCCGTCAGCAAGCCATGTCGCCAAACCATTTTTACTGGCCAACGTCAAACCAATGGTATCCTTTTTGCCATTTCCGTCAGGGTCTTTATTCACAAAGGCGTCCATAATTTTTTCAAGATCTTCAATCGTTTTTGGCGGCTGCAATTCTAATTTGTCGAGCCAATCTTTGCGGATCCAAAGCAATGAATCTGAGCCGTTACCGCCAGAAAAACGCGGAATGCCGTAACGTTTTCCATCAACCGTAGCCGGGTAAAACGCTTCTGGGAACTGATTAAAAATTTCCTTCAACCTCGGAGATGCGTATTTTTCAATGGCCTCATCAATAGGCATTACTTTTCCAGAACGAATCAAATCGTTGATTAATTGTCCGTCCGACACTTTGAATACGTCGGGCAACTTCTGGCCGGACGATAGAGCGAGGCGAATCTTATTATGATATTGCTCATCGTTCGGAGCCGTCCATAGAGTTTTCCATTTAATCCCCAATTCCTTCTCTGACCATCGTGTGATCGGATTGTTATTCAAATCTTCCCCATTTCGAAATTTTGTGTCATCTTTTAGGGTACGCACAGTTGTAATGGTGACTTTTCCATCTTTCGATTCACTGGAGCCGCCTGATGAAGCTGATTCATTGTCCGTGCACCCCGCAAGCATTCCAACAGCCAATGCTGTTGCTGCTAAAGTGGCCAAAAACTTTTTTAGCATTTTTCTCCCTCCAATCCTACTTTTCTAGATCCCCCTTAACCGGAAACTACTATAAAGAAAAACGGTACCCCTCTAATTCAATCCCCCCCTTCACGACTAAAAGTAAGCGATTTCAAAATAAACTTTAACAAGCGATATTCTCTCCCTGCAGAATGTAATCATTAAAAAATTAACATTCTAGTATGTTAGTTTGGCAACAATCTTCCTTAATTACTTCCAAAAGATATAACAGCCAAACGCATAATTTCGCACTGAATGATTATTAGTAATACTAGTATACTAGTTTAATTCCGATTATAAAAGAAAGTCAATCTATATTCAATACCTACATGTCAAAATTTTTTGATTATTTTTCGTAAGAACTTTTCCTATTTTTGGTTAAATGACTGAGCACATCAAACAAAAGTCCGAAATTCCGACATTTACGACCCACCAAAAAGCCGGCTTCGGCTCGTGTCGTTCATCGAACAAAAACGGCCCATTTTTTCTTCCTTTTATCGGGAAGTTATCAAGCCATGTATCGTCGTCGGCTATTCCCCAAAACGTTACACTTTGAACCACCTCACGACATTCTTTAAATAGGGAGAAAATTTGTCCGTATCGTTCTGCCTGTTGCGCTATCGTTTCCTTGGTCGGTCTTGTCAAATCGTTCCGATGATCATGAAACTCAAACATGGAAATATCGAGTTCAATAATGTGAAAGACAACACCGAGGGACGCATATCGCAATGGCCGCGCGAATCTCATCCAGCGATGGGCGAGCCAAGCTCCAATGAGCCTGCATACCGATGCCATGAACTGGAATTCCTCTGGCGCGCAATGACTTGACAAGCGCAAAAATTTTCTCTCGTTTTTCCAGAAAACATTCATTGTAGTCATTGTAAAAAAGCCGGGCATCTGGATCGGCCTTATGTACATAAAGAAACGTTTGTTCCATAAAATCGGCCTCGATGATTTGTCGCCATTTGGATGAGCGCAACAACTCATCCCCTTCGTCGGTGACTGCTTCATTGACGACATCCCAGCCATATACTTTTCCTTTGCAACGCTGGACAACGGTTAAAATATGGGATTTCATCCGCTCAAGCAGCACATCCCGACTAACAAAACGGCCTTGGCTGTCCTGACGCACCCAATCTGGAGTTTGATCGTGCCATATAAGTGTATGCCCCCGATCCATCATCTGATAGGAATACGCAAAATCAACAATTTGATCGGCTTGTTCAAACCTTCCTTTGGCTGAAGGCGTTCACACTTCATATGATTTTCCGCTGTCATGCTGTTTACATGGGCAACCAACAGCTGTTTTTGCATTTGAATAGTCACTGGGGTTAACTGCGGCGCCGATGCGAAAATCATTCGCAAACACCTTGTGGAGGGGGGAGCAAGCAGTTCATGTTCGCTCCCCCTCCTCAAGCCATAAAATACTCGTCACGCCGCGCGGGTAATATTTGCTGCCGCTAATTTCACCGGCAATTATTTGGTCGCTCCAGCTCCAAATCGATAGCTCGGGATGTGTGAGCCATGCTACATGCGCCGCATCGGCTTTCTTTCCTAATTCATCCCATTTCCATCCTAAAAGATGCCGCGCAATAAATTGGCACAAATAGATTTTGCTGAGCCATGAATTGTTACTTGTTGATGAAATTTTCCATCCGCCATCCGGGAAGAGGCAAATTCCTTCTCGTAACACATAACGCAAATGTTTGCGCAGCGCTTGAATATATCCCCCAAAGCGGCCGTCGTCTTTTAAAGCCTCATGGCAATTCGTGAAATAAGGGAATACAAGCCCCTCAATGGCCGGAATGATTTTCGAATCATTTCCTTCTCCCATTACGGCCGGAATATACCCGTCATCGGTCACATAGCTGACGATCGTCGCCGCGCATTTTTCCGCCTGCTCCCCAGCCAGTGCGGCTCCTTCTTCCTTGCCGACATCACGGAACAATTTCTCAAGCGCTACATAGGCCGCCCAACATTTGCCCGCCAAATATAAGTTGTTGCGTGCTTGGCCAAGAGAAACGTCTAAACTATCATATGTCGTGATTTCCGCTCCCCCCATCGTACGGCTGCTATCAAGTCCCATTATTCCATTCCGCTTTTGCGGCTGGGGATGATCGCGGCGAATCATGCTTTCCAAGCATTGTTCTAAGATGGGGAGCCGCTGTTGGCGCCATGCCCAATCTTTTGTTTGCTCGATGTATACCGCGGCGCAAAGCACCCAGTTGACGAGTTGTTCGTGCGTCATATGCGAAAAGCAGCCGCTGATTCCATATAGCTCATAAGAAGAATACTGGGGACGGGAAAACGTATTGGCCACTCCCATATCATGAGTGAAGCTGATGCCTCCCGGATATTCTGTTTCCTCTCCCGGAAAGCGGACACGATCCTCATAGCTATACCGTTCAACATATAAATCAAGCACATTTTTAACTGTCCACGGATTCATTTTCAACTCAAAAAACAGCTGATCAACGGTTAAATCAAAGGTATTCATCATGCGATATTCGCCTTCATTGACAACCCAAATCGGCTTCCCTTCATGCTCAAGCAGCTGGGTGTTGCCGTAATAACTTCGAATGGCATGAGCCATCATAAATTTTTGATCGTCGGAGAGCCATGCTTTTTCAATGAGCTCGTTCGAACGGAACGACTGTTCTTTCAACACCTCCACCTGCTCTAACGCATAAAGGCCCACTTCTTCGATATTGTTGAAAAAACGGGTATAGAAATAAGAAGCATCCATTCCCGCCGTTGCATAACCGCCACGGTAGAAACAAACGGCAAATTGATATGTTTTCTTCTCCCCAGCTGGCACATCCGCAATTAATGCGCCGATTTTCCCAAGTCCGAACGTCCAGTTTTCTTCGAGCGGAGTCGTCAAAATATCCTCCATACTAAAATGCAAAGCAGAGCGGACGCCTTCATCTTTTGATACAATCCCAACAATCCGGCCTTGGCCAATCCCGCACAGCTCTTGGCGCGTTTCATCGATTCGTCTCATCGACGTATACGGATCGGTGCCTTCAAATCCGAAAAATGCCCGTCGCGCTTTTGTTCCGTTTGTATTGTCAATCGTCATCTCGACGATAACGGCTGGGACTAACGCCAGCTTCAGCTCTTCAGCGGTCGCCGTTTTTGGATCCGGCACCGCTTTCACCGGAGAATAAATCGTAAACGTTAAATCTTCCGCTTTCCATGTATCGGTCGCAACACGAAATTCCCGTTCGATGGCCTCTTTGGCAAACGGAAGGAGAATGTTCGGCTTTTGCGGATTCGGATCCGGATTTTCAATATCATATCGTTTGCTTTCATCTTCTCCTGACATTTCTAAAAAGGGAAGGACATGATACAAGCCCGGTTTACTTAACGATTCTATCCCAATCCATACGTTTTGCCGCGGCGGTCGGCCGAGTTCAAGATCCAAGCCCCCGTTCTTTCCTGGAAATCCCAACGTAAAGCTGGCAAACGCTCCAACGGGCGAATGATGGGCGTTAAAAAATATATTTTTAGGCATTGAGCATTATCTCCTTTCTCCCCTAAATGACCTTAAAGCTCGAATGTGAATCATCGACAATCGAGAGCAAATCTATAAAACTGGTTTTGTCGAACAACCAAGATTCAGAAAACAGTGATCCATAGCTCCATCAACGAATATGTGAAGCGCTTCGTTGGCCAATCACTTCTCGATCGCCGAAAAACCACACACTCCCTTTTAAGCGGAAAAGGCTAAAAAGCTTCGTTTGCTTGCTCAATCGTTTTCAATCTATTCGTTCTCTTATGCCATCAAACTCTCTTTATCCCTTAATGGCACCGGCCGTAATCCCTTCCACAATTTTGTCACTGAGAAAAAAGAAAGCGATTAAAATCGGCAAAACACTAATCATCAGCGTGGCACCAATGGCCCCCCAATCGGTCGTATATTGCCCAATAAAGTTTTGAATTCCTACAGTCAAGGTTTTATATTGCTCAGAGCTAATAAATGTATTAACAAACACAAACTCATTCCAGTTGTAAATCATATTAATAATGGTAGTCGTGACAATGACAGGGGATGTCATCGGCAAAATCACTTGGAAAAACATCCGATGGACAGAGCATCCGTCAATAATAGCCGATTCCTCCAATTCGCGCGGCAAGGAATGGTAAAATCCAAGTAAAATCATGATCGTAATCGGCAAATTAAACCCGATATTCGTTAAAATGATCGACATTGGATGATCAATTAATTGAAGTTTAGTAAAAAAGCCGAATAATGGAATTAGTGTGGAATGCACGGGTATCATCAACCCAACGATAAACATCCCTAGCACCACGTGTTTCAGTCTCCAATTCATGCGCGTCAGCGCGAATGTAGCAAAACTCGCCAACAAGACCGTAAAAATGACTGATACGGCAGTAATCCAAACACTGTTGAAAAAATAACGGCCAATGTCTCCCTCCACCCATACTTTCACATAATTTTCCCAGCGAGGTGGAGACGGAAGCGCCAATAACGGCGTATTAAAAACCTCTTGATTATTTTTAAGCGAAAAGAATAACAGCCAAACAAGAGGAAGGATTTGAAAAATAGCTAAAATGATTAAGATGGCATAAAAAATGGCCATCCCTATTCTTTTCCCTAGGGCTCGAAAGGATGATAACGAAGCTTCCGTTTTTCCTGACACTAGTGCTTCCCCCTTTTGTGCTAATACTGGATTTCTTCATTTGAACGGGTAAGTTTTCTAATCAACCATGTCACTAAAACGCAAATCAGCAGCAATGAAAAAGCGACGGTGCTTCCATATCCGAAATTAAAACTGCGGAATGCCTTTTGGTACATATAAGAAGCGATGACTTCACTCGCGCCGTTTGGCCCCCCGCCCGTCATCACATAGATTAAATCAAAGTATTTTAACGAACCGACAACAGCTAGCACAATCGTGACTTTAACGACTCCCGCAATTAACGGAAGCTTGATTTTATAGGCGAGCTGCCACGGATTAGCACCGTCGATTATTGCCGCCTCCATAATCGATGCGGGAATGCTTTTTAAAGCAGCATAATAAATCAAAATATAAAATCCGGCATATTGCCATATAATCGGAACAAAAATGGAATATAGGGCAATCGAAGGATCAGCCAGCCAGTTTGGCGGATCATCTATTCCTAGAAACAGGAGAAAATGATTTAACATCCCGTTCGATGGGTGATAAATCCGTAACCATAGCTGAGCAATGGCAACTGAAGACAACAGCATCGGAATTAAATAAATTTTTCTTAATAAATGGGCTCCCTTGATTTTTCCTGACAGTACGAGAGAAACCGCCAAATAACCGGCGAGGCTGATCACGGAAAACACCGCCAGCAAAAAGGAGTGGTATACGCTTTTCCAAAACATCTTATCTTTTAGCAGCTCTTTATAATTATCGAGCGCGATAAACTCCATACGGCCGATGCCGTCCCATTTCATGAAACTGTAATAGCCCGTCATCACGATCGGAATGTACACCAATGTCAAAAGCAGCAGCAAAGACGGCAAAATATAGAGCGCAATGACTTTTTTATCGGACATCATTTTATTCATGCTGTCTCCTCCTTTCTCATTGGACAAAAAGGACATATATGGCATATGTCCTTTTTGTCGTCCTTCTTTTCTCTCATCATTGCGTCTTAGACAGCACTTCTTGATGCTGTTTAGCGAAGTCTTTCGGTGTCACTTCTTCACCAAATAACGATTGGATTAAATTTAAATGTGTTTGCGCTGCTTCCGGGTTCATTTGCACATCGGCAAATAATGTAATATTGCTAGCTTTATTTAATTCATTGAGCACATCGATATACATTTGCGGCAGATCGACATTAGCCGTGTTCACTTTTGTTGCTGGAATGACACCCGCTTTTGTGACTGACTGCTCGCCCCATTTTTCAACGAAAAATCTTACAAACTTTTTCGCTTCCTCCTTCGCTTTCGAATTTTGCGCTACAAACAATCCGACTCCCGGTCCTCCGACCCAGCTATCCACATTTCCTTTTCCGCCTTCAACAACAGGGAATTTAAAGAATCCGACTTTGTCGCGAAACTCCTTTGGAATATCTTCATTTGTTGTAAACTGCGGCAAATCCCATGTTCCCATTAAATACATAGCTGCTTTTTCATTGGTAAACTCCGCTTTTGCTTCATCGTTCGATAAACCGTTAAATCCCTTGATAAACGCTTTCATTTTGACGAGGTTTTGGACTTCTTCCGCCGCTTTGATTAATCCTGGATCTGCAAATGTACCGCTTCCGTTTATCGCGTTTTTTAACGTGTCAGCGCCGCCGATTCGGTCGGCTAAATACATATACCACATCGATCCTGTCCAGCGATCCTTATTGCCTAACGCGATTGGGGCTACGCCATTTTTCACAAGCGTTTGCACCACATGCTTGAACTCTTCATATGTTTTAGGGACTTCTAAATGATATTTCGCAAAAATTTCTTTATTATAGTACACAGGAGTGATGTTAAGCTCCAATGGAAGGGCATACGTTTTGTTGTCAACCGCATATGCTTCTGTTGTCCCGGAAACAAACTGATCTTTAAGACCACCGTCTAAAACATCATCTAAAGGTGCAAATAAATTCCCTTTCACGTATGGCTCTAAAAATCCTGCTGCCCAAGTCATCCCAACATCAGGAAGCTCATTGGAAGCTGCTAATACTTTTAGCTTGTTTTTATATTGTTCGTTTTCGAGAATTTCCGTTTTGACTGTTACATTCGGATTTTCTTTTTCAAACTCTTTAATAATGTCATTAACAATCATATAGTGCTGCTTTGAGCTTCCGGCAGGCCAAAGATGCATAAATGTAAGCGTCACTTTTTTCCCGTCTTCGGGTGAAGCTCCATTTTCATTGCTTGAGCTGGAGCTAGAGCAGCCTGTGACGGCTAGCGCCAATACGAACATCATGCCGATCAGCCATGAATGCGCTTTCTTTTTCAACAAAGCCATTTCCCCCTTTGAATCTTTTTGGTTTGCTAAGATTATATCATTGGCTGATGGGGAAATAAGGCCACACTCATTGCCTAAAATTCTACTTTTTTTAGATGTTGCTTTCTGAAGCGATAGGGAGTCATTCCTTCAAATTCTTTAAATACTTTAATAAAATATTTCGCTGTTTGATAACCGACAGATTCGGCAATTTCTTCAACAGATAAATCGGTTGCCACCAGCAAGCTCTTGGCTTTCTGTATCCTGCATCTTGTCACATATTCACTAAAGGTCATATCTGTTTCTTCTTTAAAAAGGACACTAAAATAGCTTGCATTCAAATGTACATGCCTAGACACATCGCGCAGGCTCAATGGCTGATGCAAATTTTTATGAATGAACTGTATGGCTTCCCTTACGGAAGAAGAGCGGATATGTTCTTGAATTTGAATGACTTGATGATCGATCATCTGTGCCAGCATTTCTGATTTTTTTCGCTCTTCCAATATCGCCAGCGCCTGTTCCACCGCCTCAATGAGTTTATGTTTGCTGACCGGTTTGAGAAGATAATTGACCACTCCTAATTTGATTGCTTTTTGGGCATAGGCAAATTCAGAGTAAGCGGAAATAATAATCACAACTGGCTTATGCTTGTGCTCCGCAAAGGCCTCGATCAGCTGAAGCCCAGACATTTGCGGCATGCGGATATCTGTTAAGATTAAATGAACGGGGCGCTGTCTCAGAAGCTCGATTGCTTCATCCCCGCTGGCCGCACAAAGAATCTCGCATGTTCCCATCGCCCAAGCATCCAGCGTTTTTTTCAGTCCGATTCGCGCTCTCGGTTCATCATCGACGACTAAAATCGTCTTTACATCCATCATCTTTGTTCACCACGCTTAGGGATTTTCATAGAAACGTGCGTTCCTTTTCCTAATTCACTATGAATGAACAGCCTTCTATCTTCTCCATAATAAAGCTGCAAGCGCCGATTGACATTGATGATCGCCATGCCGCTCCCTTTCAAAAGGGAAAACTCTTTATCATAGAGACGCTTACGGATCTCTTGAACGGTTTGTTCCTCCATTCCATGTCCATTGTCCGTAACTTTAATGATTAAATCAGAGGAATCGCTGTCTTCCTCGATGGTGACCCAAACAGAACCCGGCTCCGCCTTATTGCCGATGCCATGCAAAACAGCATTTTCTACTAGAGGTTGAATCAGTAGCTTAGGAATAGGAATCTCTAAATATTGAAAAGGAACAACCATATTCCATAAAAGGCGGTCTCCCCACCTTAATTTCATGATCTCAAGATAGCGGCGAATATGTTCAATTTCCTCGCGAAGCGTTACCCATTCATCGTTCTTTGAATGGCTAATCGTATAGCGAAACAACTCGGACATATTTAGCACAAATTGCGATAATTCCTCTTCTTCTTTATCGACAAGTGACCAATATAGAGCATCGAGCGTGTTAAAAAGGAAATGAGGGTTAATTTGCGCTTGCAGCGCCTTTAGTTCAGTGCGGTTACGTACCAATTCTTTTTCATAAACAACTTGAATCAAATGATTGATGTTGTCTACTAATGAATTGTACGTATTGTTTAATTCATTAATCTCAATAGTAGAAAAAATAGGCGGACTCGGCTTTAATGTCCCGTTTTTTCCTCGCTTCATGATTTTGGTTAGCCTTAAGATCGGCTTGGTGACTATGGTCGAGAGAATAAAGGAGAAGATGAGAAAAATGAGAAAGCCGATAGCTCCTGAAAGTAGGATCGCATTTTTTAAGATCGAGAGGCCACTTGTCAGCACCTCTACTGGTGTCATCATAACAAGCAACCACCCGGTCAGGGGGGATCGCTGTTTGACCACAATATACTCCTTTCCATCCTGCTTGATCATCCGCTGTTGGGTATGCAAAATAGGAGCAGGATCTCCTTGAAAATTAGAAAAAATAGATTGGAAATCATGATCGACAAGCAGCATATAGCCTTTTTCCTCTGTTTCATTGCTATAAACGTCCGTTAGTTGAAAATAGTCGCGATTCACACGTACTAATAAATACCCTCCTGGAGAAAACCAGCGGTCCATTAAGCGAATTTGCCGAATCGCTAAAAAATCTGAAGAGGCTGGATCTCGTCCAATCCAAACAATCCTCCCCTTCGCATCATTCGCTCTTTGAATCGATAAAGCTCCTATGCGATTGACCAAATCCATTTCATTCAGCGGGAACACTCGTTTGTAATGATTCGTATAAAGTTCAAAGGAATGAATACCTTGGGAATACGTTTGGTACGAATTGACGATTTGCATTAAATATTGCCGTTCGCTAAACCCAAGCAAATGGCCTCCAGCCTCTTTTAAAAGCAATTTTTGTACATACGCGTCTGTCGCCACTTGATTGGTCAATGCATCCAGTTGTCCATAAAGCGCTTCCAATCTGCCGTTTGCCTGAATGGCTGTTTGGCGAATTTGCTCCTCGGCATTTTGTTTTAATAACACCGATACGAAATGAAATGTCATCATTCCTACGAAGAGCAAGACAAATGTCATGACGAATATAAAAACGATTAGAATTTGGTTGCGAAGAGTATTAAAGCGATTCAATTTTTCTCTTATCTTCATATTCAGCAAGACACCTACCATTTATGACGCACATATTACATAGATGAAAGATCGCTCGCAGGATCAGAGCAAATTATAGATGTTTGCGACGGTAGGAGACAAATCACAGACTTGTCTCCTACCGTCATACCTGCATATTGGCGTAGGAAATCGTAACACGGGATGATGCCGCTAACAGAAAGATTCACTCCGTTCTATATCGATGCAGCCCATGGATTCACTCCCCCCGTCGACAGCTTCGTTTTTACAAGCTCACCTATTCTTTCATCCAGCATTTTGAGCAAAAAAATCGTTATTGCTGAACAAGTCTAAATGTTGCAAAATTTAATTTTATTATACCTTTTGTTTGTTTATGTGACAAACAAAGTTTGCCAACCATCTAGAATTGCCGTATAAATTATGATACAGTGGTACATAGGGTGATTCATTTGACAAAAGTAACGGGAAATCCACATCTAATTAAAAAAATTAATAAGTCGCTAGTGCTTGAGATGATAAGAACACAGGGTCCTTTGTCGCGAGCTGATATAGCACAGCGTTCCGGACTGAATAAAGGGACGGTTTCTTCCTTAGTCAAAGAATTAATCGAGGAAGAGCTCGTATATGAAATAGGCCAAGGAGAATCAAGCGGCGGACGGCGGCCTGTTCTGCTGCTGTTTAATGAAAAAGCCGGCTTCTCGATCGGCATCGATTTAGGGGTTCACTACATTTTGGGAGTGTTAACAGACCTCCAAGGAAACGTCATAGCCCAAAAGCGAGTGTCTTTTCAAAATAAAGGGTATCAAGCGGTATTGGTTCTTATCAAAGAAACCGTTCTCTCTCTGCTTGAACATATGCCAAAGAGCCGCTACGGATTGGTCGGTATCGGAATGGGCGTACCAGGAATTGTTGATAAAACAGGGACGGTGCTGTTTGCTCCGAATTTATCGTGGAAGGATATCCCTTTAAAACAGGAAATGGAGGCTGTCTTTCATGTTCCTGTCGTCATTGATAATGAAGCCAATGCGGGAGCATATGGAGAAAAACGCCTCGGCGCCGGACAAGAATTCGACCACATTCTTTATGTGAGCGCTGGCATTGGCATCGGTGTCGGTTTGGTGCTTAACGGTGAGCTTTATCGAGGAACGAACGGCTTCGCAGGCGAAAGCGGCCATATGACGATTGACATCGACGGACCCGTTTGCCGCTGCGGAAATAAAGGATGCTGGGAGCTGTACGCCTCAGAACAAGCCATTTTGGAAAAAGCCAAACAGCAGAATGTTGTTTCTGAAACAAAAGAAGTTTCTTTGGAGACTTTATTAAGCTTGGCCAAGCAAAATGATCAAAAAGCCATTCAGTTATTTGCTGAAATTGGCCGCTATTTAGCGATTGGAATCAATAACCTTCTCAACACCTTTAATCCACAGCAAATCATCATCGGCAACCGCCTTTCGATGGCAAAACAGTGGATTAAGCCGGCGATTCAGCAAGCGCTCTCTTCTCGCACTTTGCCGTTTCAGCCAACCCATTTAAGCCTTCATTTTTCTAAGCTATCCATTGATTCAACGGCACTAGGAATGGCTTTGTTTGTCATTGAAGATTTTTTGAAAAAAGGAGAAAAAATACAAGTGTTTCTATAACCAGCTCTCATCGACCGTTGAGAAGCAAGTGACGAGCTGATAACAAACAAGGGGATCCCAGCATGTTTTATGGGATCCCCTTTCTTTTAGTTAATACGCCCCTCGAATAAACGGATGCACTTCGTTTTGATAAAACTCGGCTAATTTTTCCTTTTCCTCCGGGCTAAAGGAAGGAACCATGGCAGCTTGCAAATTGTCCTCCACCTGTTTAATCGTCTTAAATCCTGGAATGATGCATGTAATTGAGTCATGATCTAAAATCCAGCGAAGGGCTGCTCTTGTCATATTTCCTCGGCCATTGGCAATCCACTCTAGCTGTTCGCTGAGCTCTACCCCTTTATGGAACTCAAGGCCGGCAAATGTTTCTCCGACATTGAAATGCTCGCCATTTCGATTAAAGTGGCGATGGTCACCTTCTGCAAACGTTGTCGTTTTTGTAAATTTTCCTGTCAGCAATCCGCTGGCCAGCGGCAGCCGCGCCAATATGCCTACTCCCTGCTCTTTCGCCTGTGGAAGCAGCTTTTCTAAAGGCTTTTGCCGGAAAATATTAAAAATGACTTGCAGCGCTTTGACGTTCGGATTGGCCAAACAAACGAGCCCTTCCTCCACCGTCTCAACACTGACGCCGTAATAACGGATCTTCCCTTCTTGCTGCAATTGATCAAGCACTTCAAACACACGCCCATCCTTCAACACTTCCAGCGGCGGGCAATGAATTTGATAGAGATCAATCCGCTCACGCTGCAGGCGCTTTAAGCTTCCTTCACAATACTTGCGCACCTGTTCCGCAGAATATGTGCGGAAATCATGAATATCGCCCGCCCGGCAAAATTTTGTGGCGATGTAGATGTCGTCTGCTTTTCCTTTTGTCGCTTTCGCTAGAAGTTCTTCACTGCGTCCATCTCCATATACATCGGCTGTATCGAAGAAATTTACACCAGCTGCAATCGCCCGCTGCAACCCTTTTAGTGCTTCTTCTTCATCCGTCTGTCCCCATGATCCGCCAATCGCCCATGTCCCAAAGCTAATTTCACTTACCTCAAGCTCGGTATTTCCTAAACGGCGATACTTCATGACTTTCTCCCTCCATATGTAAGCATCTATTTTTTAATCAGCTACGCCAATCTTATACTTCGTTACAGAAGAATAGGTGTCACCTGCACGCAAGATCGGGCTAGGAAAATGCGGATGATGAACAGCGTCCGGCAGTCCTTGTGTTTCTAGGCAAATGCCAAGATATTTCCTTGACGGCACGCCGCCCAAATCCACCCCTTCCGGCAACTGGTTCGACGTGTACACAACGACGCCGACTTCATCCGTCTCAACCGTCAATATCCGGCCGCTCTCTCTGTCATAAAGCACAATCTCGTTGTCATGATGCCGATCCAACCAAAACGGGTGGTCATACCCCCCACCAACCAACTCGATTTGCGGATGTCCGGATGCGACAGCCTCTCGTATGCTCTTTCCTTGCCGCAAGTCAAACGGCGTGCCAGTGACATCTAAGACGCGGCCCGTGGGAATCAGCTCCTCATTCAACTCCAGTACGCGCGAGCTTTGGATCATCAACATGTGATCCAAAATATCACGTTTGCCGTTGCCGCTTAAGTTAAAATACGTATGATTGGTCAAACTCAACGGGGTATCCTGATCGGCGACAGCCCGATACGCAATGCTCCATTCGTTCGCATGATTCAGCGTATAAATGACTTGGACATGCACTTGGCCCGGATATCCTTCTTCACCATCAGGACTCGTATAAGAAAATTGCACTCCAGCCTCATGATCAGCTTCAATGACTTTCGCATCCCAAATCACGCGATGAAACCCATTGATCCCCCCATGTAAATGGTTCCCATTCTCATTTTTATGAAGCGCATAGGTTGTTCCATTCAACTCAAAAGACGCTTGATGGACTCTGCCTGCTACCCGCCCGATGACAGCGCCGAAATACGGTTCATTTTTTATATAAGGAGTAAAGTCATCAAAGCTAAGTACGATATTTTCATAGTTTCCATGACGATCCGGAGCGATTATTTTCGTAATAATACATCCATAATTAAGGCACGTCACCTCTACGCCGTTGTCATTGATTATCGTAAAAGCGACAATAGGGCGCTCTGACAGCTCTGCCCATTTTTTCTCAATGATTTTCATCGCCGCAGCCCTCCTCCTTTATTAATAAAAAACGCTCGACACTCATCATGCTAGCGGTACTTTTCGTCCCGTCTCTGCCGATATCCGGCATGCCTCCAGCACTCTAGCCTGCTGAAGCATCGCCTGATGGGAGTAGCTTGGCTGCTTTCCTGTCAAAATACATTCAGAAATGTGTTCAACCTCAAGCACATATTGATCGCCCGCCACTATTTCCTCGCGCACTTCGCCAGAAGCGGTTTGCACGACAATCAATCCCTTGCCATCGTGCAAATCGGGCCGATATGCCCGCGGCACGGTCAGCTTTCCCTTTGTTCCAATGATTTCATATTCATTGCGCCAAACGGCTTCAAAACTACAGTCAAATAAAGCATGAACACCATTGTCCATTTTCATCCATCCGCTTGTCGTTACATCAACCGAATACTGGTTGTCATAGCTGGAATGAACGGCTAATTCAACCGGCTCCGCATTTAATAGATAACGAATGGAATGGACGCAGTAGCAGCCAATATCGAACAGGCTTCCGCCGCCTAATTGTGCATTCATCCGGATATTATTTTTGCGTTCCTGAAGATCAAACGAGAAGCCCACTCGAATGGTCTTTATCTCTCCTATTTCACCTGAAGCAAGAATATCTTTCACTCTTTGATGCTGCGGATGAAACTGATACATAAATGCTTCCATCAAAATGATTTGATTCTTTTCACAAGCCGCTACCATATTGCTGACATCTTTCTCACATAAAGCGGCCGGTTTTTCGCACAGCACATGTTTTTTATGTTCTGCTGCTTGAATGGTCCATTCGGCATGCAGACTATTAGGAAGTGGAATATACACAGCATCAATATCAGGATCGTGAAGCAAAGCTTCATAGCGATCATAAGCCTTTGCAATTCCCAGCTGACGCGCCACTTCATGCGCTTTTCCGCTCTCGCTTGCAATCGCTACCACTTCAGCATTTTGCGAACGCTGAATCGCAGGAATCAACGTTTCTCTTGCAATCGCAGCGGTGCTTAAAATCCCCCAGCGGACTTTGGAACTCATCTTCCTTCACCCCTTTTACTAATCAAGACCTATGGTTAGCAGTCGCCTAGCCAACAATATCGCGTTGTTTGAAATTTCTAAAAACGAATCGTAATACTTCCATCATAGCAAGGTTTAGTTAGTTTGTACAGGAAACAAACTAATATATTTATCGACAGGTTCTTTCAACAAACAAAACTAAAAGATCTGCAAATAAACGACCCTTCCCCTTGCTTTATCTGTCTTATTTTTCTAATTCCGTTCAAAATATCAATCTTTATTAATCTCCACCTATTCTCTTCTAATCATCAATTCCCCAATCAATGAGCCCTGGACTGATGAATAAAAAAGACATGAGAAGCAATTTCCTCCCCCATGTCTTTTGATTGCGTTCACTTCAACATCTTAGCGATACCGCCATACTCCTTCATTCCACATGAGCTCATTTTTGATCGTTTGCGGTGAAGTGCGCTCATCGATAACTACACATTCAATGCCGCCCATTTCCGCAAAATCTTGCAATTGCTCCGTTGTGACGGCAAACGAGAAGCATGTATGGTGAGCGCCTCCGGCTAAAATCCATGCTTCTGCGGAATCGCGAAGTGACGGGCGTGGTTTCCATAAAACTCTTGCAACTGGGAGATTAGGTATTTCCTTTTCTATTTTAACCGCATCCACCTCGTTCACAATCAATCGGAAACGATGTCCAAGATCAATTAGGCAAGCATTCACCGCTGATCCCGCATCACCATCAAAAACAAGACGGGCCGGATCCTCTTTTCCTCCGATCGACAGAGGATGAACTTCAATTCTCGGTTTTGTTGCGGCAATCGTCGGGCACACTTCAAGCATATGGGCGCCGAGAATCATTTCGTTGCCCGGCTCAAAGTGGTACGTGTAATCTTCCATAAATGACGTTCCTTTGCCATTGGCCATCACTTTCATAAGCCGAACAAGCGCAGCCGTTTTCCAGTCTCCCTCGCCGCCGAAGCCGTATCCTTCCGCCATAAGCCGCTGAACTGCGAGCCCTGGAAGCTGCTTCATGCCATGCAAATCCTCGAACGTCGTCGTAAAGGCAGTAAAGTTCCCATCTTGTAAAAAGGCTTTTAGTCCAAGTTCAATCCGCGCCTGTTCACGGATCGACTCGCGAACAGGCCCTTCTTGGCGGCCGGCTGGTACAATGTTATACAGCTCCTCGTATTCATCAAGCAGCTCGTTCACTTTTTGTTCGGAAATATCGCGGATGTATTGGACTAAATCCCCAACGCCATAGCCGTTGACCGACCAACCGAATTGGATTTGCGCTCCAACTTTGTTCCCTTCAGTAACTGCTACTTCGCGCATGTTGTCGCCAAAACGGGCCACTTTTAGATTTCGGCTTTCCGCAAAAGCGACAGCCGTCCACATCCATCCTGCCATTTGCTTACGAACATCCTTCTCCTCCCAATGACCAACGATCACTTTCCGGGCGATCCCCATTCTCGCGCCGATAAATCCGTATTCCCGATCACCGTGGGCTGATTGATTTAAGTTCATAAAGTCCATATCAATGCGATCCCATGGAATGTCACGGTTAAATTGAGTGTGGAGATGCAATAGCGGTTTTCTTAGCTGCGACAGACCGCCAATCCACATTTTCGCTGGAGAAAATGTATGCATCCATGTGATCATCCCCGCACAAGCGTCATCGGCATTCGCTTCTATACAAAGCCTACGAATGCCATCTGCCGTTGTAGCAATTGGTTTCAACACTATTTTAAATGGAAGAGCGCTATCCTGATTGAGCCCTTCCGTTATTCTG
Organism: Anoxybacillus sp. P3H1B; assembly: GCF_001560855.1. Lineage (NCBI taxonomy): Bacteria > Bacillati > Bacillota > Bacilli > Caryophanales > Anoxybacillaceae > Anoxybacillus > Anoxybacillus sp. P3H1B. The sequence goes on along the minus strand of NZ_LPUG01000011.1, from coordinate 593,022 downwards.
TTGGCATGAACCTCCACTTGGGATAATGCCTCTTCCCCGTATAAATGTTGGCTTCCTATGACAAACCAAAATTCATATGGACGTAACTGTAGCATCCAATCTCTCCCCTCATTGATTAAACATTGGATTCTTCTAATCTTGCGTTTTCTTTCAATGCTTTTAATCGCTTCATCACATGATTTCCGCCGCGCCCAAAATAGTCATGAAGCTTTACATACTCTTGATAAAGCTGCTCATAAATAGCCACATTTTCCCGTATCGGCTGAAATACTTCATCGCGGACCCTTCCCATTTTTTGCGCCGCCTCTACAATCGATTCATATCCGCTGTTTTCTTTGCCGGCAGCGACGGCTGCAAACATCGCTGCTCCAACAGCCGGGGTATGCTTAGAAGCTGCCACTTTAATAGGACGATTCGTTACATCGGCATAAATTTGCATAAGCAATTTATTTTTTTGCGGCAGTCCACCGCACGCATAAAGCTCCTCCACTTTGACACCGCTTTCAACAAAAGCATCGATGATTCTCCGTGTGCCAAATGCCGTCGCTTCAAGCAAAGCTCGATAAATTTCTTCAGGTTTTGTCAGCAATGTATAGCCAACGATGAGCCCCGTTAAATCGGCATCGACCAGCACCGAACGGTTGCCGTTCCACCAGTCCAAGGCAAGCAGCCCGGTTTCTCCCGGCCGATAGGCAGCAGCCCGCTTTTCGAGCCATTCGTGGACGTTGCCCCCTTCTTTTTCCGCCGCTTCTTTGACATATGCCGGAACGCCTTGTTCGACATACCAAGCAAAAATATCACCGACCGCTGATTGTCCTGCTTCATAACCGAGATAGCCAGGGATGATTCCGTCTTCAACGACACCGCACATTCCTTCCACATGTTTCTCTTCTGTTCCGAGCAGCATATGGCAAATAGAGGTTCCCATCGCCATGACAAGCTTTCCGGGTTCTACCACACCAACTCCAGGTACAGCGGCATGGGCATCGACATTTCCTACGGCGACCGCTGTTCCTGGAAGCAATCCCATCATTGCCGCCATTTCATTGCTCAGTCCGCCCGCTTTAGTTCCGAGAGGAATGATTTCGCCGCGCAACTTCGTTTCTGTTAAGTGTTCCAGCCGCGGATCAAGCGCTTGGAAAAACTCCTTGCTTGGATAGCCGTCTTGTTTATGCCAAATCGATTTGTAGCCTGCCGTGCAACTGTTCCGCACGATTTGTCCCGTCATCTTGAAAACAACCCAGTCAGTCGCCTCTAAAAAGAGGTCGGTTTGCTCGTAGATGTCCGGCGCCTCATTTAAAATCTGCCAGATTTTCGCAATCATCCATTCGGATGAAATTTTCCCACCGTATCTCGGCAAAAATGCTTCTCCTCTTTTGGCAGCGATCTCATTTAACTTGTTCGCTTCACCTTGAGCCGCATGATGCTTCCATAATTTGACCCAACTGTGCGGCCGATGCTTAAAGTTCGGTTGGAAACAAAGCGGCTCGCCGAAAGCATCAACCGGTAACATTGTACATGATGTAAAATCAATGCCAACACCAATCACATCCTCAGGACGAACACCCGACTTTTGCAAAACGGCAGGAACCGCCGTAGCTAATACTTCGATATAGTCTCCGGGATGCTGGAGCGCCCAGTCTGGCTCCAGCTTTATATTCGATTCTGGCAGTGCTTCATCGATCACTCCATGAGCATATAAAGTAACATGATCGGCGATTTCGTTTCCCTCTAAATCGACAAGAACCGCTCGCCCAGACTCCGTTCCATAATCAATGCCAATCACATATTTCATCATGATATCCCCTCCGTCATTGCCCATAGTAAGCGTTTACTCCATGCTTCCGAAGATAATGCTGATCTAATAAAGATTGATCTATTGTCTGGACATTTGGATTCAGCTGATATGTTCTCGCTGCCATTTTTGCTACTTCTTCAAGAACGACGGCATGATAAACGGCCTGATTAGGATCTTTCCCCCAAGTAAAGGGACCATGGCCATGAACGAGCACTCCAGGTACTTGCATCGGATCAAGAGAATGGAACGTCTCCACAATGAGGTTTCCCGTCTCTAGTTCATACGCTCCTTTAATTTCCGCTTGCGTCATTTTTCTCGTGCAAGGAATTTCTCCGTAAAAATAGTCGGCATGTGTCGTTCCTAACGCCGGAATCCCTTTTCCAGCCTGTGCCCAGATCGTCGCCCAAGGAGAGTGCGTATGGACAATGCCGCCAACCTGAGGAAACGCTTTGTATAAGACTAAATGCGTAGGAGTATCAGATGAAGGCTTTAAGTTCCCTTCGACAACCTTTCCTTCTAAATCAACAACAACCATATCCTCTTTTGTCATTTTTTCATAAGCGATACCGCTTGGCTTAATGACCACAAGACCTTGCTCACGGTCAATGCCGCTGACATTTCCCCATGTAAACGTGACCAATTTCTGTTTGGGAAGCTGTAAATTCGCTTCCCAAACAAGCTGTTTTAACTCGTCAATCATCTCCCCCACTCCCTAATAAAAATGATGTCACCTCCATTATAATTTTGTACGTACAATTTTTCTATAGTTTTTTGAAAATTTTATTCAAATATTTTAAACTCTTTTCGTCGAATCACGAATAATCAGTTCAGGCTGGTATACAATATCCTCTACTTCTTCATGTTGCTTTTCAATCATTTTCACGAGCATTTCAGCTGCCCTCACCCCCATGTCCACTTTTGGATGGCGAATGGTGGTCAACTTCACTTCTGTTGCTGTAGCAAATATCGAATCATCAAAACCAACGATGGAAATGTCGTTAGGGACACTGAGCCCTTGCTGCCGAATGACATCTAATAGTTTGACCGCCAGTTCATCATTGTAGCACACAAACGCAGTTGGCCTTGCTTCTTTAGGCTGCTGCAAAAAAAGGCGTGCTGCTTCTAATGGCTTCGTGTCTCTTTCCTCTGTCATATAAGAGATAAGATGGCCTGTCGTCAGCGGCATGCCATGCTCTTGATGTGCTTGAATAAAGCCTTTGAGTCGATTGACACCTTGCAAATCATCCGTTTTGAAAAACCCCGCAATCCGTCGATGCCCAAGCTGGATTAAGTGATCGGTAAGCAAATAACCACCACGCGCATCATCCATTTTTATGTACGGACAATTCATTTCCAAATATCGCTCGTTAATCATCACGTAAGGAATGTGCAGATTGTTAAGCACTAAATAATAGTTTAAATTAGGGTTCCCTTGGGCGCTTTTTGTCGGTTCGATGATGAGGCCACTTAGCGGCTGCTGAATCATCGCCTCTAAATGTTCCCGTTCCTTATCCTTATTATTGCCTGTGCTGGCTAAAAGCAGCCGATAGCCTTTTTCATAAAGGGCTTCCTCCGCTCCTCGAACAATGTGGGGGAAAATATAATCAGAAATATACGTCGTTAAGATCGCTACCGTTTTGGTGGTTTCTTGTTTTCCTATTGATTTGGGCTTAGAAACAAACGTTCCGCTTCCTTGGATTTTATATAGCCATCCTTCATGCTCAAGTTCCCCCAACGCCTGGCGAACGGTATGGCGGCTTAACTGAAATTGGGTTACAATTTCATATTCTGTCGGTATTTTTTCATCCGGTTTTAATTTCCCTGACTTTATCCAAGATAAAATTTCATTTTTTAACTGCAAATACTTTGGTATATTTTTATCCTTCATATGTTCACCGCCTTATGACCAAATATCGATTTGCAAATGGGCTCATTCACTATCCAGATTGTCTTGCTTAGTTTCAGCATTCCGTTTCATTTTGCAACGGTCGAAGCATCGACACCATCTATCATTCATTATAACAGTTTTTATTTGTACGTATATATAACATGGCATTTTTTTCATAATAAAAGAGGGGGCTCCCCCTCTCTTTCACACACTTGTCCCTAAGCTGATTTGTTTTTATTATAAATATCGAAAGCGACAGCCGCGAGCAGCACAAGTCCTTTAATCGCTTGCTGCCAATCAATTCCTAAGCCAAGCAGCGACATCCCATTGTTCATGACGCCCATTACCAAACCACCGATAATCGCTCCGCTTACACTTCCGATTCCCCCGTATGCCGATGCTCCGCCAATAAAACAAGCAGCAATGGCATCTAGTTCAAATAAATTCCCAGCTTTCGGAGTGGCTGCGTTTAAACGGGCAGCAAAAATTAATCCGGATAATGCGGCTAAAACTCCCATATTGACAAATACCCAAAAAGTGACTCTTTTCGTCTTTACACCTGACAGCTGTGCCGCCTTCTCATTGCCGCCGATGGCATATATATGACGGCCAGCAATGGTCTTGTTCGCACCGAAGGAATAGACAGTAATCAAAACGGCTAAAATTAGCAAAATATTAGGAATTCCCTCATAGGTGGCTAGCACGTAAGCAAAAAGATTAATAACCGCCAGCACCCCAATTAACTTCGCGATAAACACAGCTTGATGTCCTACTTCAAATCCGTATTTCTTCTGCTCGTTTCTTTTTCTTATTTCAAGCCATAAAAATAGCAGGGACAATAGAGCGGCCAGCACCATTGTGAAAATATGAAGGCTGTCTCCATGAAATACGTCTGGAATAAAGCCAGAGCTTATATTCTGAAACGATTTTGGAAACGGGGCAATGGACTGTCCTTCTAAAATAACCATCGTCAATCCCCTAAATAATAGCATGCCCGCAAGCGTAACAATAAAAGCAGGAATTCTCACATAGGCGATCCAAAAGCCTTGCCACGCTCCAATCAATGCTCCCAGCAGCAAACAAACCAGCACCGTCGCCGTCATGGAAACATGATGTTCAACCATTAAAATGCCAGCTAAAGCCCCTACAAAAGCTGCTACCGAGCCAACGGATAAATCAATGTGTCCGGTAATAATGACAAGCATCATGCCGATGGCTAAGATGAGAATATAGCTATTTTGGAGAATTAAGTTGGTTACGTTTAAAGGACGCAATAAAATACCGTCTGTTAAAATTTGAAATAAACCGATAATAAGTACAAGTGCTACGACCATGCTGTAGCTGCGAATATGATTTTTGATTGTTTGTGCAAACAGCCTTGTTTTGCTTTCATTTGCGGCTGAATGATGTGAAGACATTTTTTGTGTTGGTACTTGCATGCTGTCTACCCCCTCACCCTTGTTTTGGTCATGAGTTTCATCAAGCCTTCCTGTGTCGCCTCATATCGATCTACTTCCCCGGTTATTCTTCCTTCACTCATCGCATAGATTCGATCACACATGCCAAGAAGCTCTGGCAGCTCCGATGAGATCATTAAGATCCCCTTTCCTTCTTGAGCCAGCTGGTTCATGATCGTATAAATCTCATATTTCGCTCCAATATCAATCCCGCGTGTCGGCTCATCTAAAATCAAAATGTCCGGTTCCGCAAACATCCATTTTCCTAATACAATCTTTTGTTGATTTCCGCCGCTTAGCTTTTCCGCTTTTTGAAAAACACTCGGTGTTTTAATTTTCAATCTGTTTCGGAACTTTTCAGATTCGATGATTTCCAGATTCTCATTGACAATAAACCACTTCGCGATTTTATTTAGACGAGACAAGGTCATATTTTTACGAATATCCTCCATTAAAATCAGACCGTTTCCTTTCCGATCCTCTGTTACATAAGCAATGCCCTGCTCAATGGCCTTGCTAACATTCCGAACATCAATTTCCACGCCATTTTTAAAAATTTGTCCGCTAATTTTTTTTCCATAAGATCGCCCAAAAAGGCTCATTGCGAGTTCGGTTCTCCCTGATCCCATCAAACCAGCAATGCCGACAATTTCTCCTTTACGGATATATAAATGAACATCATCAATTACTTTTCGTTCATGCTGAAAAGGATGATAAACGTTCCAATTTTTCACTTCAAATATGACTTCGCCAATTTTTGATTCCCGTTTGGGATAACGGGCTGTTAAGTCCCTTCCAACCATTCCTTTAATAATCCGATCTTCTGTCACATGATCTTTCTTCATATCTAGCGTTTCGATCGTTTTTCCATCCCGCAAAATCGTAATGGAGTCAGCAACACGTGCGACTTCGTTTAGCTTATGAGAAATAATAATCGCGGATACTCCTTGCTTTTTCAATTCTAATAAGAGATTTAACAAGTTCTCGCTATCAGCCTCATTTAAGGCAGCAGTTGGTTCGTCTAAAATGAGCAATTTCACTTTCTTTGCTAACGCCTTAGCAATTTCCACAAGCTGCTGCTTCCCCACTCCGAGAGTCCCCACTAACGTATGAGGCGATTCATCTAATCCGACTTTACTGAGCAATTCTTTCGTTTTAGCAACCGTTTCATTCCAGTTGATGATCCCTCTTTTTGCCTGCTCATTTCCTAAAAAAATATTCTCTGCAATTGATAAGTACGGAATTAAGGCCAATTCCTGATGAATAATCACAATTCCTAGCTGCTCACTCTGCTTAATATCTTTAAACTTGCATACCTCTCCCTTAAATAAAATCTCTCCATCATACGTTCCGTACGAGTAGACGCCGCTTAACACTTTCATCAACGTTGATTTTCCTGCCCCATTCTCCCCGCAAAGCGCGTGAATTTCACCTTCCCGTACTTTTAAATTCACATTATCAAGCGCTTTCACCCCAGGGAATTCCTTTATAATCCCCCTCATTTCTAAAATAAACTCGGACATATGTCTTCCTCCTTGCGAGAGAGTACGGATATAAGGGGGATCAATGCCCTTGTATCCGCCTTTCTCTTCGATCTATTTCTCTAAGTCTTCTTTTTTGTAATAGCCGCTGTCCACCAATACTTTTTCGTAGTTAGATTGATCCACCGAAACAGGCTCAAGCAAATAGGATGGTACTATCTTTACCCCATTGTTATATGTTTTTGTATCGTTAACCTCTGGTTTTTTTCCTTTTAATACAGCATCCGCCATTTCAACAGCTTTTTTCGCTAGTTCACGTGTATCTTTAAATACTGTTTGCGTTTGCTCACCAGCGATGATCGATTTCACCGACGCTAATTCGGCATCTTGTCCAGTTATAACAGGCATCGGCTTGCTGGTTGTGCCATAGCCAACTCCTTTCAGCGATGAAATGATACCGATGCTAATGCCATCATAAGGTGACAAAACAGCATCCACTTTTTCATTCGTATAATGGGCACTTAGCAAATTGTCCATTCTTGCTTGCGCAGTTGCTCCATCCCATCGTAACGTGGCTGCTTGATCAAATTTTGTTTGACCGCTGCGAACCACCAATTTTCCGGAATCAATATAAGGCTTTAATACAGACATCGCCCCATCAAAAAAGAAATAGGCATTATTATCGTCAGGCGAGCCCGCAAACAGTTCAATGTTAAATGGACCTTTCCCTTCCTTCAATCCTAGTTTTTGTTCGATGTATGTCCCTTGCAATACTCCAACTTTAAAGTTGTCAAATGTCGCATAGTAATCGACATATTTGCTGTTTTTAATCAGACGATCGTAAGAGATGACTTTAATTCCTTGTTTATGCGCCTTTTCAAGAACATCCGTCAATGCCTCGCCGTCAATCGGAGCAATAACTAAAACATTGACTCCTTTTGTAATCATGTTTTCAATTTGCGATACTTGATTTTCAACGACATCTTCGGCGTATTGCAAATCGGTTTTATAACCAAGCTTTCGAAATTCCTTTTCCATATTTTTTCCGTCACTAATCCATCTTTCCGATGATTTCGTCGGCATTGAGATGCCTACAAATCCCGCTTTGCCATCGCCTGCTCCATTTCCACTACATGCAGTCAACGCAAAGGCAAACATAAATAAAATCATGAATGACAACCATTTTTTCATAGCTTTTTTCTCCCCCTTTTATAAAGTGATTGAATAATTACCTAAAATATAGCACCAAGATAATTTTCAGTCTTTTCAATAAAATAACTATTTTTATAAAAATTTGACTTACTTAAAGCGCTTTCAAAAAAAGAAGAGCTATTAATAGCTCTCACTTAACCAATGGAAACTTACGCGGATCCCTTTATAGTAAATTTTCATGAATTTCTTTAAAAAGGAAGGCCCCCTTACGATATTGATTTGGAGGGATTCCAACTGTTTTCTTGAAAGCTGTGCTAAAATAATGCTGTGTTTCATATCCTACTTGTTCGGAAATTTCATAAATAGGGAGTTCGGTAGAAGTCAATAACTGAATAGCCTTTTTCATTCGGGCTTCTGTTACTAAATTAACAAATGATACTCCAAGCTCTTGTTTCATCATGCGGCTTAAATAAACAGGAGACACGTTTAAAAATTGAGCAACAGATTCCAATGTTAGCTTTGGATTCGAAAAATGCTCTTGAATATATTGTTTGGCGCGGCGCACAATCGGAGAAATATTCGTTTCTTTATAAATTAGTTCTTTACAATGCTGATAAGCCTCAGCTACCTTTCTCATCCCTCCCTCGATGCTTTGTATGTAAACGTTAGTCTGTACATTCAAATATTGTTTCAGTGTTTTTTCAATGGTTCGGATCATCCCTTCATCAATTTGCCCCCAAATACAAGCGACGATAAATCCAGCAGTATCTCGAAACATTACATGACAATCAGTAGACAGCAATTCAGACGCAATGTTTTCGATTGCAAAAAAGAGCAGCTGCTTATCCCGGTCATTGAGCAATGGCTGATGATTAAAAAAATCTTGCCAATAAATCATTGCTAATTGATTCGGGGCAGATGAAGGAAGCTGGAAAAAGGAAAGTTGCGCCATAATTTCTTTCTCTGTCAGCTCGCCATGGATCCATTTTAAACAAAATTGTTGCCGGATGAGCGAAAAGTTTTTTTGAACCTGCTCCGACAGCATCCTGATGTATTCGTTTTGCTTGAACCCTTGTTCCAGCGCTTGTTTTATTTTCATTACGACCTCTCGCAAATGCTGAGGATGAGTCGGCTTCAATATATAATCGTCAACCTGCAAACGAATCGCTTCTTGTGCATAAGTAAATTCATCGTATCCGGTAATAACCACCATTCTGCATGCAGGCAGTTTTTCACGAATCTGCCTCATTAATGTAATGCCATCCATCATTGGCATATTCAAATCAACAAAAAGAACGTGAATCTCATGATATACAGCCAGTTCTAACGCTTCTTCTCCATCCTCAGCTTCCGCGATTATCTCCATGTCAAATTCTCTCCAATTGATTGCCTCTCGTATTCCTTCGCGAATAATCGGTTCATCATCAGCAATTAACACCTTCCACATCTCTCTTTCCTCCTACATCGCTTGTCTAACAATTGGATGGATCATCGTCACGGTCGTTCCTTTTCCTTCTTCACTGTCGATCCATAAACCGTAAGTACTCCCAAAGGTTAATTGCATTCGCGCTTGCACATTCAACATTCCATATCCCTGCACCTTTCCTATCTCCTTTTCTTTGTCACGAGCCGTAAAATCAACCGTTAAGTCTTCACGCAAAGATGACAATAATTCTTTTGACATTCCGACACCATCATCATGAATGCGAATGATCAGCTTTCCATCCTGTTCCTCAGCTTGAATCAAAATATGGCCAGGTCCTCTCCGCTGCTTGATACCGTGATAAATCGCATTTTCTACTATCGGCTGCAAGACAAGCTTTAAAATATATAAATCTTGAACGTTAGAAGCGATGTCAAATGTATAGTTCAACTTGTCTCGATATCTCGTTTTTTGAATGCTTAAATAGCTTTGAATATGTTCCATTTCTTCCGCAAATGAAATGATATCCCTTCCTTTGCTTAATCCGATGCGAAATAGCTTTGACAACGCTTCCACTACTTGGGCTACATCCTCCGCTCCTCTTTTTCTAGCCAGCCAATGAATCGTATCTAACGTATTGTAAAGAAAATGAGGTTTAATATGCGCCTGCAAGCTCCGAAGCTCCGCTTCCCATCTTTGTCGTTCCTGCCACTCTACAAGAGAAATGAATTTTTGGATTTGATCGAGCATCCGGTTAAAGCTTCTTCCTAACATACCGATTTCATCTGCGCGAACACTGTGATAGCGGCTCGTTAAATCACCTGCCTCTACTTTTTTCATAAATGAGATCAATTGTCTGATCGGTCGCGATAGCGAATGAGCCAAGTAGTAAGAGGCACCGATACCAATAAGACAGACCAAAAATACAAAACAAGTGACATAAAAACGGATTTCCATGATTTCTAACGCTGATTCTTGATTGGAGAACACCCCAATCGTTGTCCAGCTTGTAAACGGTGAACGCTGATAAATAAATTGCAAATATTGTCCATCTACCTTCTTAGCAAACGTTCCAGAATCTCGATTGCCAAGCCATTGAGCCGGGATATTCGCGATAAGCGGATGAGCAGGTGAATAAATATTTTCACCGCGATGATCGATAACCATTAAGTATCCTGATTTTCCTAAACGAACACTTTTCACGGCTTCCGCAATGACACGCAGCTTTAGGTCGATTAAAACCACTCCTTCTACCTGCTGAGTTTCTGGATTTAAAACGGCTCTAACAACCGACACCACTTCCTCTCGTTTATAATTCGTGTGTGTTGTTACATTACGTTTCTCCGGGTGGCCAATAATTTTAAAAATGCCCTTATTTTGTACGGCTTCTTGATACCATCCTTCCTCTGTGAGCTGCTTAGCTGAACGTGTATACATTTCGTTGCTGATATACTCTCCTTTATGATTAGCAACAAGAATACCCGCAACTTCAGGATACAATGTTGTTAATCCGCGCAGAAATTGACGAATTCGATATTCATCGCTCGTTTCACCAATTCCTTGCATCCTCTCGTTTCCTTCTAAAAACTTTTTTATTTCTGGATTAAATGCTGTTAAATAGGTAATATTTTGCATATTATTCAAGTAAAACTCGAGCGTTCGATTTACTTGGTTAATCACTTGAAGTGTATTTTGATTAATTTGCCGATCAATAATCCGATCAACTGTCCAACCTGTTACGCTCCCAAGTCCGATGGAGGGAAAAATGATAATGAATAAAAAAAGGAAAATCAGCTTATAGCGAATAGGTACATTATTAATCTGAAAATATTTCATTTGCTTCAATCCTGATCCCTCATTTCTAGCATCCGCATTCTTTCCCTTATTTCGCATAAAAGCTATCCACGTTTTCTTTCGTTACAACTGTAATTCCAGTGTCCATATACGCAGGCAATAAAGGATAGCCAGATGGCAAAGAAGGAGTTAAGCGATGGTGAAGGTGAAATAAAAATTGCAATGACCAATATCCCATATTCCATGTTCCTTGAGCCAATGTGGCTTCTATCATTCCTTGTTTCACCATATCCAATGTTCGTTTATCGGTATCAAAGCTAATAATTTTTACTTTCTTCGCTGTTGCAAACGATGCAACGGCTTCACCCACTCCGACTCCTCCATTGGCCTCGGTAACAAAAATACCTGATAGCTCTGGATATTGTTTTAACAGCTCTAGAGCGGCTTGCTTCGAGGCAAGGGCATCTCCTTTCCCATCCTTTACTATTACGACTTCCATTTCCGGATATTCTTTATCAATCGTTTCAATAAACCCTTTTGTCCTTTGTTGGTGATTTAACTGATTGGGAAGCGTAATAACCGCTACTTTCCCTTTTTTTCCTAACAGCTCTGCCATTTTATGCGCCGCTGTCACTCCGGCATTATAATTATTCGTTCCTAGGAATGAAAACGCTTTACTAGAAAGAGCATCGGAATCGAATAATACAACTGGAATTCCCTGTTCCACAGCTTTATTAATCGTTCCAGTCAGTTTATTTGGATCTATTGCAGAAATCGCAATGCCAGCTGGTTTTTTAGCAATTACTTGCTCAAGCACCGTCACCTGTTCATTTACGTCATATTGTGTCGCCCCCCGATACTCTACTGAAACATTGAGTGCTTGAGCCGCATCCTCAAATCCCTTTAAACAATTTTTCCAATAGTCAATTCCAGATAAAAAAGTGACCATTACATATGTCTCCTCGATTTTCCCTTGTAAAGTTTGCTCTTCTTGATTAACAGCACGAATACGGGAAGCTTGCAAATGATAGTTATATACATAAATAAGAAAGACACCGATTAAAAAAACATAAACCAATAACAATTTTTTCATGGCAATCCCCCTGTCTATTGTCACTATAAGATGTTAAAACATGATACAACTTGATTCGTTCCCACCCTTTTTCTAAAATTGAATCAGGGTCTAAAAATCCGCTTTGAAAATCCAACAGTCGAAAAAAAGATTCTGCCGATTCGAATCGGCTAGAAGTCTAATCTTCTCATTACCCGTGGTGCTAGTTGAGCATCAAATGCAACTATACAGATCTAGATTGATGCATGAACACTTGTCCCTCGCCGTGAGCAAGCTCCCCCTCCTTTCATCGTGAGCTTTTAATCTGATCTCCGGAATTCCTCCTCATATCGTTCAGATTGAAAAATCCAGATAAGTAAGGCGTTTCAATAAGGCAAAAGAGCCGTTGAAACGCTTTATAGTTGAAATTCCAAAAATATATGTATAGATAGGAAACTTTCGGTATATTTATATGGTCACAGGCTTTTATAAATGTAGCGATCAGGCGCTAAATAAACCCAAAGCAAAAATATGGTTTCGCATTCGCTTTAATTTGTACGTATCAATAAACAAAATAGAAAATTCGTCCCTTTCCGTCTCCTTATAAAACATAAAATCCACATATTTTTTGTTCGTACAATTTTATTGTACCATGAATAGAGAATAGTTAACTATTGAATTTCAAATCGTTTACGATGTAGCTTTAGGAAGAAACGTGAAGAATCCTTTTGATTTGGAGTGGCCATCTCTCAAGCAAACATATTCCGAATCAAAAAAATGAGCTGTTTAGGACAGCTCATTTTTTACATACAACTTACCGATAGGCCCAGGCGACGAAATGAAGAGAAGTTTGCGGGTTTTCCTTCATCATGCGAGTGGTAAAGGTTCGAATGCGCTGCTTTTCCACCGTATTGATGAGGCCGTTGTTTCGGCAGACGCCTGATTAAACTCCCAACGTTAACCTCAAAGCTCTGGAAATACTTTCGCTCATCAATAAAGAAAGCTGACACATTCAACGGTGATAAATTTTTCCTCATGAAAGTTTATATCGCTTATTCCCCCACTTCAATTATATGGATTTTTTTGAGATGGGAATCCATATTTCGCTCTTGAAAGTGGGCGAGTGGATATTTTTATTCTCATTCCACAAAATTTCCGGACCCTCAGCCGCTTCATAATGGGTTGAAGGAAACCATTCAGAATAAATACGTCCCCATCCTTCTTGCAATGCTTGGGGAAAAGGTCCCACTACTTCAAATACAGCCCATGTCGAGGCAGAAACCTCAAGCTTCGTTAGATGATCTGGGCATTCTTTCGTTGTCGCCACGCCAATATAATGGTCCAATTCTCCCTTCTCTTCCATTCTTCCCTCAGAAAAGTTCACAGAGGCGCTAAGCAGCCCTAAAGGTTCCACATTTGAAAGCCGCTTCAACTCATTGATTGTGTCATCATCTAAGCTTTTCCACATGGAGGCAATCTCCGGATTGACTCCATGAAAAATCAGCGGAACTCGTCTCATGATGCCAACGATGCGAAACGGTCCTTTTTCTTCAATGCGATAGTTCATTTCATTTCCTCCTCTTACAGATAACTGGAAGGTCATGGACGGATAAGCTTTCAATGAACAGCCGCCATTCCTAGCTTCCGATGGTGTGATCCCATGCAGCCCTTGAAATGCTCGGGCAAATGAATCCGGGGAGCTGTATCCATATTTCAGGGCTATATCAATAATCTTTGCCTTGCTCTCCTTGAGCTCCAAAGCGGCAAGCGTCAGACGTCGGCGCCGGATATATTCGGATAACGGAATCCCCGAAAGAAAAGAAAACATCCTTTTGAAATGGTATTCTGAGCAAAGTGCCAGCTTTGCTGCTTCTTTAAAATCAATTTCTGCCGTCAAATTGGCTTCAATGTACTTCATCGCTTCGTTCATATTCTTAAGCAAATCCATCTTGATGACCTCCTTGCCCATAGAATAACAGGAAGGAAGGAACGCCGCCCGACATTTCGTGCCCAATCATGCAGGGAGCTTCCCGGATGGATCCATTGTCCCCTTTTCGCCGCAGACACGGCTGATCATGTTCAGAGCCGCCAAAATCGATCGAGCTTCGCTGCTTTTTTCCCATGTTTATAATATGGGAGCCAATACAAGCATTCATTCAAACCTGCTATCAAGCAAGCTGTCCTACCGCTTTTTAAGCAAAAAAACTGTGCCGTCTAAAAGAAACGGCACGGTTGCTCCTTACTGATTGCGATTGAAAATCACAAGTTTTAACTCTGTCATTTCTTCGATTGCATAGCGGATGCCTTCACGGCCAAATCCGCTTTCCTTGACGCCTCCATATGGCATATGATCCACCCGGAACGTCGGAATATCATTGACAAGCACTCCGCCGACATGCAGCTTTTCTGCTGCTTTCCACGCGACATGGACATTATCTGTATAGATGCCGGCTTGCAAACCGTAACGTGAATCATTGACCAATTCAATCGCTTCATCAATAGATGAAACTTTATTAATCAAAACAATCGGCGCAAACACTTCATAGCACGATACTTTCAACGTAGGCGCTGCATTTAAAATGACCGTCGGCAGCAAAATATTTCCTTGCCGCTCGCCGCCGATTGCTACTGTCGCACCGCTTTGTTTCGCTTCTTCAATCCACTGCAATGACCGCTCGACATCTTGAGGTGTAATCAATGCTGAGACATCTGTACTAGCATCAAGCGGATCGCCGATTTTTAACTGCTGAGCAGCTGCAATAAATTTTTCTACAAATTCGTCATATCGTTTTTCATGAACATAGATGCGCTGAAGGGAAATACACACTTGTCCTTGGAAAGAGAAAGCCCCAAAGACACAGCGCGGGATCATCCGGTCGATGTCTGTTTGTTCATCGACAATGACGGCCGAATTCGATCCAAGCTCCAGCGTCACACGCTTAAGCCCGGCTTTATTACGAATGCCAATCCCTACCTCTGGGCTTCCCGTAAATGTCACCATACTGACGCGCGGATCCGTGACGATCTGATCGCCTACAGTTCGGCCGCTTCCCGTTACTACATTGAGCGCTCCTTTTGGCAGTCCCGCAGCTTCAAACAGCTCAGCAATCAAATAGGACGAAAGCGGAGTTTGGCTTGCCGGCTTTAATACGACCGTATTTCCGGAGGCAAAGGCCGGTCCGAGCTTGTGCGCAACAAGATTCATTGGGAAGTTAAAAGGAGTGATCGCCCCGATGACTCCAATCGGCTCTCTCGTCGTAAATGCGATTCGGTTTTCCCCACCCGGCGCCGCATCTAACGGAATGGTTTCACCATGAATACGCTTCGCTTCCTCCGCAGCAAATTTATAGGTTTGAATGGTGCGAGCCACTTCCGCTTTTGCTGTTGTCAGCGGCTTCGCAGCTTCTGTTGCGATGATTCGCGCTGCCACCTCTGAACGCTCCTGCAAAAGTGACGCCACCTTTTCTAAAATAGCCGCTCGTTGGTAGGCTGGCATTTGCTTCATCTTTCCCCGCGCTTCATATGCAGCCGCAATCGCTAAACGAACCTCTTCCTCCGTCGCAGCTGGAATTTCGGCAAGCGCCTCGCCAGAATAAGGAGACCGCAATGTCGTATACGCTCTTGCTTCCACCCACTCCCCATCAATATATAGCTTCTTTTTTTCAAAAGTCGTTTTCATCGTACTCCCACCCTTTCCTTTTGATTGCACAAACGACAGGTTGCCTCTAACACCCTTTCCGTTCTCCTCAATAGCCATAACATGCTAACACAACCACCATTATCTTTATTCGTCTTTTTGACGGAAAAGTCCTGCTGTTGATGATTCTCCACTTCTAAGGATATAGGCAATTTTTAACCTCACATTTTCTCTTTCATCTTTTTATTCACTATTTTCAATAGGTGTTGTACAATTACAATCGAAATAAGTAAACGTTTACTTCTCAAACATCCATTCACCAATCATTGAATTCACCGTCAGGAAGCCCCGTTTGCTTATTCCTTTTGGATCATGTTTTATAGCATATTTATACTATTTTTACATTTATTATAGTTGCAAAGGGAGCGAGCACACATGAGTTTTTCAATTTTTATGAGAAAAAAGGCGCAGCCCGCCAGCACAAGCCATATCGATCCAAACGTTCCAACTAGGCTGGTCCGTCTTCAGAATCCTTCCATTAACAAGCAAATCGAAATGATTGAGCTAACCGAACGGGATCTGGCCATACTTCAAACGTTAAAGCCGTTTATTGAAGAAAAAATCGATACCATTGTCACCCGCTTCTATGATGTGCTTCAAACAGAGCCTTCACTGCTCGCTATTATTCAACAGCACAGCTCTGTTGAACAATTAAAACAAACGTTAAAGGTCCATGTCATTGAAATGTTCAGCGGAAGAATTGATGATGAGTTCATCGCGAAACGCACGCGCATTGCGATCGCCCATTTGCGCATCCAACTTCTCCCAAAATGGTATATGTGCGCCTTTCAGCAATTGCTGTTGGCTCTATTAGACGTCATTTCTCCTCATATTTCTGAGCCGCATGCGCTAATGGAGGCCACTAAATCGATGACCAAAGTACTAAGCCTTGAACAGCAAATTGTGTTAGAGGAATATGAAAAAGCAAACGAAAGAAACCGCATGCAAATGGAGCAAATAAAAAATGAAATGAAAGAACAGCTTAAAGCGATGGTTCAAGAGCTTTCCACTGTATCAAGCGAAGTCAGCTCCTCGGCTGATGGATTAACAACTCAAGCCAAGGATATTTTGCAATTTGCTAAAGAAGCCGTTCAAATTGCGGATACGAGCGAACAACAATCGGTCAAAGGCCAAGAAAAACTACAGCGCCAGCAATCAACGATTCATAATTTTCAACAGATGATGAAAAAAATTCAGACGGAAGTACATAGCCTCCAACAATCAGCTGCGAAGATCGAAAATATCAACAGCCTTGTCACGGCCATCGCCGATCAAACCAATATGCTCTCGCTTAACGCTTCGATCGAGGCTGCCCGGGCTGGAGAGCACGGAAAAGGGTTTGCGGTCGTTGCCAACGAAGTTCGCAACCTCGCCTCGCAAACAAAACAGTCGGTTTCGAGTGTAGCGGACATTTTAAACGAGCTCAACTCAAAGGTTCATACGATCTCGCAATCATTGGATGCAATGGCTTCATTAATTGCGGAAGGTACAGATGATATGGAGAAAATCAATCAATTTTTCAATGAGTTCGGCTTGTCCTTAAAGCAAATTCGCGAACAAAATCAACGTATTGATCACGAAATGAAGCAATACGTTCATGTTGTGTCAGAAATGAGCCAAGCCATCGCCGATGTCGCTGCATCTGCTGAACAGGTGGAGAAAGTGGCCTATGATCTGTAGGGAAGCCAAATCGGTGCTACCGAAAGATATCGGTGCGCTCCGCCATCCGGCAGCCAAAGCCCCGATTACCCGAACCCTCGCTTCGAATAACGGGGCTTTTTCCTATATGACCGACACTGATAAATCCACACCTACTACACCGACAATTTGCTGCTGATGCAAAATAGGCGCAGAAATCGTCAGGCACGGCTTCTTCGTTAACGCTGAAATATAAACGTCTGAAATAAACGTGTTTCCTTTGCTTGCCTCGATAAACCAAGGACGTGCCTTCGCGTTGACAAGTCCCGCGGGAGGATTGGAATAAACGAAGGTCCCGTCTAAACGATTCGACCAGACCGCTTCAATATTAGAATGAGAGCGCAAAAATTCGTTCAAATATTTTTGGTGCTGCCGCTCGTCCAGTTTATATAATGGGCACGTCTGCAAAAACGTAAACAGCCGTTTTTTCGCTTCTTCGATCATTTGTTCATCAAGAGAAGCAATCGTTATCGCATGATCTTTTTTCATCATGCCTTGTAATTCATTGGAGGTTTGCTCTAAAGCTTCATTGATTCGCATGATTTGCTGGACATTTTGGTGCTGATGATCCATATCCTTTGCTACTGTCTGAGCATATTCTTTATTTTCTACCGACATGCTGGAAATTTCATCGAGCAATAACGCGATTTCTTGAATGTTTTCCGTTTGTGCCTCTACCGCTTGTGCCGAATCCGATACCATGCCTGCAATTCCGCTTAGTTTCCCCTTAAATGTATCAAGAATGTAAAGCACATCCGTCATTTCTTTTGTGCCATGTTCAATTTGTTCCGTCTCCTTCTTCACCATGTCTGTCGACAAGGCAATTTCTTTTTGGACCAATGATAAAATTTCCCGCGTTTGTTCAACCGCTTTTGATGTTTGTCCAGCTAAAATTCCGACTTCATTGGCTACTACCGAAAACCCTTTCCCATGCTCTCCTGCTCGCGCCGACTCAATGTTGGCGTTTAATGCCAAAATGCTCGTTCTTTGTGAAATAGCACCAATCGTCGCAAGAATTTGATTGATTTCCTGCGATCGAGTGACAAGGCTATCCATTTGCCGCAGCAGCATTTGGTGACTGCTCCGAAGTTCCGCCATTTCTTCCTGTAATTTTTTGAGCGACTCCCATGAATGAGCCAGCTCTTCATAAAACAATTGGCTGCTGGAATGAATTTCTTGGAAAACAGCAGAAATTTGCACAGCCGCCGTTTCGATTTTTTTTATTTTTCCCGCCACACTTAACACATCATTCACTGTTTTTTCAAGGTGCGCCGTTAATCCAACCGTGCTTTCCTTGCTTGACGAAGATGTTTCATCGAGAGAATGGGCAGCCAGCTTCATTTGTTCAATAATTCCTTTTAACTGATCAGCTGCTACTTGGATCTGTCCCATGACATGTCGATCATCCATTTCACTGGAATTATGTAACAAATCGTTTTCTTTCAAACGCCGCTTTAGCAAAAACATACAATCTCCCCTTCAATGTTATATTTTATAACAAAATTATAACATTGATTTTAAAAATAACCGAATATTTTTTTGAATATTCTTTACTTTTTGTTTGGTATCCATTTTCCATCACTCGATGAGCCTTTCTGTCTCACTGATGATCCACTATTCTTTTCCATACATGATTTCTCTTGATTCGTACACATTAATAACTGTTTAAACCGATTCATTGAACCGTTTGTATATATTGACGAAAGAGGAGTGTAAACAAAATGAACCTGTTACGTCTATTTAATTTCGGACGTAATCGCATGATGTGGAAGCAAGCATTACGTCTAATGGGGCGGCGAAACAATAACCGCACAGCGACTTGGAGCATTCTGAGCTTCGGTTTAGGAATGGCGTTAACGGCTGTTTTGAATAGGAGAAAAGCTCGAATCTCTGCATTTTCCCTCAAACAGCCACTTCAACAAGCCATGAATAAAATGAACAGCTTAATGAACCGAAATCGAGGAATGAAACAGCCGAGTTTAGCAACGGTGGAGCTTTCACAGGAGCTTACGCAAAACCAAACGAGCACGACGCCGACAAATAACCAACCGTCTTAGCAATCCCTCTTATTCCGCGCAAAATCTCTCCTGCCTTTTATGAAAGAGGCGGGAGATTTTTCTATACGTTATTTGATTAACCATTTGCTTCTTAACCGTTGTGATACATGTCAAAATAACCGCTTGATGACGGGAATATACTAAAAACAAATCCCCCGTCTTTGCATGGTCTAAACTCCTTCTACCCCCAGGTTTGCTGACGTTTTTCTAACTGAATTCACATGATTTTATTAAATAAACCGTTCACAGGAATCCTTTTCGTTAATGGGTTCGCAAAATCCAATAAAAAGGCTTTTCCTCCCCACGGAACTCGTTAGCCACGACACGCAAGGTGCTGATAGATAAAACTTGTAATTCATCGATATTTGAAGCAAGGGCATGCCCCATTTTCTCCGGTCGAAAGGCACATGTACAGACTTGTGTTATGACCATGAGTTTTTATACCTTTCTCCTATCGATTATCGCCTAAGGATAATCGATGGATCGATTGCATCGCCCACCAAGTCCAATCATAAAAAAAGAACCAATACATTGGTCCTGGTTTCCATCAGCGATTCATCCTCGATACAACGCCATATAAATATGACGCTTTTTCCATCCTTTCTCTCTACCCTTTTTATCGCGCCACTGCCGTCAGCTTTTAAATGAAATAGCCAATCGATCATTGCGCGGATTTTGCACGAATTTTCCGCCAATCTTGAATCAGGCGCTGCTGAACTTCGCCGTACAATTCATCCACCGTGCTGCATCTTACCATTTCTTTATCAATTAATGCAAACGGACAGCGTTTGCATGTCTTGCATTTTCCTAAACAGTCTTTGCGCTTAATTTTAATGTTTTTATAGGTATCTTTTAAAAACACATAAAGCTGTTTTGATTCAAACTTATTTTTCTTACAAAAACAGATCTTCTTCATTTCTGCCTTCCAAACCTCCACAATGATAAAAATTATCATTTTCATCTACTCTAATAATACCAAAAAATTTTCATCGCGAAACAACAAAATTATTTTTTCTCGTTGTTTTTTGTAGATTTCAGTAGATTGTTCTTTATAGTTTATTCAGAAAAAAATAAATTTTTCAAAATCGTTTTAAAGGGGGGAAATCATTGATTCATTTTCGTCAAGTGAACAAACATTACGGCAGCTTCCACGTTCTAAAAGATATCAATCTTTCCATTGAACAAGGAGAAGTTGTCGTCATTATCGGTCCATCTGGCTCAGGAAAAAGCACCTTAGTCCGCTGCATTAATCGTCTTGAAACGATCACAAGCGGCGAATTAATCGTCGACGGTGTGAAGGTGAATGACAAGAATGTCGACATTAATAAGCTTCGCCGCAATATCGGCATGGTCTTCCAACATTTTAACTTATACCCGCATAAAACTGTATTGCAAAATATTACGCTCGCACCTATTAAAGTTTTAGGCGTTTCAGAAAAAGAAGCAAAAGAAACAGCTATGTATTATCTCGAAAAAGTGGGGATTCCAGATAAAGCAAACGCTTATCCCGCTGAATTATCCGGCGGTCAGCAGCAGCGGGTCGCCATTGCCAGGGGCCTCGCCATGAAGCCGAAAATTATGCTGTTTGACGAACCGACATCAGCGCTGGATCCCGAAACCATTGGCGAAGTGCTAGATGTAATGAAAACATTGGCTACAGAAGGAATGACCATGGTCGTTGTTACGCACGAGATGGGGTTTGCTCGTGAAGTGGCAGACCGAATTGTCTTTATGGACAAAGGACAAATTCTCGAAGAGGCCTCGCCGGGAGAATTCTTTGCCCACCCGCGCGAGGAGCGAGCCCGCTTGTTTCTGAGCCGTATTCTTAGTCATTAGATAACAAATAGGGGGAATTTTTATGAAAGCCAAAAGAATGTGGAAAAAAGGAATCGGACTTGTATTGGCAGCCATACTCTGTTTATTCGCTTTAGCCGGCTGCAACAGCAGTGAAACAGCATCCACAGACAGCAAAGGAGACGGATCGAAGCAAACAGAATCAGCTCAAAGCACCCTAGACAAGATTAAAGAAAGAGGAAAGCTCGTCGTCGGAGTAAAATATGATTTGAATCTTTTTGGGTTAAAAAATCCAGAAACTGGTGAAGTAGAAGGTTTTGATATTGATATCGCCAAGGGTCTCGCCAAAAAAATTCTCGGTGATGAAAATAAAATTGAATTAAAAGAAGTAACATCGAAAACGCGAATTCCGATGTTAAATAATGGAGAAATTGATGCCATCATCGCTACGATGACGATTACAGAAGACCGGAAAAAGGAAGTCGATTTTTCTGATGTTTATTTTATGGCTGGACAATCCTTGCTTGTCAAAAAGAACAGTAAGATTAATGGAATAAAAGATATCAAAAAAGGAGTTACCGTTTTAACCGCAAAAGGGTCCACTTCTGCGCAAAATATTCGCGCCAAGGCTCCAGAAGCAACCGTCTTGGAGTTTGAAAATTATGCGGAAGCCTTTACAGCATTAAAAGCTGGACAAGGCGATGCCCTCACAACCGATAATGCATTGCTTTTTGGCATGGCGAAACAGGATCCGAATTTCCGGGTTGTGGATGAGACATTTTCTGAAGAGCCTTACGGAATTGCTGTGCGCAAAGGAGACAAAGAGTTTGTCGATCTCATTAACGAATATTTGCGCGAAATTAAGGAGAATGGCGAATACGATAAAATCTATGAAAAATGGATTGGAGAAAAGCCAAAGCAATAATAGCCATTTGAACGGATGAGCGGGCATATTCCGCTCATCTGCTATTCTATAGAAAGACCATTGGGAAACGGAGCGAATGAAGACAACAACCAGAGGTAAGCCACAAACTCTCCTTCTGCCACGCGAATTGTGCGACAAAAGCCTAGCTTGCCATCTATTCGCATATCAAAAACAACCTTGTATCAAGCATAACGAGGAGGTGCAATCATGCCTGATTATTCAATTTTAATCGAACATTGGGATCTGTATATGCAAGGGTTTCTTCATACGATAAAATCCAGTGTTCTTGCCCTAATCGGCAGTTTACTTATTGGAACGGTGATGGCCATCTTTCGCATTGCGCCGGTGCGTCCATTGAATTGGATTGGAGCGGCATATGTTGAATTTATTCGCAATATCCCGCTCATTTTAATTGTATTTGTATTTTTCGTCGGGTTGCCGGCTCTTGGCATTCGTTTGGACTCCTTCACCGCCGGAACATTGGGATTAACCGTTTACACAGCTGCCTTTATCGCCGAAGTCATCCGTGCCGGGATTCTTTCTGTGCCAAAAGGACAGATGGAAGCCGCACGATCATCGGGATTAACTTATTTGCAAGCCATGTGGCATGTGATTTTGCCTCAAGCTATTAAAATTGTCATACCGCCTATGGGCAACCAATTTATCAATCTCGTTAAAAACTCTTCTGTTCTAGGCGTTATTGCAGGGTTAGATCTGATGTATTTTGGTGATTTAATTTCCTCCGAAACGTTTGTCACTTTTGACGTCTATATTTTTGTTGCCATGTTTTATCTAGTGTTAACCATTCCGCTTAGCTTAGGCGTTGGCGCGCTCGAACGCCGCTTAGCAAGAAGTCGATAAGATGATAGAAAAAGGTGGGGTGAGAAATGGACTTTATCGGCGCCTATTCTCCAGTTCATTTTAAATTTTTACTTGAAGGATTTGCCGTCACGCTTGAAGTAGCTTTTATTTCTATTGCGCTTAGCTTTGCGATCGGCATTATCGTTGGGATATTGCGTTATGGGCAGATTCCTGTCGTTTCCCACATTCTCGCAATCCTAGTTGAGGTCATCCGCAACTTGCCGTTATTATTGATTATTTTCTTTACTTATTTCGCTCTTCCTGAGATCGGCTTTAAGCTCGATAAGCTTTATGCCGCGATTTTGGCGCTTGTTATCTTCGAATCAGCTATGCTATCAGAAATTGTGAGAAGCGGATTAAATTCCATTGAAAAAGGGCAAATTGAGGCAGCGAGATCATCAGGGCTGACGTATTTGCAAACGCTATGGCATATTGTCCTTCCCCAAGCGTTAAGACGCATGGTGCCGCCCATTGTCGGACAATTTATTTCTTTATTGAAGGATACATCGCTAGCTGTTGTGATTGCCCTTCCTGAATTAATGAATCATGCTCAAATCATTAACGGAAGAAATGTCAATTATGTCATTCCGATCTTCTTGCTCGTCGCCATCATGTATTTTGTCGTGAATTATTCATTATCACTGCTTTCGCGAAAGCTTGAATATAAGCACCGATAAATAAAAGAAAGGATGAAGAATCAGGAGTGCTGATCATCCAGTAAAACTCAATGAACAGTACTGGATTCCTTGCTTTTTTGCTGAAGTAAACAAGCGGGTTTGCTTGCCTACCGGGCATGCTATAGGCATGCCCTTCAACCATAGATTCACAGACATCGTTCGTTCAATCTTTAAATTTATACGGCCGACTTCTCCACTCTTCTCCCATCGGAAACGTTTTCTATCACTCGAAATGCTGAGCATAAAAAAGACGATTCTTCATCCTATGAAACAGATTGGAAAATCCATTTAGTTTTATATAAAATATAATGATAAGAAATCCATACATTTTCTTAATACCCTTTTATTGTATAATAATATGATAGAATGGGAGAAGATTTCCTGATAGACAGAGGGGAACACGATGCGTGAACGAATTTTAACCTTATTGCTTCTCATCTCTGCTACAGCTTTTCTTGGAGAGATGAAAGTAAATCCATTTTCCAGTTCTTTCCGATTTTCTTTAGGAAGTGTCGCTTTTTTCTTTGGACTTGTTTGGCTTCGTACGATTCCTCTATGTCTGACTGGCTTTTGTGTTGGGGTGTTTGTCACCGCCTTTCGCGTAATGATTGATTGGTTAACCAAACAGCAGCCATTGGCTGATAGTTTATTGATTCATTTGCCTGCAGGCATTTATTACATTTTCTTTGCTTGGCTTGTATATATGACAAAATTCCGCCAGCATCTGGACCACCCTATCCACGTCGGAGTGCTTGGGGCAGCGATTGATTTTACAGCTAATATCGTAGAACTGTTCATTCGTCAGCTGCTTGGTGAATCTTTCACCATCGCACACGAAACCGTTTTTATGCTGCTTTTGTTTGCAATTTTGCGAAGCTTCTGCGTAATAGGACTATATAACATTTTAACCATTCAGCATATGCGGGCTTTAGGGGAAGCGCGAAGACAAGAGCTGGAACGCCTTGTCATGATTAATACAAGCCTTTATGAAGAAGCATTCTATTTGCGAAAATCGATGAGCCATTTAGAGGAGATTACGCACAAAAGTTATGAGCTGTATACACAGTTGATGGAGTCTAAACAGGCCGAGCCAGGCACCGCCCTGTATATCGCTGAACATATTCACGAAGTTAAAAAGGACTCGCAGCGAATTTTGGCCGGATTGTCTGATCTGATTAGCCAAGAACAAGCAGAATTGAATTTGCCGATCAAGGAGCTTTGCCGCATGGTCATTCGCACTAACCAAAAATACGCAGAACTTCTCGGCAAATCGATTCATTTTCATGAAGCATGTGACATCGATTTACCGACCTATCATGTATACGCCCTTCTTTCTGTCCTAAACAATTTAGTCGCCAATGCCGTCGAGGCGGTGCCAGATTCCGGATGGGTCTCTCTTCATGTGCAATTTGAGCACAATGAACTGGTGTTTCGCGTAACTGACTCAGGTCCTGGAATTCCCGATGAGGATCGGGATTGGATTTTTCAGCCGGGATTTACGACAAAATATGATGAAAATGGCAACCCTTCCAACGGGATTGGATTGACCCACGCGCAAGAAATTGTTCATAGCTTTAAGGGGCACATACAACTGACATTTGACGAGCACAACCGAACACAATTTCAAGTCAGAATTCCAGGCAGTCAGCTGCTGCGAAAGGAGGAAGCCGTGTGATGTCCCTTCGTTTTTTTCTTATTGAAGATGATGCTGTTGTCCGAAAAATGCTAGAAAAAATAATTGTAGAAAGCGGACTTGGCGAAGTGGTAGGTCAAGCGGAGGATGGCTTGCATGTATCAATCGATCAGCTCTATGCCGTCGATGTTATTTTGATTGATCTTTTGATGCCGGGCTTAGATGGGATACAAACCATCAAAAAATTAAAAGCGCAAGGATTTACCGGTCCTTTTATTATGATTTCACAAGTAGAACATAAAGAAATGATCGGACAGGCTTATCTTTGCGGAATTGATACGTACATCCACAAGCCGATTAATCGATATGAGGTCATTTCGGTTCTCAGACGCGTAGCCGACTATATGGCGGCTGTTTCTTCCCTGAATTCGATCCGCCGTTTATTGCACACTTTGGATCAAAGCAAAAAACATGACATGTATCCTTCTCCGCCGCAGCATACGGCTCATTATGAAAAAGTGAGCTTGGAGCAAAAAATTGAACAACTCCTTTTAACATTAGGAATTGCTGGCGAATCGGGCGCAGCCGATTTGCTGCACATTATGCAATGGTTTGCTGAAGCGGAACATAAAGGAGCGACTATGCATGATTTGCCACCGTTAAAAGAGCTATATCGGCAAATTATCAAGCGGCTGCACGGCTCAGAAGAGGAGCCATCCCTTCAAAAAGAAATTAAAGCGATGGAGCAACGGGTTCGCCGAATGATTTTTCAAGCTTTTACCCATTTATCCTCACTCGGATTAACCGACTATACAAACCCTACCTTCGAGCATTTTGCGCCGCGTTTATTTGATTTCAAGCAAATTCGCCTTCGCATGAAGGAGCTGGAAGCCGGTAAAAAAACAACGAAATGCCGGATTAACGTAAAGAAATTTTTATCCGCTTTTTATATCGAAGTAAAAGGAGCATAGGCGTCTATGCTCCTAAGCAGATAGCCAAAACCCATTTTGACTTTAGCTATCATCCGAAGTTTCAAAAACGCTTGGCGGATAAGAAACGCAACTGAATGCAGGCACAAATGAAATGAAACCAAGACGTTCATAAACGATCGAGCGAGTTCAGTGACACAGGAAAAAGCAGTGATCCCCCCTTCCTCTAAAACTCTAAAGCAAATACCATTTTAATAGTTAACATAATATTAATTATGTTTGCTAAATGCGATTTGTATTCCAATAGCCCCCAATAATACCGCCTTGACCCGATTGATTCGCTTGGCGATCGATGAATGGGCAAGCAACACATGCCGCAGTTTTTCAGCCGCCGCACTGACAGCGACAAAAATAACAAGAGCTTGGATCAGAAAGATCAGCCCCAAGATGAACATTTGCAGCGCTGCATGCCCTATCGATTTATTGACGAACTGTGGCAACAGCGCTAAAAAGAATAGCGAGACCTTCGGGTTTAATAAATTCATCAAAATGCCCTTTTTGTATAGAGCTTTGTATTCTAAAGATTGCTGGTTATCTAAATGAAAGCCTTCTTGCTTTTCGCGCCACGCCTGCCACGCCAAATAGAGCAAATAAGCAGCACCGGCATATTTTACAACAGCGAATGCTAGAGCCGATTGATAAATCAATGCCGAAACGCCAAGCGTAGCGGCTGTTATATGGACAATGAGTCCCGAGCATAGACCAAACGCTGTGGCTATTCCCGCTTTCTTATTTTGTGAAAGGCTTTGAGCGATCACAAATAAAATATCCGGTCCCGGCATAAGCGTCAATAAAACGGCGAATCCTAAAAAAGATAGGATCAACGTCAAATCCACATTCCCCACTCCTTTTCTAATCGCTCCCCCTGCTTATAATTTTGTGCGAATATTCCATAATTCAGGGAAGAAGCGATGATCAAGCACTTTCTTTAAATACGTGACACCCGATGAACCTCCTGTCCCTATTTTGTGCCCGATAATGCGTTCCACTGTTTTCATATGCCGGAACCGCCATTGCTGAAGCCAATCTTCAATATCAACGAGCTTTTCAGCCAGCTGATATAATTCCCAATATTGGTCCACCTTTTTATATACATCTAACCAAGCGGCTTCCACCGTCGAATCTTCTTGATACGGCTCTGAATAATCCCGGTCCAAAAGGGATGGATTAATCGCAAATCCAGCGCGGGCCAGCGCCTTTAAGGCGACATCGTAGATGCTTGGAGCATATAGCGCTTCTTTTAGCTCCTCATACAAAACTGGATCCTTCTCGTAAATTTTTAAAATATAGTCCGTTTTGTAACCAAGAGCGAACTCAATCATGCGATATTGGTAAGACTGAAAGCCGGACGCCTGTCCTAATTGATCGCGAAACTCCATATATTCGGATGGAGTCAATGTCGCCAGTACGTCCCAGGCATGAATGATTTGCGACTGAATTTTCGACACTCTCGCCAGCATTTTAAAGGCTGGATCCATTTCATTCCGTTCAATGGCTTGAATCGCTGCTTTTAGTTCGTGAAGAATCAGTTTCATCCATAATTCACTCACTTGGTGAATGATAATAAATAACATTTCATCATGGTGATCGGACAGACGCTTTTGGCTTGATAGAAGCGCATTCAACTGCAAATAATCACCATAGGTCATTTTATTTAAAAAATCCGTATGAATGCCTTTTTCCGCCGCTAGCTTTTGATTTCTTTCTGATGAACTGTGCATGATAGAACCCCCTTCTTATCTATGTTGCCATCGGCTTAATAACTGCGCGCACCGGGCTTCCGTCAGCATCCTTTAACGGAAGCGGCAGTGCGATAAGCTCATAGTCGCCGCATTCGACATGGTCAAGCATTACATTTTCTAAAATATGCACACCTTTTTTGGCAAATGAATGGTGCGTCTTAAGATCTTTGCTGTCAAGCGGATCGACTGACGGAACATCCACTCCAAGCAACACAATCCCTTTCTCTTTGAAAAACGGGCCTAAATCTGGATCAAGCAGCGGAATCGACTCAGGAAACCGCTCTGGCTGGTTCGGAACATTCGTTTTTAATAATAGACGCTGAACGCCGGAAAGATCGAAGGATTGCAGCACAGCGCTATTAATAATGGAGAATGGTGATACATCAATCACACGCGCCGGTCCAATAAAAACATCGATCGCCAAATCGATTATTTTTTGACCATAATCGTCAAAATGAAACGGTGCATCGACATGTGTGCCAATATGGACGCTTGTTGTCATTTTTCCGATATTGACTGAACCCGTTTGTTCTTTTGTAAAAGATACCTCATACGCAAATGGTGTGTCCCCCGGCCAATGAGCAATCGAATGAGAAAGCGGCTGTGAAATATCGATCCATGAAGAGGAGGTTTTTTTTGTCATGCCACCACTCCCCGTTCGTTCGGAAATTTTTTATGCTTTTCTTTCTCCATAATCTCCTTTAAAATATGAACTGCTTGCCAAACATCTTCATACGTGTTGTATAATGCGACCGGAGCCAAACGAATCCCATTCGGCTTACGAAAATCAGGAATGACCCCTTCTGCCTTCAACGCTTGGCAAATTCTCGCCGCTTCTGGATGCTCTAAATAAACATGTCCTCCTCTGCGCTTATCTTCTCTTGGATTCCCTATCATAAATTCGTAGTTTGCCAATTCACGCTCGATCAGCGCCATCATATACTCGGTGAGACGCAATGATTTTTGGCGAATATTCTCCATCCCGACCTCGCAAAATAGAGAAAGAGAGCCAATCAGAGGAGCAGTGCTTAAAATATGCGGTGTGCCGATTTGAAAAGCGCCAGCATGCTCTTCAGGAGTCAGATCCGGCTCCATATCAAACTGCTTGTTTTTCTTTGAGCTAAACCAGCCGCTTAATCCAGGCTCTCTCCCAAAATGCCTTTCGTGAACATACAGAGCCGCCACACATCCTGGGCCGCCGTTCAAATATTTGTAATTGCACCAAAAAGCAAAGTCAACTCCCCAGTCATGGAGCTGATGCGGAATGGCGCCGACGGAATGACATAAATCAAATCCGATCATAATTCCACGTTTATGCGCTTCTTCTGTGAGCGTTTTCATGTCAAAAAGCTGGCCGCTGCGATAAAGAACACTTGGCAGCACAATGAGAGCAATCTCCTCTGTCATCGCTTCAATCAAATCGGCCTCCTCGATGGTTTTTCCATCCCTGCTTTTGACGAGCACGAGATGCTCCTTCGGGTCGTATCCTTTTAGCTTAAGTTGGCTCTTTAATGCATAAATATCCGATGGAAACGTCAGTTCATCGGCTAAAATTTTCGTTCTTGCAGCTGTCGGTTGATAAAATGTAGCCACAAGCTGATGAAGGTTAACCGTCGTGGAACCTGTAACCACCACTTCCTCCGGTTTGCAGCCAACAAGATAAGCCATGCGCTCTCCCAATGCTTCTGATAAATAAAACCATGGATGGTGTCCGTTTGTCCACCCGTCAATGCCGTATGATTTCCATGAATCTAGAATTTCCAGCAATGACCGTTCCGCGCGTTGTGAAAGCAAGCCAAGTGAATTGCCATCCAAATAGATCGTGCCTTCCTGAAGATAAAATTCCTTTCGATACGATGCCAACTTATCTAGTCGATCAAGCTGGCGTGCTTCCTCTCGTGAATACATTTTCCCACCGCCTTGTTTGTTGTGTTTGAATTTTCTATATTTTTAGTTAAAATATATAGGTAAGTTGACACAATGTCAATGACAGATTATCACCAACATACAGAAAGGAAGATAAGCGATGAAAAAGCTTTCTTCAAGACAGCTTCAAGCAATGGAAACAAGACAAAAAATTATCGCTGCATCCTACGACGTATTTTTAGAAAACGGATTTCAGAAAACCACCATTTCGCAAATTATCCAAAAAGCAAATGTGGGCTATGGAACAGCGTATGTGTATTTTAAAAACAAGGATGACATTTTTGTTGAAATGATGGAAAAAACGATGAGAAAATTTTACGAAGTAGCGGAAATCCCGTTTGCTCCCCGAACAAAAGAAGAAGCCCGCCATCTCATTGAGCATCAAGTCCGCCTTTTTTTACAATTGGCCATCCAGGAGCAGCGGCTGCTTCAGCTAATGAAAGAAGCGATCGGCATTTCCGATTTAGTCGCGAAAAAATGGAAAGCAATCCGCGAACAATTTATCACCCGCATCGCACAGGATGTTGCCTATTCGCAGGCAAACGGACTAGCAAAATCACATTTGCAGCCAAGTTTGGTCGCACGAGGTTGGTTTTACGCTAACGAAATGTATATGTGGGAATTAACCGAACAAGAGGTTCCTTTTTCATTGGAAGATGCCGTTTATCATTTAACAGAAATGTACACAAACGGCATATACGAATAATACGTTTTCACAAGAAGGTGAAATAGATGCTTTTAGCAAAGCTAATGCTTGATTCAAAGCATACAGTCATATTGACCGGGGCAGGAATGTCAACAGAAAGCGGATTGCCCGATTTCCGCTCCGTACAGACAGGATTATGGCAACAAAAGGATCCACAGCGCTTAGCAAGTACGCATGCGCTTCAATATCACCGAGAGGACTTTATCTCCTTTTATCAATACCGCATTCGCACACTCCGGCAATGTCAACCCCATGCTGGTCATCGTATTCTCGCTGACTGGGAAGCACGTGGGCTTATTCAAACTGTCATCACCCAAAATGTCGACGGATTTCATCAGCAGGCCGGCAGCCGAAAGGTCATCGAACTTCACGGTTCACTTCGGACGGTCCGTTGTGCGCGCTGTAATCAGTCTGATGAAAGCGAGGCTTATCTTGATGATACCTTTTCCTGCACATGCGGCGGCTTTTTGCGCCCCTCCGTCGTTCTGTTTGGCGAAGCGCTGCCGGCGGAAGCGGTAGAACAAGCATGGCGCGCCGCCGAGCAAGCCAAACTGTTCATCGTGCTCGGTTCTTCCTTGCAAGTATCGCCCGCTAATCAGTTGCCGCTCATCGCCAAACGAAACGGCGCCCAACTCGTCATCGTCAACCTAGAGCCGACCGAACTGGACGAATGGGCCGATCTTGTCATCCAAAATCGAAAAATCGGCGATGTATTGGCAGAGACGGATCGGGAGTTGGAACGAAGAATATAAACAACAGAGCGCGGCCTCTATTCTATAAAGAGGACACGTTCATCCTTTTCCTTTTGGCGATCGATGCCTAACTCCACTTTTCTCGTTCGAACTGCTAAGCAATCGTTTTGCCATTTCAATATATCAAAGCGATTAGTCATCGCGATCACTATTTTTCCTTCATGATAACACTCCATAATATTCATAGCATGAACCTATCCAAACCAATAACGGTATCGTCACCTTATAGCAATGTCTTTCAATCCATAGTTTTCTATACCAGTCTAAATCATCTGTCTCTTTGCAATATCACATGTTAATTAATCGAGTATCATCATGATCCACATTCATCCACTACCCGGCTCACGGTAACCATATCGGTGATCAACCAAAAACACAGGGCCCGTTCATATGAATGAGCCCTGTGTGGATACACAATGAATCATATAGATAGACTACTTTATTTCTTCAAGCGCTCCCGTCAATGTTTGCACTAAAAAGGCAGCATCCTCGCTTTCAATCGTCAAAGGAGGCGACAATGTTAACACATTATTAAAGCCAGCTACCGTCACACCGTTTTTGCCAATCAACAAGCCGTTGTTTTTGCAAATATTGATGGCTTGATTGACAAGCGACACATCCAGCGGCTCTTTTGTAGCTTTATCTTTCACCAGTTCGATCCCAATCAGCAAGCCCCTGCCGCGAACGTCGCCGACATAAGGATGGTTTTGCAGTTTATGCTTCAACTCATTCAACAGCTGTTCGCCAACTTCGCGGGACCGGTCAAACAAACGCTCTTTTTCCATAATTTCTAAATTTTTTAAGGCAAGGGCGCATGCGGCCGGATTTCCGCCAAACGTATTTATATGACGGAAATAATCATATTCCTCTTCCCCTTTGAATGCCTCATAAATTTCTTTGCGGACTGCAGTGGCCGATAGCGGCAAGTAAGCGCTTGTAATTCCTTTCGCCATGGTGATGATATCCGGTTTCACTCCATCATGCATAAAGCCAAACGGTTTGCCTGTTCGGCCGAACCCGCATATCACTTCATCGACAATCAGCAAAGCTCCGTGCTTTTCACACACTTCCTTCACCGCTTTCATATAGCCATCCGGCGGAATGAGCACTCCCCCGCCTGTGATCATCGGTTCCATGATGACCGCGGCGATGGTTTCACTTAATTCCCATGTCATCACTTGATCAATCGCTTGAACGGATTTTAAATTGCGCGGATTTTCCGCTGTCTCGTTATCGCGGTAGCAATCGGGAGGAGCGACATGAATAAAGCCCGGTGCCAAAGGTTCGTATTTATATTTGCGCTGCGCCTGTCCAGTAGCCGCGAGTGCTCCCATCGAGTTTCCATGATACGCCCGATAACGGGAAATAATTTTATAGCGGCTATGCTCTCCTTTTTGCTGATGATATTGCCGGGCCATTTTAAAGGCGGTTTCATTAGCCTCGGAGCCGCTGTTAGAGAAGAAAATGACATATTCGTCTCCTAGCAGCTCGTTCAATTTCTCTCCCAGTTCAACTGCCGGTGCATGGCTTTGCGTCAGCGGAAAATAAGCAAGCTTCTTTAGCTGCTCATAAGCGGCCTCTGCTAACTCCTCGCGACCGTAACCGACATTGACGCACCAAAGCCCAGCCATGGCATCTAAATATTTTTTTCCGGTATGATCGGTTACCCAGCATCCCTTTGCTTCCTCGACAATCAATGTTGATTTAGGATTGTACGGCTTCATGGCATGCCATATATATCGACCATCTTTTTCCAATAAATGTTGACTTTGATCTGTTTGAACCATTCTGTTCCCTTCCTTCTGTGAAAATTAAAAATCAAATCGGGAGGTTATCATTTTTTTTCGTGTATAGAAATTTACACCATCTTTTCCGTTGACATGAAGATCGCCATAAAATGAATCCTTCCATCCTGAAAATGGGAAAAAGGCCATCGTCGCTGGCACACCGACATTAATTCCTAACATTCCGGCATCTGCTTCTTCGCGAAATTGACGGACGGCTTTTGCATCCTTTGTATAAATGGTCGCTCCATTTCCATAGCGGGATTGGCGGATATATTCAAGCGCTTTATCTAAATCAGCCGCGCGCAGCAAGCTAAGGACAGGGGCAAAAATTTCTTCTTTGGCAATTGTCATTGTTGGCGTTACATGATCAAAAATCGTTGGCCCGAGGAAATTCCCTTCCGAAAGCTCCGCCATTTCTTTTCGTCCGTCGCGAATCAGCACAGCACCTTCTTCCACTCCTTTTTCGATGTAACCAAGCACTTTCTCCCGATGTGATTGGCGAATGACCGGGGTCAGCAACACGTCCTCATCCATTCCATTGCCGATCACCAGTTCATCCGCTTGCTTTTTTAACGTTTGGACAAACCGTTCATTCTCTCCTACCACCACGACGGCACTGCACGCCATGCAGCGCTGGCCTGCACTTCCGAAAGCGGAGTTGATGATGTGCTGCGCAGCAAGCTCAACATTGGCATCGGGCATCACAATATGGTGGTTTTTCGCCCCGGAAAGAGCCTGTACGCGTTTGCCTCTTGCAGCCGCTTGCTCATACACATATTTGGCTACAGGCTGGGAACCGACAAAGGAAATAGCCCGAATATCTTCATGGGCAATCAGCGCGTTGACCACATCGTGGGCGCCGTGCACAATATTTAAAACCCCTTCCGGCGCACCGGCTTGCGTAAATAACTCGGCTAATTTATTCGCTAAAATGGGAGTGCGCTCGGAAGGCTTTAGCACAAATGTATTTCCGCAGGCAATCGCCAATGGAAACATCCAAAGCGGTACCATCATCGGAAAATTGAACGGTGTAATTCCCCCGACAACTCCTAACGGATAGCGAAGCATTTCCGAATCAATGTCTTCCGCAATTTCTGCAAGCGTCTCGCCCATCATTAAAGTCGGAGCCCCTGCGGCAAACTCGACGCATTCAATTCCGCGTTGAACCTCGCCATACGCTTCTTTATATGCCTTTCCGTTCTCTTGTACGATCAGCCTTGCCAATTCTTCATGATGCTCCGTCAACAAATGGTGGAACTTAAACATGATGCGCGCCCGTTTCGGAACAGGGGTGTTCTTCCATGAAACAAACGCCTTTTTCGCCGCTTGTACGGCACGCTCCACATCTTCTTTTGTAGAAATCGGAACTCTAGCCAGCACTTCCCCTGTCGCCGGATTCGGTACTTCCAGCGTTTCCGCTCCGCTCGAATCTACCCACTTTCCATTAATGAAATTTTTTAAAACAGTGGTTTCGTTTCTAACCAAAGCCATGGCGTTCCCTCCTATTGATTGATGGTGCGAAATATTCATTGATCGCCGCGTTGATGAACCAAAAGATTCGTTGCGGTCGCTTAGCGGCTGGACTTCCTGCTTCCTTAAATAAAAGAGCGGATCATCAACACTCGTCATTCATTTCCATTATCGCTTAGTTCGTTGACGCATTCATTAGACATAATGTAAAAAGTGCGTTCGTTCCCATTCCACAATATGACAACTACTTAGACTTTATGACGCAAAATGAAAAACTCTCCTGCTGTTTCAGGAGAGTTTTTCATTCATTGCCGGCTGCCAAATATTCATAGGCCTGAATCATAAACTCGATAGCAAGCCGCTTCTCAGGATTCATAAAATCAGCTCCTAGTAGCGATTCTAGCTTTTGAATGCGATGATAAAGCGTTTGTCTGACGACATATAAACGTTTGGCCGTTTCTTTTTTCGAACCATTGCAGGCCAAATAAACTTTTAATGTTTCCATCAGCTTGCCATTATACTTTTTGTCATATTGAATCACCGGCTCCAGATATTCCATCATCATTTCATGCAGATCACCGTCCTTGTGGATAAGAGAAATAATTCTAGCTAAATGTAAATCTTCATAAAAACAGCTTTTTGTTTTTTGAGAAAGCTGCTGCTGGATTTTGCTTGTTTCAAGAGCGGTTTGATAGCTTTTATGAATAAGCGCAAGACTTTCCGTGAATTTTCCGACACTAAAAAAAAAGCACGGCATGTTTTTCATATTGGCAAATTCGGAGTCCATCAAGCGCTGAATTCCCGTTTGCATCCGCTGCTTCCATGTTTTCACGCTTCGTTTATCCACTAAAATAAACACGATGCTGCCGCGCATCTCAATCGGGAAGGATTGGAACCCCTGCTGTTCCAGCATCGTGCGAAAGAGCAGCTTGAAATAAGTCATATCAAAAGCGGAAGGCTGCTTTAATGATTTAAATTTGCAAATACAGACACAGCCGCCTTTTGGCTTTAGCTCAACATCATGGTCAGCTAAATAATCCAAAATCGTTTGTACGCTATGTTCGCCCTCCAGCCACCCTTTTAGCCATTCTTGCTCCCTTGCTCTTTTCTTCTCTTCAACATATAAATCGCGCAACAAATACTGGGCGAGCGCCGTCGCCGTTCGATCTAAAATCAGCAAGTCAAACTCGCTAATATCCCGGTCTGTAGAAATCATCGACAGCTCCGCATATTCATGGCTAAAAAGCTGGATCGACTGGGAAGCCGCTTTTTTCGTTGGTTGAGCCACTTGTTTGAGCCATAGCTGTTGTTTTTCTTCACAGCACTCCGGAACAAATTCAACTTCCTTGCCATGCATGCGAAAAAGAATTTGATGACCTAAATACCGATGCAAATATTTTAAAATTTCATTGTAATGCTCAATCGACAAGAGCTTTTGATTTAACTGCTGGGAATAAGCTTCTAAATTGGAGATCATTTGATAGTGCTGATTAATCAAATAGGCGTGGATATCTTGAGTAATTTCAACGAATGGAACTTCTTTTAGAAAAAGGATGATTGGAAAGTGGTGCTCGTTCGCTAGCTGAATCACTTCTGGCGGGATGGATGACGTGTAGGTTCCGATTTCGATGCATAACCCGGAGGCGTCGCTTTCAATCAATTGCTCCACAAAGGAAAGGAATAACTCTCCATTTTCTTTCCATCCTACACCCGTAGATAAAATGAGTTCTTTTCCATTTAATAGTTTATGAATCTTCGTCACTTCCACCACATGTACCCATTTGACCGTCCGGTGCAATCCTTGATGTCCTGCAATGACTTGAGTATGCTCAAAGTGCTTTCTGTTTAATACGTCCAAAACAGTAAATTGAAAATGCTCGTGCACTCCTTCCCCTCCTCTATCAACGGAGATTGTCCCATCACACTAAATAATTATTCACCGCAAATAAATCGATTCCTCCTTTTTATTCATGCAAATCTCAGATATGTACATCGTGTAATGGCTGTCTTTGAACTACTCCCACTTTTGCTTTGATTCCTGCGCTGTCACTTCTTACGAAAGGAGAATTAGCAGGCGATCCCCATAGTTCCTACGGTTTCATTGTCCAAACAAGACAACAATCGAAATCCTTCTTTTAGAATGTTTTTGCTTGCGTTTAAATCTCTATCCTGATGTGTTCCGTAAGATGGGCCTATCTATTCACGAAGGTTGAG
The DNA here is from genome assembly GCF_001560855.1 of Anoxybacillus sp. P3H1B. Lineage (NCBI taxonomy): Bacteria > Bacillati > Bacillota > Bacilli > Caryophanales > Anoxybacillaceae > Anoxybacillus > Anoxybacillus sp. P3H1B. Next base: position 556,050 of record NZ_LPUG01000011.1, on the reverse strand, counting down.
ATTCTTAACATCTTTGCTTTGGTATCCACAGCACGAACATAGAATAGTGGATCTCGACATCTTTTCCCTCTCCTTAAAAATCCATTTTTTTATCATTCGCCTTTCCATCGGACGATTTGAGTAAGAAGAAACAGCACAAGAAAACATGATATCCCTTCCAGTAAGAAAAACTAAATAACTAGATGCAAAAATAAAGGTAGACAAAGCCAAGATGGCGTTATCTACCTTTCTCCTTTTCGCTGATTGTCATAAAGATTCGAAAAGATGGCTCCTCTCCTTGGCTGTCAAAAGTCATTAGGACGATCGCTTCATTTGCTGAATCAGCAAAGAAGCAACATATTTTCTGGCATCAGCTGTTTGAATGTGCAATGTTTGCAAAGGCTGTTTTAGCTCAGAAGCAACCGGAGTTGGCAGCGCAAATTCTATAAACGCGCCGCTTAAATTTTCATGAACACGCTTGATCACATACCCTCGACGAAGCAATGCATCCATTCGCTCGCGTTCCACCAGAAACTCTTGATAAGACACCGTATCTCCTCCTTTATATCTACCATCTAGCCAAATAGCAAGACCGTAAGTCCTCTCTCTTTGTAGTCCATTCTATTAAATAGTTAATTTCTCATTTTCGTTTAGAACGGCATATTTTCCATATTTCTCCCGTTTTAAATATTGGCCATAGCCCGGCTTCCCGACAAAGACTTTGTCACGTACGACAAACTCACCTCTCGAAAGCACCGATATTGGTTCTCCCGCCACTTTCATTCCTTCAAACGGGTTATAGTCAACGGCCATATGATGGGTTTCAGCGGAAATCACCCGTTCCACATTCGGATCAAAAATGACCAAGTCGGCGTCAGAACCAACAGCGATCGTTCCTTTTTTCGGAAATAATCCAAACAGCTTCGCGATTCTCGTCGATGTAATGTCGACAAACTGGTTGAGGGTGATTCGTCCTTTCTTTACACCTTCACTAAATAAAATGCTGAGTCGATCTTCAATGATGGGGCCCCCGTTTGGTATTTTCGTAAAGTCGGCTCTTCCCAGCTCTTTCTGTCCTTTAAAATCAAATGAGCATTGATCGGATCCCAATGTTTGCAGTTGTCCATTTTTTAAGGCATTCCATAACACTTCTTGGTGCCATTTTTCACGAAGCGGCGGTGACCATACATATTTAGCCCCCTCAAAGTTCGGTTTTTCTAAGTATGACTGATCTAGCACCAAATATTGCGGACATGTTTCCCCCCACACATTTAATCCTTTATTGCGCGCTTCGGCGATTTTTTCGACCGCTTGTGCACAAGACACATGGACGACATAAAGCTGGGAGTCGGCCAGCTGCGTCAGCTGACAAGCGCGGCCTGTCGCTTCTCCTTCCAATTCCGGGGGCCGAGTAAGCGCATGATAAATAGGCTCTGTGTGACCTTCAGCGAGCGCTTGCTTTGTTAAATAATCAATCACATCTCCATTTTCGGCATGAACCATGACGAGGGCGCCAAGCTGTTTGGCGGCAGAAAGCGTTCTGTACAAAGTGCCGTCGTCTGCTTGGAACACATTTTTGTAGGCCATAAATACTTTAAAGGATGTAATCCCTTCTTCTTCGATCACCTTTGGCAATTCGCTTAATACATCATCATTGATTTCGCTAATCATCAAATGGAAGCCATAATCAATAACGGCTTTGCCTTTCGCTTTGTTGTGCCAGGTTTCAATGGCCTTTGCCAGCGGCTCCCCTTTATTCGTTAAACAAAAGTCAATCACCGTCGTTGTTCCGCCAAATGCCGCGGCGATCGTTCCCGATTGAAAATCATCCTTTGTCACGGTACCGCCAAACGGCATGTCTAAATGGGTATGCGGATCAATCCCTCCTGGAAAAACATAGCATCCTTTTGCATCAATGATTTCAGCATCATGCGGACTGACATGTTCGCCAATCGCCGCAATTTTTCCATCTTCAATTAGCACATCTGCATGATAAACATCCGCTGCCGTTACAATCGTTCCATTTTTTATCAGTCTTTTCATAAAAATAGCTCCTCCTTGTTCTTTACTTAGCTTCCGCATTAGAAACTGTCAGCGCACCAATCGCCGCTTGGCGTTCGTTCCATGTCATCGGCGGGCACTCGCTCGGAAGTTCAACCATATCAATCGCGCCGTCCACAGGACAGACAAGCGAACATAAATTGCATCCTACACAATCTTCCTCCCGCACTTTTAAATACTCACGGCCAGTTGCGTCAGCAAGGCGATCGATGCATTGGTGAGATGCATCTTCACAAGCGATATAGCATTTATTACAATTAATGCACACATCTGTGTTAATACGGGCAGCTACTTTATAGTTCAAATCAAGATTGCCCCAATCCGAATATCGATGGACAGCTTTGCCGACAAGATCCATCACCGAAGCAATCCCTTTGCTGTCAAGATAATGCTGGAGCCCTTCCACCATGTCCTCGATAATGCGGAAGCCATGATGCATCACCGCCGTGCACACTTGCACTCCCGTTGCTCCCATCAGCATAAATTCTACGGCTTCCTTCCAGCTTGATACCCCGCCCATGCCGGAAATTGGCACATTAATTCGCGGGTGGCGAGCGCACTCAGCTACCATATTTAGGGCGATCGGCTTCACCGCTGGACCGCAATAACCGCCATGCGCGCCTTTTCCTGCGACATGCGGAATGGTATGCCACGTATCCAAATCGACCCCCATTAAGCTGTTGATTGTATTGATCATGCTGATGGCATCAGCTCCTCCTTGAACAGCGGCCTCCGCTGTTGCTGTAATATCCGTAATATTAGGGGTTAATTTGACAATAACCGGTTTTTCCGCGACTTCTTTGACCCAATATGTCTGCTTTTCTACTAACTCTGGTACCTGCCCCGATGCCGATCCCATTCCACGTTCCGCCATTCCGTGCGGACAGCCGAAGTTTAATTCAAATCCATCCACTCCCACATCCTGTACTCTTTTTACAATTTCATGCCATTTTTCCCTTTTTGGCTCGACCATAAGAGAAGCGATAATGGCATGATTAGGAAATCGTTTTTTTGTTTCATAAATTTCCTTTAAGTTCACCTCAAGCGGACGATCCGTAATCAATTCAATGTTATTAAATCCCGCGATCCGTTGACCGTTGAAGCTGATGGCCGCAAACCGCGACGATACATTTAAAATCGGTTCGCCAAGTGTTTTCCAAACGGCTCCGCCCCATCCGGCTTCAAATGCTCGTTGCACCTGGTATCCCGAGTTCGTCGGCGGCGCAGACGCCAACCAGAACGGATTAGGAGACTTGATTCCCGCTAAATTCACGCTTAAGTCGGCCATTGTTGTATTCCCCCTTCATTTAAGCCGTCTCGCTTATGTGTTTTTCTAAATATTGATGAATCGCATAAGCAGCCTCTTTTCCTTGCTGCGCAGCTGTGACTACCATCGCTTCACCTTGTCCTTTGCCGAAAACGATATCGCCGCAAGCAAATATTTTTGGATGAGAGGTTTGATAGCTTCCCTGACGAATCCGAACAACTCCAGCATCGTGCTCTAATCCAAACTCCGTGATTAAATCCAAGTGCCGCATCTGGCCAATCGCCTTAATCACGGCATCTACCTGCATGACAAATTCCGATCCTTCAATCGGAACCGGACGCCGTCGCCCATCTTGATCCGGCTCCCCTAATTGCATGCGGACGCATTCGATATGAGTGACTCTTCCTTTCTCATCGCCGATGATTCGTTTAGGAGCCGTCAACCAACGAAACTCGACTCCTTCCTGTTTGGCAAATTCGTATTCAAAATCATAAGCTGTCATCTCTTCCTTTGTACGGCGATATAAAATCTTTACGTTTTCCGCCCCTAGCCGTACCGAACATGTCGCCCCGTCAATCGCTGTATTTCCGGCACCAATGACAACAACCTTTTTCCCTACCAACCGATCCGTTAACGGCTTGGTTTTCGTTTCTTTAATGAGTTCAATCGCGTCATACACCCCTTCTAAATCCTCTCCTTCAATCCCCAGCATCGGAACTGTCCCCATCCCCGCAGCCAAAACAACCGCATCATAGCTTTCTAAAATCTCGTTTGCAGTTATATCTCTTCCTACCTTTGTGTTCGTCCGAATCTCCACACCTAAACGCTTGACTTGGTGAATTTCCCACAATGGCACGCTCCGCGGAAGACGGAATGAAACAATCCCATACGCATTTAACCCACCGGCTTCCTTTTCTGCTTCAAAGATTGTCACGCTGTACCCCATAAGCGCCAGTTCCCTAGCTGCTGACAATCCTGCCGGTCCGCCGCCAACGACCGCTACCGCCCTATCGTTTGTTCTTTCTGCTTGAAATAGTGATTCATCATTTTTTATGGCCCAATCTGTCGCATACCGCTGCAAGTTTCCGATCATAATCGGTTTTGTCGAATGGTTCAGAACACAGGCTCCTTCGCATAGCTCCTCTGTCGGACATACTCTCGCGCAGCTTGCCCCTACAGGATTTGACAGCATAATAGTTTTTGCTGCCCCTTTCAGATTCCCTGATGCAATCTTTTTGATGAAGGTGGGAATATCAATTCCTGTCGGACAAGCCTGAATACAGGGGGCATCATAGCAATATAAGCAGCGATTCGCTTCCTCAATCGCCTCTCGATTGGTCAATCCAGATGCGGCTTCTTGAAAGTTTTTCGATAAATCGAATGAGGATTGATTCATGGCACACAGCCTCCTTCTCATTTTTTATTTTAAAAAAGGGAATAGAGCTAAAACCCTAATCCCTTCAAAAAACAATGTCTGCCTATCTAGGAGCGCTGCTAGATCTCCACTGTTTATTATTTGCCTTTGCTAAGGCTACATACAAGATTCCTAGATATAGAAATCTATTGAGCGACTTCGCCCTTCTTTCAGTAAAACAACTGGATTTGTGTTCACTCCTTTGCTACGGCAAACGAGGCTATGGCTGTCTTCATGCTCAAGTTTCCAAATTAGCCTAGCGAAAAAAGAAACGCTTTTCTAACCATGGCGTCAATCGTACATGTCCATCTGTACTTTTTAGCATGAGAAAAGCGGTGGATGAGCTCTGCCTTATAATCTATGAGACATACCTATATTTCATTCCTTATGATTGGGTTAAACCCAGAATCTTTTTGTTATTAACAGAAAAATTAAAATATTTAAACATATTTTACTTGGTAGCGTTAAGCTTTTCATTATACATTTTGTTAAATAAAGAAGTTTGTTCATTATTCAACATGTCCATTTGATTCCTTTTACGATGCTGCATTGCCGCGATAAATAAAAAAGAGAGCGGCTAGCATAAACAATAGCCCAAAAAGCCGATTCATATTCATCGGAATTTTAGGTACGCCAAATAAACCAAAATGATCAATGACCATACTAATAACAAGTTGTCCAACGATAGCAGCCAAAATAGCAGCTGCTGCCCCTACTTTTGGAACTGAAATAATCGTAATCGTCACAAAAACGGCCCCTAATAAACCTCCTAATAAATTCCATTTGGGAACTTGAAGCAACTGCACCAACTGTCCTTTGCCAAAAAATAAAGCGACAAACGTTAAAAATAAGGTACCGACAAAAAAGGAAGTAAAGGCTCCTTCCAGACTCCCTATTTTCTTTCCAAGGCTTCCGTTGATCGGCGCTTGAAGCCCTGCTAGCATTCCACCTACTAAAGATAATAAAATATACAACCATTTCATACTTCTTTCTCCCTTTCATTCACGTTTGTACAAACGATATCAAATGTTGTATGGCTATAACGGTTTTAAGCATTATTTCACAGCAAGCTGACATCAACCTCTCCCACCTACACTTCGCTTAGAGGTGGGAGACTTCTCGGTGAATGTGTTAAAAATGCTTGCCAGACAAGGAGCACAAATCAAATAAAAAAGTGCATGCGCAGACGAGCTAGACTAGTGCCTATGATTGAAAGCATTTGTCGGCAATCTGAATTCGATCGTTTAACATTTGTTTGGATATGAAGTTGAGAACGTTTTTCCGCGGTCGGGCGAACCAAACAATACGGCTCACAGACGCCCTTATTGGTCTGCTGTCCGGCACTCTGTCACGCTTTGGTATAACGAAAACCAGCATGTTTTCCTCCCGATTGCAGCTCTCCAAAATGATGTGTTCCATCCTTCCGATGTCGTTAAATCCGCATAGAGGGTACGATAAACTCTTTCCTCCTTTCTCCTCATTACATCGTCAAATAAGTGGTAAGAAAAAAACATTCGGGGTTTCCCGAACGCTTTTAACGGTCACTAACACTCTCTAGCAAAGCATCGCCCGCTTGACTTACTCGGACATAGGCGTAACGAGCTCGCTGCTGCAGTTCTATTCCTGTTTTTTCTGGAACAAAAAAGGATTCAATTCCATAAATGATCGTATCTCCTTGCCACTTCCCATTGATGATGACTTCGCCCTTTTTCCGGATATACGACAAATCCTTTTTCCCGTTCATAACATATACGCGTGCAAAGCGGTAAACTCCTGCCTCATCTTTTTGCAAAATGAGTTGAACCTTTCCGTTCCCGCTCATTCCTTGAATCTGCGAAATTTCATAGCGCAGGCGAACATAATCACCCTGGAGTAAAGAGCGCGGATCCATCGGCATGAGCTCCAGCTTTACCACTTCTCCATTTCGCAAAAGCCTTTCTTTATCAAATACGGTATAGCCGATAAAAACGATTTGCAGCGCGATGATCATAAGCAAAGGAATCCATTTGCTGCGAACCCAACTTACTTGTTCGTTTGGCAGAAGATGTTTCTTTTTTTCTAAAAATATTGTACCTGCCAGCACGAGAATTCCAAAAATCAACAGACTTATGGCTTTGTCGAGAAGGCTCCATGCAAATTCGTAATATTTTAAAACAAGAAATAGCCACAAATAAAACCAAGCAATCCCTAATCCAATGGGCTCCTGTTGCTTCGATTGAAAAGCGATCCATCCTGCTGTGATGAATATCAATAAAAGATTCGCCAATACCACCCAAAGATCAAGAGCAAAAAAATCCATACTTGTTAATAATAAAAGAGACCCCATGCCTATAAAGAGAGACAAACGCTGAGTATGCTTCCGCTGGTGGGATGCCATATATAAAAACGCATTCAACAGGACAACGAATAAAAGAGCAAGGCGCAGCTTGTCGCTCCATTCTTCGACAATGAGCATTCCGAAAGCAGATAATGCTACATGAGTAAGGAGCTTAATCCCCGTTTTTTCTGATTTAAAGTATCCAACAAGCAGGACCAGAAAATAGGTTGTGACAATCCAAATGGAAATATCCATGGATGCAATCACACCAACTCCATAACCGATCGCAAGCAGCGTGCAGCGAACTACATCATTCCAGCTTTGCATAAGCATCCCTGGCAAAACAAACGCTCCGACGGATAAAGCAAATAATAGATTTGACGAGAAATGATGGGTCCAAAGCGAAAAAAGGCCCATAATACTTGAAATGGCAATAATGGAAGCAACGGCTGTGACAATAGCCTGAAACACAGCTAAAAAAGTGGTTCCAGCGTTTTCTTCCATTGCCCAATTTCTTAACCTCTTCAGCAAAAACAGACTTCCATAAACAATCCCCGCCGCCAACAGCAGACCTGCAAGCAAAACACCTTCTTGAAAATGCCGGGCCACAAATCGGAAATATTGGACAATCAAAAATCCTCCTGCAAATAAACTTGTGATAAGGACATAGGAGCGATGCTTAACAATCGCGAAAAAATAATAAAGAAACACGAGCAAAAGCAATGAATACACATAAGGCCACCACGTAAAGCTGCCTTCAGTCAAACCGGATCCGACAATCAAGAACAACCATCCTTGCATGGCCACATACAAAAGATAGGAAACAAAAGAAGAACGGTGGAGAAAAAAAACAGCTCCATTCACAGCTGCAAACACAAGCAGAAATAAAAAGGATACCCACTGATCTCTTTCAGTCTGATAAGAGGACGGAAAATAATAAAACCAAAAGGTTAGTTGCAGCAGCACAGCACTTAAGACGCGAAAGGGCTCATAACGAGTGATGAGCGCAAATACAGCACTTGGTATAAACCAAATGAAGAAAAGCCAAAAGCTATCCGCATGTGAATTATAAATTTGTCCTATCAGCGCAACAGAAACCCCAAATCCAATGGCTCCTGCCACAAACAGCCATTGGCTCAAAAAATCGTGGCGATTCATGACATAAGCCAACAAAATACTGATGCCATACAATAAACACATAACCCCTATACTTACTACTATCTTTTCCAATCGATCAAATCCTTGCCAATTAGCAGCAAAAAAATAAATAACAGAAGCCATCATCAGCCCGATTCCCATAAAATACCCGGCCTTTACAAGACGAAGGTTCATTGTCTCGCCTCTCTTTCTTCATTTATCATGGCTACATACCTTTCTTGACTCAGGTGTGTTGATGCTCCAATAAAAACCAATTGACATTGTTTGAGGGAAGAGGCAGAAATCTTGTATCTAGCTAGATCATTTCATATTTTCAGTAAAATAATGGAGCATCAACACTTGTGTTCTTGATTTTATTATACCATAATGACACATATAAACCTTGTCCATTTATTGGGGTGCGACCTTCTTTTCCGCATAACCATACATTCGTTCCAATCATTTACAAGCAATCCTCAATACGTTATAATAAATTAACAGCATTTTAATTTTTTTCCTATCATAAACAATTATTAGAACAATGATTCTTCTCTAATCAGTCAAGGGAGTGAAACAATGAAAACGGCCGTTGTGTTTGGCGCTACTGGGGGAATGGGAAGCGCATTAGTCGAAGCCCTTATCAAACGTAAAATATATGTGATAGCGGTAGCCCGTTCAAAACCAACATTATTAGATAAACAGCAAAACTGGGGAAACCTCACAAGCATCCTGCACGGCGATGCTATGAATCTCGAGGATGTCGAAGCCGCCGTAGCAAAAGGAGACATGGTCTTTCATGCTATCAATCTTCCCTATCAACATTGGGATCCTAATCTAGCGATTATTCTTTCAAACATTTTAGAAGCGTGCCGAATCTACAATAAACCGTTTGTTTACGTAGATAATATTTATTCATATGGTTTGCAATCTCAAAAAACAACCGAAGCGTCTCCTAAAAAACCGCATACAAAAAAAGGCAAACTGCGGTTAAAGCTGTTGGAGCAAATTGAACAATCTAGCATTCCATACCTAATCGCCCATTTTCCTGATTTTTACGGCCCCAACGCAGGAAACACCCTTCTTCATTTTACATTTCAGCAAATGCTAAAAAGGAAAATGGCTTTTTATGTTGGCGATCCTTCCATTCAAAGAGAATTTATTTACATTAAAGATGGAGCAGAAGCATTAGTAGAATTATCGCTGCGTCATGATTGTTTTTATCAATCATGGAATATACCAGGAGCCGGAACGATTTCCGGAAAAGAAATCGCTGAAATTGCCGGAGGCTATTTAAACGCTAACATCCGCATCAAACCCATCTACAAATGGATGATTCAACTTGTCGGGATGTTTAATCCCTTTATGAGAGAATATGCAGAAATGATGTATTTAAACGAAAAGCCGGTCATATTAGACGGCGGCAAATATGAAAAAACCGTCGGTCCGATTCCGCAAACTCCTTATGCAGTCGGCATTAAAGAAACGTTAAAGCATATGCAATCGTAGTTTTCTTCTATAACCAAACTCTTTATGAACCTCTCCCGCCTCCCCTTCGTTTCAAAACGGGAGATTTCTCGATAGATAAGTTCAAGGGAAGATGGGGCGGATGAACTAGAAACGAACACCGCCATCTGCTTGTTCGTTCGAACATTATCGTTTTTAGATTGGATTTATAGACTTGTGATTTAGGCACTCGACTATAAAAAACGGAAGGGACCTTGAAGATCTCTTCCGCTTTTTTAACATCATCTATACAATTACGGTAAATAGGTCACTCCCATTAAGAAACGGTCCACTTCTCTTGCTGCTTCCCGACCTTCATGAATGGCCCATACGACTAAGCTTTGACCGCGTCTCGCATCACCTGCAGCAAACACTCCCTCTACATTGGTTGTATATTGACCATAAGGAGCCTTCACTTTTTGATTGACGGTTTCGACGCCAAATTGCTGTAAAAGAGGCTGTTCAGTGCCTTCAAAGCCAATAGCAATAAACACTAAATCACACGGCCACACTTGTTCAGTCCCAGGAATTTCTTTAAATACCGCTCTTCCGCTTTCATCTGTGATTTTTTCCATTTGAATCGTATGCAGCTCTTTGACTTTGCCCTGTTCATCCCCAACAATTTTTTTCGTTTGAATGCAGTACTGCCGAGGATCTGCACCAAATTTCACTTTTGCTTCTTCATAGGCGTAGTCTAATGTAAACACAAGAGGAAACTGCGGCCAAGGATTATTTTCAGCGCGCTGTTGCGGTAAGGCCGGATGCTTGCCAAACTGAACGACGCTTTTACATTTCTGTCTTAGCGCCGTAGCCACACAGTCCGCCCCCGTATCTCCGCCGCCAATGACAATCACATGCTTATCGCGCGCATCAATCAAACCGTCATCGGTAAAGTTGGAATCAAGCAGGCTTTTGGTCGTTAATGTTAGATAGTCCATAGCAAAATGGATGCCTTCAAGCTCTCGGCCTTCAATGACCAGATCGCGTTGCTTTTGAGCGCCTGTACATAAAACGACCGCATCGTATTGTGAACGCAGTTCATCAGCTGTGATGTCTCTTCCTATCTCCGTATTCGTGATAAATGAAATTCCCTCTTCTTCTAAAAGGTGGACTCTTCGTTCCACGACTTCTTTTTCAAGCTTCATGTTTGGAATGCCATACATCAATAAACCACCGATGCGATCTGCTCGCTCATAAACCGTAACGGAATGCCCGGCTTGGTTTAACTGATCGGCGCAGGCTAGACCCGCCGGCCCCGATCCGACAATCGCCACCTTTTTCCCTGTCCGTTTTTTCGGAATCCTTGGCTGAATCCATCCTTCGGCAAACCCTTTATCAATAATAGCGCGTTCAATGCCTTTAATTGCCACAGCTGGATCTGAAATCGCCACCGTACAGGACCCTTCACACGGCGCAGGACATACCCTTCCTGTAAACTCTGGGAAATTATTTGTTTTTAAAAGGCGGTCTAATGCCTCCTTCCATCGGCCGCGGTAAACAAGATCATTCCATTCCGGAATCAAGTTATGAATCGGACATCCAGAGGTTAATCCGTTCCATTCCATGCCCATATGGCAGAAAGGGGTCCCGCAATCCATACAGCGGGCACCTTGTCTTGCCAACGTTTCATCAGAAAACGGAAATGTATATTCCTTCCAATCATCTAAGCGGGAAAGTGGCTGACGCTTCACTTCTTCTTCGCGCGCATACTCCATAAAGCCTGTTGCTTTGCCCATTGTCATTCCCCCTCCTTTTCCGCTGTGCAGAGCCTATCGCCTATTTTGCGATCGCCTCTAAATTTGCATGCTGAATGTCAATCGACTTTTTTTGCTTTGCCACCACTTCGAATGCCGTCAAAAGTGCTTTTTCCTTCGAGAGACCTGAACGTTCCATTTCTTCAATTGTTTCTATCATTAATTTGTAGTTTTTCGGGATGACTTTGATAAATTTCGCGACAAATTCCTCCCAATGAGCCAATACATGAGCGGCTCTTGGACTGCCGGTATATTGATAATGCTTCGTCATCATTTCTCGTACCCGCTTGATTTCTTCTTCATTTTCCAGCTTCTCAAACAATACCATTTCCTTGTTCGCTGTACGCATAAATTGTTCCGCGTAATCGGCCAATACATAGGCGATACCGCCAGACATTCCCGCCGCAAAATTTTTACCGACGGCCCCCAGTATGACAACACGCCCTCCTGTCATATATTCACAGCCATGATCGCCGATTCCTTCGACAACCGCATTCACGCCGCTATTTCTTACGCAGAATCGCTCTCCTGCCCGTCCGCGAATATAGGCTTCGCCGCTAGTGGCCCCATAAAACGCGACATTCCCGACTATAACGTTATCACCCGAAGAGAAAGCGGCTTCCTCTGGCGGAAGAACAATCACTTTTCCTCCAGAAAGCCCTTTTCCAATATAGTCATTGGCGTCACCGGTCAAGGTCATTGTCATTCCTGTTGGCACAAATGCCGCAAAGCTTTGACCAGCAGATCCATAAAAATGGAAGCGTATAGTATCTTCAGGAAGCCCTTCTTCGCCATAGCGCTTCGATATTTCGCTGCCGACAATCGCTCCAACTGTGCGATGGATATTTCGGATAGAAAGATGCTTCTCTGCTGGCTCCCCATTCTCTAGCGCTGAAGCAGCAACCGGCAACAGCTCATGACAATCAAGCGACTCTTCGATTTTATGGTATTGCGGTCGTGCAAAAGTACGCGGTCCATCCACTTGATAGAGCAATCGAGATAGATCAAGATGCTTGGCTTTCCAATGCTGCTTCATACGATCGCTCACTTTTAATACATCGACGCGTCCAACCATTTCATCGATGGTCCGAAAACCGAGCTCTGCCATCATTTCTCTTACTTCTTGAGCGATGAAATACATAAAATTCACAACATGCTCTGGTTTTCCCATAAATTTTTCGCGCAGTTCCGGATTTTGCGTAGCCACCCCAACCGGACATGTATCTAAATGACAGACTCTCATCATGATACAGCCGAGAACCACCAGCGGCGCTGTAGCAAATCCAAATTCTTCAGCACCGAAAAGAGCAGCCATCACCACATCGCGACCTGTCATCAGCTTGCCGTCTGTTTCCAAAACAACGCGGTCGCGCAGACCATTTAACATGAGCGTTTGATGCGTTTCAGCAAGCCCCAGCTCCCACGGAAGGCCTGCATGCTTAATACTTGTTTTCGGCGACGCTCCTGTACCGCCATCATAGCCGCTAATAACAATGACATCGGCCGCCCCTTTAGCCACACCTGCCGCAATCGTTCCCACTCCAGCCTTCGAAACAAGTTTGACGCTAATACGCGCTTTTCGATTCGCGTTTTTTAAGTCATAAATAAGCTGAGCTAAGTCTTCGATTGAATAAATATCATGATGTGGAGGTGGAGAGATTAGCTCAACTCCCGGCGTAGAACCGCGAACCTTGCCGATCCAAGGATACACTTTGTTTCCTGGCAGTTGTCCTCCTTCGCCAGGCTTTGCTCCTTGTGCCATTTTGATTTGCAGCTCATCCGCATGAACCAAATAATGGCTTTTCACCCCAAAACGGCCTGAAGCGATTTGTTTAATGGCGCTTTTACGAAGATCGCCATTTTCATCAGGAACGTATCGGCTTGGGTCCTCTCCGCCTTCGCCGCTATTGCTTTTCCCGCCAATGCGGTTCATCGCGATCGCCAGCGCTTCATGAGCTTCCTGGCTCAATGAGCCATAGGACATCGCTCCTGTTTTAAAGCGGCGCACGATCGACTCTACCGGCTCTACTTCTTCGATTGGAACCGGTTTTCTCGTTTTATCAAATTCGAACAAATTTCGCAAAAATGTCATGCGTTCTTCATTTGCCATTTTGCTATATTCCTTAAAGAGCTGATAGTCGTTTTTTCGGCAAGCCCATTGAAGCGTATGAATCGTCTTTGGATTAAACGCATGATGCTCACCGTTTCTTCGCCACTGGAACTCGCTGCCCGAATCCAGTGTCGCTTCCCGTTCCGTTGACTGGAATGCTCGCTCATGGCGCAATTTCGTTTCTAATGCAATCTCATTTAGCCCGATTCCACCGATTTGTGAGGCGGTTCCAGTAAAATACTGATTTATCACTTCTTCGCCGATGCCGACCGCTTCAAAAATTTGTGCTCCCCGATAACTTTGCACAGTCGAAATCCCCATTTTCGACATAACCTTGACCACACCATCTGTCGCTGCTTTTTTATATTTGCTCACCGCATCCTTGTAAGAATAAGCAAGCACTTCTTTTTGGATCGCGTCGCGAATCGTTTCTAAAGCCAAATAAGGATTCACTGCATCAGCCCCATATCCGATCAAGGCCGCAAAATGATGAACCTCTCGCGCTTCCCCGCATTCGATGATAATGCTTGCATTCGTGCGCGTTCCTTTGCGAATTAAATGCTGATGAAGTGCACTCACCGCCAAAAGCGGCGGAATAGCGATATGCTGCTCATCCATGCCGCGATCAGAGAGAATAAGAAGCGTTTTTCCTTCTCTTATGGCAGCATCCGCTGCTTCACAAAGCTGATCGAGTGCCTGTTTTAAATGATCTGTGAATAATGACGGCAGCACAGCACAGCGAAACTCTGGGTACGGATTCGCTTTAAGCGCAGCAAGCTCTTCATTCAAAAGAATCGGAGAGTCTAAGCGGATGCGGCGGGCCGCTGATGCATCCGGATGAAGAATATTTCCTTCTTTTCCGAGGAGTGTCATCGTGGAGGTGACGATGTATTCACGAAGCGAATCGATCGGCGGATTCGTCACTTGCGCAAACAACTGCTTAAAGTAGTTAAACAAGCTTTGCGGCTGATCTGATAACACCGCAAGCGGCGTGTCATTCCCCATAGCTCCGACAGGATCCTTCCCATCTTTGATCATTGTGAAAATCGTCTTTTCCACATCTTCGTGTGTATAGCCAAACGCCTTCTGCTTGACAACCAGCTCCTCCACCTGCTCCATTTGCTCTGGAATTGGCAAGTCTTCCAACGATATCAACTGTTCTTGAAGCCATTGCCGATACGGCTGCTCTTTGGCAATTTCTGCTTTGACCTCCTCATCGGAAATAATTCTTCCCTCTTCCAAATCGATTAACAGCATTTTTCCTGGGCTCAGACGATCTTTATACAAAATGTTTTCCGGTTCTAATTCAATCACTCCTACTTCTGACGAAAGAACGATGTAATCATCTTTTGTGACATAATAACGGGCTGGTCTCAACCCATTGCGATCTAAAATCGCCCCGATCTGTTTCCCGTCTGTAAACACAATGGCGGTAGGTCCATCCCACGGCTCCATTAAACAGCTATAATATTCATAAAATGCTTTTTTCTCGTCATCCATCTCATGATCCCAAAACCACGGCTCTGGAATCAGCATCATCGCCGCATGTGCCGGCTTTTTGCCCGCTAGAACAAAAAATTCAAATGCGTTATCTAAAATGGATGAGTCGCTGCCATTCATATCTAAAATCGGAGTGATTTTCGCTAAATCATCGCCAAAAAGCTCGGAGACAAATTGTTTTTCTCGCGCTGCCATCCAATTGATATTCCCGCGCAACGTGTTAATCTCACCATTATGAATCAAATAACGGTTTGGATGGGCTCTTTCCCAGCTTGGGAACGTATTGGTGCTGAAGCGAGAATGCACAAGGGCAAAGGCCGATTGAAACCGTTCGTCTTGAAGATCAACATAGAACTCATCAAGCTGATCCGGAGTTAACAAGCCTTTATAAACAATGGTGCGGCTCGATAAGCTAGCAAAATAAAATTCGCTGTCAGAAATCAGCTTTTCCGCTTGCTTGCGTATGATATACAGCTTTCTTTCAAAAGCAAGCTGATCGACAAGATCACGGCTCGCTTCAATAAATACTTGGCGGATGTACGGCTTTGTCTGCTCAGCCTGTTTTCCGAGTTTTCTGATATCCACAGGTACCGTCCGCCATCCTAATAATGTTTGTCCTTCATTTTGAATGATCTCATTAATTTTATGTTCATAATCGATCCGCTCCTGCTCGTTTTCCGGCAAAAATACCATCCCAACACCATATCTCCCTTTTTCAGGAAGGTGCATTTTCCCACAAACCTGTCGAAAATAATCGTGCGGAATTTGTACCATAATGCCGGCGCCGTCTCCTGTTTCTGGATCGCTTCCTTGCCCGCCGCGATGCTCAAGCTGGCGCAGCATATGAAGTCCTTTTTTTACAATATCATGGGATGGCTTTCCTTTAAGATGGGCATATAAGCCGATGCCACATGCGTCATGTTCAAATTCAGGACGGTAGAGACCTTGTGCTTGCGGTAATCCGTAATGTTTCATTTGTCTTCTCCCCCATTCCTTTTACCGATAAAGTCTGTTATTGTAATTTTAGTTTCCAAAAATGATATAAACAATATATAATTCAGATTAAATCAATCTCATTTTGAGATAAATGAGAAGGAGAGAACAAAAATGGAGCTAAGGCAGCTAAAATACTTTGTTGAAGTCGCCAAGCGCGAACACGTATCAGAAACCGCTGAAGTGCTTCATGTCGCCCAATCCGCCATCAGCCGCCAAATCGCTAATTTAGAGGCTGAGCTCGGCGTCCAACTGTTTGAACGGGACGGGAGAAATGTGAGGCTTACTCCGGTTGGCCGTTACTTTCTTCCGCATGCCGAAACGGTGCTGCGAGCAGTCGACCATGCCAAGCAGCAAATCGATGAATATTTAGATCCAGAGCAAGGAACAATTAAAATTGGCTTCCCTTCTAGCTTGGCAAGTCACACCATGCCAATGGTGATCTCCGCCTTCAAAGAGCGGCATCCAAACGTAAAATTTCATTTGCGTCAAGGATCTTATCGATTTTTAATTGAAGCCGTGAAAAAAAGAGAGATCGATCTTGCCTTCCTCGGACCTGTCCCGACCGAGGAAAAAGGAATCAAAAAAGAGATTCTATTTATTGAATCTTTTGCCGTGCTGCTGCCGCAAAATCACCGGTTTGCCAAAAAAGAAAGCCTGCTGCTGAATGAACTGCGCCACGAGCCGTTTGTTACTTTTCCAGCCGGTTACATTTTGCATAAAATTGTGCTTGATGCTTGTAAGCAGGCTGGATTTTCGCCAATCATCTCATCTGAGGGAGAAGATTTAGATGCCATTAAAGGGCTTGTGTCTGCCGGCATTGGCGTCACCCTGCTTCCTGAGAATACATTTTATGATACAATGCCGCGCTTTACCGTGAAAATTCCGATTTCCATGCCTGACGTCAAACGAAATGTCGGCATTATTCTTTCTGATTATCACGAGCCGGCGCCATCTGTGAAAGTATTTTATGAGTTTGTGAAGCAATTTTTCTCCGTTTTAGAGCGATATAAATAATGATAGAAAATTACAAAAAATGCTATAATAAACATAAGGAGGTGTTGAGAATGGAACTTTTTGTCGGAGCAGTTCTTTTGTTGTCTGGAGCGGTTGTCATCATGAACTTTTTAGGAAGCTCTCCTAGCCTAAAAAAACGTGATGAACACAATCAAAGCAAACCAATGGATGATTCGATCTATCCATCCCATCCATCAGGCCTGTAAACGAACCTAACCACACCTATAAGAAGACCCATTCCAAAGCAGAATCCCCATTTTTTCAACGGTCGGAAGAAAGCCTCCGACCGTTGAAAAGGCGCAAACTTCATATCAAATGTTTCATCTATACCATGTTTCTCACTATTTTCATGACGGTGCCCGCCATACACTTGGAAAGGGAGCGAACGGACTCTAAAAAAATCGATACAACCTCCAAGCTCCTGACCTGAAAAGTTCTATTTCTCCACAAAGATAAAAGATTCTTTCCATCCCCCCGTAATCATGACATTTTTTCAACATGTAAGATCTAAGCATAAATATAATATAGAAGCTAACTATATAAAGATTGAACGAATCCCATCTGTAAAAAACGCGATTGTAAGGCCAGTCAGCCACTTGCCTTTTCGTTGCACCTGCACATGACGAAAACAACCGTCGCACTCCATATCCATGCCACCGCTACTATATATAAAACCAATCACCTTCCCGTTTTTTAAATGCTTGCTTTTATCGTATTTTATTTTTATATAGATGTCCGTTCATTCTCAGGATCCACACACGATTTTCTGTGATGCTTTTGGTTCATTGTCGCTTTTCATTTATGTCCATTTTTTAATGCCGATTTATATGGTTGCATGTGACGCTCAACTAGCACCATTGGTATCTCTATCCTTCTATTGACAAAGCAAAGCAAACTATTATATTCTAGTAACATATTTTTTACTTAAACGCATAAAAGCATAAAAGCGTTTAAGTATTAAAGTTATAGAAAAATTTCTTGAAACTATCGCTTATTTTTTCAGCAAAAGAGAAGAAAGGAAGGAACAGCATGGAAAATCGTCAGCAAGACTTAAAGCGGGGACTGCTGCCTAGGCATGTCCAATTTATTGCTTTAGCTGGAATGATTGGCACCGGCATCTTTAAAGGCAGTTCAGACACGCTATCAATCGCGGGACCTGGGGTTGTTTTTGCTTATTTATTAGGGGGCTTGCTTTTATTTATCGTCATGTCGGCATTAGCGGAAATGGCCATCGCCCATCCAAACTCAAATGTTCAGCACCTGATAGATAAGGCGTTTGGCTTTCATGTCTCTTTTATTGCGGGCTGGCTCTACTGGATCAACTGGACGATTGTTATCATCGTTGAAATTTTAGCAGCAGGTAGCTTTCTGCAATATTGGTTTCCAGCCATTCCGCTATGGCTTTTAAGCTTGCTTTGCGCCAGCTTCATTTTCGCCATTAACTTTGTTCAAGTGAAATATTATGGAGAAATTGAGTTTTGGTTTGCCGCCATTAAAATTTTGGCGTTAACCGCCTTTATTGTTTTGGGCTGTTTGCTGTTAACAAACATCATCCCAGGACAAACAATCGATGCGCTCTCTCATTACACGGATCACGGCGGCTTTTTCCCTCACGGAATAACAGGGGTGCTAAGTGCCCTCTTAGTGGTGATGTTCTCATATGGCGGTGCGGAGTTAATCGGCGTCGCCGTGACAGAAACAAAAAATGCGGAACAAGTGCTGCCAAAAGTAGTGAAAGGAACGATGTGGCGAGTGATTTTGTTTTATATGCTCCCTATGCTTATTATTTGCGGTTTAATGCCGTGGGATAAAGTGACAGGCGAAAACAGTCCATTTGTCCAAGTATTAGATATGACCGGGTTGCCAGGAGCGGCCCATATTATGAACTTTGTTTTAGTGACAGCTGTTCTATCAGCGGCGAACTCGGGAGTATATGCCACTTCGAGAATGTTATATTCAATGGCACAAAACGGCGAAGCGCCAAAAGCTTTATTAAAAGTAAATAAGCAAGGGGTACCCATTATTGGGCTCACGATTGCAGCCATCTGTATTATCATCGGTTTATTTTTGGCTTATATCGCTCCCGGACAAATTATCAGTTATTTAATGAGCATTCCTGGATTTACTGTTCTTTTATTGTGGATCGGTATTTGCTTGGCCCAGTTAAAGCTGCGGTTTCGTTATCAACAAATCCCGGCATTTCATGTCAAGGGATTCCCGTACTTAACTAGTTTTGCCGCATTGTCTTTATCTTCCATTTTCATTTCTTTTCTGTTTAATCAAAACAATTGGATCGGTTCAGCGGTTTGCCTTGTAACGCTTTGTCTGCTTATTTTATTCTCTTTTATAGTCAAAGCAAAGACGAAACAGCCCAACAAACCAAACAACCGCTCGGCCGCCAATCTTTAAAAAATGAACCACTTGAACAGCAAGAGGCCAGTCAATGACTGGCCTCTTCATTATGCCATTCCCTTTAGAGTCCGGCTTGTTTCTTGTTTATAGGTAAGTTAAACAATCAGATTTAATAATGCGAGCAATCCTAATGCTACCACCGAAATGATGGTCTCAAGAGCGGTCCACGTCATCAGCGTCTCTTTGACGGTCATGCCAAAATATTCCTTAATCATCCAGAATCCCGAGTCATTAACATGTGACAAAATGAGGGAGCCAGCGCCTGTCGCCAGCACAAGAAGCTCCATATTAGTTCCTGGAATACTGGAAGCAATCGGCGCCACAATGCCGGCAGCAGTCATCATGGAAACTGTAGCCGATCCTGTGGCAATGCGAATAAGCGCCGCAATCCCCCAGCCTAGCAATAGCGGCGAAATATGCGAATGCTGAGCCGCTTCCGCAATTTGTGTGCCGATTCCCGAATCAAGCAACACCTTGTTAAATGCTCCGCCAGCGCCAATGACAAGCAAAATATTGGCCACGGGACCAAGGCAGTCGTTCGCTAGCTTTAACACTTTATCACGCTTCCATCCGCGTGCATATCCAAGGCTAAAGAAAGAGTAAACGGTTGCAATCAATAAAGCAACGATCGGGTCGCCAATAAAGCGGATCACCTTCGCGGCTTCTGTCTCCTGGTCGAAGGCAACATTGGCGATCGAGGCCATCAACATTAAAAGAACTGGCAGCAAAATCGTAAACAGTGTGTTTGCGAAGCTTGGAAGTTCCTTCGCTTCATGATGCAGCACCAACTGCTCAGCCATTTCATCCGGCACTTTCTTATGCAGGCGCGCACCGATCCATTTTCCAAACAACGGCCCTGCAATAATGGCTGTTGGTAATCCAACAATGAATGAATACAAAATGGTTAAGCCAACATCTGCTTGAAAGATGCCAACCGCAGCCATCGCAGCCGGGTGCGGCGGAACGAGCCCATGTACAACCGATAATCCCGCAACAAGCGGAACACCAACGGTAATAAGCGAGATGCCCGTTTCCATGGCAATCGTAAATACAAGCGGAACTAATAGCACAAATCCCACTTGGAAAAATACCGGAATCCCCACTAAAAAAGCGACAACCATCATAGCCCAATGCACTCTTTTTTGTCCAAAGCGCTGAATGAGCGTCTTGGCAATTCGTTCTGCCCCTCCTGACTCTGCCATCATTTTTCCGAGCATCGTTCCAAGCGCTAACACAATCGCCAAAAATCCAAGAGTGTTGCCAAGCCCTGCTTTAATCGAATCGATAATACCAGGCACTTCATCGGAAGGAGCAATGAGGGGCATCCCCATCGCTAGACCAACACCAACTGCGGTCAATATTAACGCAACAAACGGATGAAGCTTTGCAACAGTAATTAAAAGAAGCAAAATGACAATCGCCGCAATCACAATAACTATTCCCATCCCCTTATCCTCCTGTTCAACTAAATCGGTTTAGTTTTCATGAATCATAAAGAATGCACCTATTCGGCTTGGGTTTGATCATCCGATCGTTGTCAAATCCTATTTTTATGAATATTTTGCTTGAAATGCGCTAAGAGCGTCAAATTCATCTTTCAATCGCTGGTACAACCGCTCATATAAATCAAATAGTTCCAAATAAACCGCTGTGTTTTTCTCGTTCGGCACATGGGTCGCTTGAATATGAATCCACTTCTTAACCTCTTCCAATGACGAAAGGTCGCCAAGCGCATAAAGCGCCATAACCGCCGCTCCCAGCGCTGACGCTTCGTGCGTTTCCGGAACAAGCAGCTCTTTCCCCAGCATATCGGAGAGCATTTGCCGCCAAAATGCCGATTTTGCAAACCCGCCTGATACGCGTATCTCCGACAGCGAACCGGTCACATCGCGGATGGCTAGAACGACAGAAAGAATGCTCAGACACACGCCCTCCATCACCGCACGAATAAAATGCTCACGCTTATGATGAAGACCAATTCCAAAGAAGGTTCCTCGCGCCTTCGCATTCCAATATGGCGCCCGTTCTCCCGAGAGAAACGGAAGAAATATTAACCCTTCTGAGCCTGCCGGGACGGTTTCGGCATGCTGTGTCAAAAGATCATATGGATCCATTCCCAGCTTTTTAGCCACCTCTCGTTCCTGATCGCCAAACTCATCGCGCAGCCATCTTAACAAAATTCCTCCATTATTAGTTGGCCCGCCGACGATCCAATGATGATCGGTCAGCGCATAACAAAATGTCCGCCCTCTTAAATCTGTTTTTGGCGCAGAGGAAATCGTACGTACAGCACCGCTTGTCCCGATCGTAATCGCGGCTTCTCCAGGAGAAACGGCCCCTACTCCAACGTTGGCAAGTACCCCGTCACTCGCCCCGATCACGGTAGGGATTCCTTGATCTACTCCCATTTGTTCTGCCCATTCTTTTTTCATTCCTTGCAAAATATAAGTTACTGGAACAGGGCGGGATAAATGCTGTTTCGTCACTCCGAGCAAATGTAGAACACCGTCGTCCCAGTCCAATGTGTCAAGACGAAAAAGCCCGGTTGCGGAGGCAATCGAATAATCTACAACGTATTGTTCATATAGCCGATAAATAACATATTCCTTAATCGATACAAATTTATGGGCCTGCCGAAATAATGGCGGCTGCTCTTCTTTCATCCAAAGCAATTTGGGCAAAGGAGACATCGGATGGACAGGCGTTCCTGTCCGTTGGTAAATCTCTAATCCTTTCATTTCATCCAACAGCCGCTCCGACTGTGCAGTGCTTCGATTATCTGCCCAGATTAAACAGCGCGTCAAAGGGATCCCTTGTTCATCTAGGGCAATCAGCGAATGCATCGCCGCGCTAAATCCTAAAGCTTTAACTTGAGCAGGCCGAATACCCGCTTTTTTTATGGCAGCGTTTACACCTCGGACAACGGCAGAAAAAATGAGGTCAGGATCCTGCTCTGCCCAGCCAGGATGCGGTTGTATAATAGGATAATCAAATGAAGCGGATGAAACGACTTGGCCAAATTCGCCAAACACCACCGCTTTTGTACTTGTTGTGCCAATATCGACTCCGATGACGACATTTCTGCTGTTGTTCACGGTCACCCGCTCCTTTTTCTTGTCTGTTCTCTATCTCTATAAGATGGATTGATTTAAAAGTATCTATACGCAGCCGTATAAGGAAAACAACCGCAAAAAACGGTTGAAGCTCCGTGATGCAAATGTTCACATGTGAAGTTACATCCACATAGCAATGATAGAATGACAGATTTTTTTTCACTGCTTCGTAGGATCGCAAGTTGATAATCATACACTAAGATCAAAATGCCTGATCAGCCCCACACATACTCGATTGCTTCCATTTTTCCGAAGGTTGTCATGGGTTTAAACGCCTTGACACAGACTGGCGTTTTTTTAGCACGGGCTCCAACCGTAAAATTTGCGGCTCTTTTTCTTCATTGTTGCGCTCTATCTTTTGAAACAACCGTTCCGCTGCTTTCCTTCCCATTTCAAACGCTGGTTGGGCAATTGTCGTTAAAGTTGGGGTATAAATGGAAGCAAACGGTACATCGTCAATGCTAATAAGAGCGATGTCATGCGGAATACGGAGCTGATTTTCTTGGACAAAATGAAGTACCTCCATCAATGTTAAATCATTAATCGCAAACAACGCTTGTGGCGGACAGCCAGACCGAAAAAGCTTCGTCAGCCCTTCCTTGATGCAAGGGATCTCCAGATTCACGATGTACTCATCCATCACCTGTAGTCCTCTCGCCTTTACAGCTAGCTTAAAGCCTTCCACCCTCTCCGTTCTTGGAATGTTATACGATACAAGCGGAGGGGTTACGATTCCAATCCGTTCGTATCCTACATCAGCCAAATGATCCACCGCAAGTTTAGCTGCTTTATAGTTATCCAAGAGAACCGCATCCACAGGCAGATCTGGAACCATGCGATCGACAAATACAAGCGGAAACGATTCATTGACCATCTTTTCATACCATTCATAGTTTCTTCCTGTCGGAAAAATAATTAATCCATCAACCTGCTTGGCTCTTAGCATTTCAATATACTTTTTTTCTTTCTCCGGATCATCATCGGTGTTGCATACAATGACATGAAAATCCCGTTCTTGGCATACATCTTCAATCGCCCGAAGCACCTGTGTTGTTAGCATATGTAAAATATTAAAAACAATGACACCGATCGTAGAAGTGGATTTTTGCTTTAGGCTCCGTGCGACAAAGTTCGGTTGATAGCCAAGTTCTTCAATCGCTCGCGCAATACGTTTTTTCGTCTCTTCACTCATATATTCATAACGCTTATTTAAATACTGGGAAACTGTACTTTTGGAAACATTCGCTGCTTTGGCCACGTCGGCCATTGTAATTTTTTGCAAGGATATCCCTACTTTCCTACTACTAAATCGATTTAGTAAACAAGCAAAATAAACAAATTATTTTATAAACCGGTTTAGTTAAATTATATATCATTTGAAAGCGCTTTTACAACTACTTTTTTCGCAAACTTAAGATACAGAGTATAGAAACTCATACAGACAAAGCGCATTAGACAAACCTTTGTCAGGCGAATACGTGATTTTGCTTTTTTTCAATCAATCGAATGATCCCCTATTACCGAAAAAACGATTTTTTATAGAACACCATCCGGCGATGAACCGAAACAATCACACGTCTCCTAAGTCGAATACGATAAAAAACCATTTAAGTCTAATCTATTTTATTTGATGAACCTATCTCACTAAATGATTGGATAGATCAGGCTTTTGCCTCAAACAGAACATAGACTGGCCGTTTTTTAGATATATAATTGACTAAAGCAATATAATCAAATAAAATATTTGACAAAATCAAATAAATTAGGAGGCACTCGTATGATTTTTGAGGAACGAATCAATGCTGTCCGTCATTTTAATCGGTTTATCACAAGACAAATTGGTGCATTACAAGAAGGATTATTACATAGCCCCTATTCCCTTACAGAATCTAGAATATTATTTGAAATTGCTAATCATAGCCAAATCACCGCCTCAGATTTGACTAGGCAGTTAGGATTAGATCCAGGCTATTTAAGCCGGATTTTAACACGATTAGAAGAACAGGGAGTTATTTATAAAGAGCGATCAGAAACCGATGGAAGGCAACGAATTTTAAAGCTTACTTCAGAAGGAAAAGCGGTTTTTTCCTTGCTCAACCAACGTTCATATGATGAAGTATCTGAATTCCTAAGTGAATTATCAGATATTGAACAGCAACAGCTCATTCACGCTATGCAAACGATTGAAGGAATACTTACTAAAAATCGCAGGTTTAAATTCTCTGGACCGTACTTTTTACGACAACACGAGCCAGGCGATATGGGGTGGATCGTTCATAAGCACGGGGCACTCTACGCGAAGGAGTATGGATGGAATGAGCAGTTTGAAGCGCTGGTTGCTCAAATTGTTGCCGATTTTATTAACCATTATAATCCTGATAAAGAACGGTGCTGGATCGCCGAGATGAACGGCGACATTGTCGGTTCTGTAATGGTGGTACACGAAAGTGACGCCATTGCCAAATTGCGTTTGCTCTTAGTTGATCCGCAGGCGCGCGGATTGGGGCTTGGTACACATCTTGTTCAAGAATGCATTCGCTTTGCTAAACGAAAAGAGTACCAAAAGCTTGTCCTTTGGACCAACAGCGTTCTTATAGCCGCAAGACATATTTATCAAAAACTTGGATTTACGCTTGTAGCCGAAGAAAAGCATCACAGCTTTGGCCATGAGCTGATCGGGGAGACTTGGGAATTAGAGCTTTAACACATGGACGAAGAGATCTCCTACGTCTCAGCAACATAGCGATGAAAGAGGGATTTTTCATCAAACAGACGTTCTATGTTGTTTCTCCTCCTGCTTCCGTTTTCTTTTTTATCATCTAAATCAGAAACAAAGCGTTCCCTGAAAGAAGATAGGGAACGCTTTGTTTAGCGGAAAAACGCATGAAAAGGATCTTCCTCTTCTTGTTTGGGTGCTTCTCGTAAGGCTAAGTGCGCGCCGGCTAGCTCTACAGCACATAAAACGATATAAAACAAAAATCCTAGCAACATGATTTCCTCCTTTATGCTATGGTTAAAATGACAATAATTTATGAAATGCGTTTCAATGCAATAGTTTTTTTGAGGGAAGGGAAGACAATGGCAAACATTCGAGAAATCGCTAAACTAGCAGGAGTTTCTGTCGCTACGGTATCGCGTGTATTAAATCATTATCCTTATGTAAAGGAAGAAAAACGGCAAGCGGTCTGGAAAGCGGTCGAGAAGTTAAACTATACAAAAAATATCAATGCTGTTCATTTAGCCAAAGGAAAAACATCGATTATCGGCGTGATTCTGCCGTATGTCAACCACCCATACTTCAGTTCAATTGTGGACGGTATTTCACAAGAGGCGCTCCGCCACGGTTATCATCTTCTTCTATTTCAGACGAATTATGACGTGCAAAAGGAACTGGAAGCACTTGAGATGCTGCGAGTGAAACAAGTCGATGGACTGATTATTTGTTCCCGCACAATTAGTTGGGAGATGCTTAAGCTGTATCAAGAAGACGGTCCGATCATCTTATGCGAAGATACCACGGGCTGCGAAATGTCGTCCGTGTCCATCGATCATTATGAGGCATTTATGTTGGGGATGAACTATTTGATTGCAAAGGGGCATCGAAAAATTGGCTATTGTATCGGCCGGACGTCAGGCACAAATAGTGAACGGCGAGACGCTGCTTATCGGGATGCCTTACAAAATATCGATACAGTTCCAAGAGAAGAATGGATTTTTGATCGTTGTCTCGAAATCGCGGACGGGGCGCGCGTTGTCAAGGCACTTCTTTCGATGGAAGACAAGCCGACTGCGCTGCTTGTCGCAAGCGATCAAGTGGCAGCTGGAATCGTGTTATGGGGGCAAAAAAATGGTTTGCAGGTACCAGAAAACTTGGCGATTGTCAGTTTTGACAATCATCCGATCGCTGAAGCGCTCGGCATCACCACAGTGGACTTGCCGTTGTTATCGATGGGGCAAAAAGCGTTCCAACTCATACATGACTGTTTCATCGGCAAAACAACGACCAACCAAAATGAGCAATTGCCTGTCCGCCTTATCGAACGGTTCTCGGTGTAGAATAGCGTTCAGCAGCGCCTCCTTATAAACGTAACCATCTGGAATCCGCTTTGGGTGGTCTTGGGCTTGCTTATTCTCTCTTGATTCTTTTACGTTATGGTTCAACGAGCATAGCGGATTATGGATGATATGAAAGGGAGTATCACAATGAGCTCTTTGCTTCAACTTACACTTTCGGCTTTAAAAAAACGGCTTGCCGATCGGCCGTCTATCCAAATCCAGCAGGAATCAGGGTATGTTACAGAAGTCCGCTTTTTATTTAATGCCCCTGCGCTAGAATGGGAACTTGTAAAATTTGAAGAAACCAACCAATTGTTTTTGCCGAAGGACTATAAGGAATTTTTATTAATGCATAATGGAGCAAAATTATTTATAGATGAAAAAAGCGGTGCTTCTTTTGAAGTACTAAGTATAAGTGAGATACAAGAGGACCATCAATCTTTAGATTATCCAGAAGGTTGGTATCCTATAGCGTATGGTTTGGAGAGTAGTGTCCTAGTGATGAATCTTAACGAAATCAACCCTCATAAAAGAAGTAATGAATATTTGTTTTGGCTAGAACCGGGAGAAAGCATTGAACATGCGACTCCTCTTTCTATGAATTTTGAGATCTTTTTAGAGAGATTCATTATCTCACAAGGAGTGGAGTATTGGAATTGGCCCGCTTATAAAGCAAGACATTTCTATAAGGCGAATGATTTAGAAGATTAGAATTTGTTTAGCCCCCATACTATGAAGCCACCCACCTTTAAGGAGACAGTAAGCAGGAGGTTTATTTCTTTACATATGGGAAGAACTAAAAATGGTTTATAGGTGATTTTTCATTCTCTTTTCCATCCGTTCGGCGATTTGTTTCGAATTTGGATCTTTTTCATTTTTTTAAGTGATTGATGATGTTCCTATAATCTGTTTCGTTCCGGTTTTGGCTTAATTTATAGGCAGCTTGGATTTCTTCCACTTTAATTTTAAATCCAACGATACCTTTTAGTTCGCCTTCTAAGAGCTCAGGAGAAAGCTTGGCCCACAAAATTGTATAATAAACAAGAGGTTTAGTATACCAAATTTATAGGAGTGTATAAAATGAGATTTAAATTCATTGTTTTATTGATACTTTCGTTAAGCTTTTTATCAGCCTGTAAAGATGATTATGAAACAAAACAAGCCATTCTAAAGGAAAAATACAATTCTGTTATTAACCAAGTCATTAAATTAGAAAATGAGAGGTTGAAACGAGAGAATAAACCTGAAATAACCAGAGAAGAAACAGGTATTGTAGTTTATAATAAGGGAACATTAATTTGGCTTCTATATTATGTGGATTCAAAAGAAGTAACAGCGACCTATCAAAAAGAAAATAATAAGTATGTCTTACTTCCTGTCAATGAAGCTTCTAATAAGATTGAGAAATCAAATAAAGATTATGTAGAAAACCTAGGTGCAAAATAAAGAGATATAGATTATCAACAAAGAGTCGATTCTTTGAGGAACCGACTCTTTGTTTTTTTATGCATATTTATCTCGATTAGCTTTGATGTCAAAAATTCCTCCCTCTGCAAATGTTGATATATCAAGATTTCTCGGTCTCTCAGCGGTATACCCCAAACATTCCATGGTACGCTTCGCGGATCGAAACATTGATATCGCCCGCTTCATCGATTGGCAAATCGCATACGGGGTGAACGGCTTATGGCAGTAGCACAATTCGTGATCACCATCCACCCGAGTTTCACCCCTTCTTTTCACTGTTTATTCTGCTCTGGCCGTCAGCTTATATCCTTCTGGAATGCGGTGAAGCGCTGTCACCAGCTATAGAAGTAAAATCGGAACCGCCAAAGCAAAACCGCACAAAAATAAACAAGCCGATCATCCCTCCTAGCACGCCGAGCGGCATGAGCCCGTGGGGAATAAAGCGGTTGCTCGAATTGACCCGCCCTAATAAATGGTTCAGCGTAATCGATTGCCGCAAACTCACTTGCGCAATGAAATACACAATGCGGCCGACGCTCGATAAAAATGAGCCGGCAAATATAAACGGAAAAGACCAACGCCTCGAGAACGGCTGTCGTCTCGCTCTGTCCATCCAAACGCGAAAAATAAGTTGAACAAGAAAAATGGCAATGTGCCTAACGCTTGCAATATTCCCATCTCCATTGAATTAGCTTGCAAAAAAGAAACGGGGCCGTAATTGGAATAGCCAGCAGCGAAATTTGCAAGCCAAAAAGCCCAACGGCTTGGCTGAACCAACATTAATGAATTTTCCTATTCATCGAAGGTGTTTCTTCCCTGATTATTATTGAAATATGAATAACAAACGTGGCACCACACATTCTCCTTCAATGGAAATTTTGTTGCCAAAAAAATAAATTTAAGCATGAGAATTTCAACAATTCCCCCGTATAGATGCGGCAGTTCCGAGCATACTAACCGATAACAATATAAATGAATAAGGTGAATGGGATGCTAGAGAATTGGAAACATTGGATTAAGCAAGCGGCCAACGCTATTGAAGATTGGTTCGAACAAGAAGAGCGGTCGTTTGCGGATATTGCGCATTTTATACGCTGTCATCCTGACACGTCTGTCACGGAACAAACATGGCTCGGTCTGACGTACCGCTTTTATTCGCTTCATCTCAAGCACGTCTCGTTCTCGATGGAAGCGAGAAAAAAGGGGACAAACGAAGAACACATTTTATTTCTTTCCGTGTGCCGCCCCTTAAAGGCGCCGATCGTGTATCGTTCTTATGACGAACAAGGCGACCTGTACCGAGTCATCCACGTTCCGCCGCTCACGCAACAAGCCGCATCCCGGCCATAACGTGATGCGGCTTGTTTCAACCTTTAATGCCTTGCAGCCATTCTTGATAACATTCGGCACACAACGCTTTTTCTTGTTCTTCATCCGCTGTATAGAAGGATACATAATGAACTTGGTCAGCGCATTCGCTTTGGCAGTAAAAACACGTTTCGTCCATCTCCAAATCCCCCTTTGCCCATTATTAGCGTGAGCACACGGGAATTTTTTTGCGTGTAAACTGCTCCCCATTCTCTTGGTGAAAGCGCCTTTTATTTTTGAAAAAATTACGCTAATATACATGTTCACCATGCACACAATAGGTTTCGGAAGGTGGTGAAAGAGATGAGAGCAACAGGTGTTCATGAAATTTTGGAGCTTCATGAGCTTCTTATGTTGAAAAACGTCTGTCTTGCAAAAAGTAAGGTGATGCAGACGATGGCCACAGATCCTGAGCTTCAATCATTAATTCGCCAAGATATTGAAACAACCCAACAACAAATCGTTGATTTACAATCTCTTCTATCCTAACGCCAAAAGAGGTGATGTAGATGATGCAACAACCAACTGGTGGCTCTCAGCCTTTAAATGATCAATTAATCGCCATCGATCTTCTTATTAGCATAAAGAATGGAATTAAAAGCTACGCAGTAGCCATTACAGAATCCGATACTCCTGAGGTGCGCAACATCCTTAAACAACATTTAAATGATGCCATTCAATTTCACGAAAAAGTGAGTCAATATACGATTAATAAAGGCTATTACCATCCAATAAATGTTCAAGAACAGTTGCGTGTTGACATGCAAGTGACCCAGCAAATCACACAAGCGAATCAACTGCAATAAACTCATCAGGATTCAGCGTTTAACTGAATCCTGATGAGTTTAGTTGTTCTATCTTGTCATTCCCATGCCTCTCTGTTCATAAATCCCCAGACAAATCCATTCGTCGCCAACGGAAGAATGGAAAAATACTGCTTTAATGAACCTCCCCCACCTAAACTCGATTAAAAGGTGAGAGACTTTTTGATAGATGATGTTAAAATTCCATTCATTCATCTTCATTGATGGATGCCTGTTTTTTATGGATCTATTTTCATGCCTGCTAAAAACCATCATCCCAACCACTCAAACGAACTTCTCAAATCTCCTTGCCCCGGAAAGAATCGAAAAAATAATACGATCCTCTTCTCCCTTATCATCTGTCACAGACTATCCTCTGCTTCTTTACTGAATATATTTACCATAATCAGGGACCGCTATATGATCGAAATCTCTGACTAACTGGATCAATCCTGCACGGAGCTGCTCTCCAGTTACTGGTTTTCCGTGTCCTGTAACAGCTACTTCTGGATGCAGAGTTGCCAATTTACGAACAGACTCTTTTGCCTTCTCCCAATCATTTGTAAAATAACGCGGCGGTCCACTAAACTCTAGCTTCTGCGTCAGCACTTTAAACAGTTGATCCTGACGAACAGTAACAAATGCATCTCCAGCAATGAGCGCGCGGTCTTTTTCACGAAACAATGATATATGTCCAGGGGTATGACCAGGGGTATGAATCCAGCGAAATTCAGGCATATGAGGAACCATTCCTCCACTTGGAAGTGGTTGAACACTGCTTCCTAAATCGATAGGTTCATTCGGAAAAAGGGCGGATACCTTTGCGATCATCCCTCCCTCTACTGACGAATCAGGCGCAGGATAGCTTTTTTTCCCTGTTAAATAAGGCAGTTCAGCTGGATGAGCATAAACAGGGATGCGCCAATATCGGATCAGTTCAATCACAGCTCCGACGTGATCAAAATGTCCATGAGTCAAAATGATCGCCTTAGGGCGGCTATTCGAACCAAAACGCTTTTCGGCTGCAGCGATAATCTCATCAGCTGAACGAGGCATTCCCGCATCTACAAGTATAAAATCAGCGGCATTGGGAAGACCGATCAAGCAAATATTCACAATCTGAACGGTATAGCAATATAAATCTGGCAATATTTCCGTTCCTGTTCCATGAGCAACCGATATAGCCGGAATAAAGGTATAGTCGCTTCCGTAGTGATTTTCTTCTATCTTCATATCCATTCCCTCCTTCAATGATACTATCCCACTTTTTTTGCCGCCTATTCTGATATAAGAAAATATTCCTAAAACACCGATTATCCTTTATAATGTGCAGAAGGGGGATATTCATATTAGGAGGGATGTATATGATGAAAGTCTCATTCCATAAGCTACTCCAAAACGAAGACGGAGCAATCCAGCTGTTTCGCAAAAAAGAGAAAAAGGACGCGAACACGGCTCCCATGCAAACATCTTCGCTTAACTTGCCCGATTCGGCCGTTGCCTATTATCGACAGCTTTCCGCATCCAATTATCATCAACAAGTCGTTCTTATTGGATTGACAGCGGAGGATTTTCAGCGTCTCGCCTCCCTGCGCCCGATTTTTGCCAAACATGTTCAAGCCATTGTTGATGCTTTTTATGAGCACCTTGGCCAAATAGCAGATTTGGTCCATATTATTGAAAGCCACTCGACGATTGAGCGCCTCAAGAAAACACTGCAATCGTATTTAATGGACATGGTATCTGGTGAAATAGGTGAACAGTATATTATTAGAAGAAAAGTAATCGGCAATGTTCATCATCGTATCGGCTTGTTTCCAGAGTGGTATTTAGGCGCTTATTCTCTTATCCAAAATGAGGTGCTGAAAATATTGATGGAAGAGCTTCCGCCGAGTGAAGCCGTTCTGGCCTATTCTTCTTTTTCCAAGCTTTGTTCGTTCGACATGCAAATTGCCATTGCGACGTATATTGAATCCTATACGTCATCCATGATGAAGCTAAACGAAATCGAAGAGCTGCAGCACCGTCTCACGGAATCAGCTGCTATTCTTGCTTCTAGCGCTGAGGAAACGAGCGCCTCCATCACAGAAAACGAAAAAAATGTACAGGACATCCTAAACGAAATCTATACGATTCAGCAGCAATCAGCCGAAATCGCAGAGCGGGTCGAAAACGGAAAGCACGATGTTATGGACACATTAACAAAGCTTGATACGATCGCCGAGTTAATTCATGGAACGAAAGCATTAACAGCGGAGCTGACTAACAGTTCTTCTCAAATTGGCGAAATTGTGAACACGATTCGCAACATTTCTAATCAGACGAACATTCTCTCTCTCAACGCCAATATCGAGGCCGCCCGTGCTGGTGAACATGGAAAAGGATTTGCCGTTGTAGCAAATGAAGTGCGAAAGCTCGCTTATCAAACGGCTCAATCACTCGATTACATTCAAAATCATATTGATATCGTGCAACAAACGATTCAGCAATTTGAATCCTCGTTTCAACGCATTGTCGATGAAACAGGAGCTTTTCGCGCAGTAAACGAGAGCGTGATTCATATTTTTGATCAATCCATTTCCGATGTTAGGTCGAACAGTGATAAAATTAGTGCATTCACAGAGTTTATGAAAGACTTCCAGCACACATTTAATGAAATCTCGAAGGCTGCTTATCAAATTGCCGAAATGGCAGAACAGCTGAACTATCTGAATCATGAACTCACAGATAAATTCAAAAAGTAGCTCCTTACAACTTTAGGGAGGAAATACGATGAACCAACCTCAATTTAAATATGAACAGCGCACATTTAAACATTTATTTGAAATGTCAGAAACGCTTCTCCACGAAGCTAACGAACAACTGATCCGCATTGACATTGGACAATTGCCAAACGACGTAGACGCACGAAATTATGTTAAATTTCGTCTGATGCATTTGCAGCGCTCGTTTGGCGAAAGCGTTCCGATCGAGTTTCGCTCCACCTATAATTCCTTATGGAGCCAATTGTATCGTCTCGAGCATCAAGCCGACTATCGTCATCCGTATATCCAACAACTTCTTACTCACATCATGAGCGATGATCAAGATCACAGGAAAAATTACCGAAAATAACTATAGCAAAAATATTGCGGCAATGCTCGAACGATTAAATCAATACATTGTACTGACAGAGATGGAACAATACGCGCTGCAGCTTGTCTTGTGGGAGCTCATTTCCAACGTCATTCGCCATTCTACAATAAAAAAAGCGGATGTTCTTATTCATTTATCGACAGAGGACATCACGATTGAGCTCATCGATCACGGAAATGGTTTTGACTGGCGCAGTCAAATCACAAAAGCTCCTCCTTCCCTGCTTGCGCCACATGAAGGATGCGGATTATTTCTCATTCAACAGCTTGCAACACACGTAACCTTTGACGATGCTGGCAAAAAAGCGCGTGTCATCATTCAGCGCGCAAAAATTGAGGAGGAATTTCGATGATTCAAATAACAACCAACAACGATGTGATGATTGCCGTATTTCAGCAAGATATTAACTTTGAAACAACGCGCATCATGGAAGAAATACTGCGTCATCATACATACAGCAACATTTCGCGGTTGCAAATCGACCTTTCTGCCGTCCGATTCATTGATAGCTCTGGAGTGCGCCTATTTATTAGCTGGCTATATCCTCTAAAAGACCGTATACACATTGAAATTATAGGAGCGTCTGCTCCGATTAAAAACGTATTGTCCATTTGTCAAATTGATCAGTTTGTCGATGTCAAATAAAAAATAGCGCCTAAAAGTTTTTATGACGAATCATCAGCTTAAGCTGCCTTTCCTTGACACTCGAGAAAAAGCGGACGATAAGCGGCTTTTGTATAGTAAGAGATCACAACATATTAGACAATGATGCTACATCGCGTCAACATCGCTTTATGCTCCATTCTTATTTATGAATCACTGCCTTGGCCATCGGCAGCCAAAAGCTAGCCGATGGCGCCAGAAAAACAAAAAGCCAGCTGGCGGATCAACATGCTGTGATCCGAAACACTGGCTTGTTCTGTAAACCGGTTATATACTTTTCACAAAAACCGCTGGCCAAATAAACGTTTCCTCGATTAAGAGCGGCTGTTTTTATCCTATCCCGCCAGAACGACTCCCACCTTCAGGAATATGAAGGGCGTTGCCCGATAAACAAGGGGGAGAGGAATGTCGGTTGGCACTAGCCAAAGTAGAATGGAATTACTAGGACATATGGGCTTTTTTATACTTGTAAGTGGTTCTTAGAAAAACGAAAAGATAGGTCGTTTGTCATGTACAATCTTCAACGTGCCCTTGTCTCTGCACGGCTCGAAGCAGCGAAAAACAAGCCCAGAACAAACTTACAAGATTCGTTGTCATTTCACCGTTGGAACGGCGGGGAGAGCCTGCTAAAAAACCGAAAGATGCTTCTATGCTTGCAGGAATCTTCCATTTCGAAGCGAATGCGGAAGTAGCCTAAAAAATATGCATGCCCACAAATGTCATATCATCATCGCCAAAGCGCTGATGATTCATTTTACCTTCAAGTTGCTGCACAAATTCTTGAAACGATCGACAGTTTGGCAAAATGCGCTCCACATAGCTCTCCCATTCCCCTCCGGTCGCTTCGATCATTCCATCTGTATAAATCGCCAAATAAACCGGCCCGCTGAACTGAAGCTTCTCTTTTTTATAAGAAAATTGGGGCACGATCCCGATCGGTATTCCTCCTTCTTTCAATCTCTTCATCTCTCTTCCTTCTAAAAGCAGCGCAGGCGGATGTCCGGCATTCACATACTCGAGCGTTTTTCGTTTCGTATTGACAACACCATAAAAGGCGGTCAAATAGGACCGATTCTCAAAAAGACGCAAGGTATGCCTGTTTAATTCGTAAACCACGCGCAGCGGATCAGTTACACGCATCATAAGCCCTGGCAGCAATGAACGAATCGACATCGCCACAAGCGCAGCGGCAACGCCATGCCCCATCACATCAATAACAATAAACGCATATTCGTGAGGACTCACTTGATTCCAATAATATAAATCTCCTGACAGCTGAGAAGAAGGAATATATTTTCCGTATACACAAATTTCTTCATTGTAGATCGAAGATGGGAGCATTCCTTCTTGGATACAACGGGCAAGCTGCAAATCCTTTTCCATTTTTCTTTTCAGTTCCAACAGCTGCCTGTCTTTCTCGATATGGACGATCCTCATTCTTTTTGACTCATCCGTCCTTTGTTTTTGACGATACGCCAAGCGAATGCGGGAGATTAGCTCCGTCGTTGTAAATGGTTTACGAATATAATCAAACGCTTCGGCCTCCAAAACGTATTCAATCTCGTCATCACATTCAATCATCGCCACAACTAGAATATCTTTTTGAAAAAAAATGGACGGCTTTCGCTCTGTTTGCGCCGCTAATAGCGCCTGAACGTTGGCTAACACAGCATCAACCTGCTTTTCTTGCAACATATACGCGTGGGCCTTATCCATTTGATCAAACACCTGTATCGATATTCCCTTGATCTTCTTTAACATTTCTTTCATTTTCATGACGGCTGCTTGATTCTCTTCAATTACGACGATGTTCATCGTTTAACACCCTTTTTTCATCCCCTGTCTCTTTTATCCGGGCATCATTATTTTCGATAAGCCTTCCATATCAATTGAGTACAATCTAACAAATGCATGGCGGATCGTCAATATGACTTTCTCCTAATGAACCAAAGAGGCGGCCGCACGGTGTCAATAATCGTGTTGCCTTATTGAATAAATAGCTTCATCATCAACGGTAGCCCATAAGATGATGGCTTGCAATCGATTCCGTATTTTTGAATCTGCGTGGCTACATATGAATCGAATTTGTTATCATCATATTTCAGTCAAAAGGCACCCCGAAGGATGCCTTTAATCAAATGACTATCACATTGTCGTCTCGATTTTTCCAAACACTCCATAAATATACCCGCATAGCACGCAGTATACGATATGAAACCTTGTATCCCCATCTTTGCTTTTTCTGACACTGTTACCTGACACAATATTTTCGATCCCACTTGTACCACAATTAGGACATTGCAGATTGACCATTCCTATCCTCTCCTCTCCCTTTATAATCATTCGATAAAAAAAGACAGATTCCTACATGATTTGATCATTTGTTGTCGACAAAAAATAGCGAGACTTAGGATGAATGGTCTTTGCCATTAGAAAATGATACGACGCTTTTAACTCCCTTTGACTCAGATGGTCCCCTCCATCAAAGGGCTTTTTATTGAATGAAGGATTATGAGAGGCCGCTTCTTCAGCAATTGGCAATCCCTGTCCGCAAAACCTCTTCACCGTATGGAAAGCAGAGAAATCGGTATCATTCCTCCTATTCCCGAAACATCAAGCGTCTTTTCTCTCGAACAAGAAATGTTACTGCTTTCTTCTGGATTGCTCATCTGTCTGTTTCACTGCTTATTCTTCCTTCTTGAGTTCCGGGTTCTATTTTACGATATTCAATACTGGATGGATTCAGCCCATTTCCTAAAGATCCGTAAACGTTCCCTTGGCGCGGTTCGACCAATTCGTTTTGCTGATAGTAAAGTCTCGGTGTCTTCCAGAGTGCCCATAATGCTTTGAGCATTGGCATTTCATGATATCGATCTGGCCACATCCTTTTAATATGTTCTTTTACTAACGGATAGTATTTGGAACTCATGCTTGGAAACAGATGATGCTCTGTATGATAGGAAAAATTAAAATGGAGGAAATCCACCCATTTTGGAACGGTAACGGAAAGACTGTTAGCAAGCGGGTCGTTGACAGGAACTAAAGGATTGAGGCGATGATTGGTTGAAATGTAGCTCATCACAATAAAATTAGCGATCAACAGCGGTAATAAAAAGCTAAAAAACCAATTCGCGAATCCAACAATAAACAGCAAACCAATCCATGATATCCAAGGCAACATAAACTGCAAAAAGACGATAGCGCGATTTTTGGGCTGAAACTGTTTGCGAAAATAACCAAGCATTCTGATCGAATGAAACGTAAACATAATCGTTAACGAACTAAAGGCGAAAAACGCCCGTATCGTAAATGGAATTTTATAGATCCAGCGCAACAGACGGCTTTGTGCCAATTTGCTCATGCTCGGCCATGCATCAGGATCTTTTTCTTCATTTTGTGTATGGACATGGTGTGTGGCATTATGCCATTTTCTCCATAGCTTCGGGCCGGTGCATAACGGCCAAAAGGCAACAGCTCCAAGAAAATCCCGTAGCCATGGTGTCCGCACAACCGTACCATGCAAAATTTCATGTCCTAAAAACCCAAGCGCCGCAAAACTAAAACCTAATACAACAGAAATCAAGGTATTCCATATCACATGAAGATCGAACAAAGAAATAACGAGGATACCACTAAGTACTGTCAATAGATACACCAATCCAAGGAAAAGACGGGATGGGGTAGGTTGAAATGCTTTTTTCGGCAAATACGGGGAGATTTGCGCCGCATACCAACCGAATGAATGAAACTTTTTCATATCATAACTCCTTTCAACTTTAACCTTTTGCCTGTAATCGAATGTAGCAAAAGGGGCCAACCTAACAAAAATTACAATTTTATAAAAAAAATCACATAACTGTTGATACGTTTGATTTATCTTAACATTCCCCTATTTGTCCTGTCAATGGATTTATGACCTAGTATTATTAACAGTTGCTATTCTTTCTATCAGCACGATCCCTAAAGCTGAATATACCAATCGATGGAATTGGGGATAATTTTCCAAATAAAAAAGACATCCTTAAAGATGTCGCTCCCAATCAACGAAATTCTCTATTCTCTTTATCAATGCTTTTCTGCTCACCTTCATTATTTTCAGGCGAGGAGGCTCCCGCTTTAATGAAGAACAGGCGGACACGGGGAAGAGTTGACATGATGGCGATGCAGCAATCCTCCCTTAAAAGAAATCAGCAAAAAACGTCGGTTTTGGCGAAATCATCGCCTCCAGCTGTTTGACTTCGGCTTCTGTTCCCTTCAGCTTGCCCATCTGATATAATGACCAAGGTCGCACATACCCCAGCAGCAGGGCAGCCGCCGTATTCATATCGAGCAAAAGCCCCCGTTTGGGTGGATGCAGACAAGCGGATTCTTCTTTTGTTGTCTTGCGAAATACCTTCACTCCCTTCTCATCCAGTTGGTAAATAGCTGAATTCCACGGCGCCACTTCATCATGCACATGCCAAAACAGCGGATTCTCTTGTTTCACAAAAGGATACGCTTGCAAAAAGCGTTCTAGATCAACGATTCGCGCCATAAAGTACGGATGAATTTCTTGGACGATTCTCGGCTCTTTCAACAAATAAGGAAGCGGATCGTCAACAGTGGTCACAATCGTCACCTGGTCTGCCATGGAATCATGCTGGCAAATAAAGTTCCATAGTCCTCTTTTTGCTTCTTCATGAAGAGCCACCATTTCTTTCACATGCATTTGCCGGTTTTGCATGTCATACAACAAATACCCTGCTGCTTGATGCTCCTTATCTATGTACAATACCGCATGCTCCGCTTTGGCGAACACAAAATGCTCCCACCAAAAATGATCGCGCTTTAATCCGCCGTTATATGAACGAATATAGCCTTCATACACGCTGTTTAACAGATCCACATTCTGAAGGGAGGCCCTCTCCATTCGTCCTGCTGCTTCTGGTAATGGGACGAGCTGCTTATTCTCAATGATTAATTTCTTATAAGAAGCAAAAAGCTCCCAGCCAAATCTTCTGTAAAAATTCACTTGAAACGGATGGAGGAATGATATACTTTTCCCGCTCTCCCTCATTCGTTCCAACGATTTTGTTAACAGCTTGGCCACCTTTCGCTTCCGGCGATGCTCAGGCCATGTCGCTACGCCGGCTACCCCTCCCATTTCCCATTCTTGTTCGTGAATAAAAACCGTAAATGGCAGCAAATGCACTTTTGCAGCAAGTTGGCCATTCTCAAAATCTCCCAAAATCTCTTGTTTATCCATCCATTGTTTGCGAACCATCTTTTGCTGCTCTGTAAGCTTATATTGAAAGGCATATTCTGATAGACGAAAAACCTCTTCATAATCAGCTTCCGTCAATAAACGGACAGATTCCATAATAGCTTCCTCCCTCTTCTCGATATCCTTTTCCCTTATTTCGCTTTTTTTCCTATAAAATCCTTTGTCCAGCAAAAATAAAAACCTTATAACGATAGATGCATTTTCTGGTTTGCTCGTTTTTTGGTCGACTTTCATCTCCTGTTGATGCCAGCTTTCTCATCAGAAGATTCAACTCACAGCAGATTTCCATTTTTTATAATCGAGGGCCAGTAATCGACTGTCGAAATCGGTTATCACCTGTTCATTTGGAGATCACTAGCAAGAAAGCCCTCTTAATCTCAATTGAATAGAGAGCCCAGCCAAACCTAGTTTTTTAATATCATTCACCGAGAAATCTCCCACCTCTAAGCGAAGTGGAGGTGGAGGAGGTTCATCGCGGAGAGCTTCTTAGGACGAAACTGCCCAGCATATAAAGGGAGTGTTACGAAAATCGTCTGATTTATGCTATTCTAATAGTGCGAAAAAATAAACAGAAAAGGTGTTTTTCATGAAATCATACATCGTTGTAGGAGCCGGCATTTTAGGAGCATCAACCGCCTACCATTTAGCAAGAGAGGGAGCAGCCGTCACCATCATCGATCGCGGCGACAAAGGCCAAGCCACCGCCGCAGCCGCCGGCATTGTCTGTCCATGGGTATCCCAGCGCCGCAACCAAGTTTGGTACCGCTTAGCCAGAGGCGGAGCCAAATTTTATCCTTCGTTAATTCAAGAACTTCAATCGCATGGAGAAACAGAAACAGGCTATGAACGAGTAGGGGCCCTTTGTTTGCATACAGATAAAGAAAAACTTGAAAAGATGATGGATCGTACACTGCAGCGCCGCCAAGAAGCGCCGGAAATCGGAGAAGTGACAAAGCTATCCTTTGCACAAGCAAAACAGCTAGTTCCAGCGCTGGCTGAAGGCTACGAGGCTGTTTACGTCAGCGGAGCAGCGCGCGTCAATGGCAAAGCATTGCGCGATGCGTTAGTGAGAGCCGCCCAAAAGCTGGGGGCCATCTATATAAAAGGAGACGCCAAGATTGTTCAGCAACATTCGCATGTGAACGGTGTGGAAGTCGCTGGCACTTATTATCAGGCTGACGCGGTCGTCATCGCAGCCGGCGCATGGGCAAAAGAATTGCTGCTGCCGCTCGGCATCGAATTTTTAGTCACGCCGCAACGGGCGCAAATCATTCATCTCGAAAAGCCAGAACAAGATACCGATCACTGGCCTGTCGTGATGCCGCCTAACAATCAATACTTGCTTACTTTTCCAATGGGGCGGGTCGTTGTCGGAGCGACCCATGAAGACGGTGTCGGTTTCGACTGCCGAGCAACCGCAGGAGGAGTGTATGAAATATTACATAAAGCGTTAGCAATCGCACCCGGATTATCAGATTGCACACATAGCGAAACAAAAGTTGGTTTTCGCCCTTATACCCCTGGGTTTCTTCCTGTCTTTGGAGCGCTTCCCGGCTTTACCGGCATTTATGTGGCCAACGGCTTAGGGGCATCCGGGCTAACAGCAGGGCCTTACTTGGGCGCTGAGCTTGCCAAGCTCATTGTCGGAAAGCCGACCGAGCTGAATCCACTCGACTACCATATCGCCGGCGCGGTAAAATGAGAGAATACACCTAACAAAAAAGAACCCTCGCCATAGCTGATATTCAGTTGAAAAAGCTCCCCAATTCATTTCGGCTACTGGATGCTTATTTCACACGCCAATCATAAGCCAAACCGCAATTATCCGTATGACGGTTTGGCTTAGATACCTGGGAATAAGCGAAAATGTTGTGCCCTTCCCGTTTTTTTTGGATAGAATAATAATATACTTACCGTTCGCAAGAAGGGAGCGAGAGGATGAAAATTACGCAAACGACAGACTACAAAACTATTGCCGCATTGAATAAACACGTTCACGATCTGCATGTTGCGTTATATCCCCGGCATTTCAAAAAATATGATGCGGAAGCCATGAAGCGGTTTTTTCAAAGTGTGATCCACCAGCCGCATTTCATTTTTCTATTATTGGAAGAAAACGAACAAGCATGTGGATATGCTTGGCTGGAGATACGAACACATCCGGAAAATATATTTTTTCAGTCCTATCAATCTATATACGTCCACCAAATTAGCATTAGCGAATCCGTCCGAAACAAAGGCTATGGCACGCAACTGATGGAGTACATTTACCAGCTGGCACAAGACAAAGGCATCTATTTAGTAGAGCTCGATTATTGGAGCAAAAATGAAGTCGCAAAAAATTTCTACGCAAAGCAAGGATTTCAAGTATACCGAGAGCTTGTTTATAAAGAGCTTGCGCCCCGTCATCTATCAGAGGATCATGCTTAAGATCAGATAACGGAATAGTCAAAAAAGCTAGTTTTTAAGTTACGGCGTGCTTTTTCTCCGGTTCGGAATAGAGCAGAGGGTGAGCAGACGAACGAGGCCCGTAACGCAAGATAAAGGCATTTGTCAACATTCTAAGCGGAAGATTTTTTACGCATCTTCCGCCGTTTCTTTTTATCTTGTGATCATTTCCTGTCCCTCTATATATTGTTCCACTTCACGAATGGAAGGAAGACCTTCCCAGTCTCCTTTAAATTGTGTAGCTAGGGCGCCTAATAAATTCGCTCGCTTTAATGCTTTAGGTAAACAAATGTTTAAAACATCCTCATCGAGCGGCTGATCTTCATCTAACAGCACAGACAGCAAGCCCGCGGCAAACGCATCTCCGGCCCCTACCGGATCAACAACCTTATCCATACGAAAAGCGGGGGATTGGACCGCTTCATTTTGATAAAAGCCAATAGATCCCTCTTGTCCAAGCTTCATAACAACCAGCTTGGGGCCCATTTGCAAAAACTGCTTTCCATACTCTGCGACCGGCTGCTCACCAATTAAAAATTTTGCTTCTTCTAATCCAGGTAAAAAAATATCGCACAACGGCATTAATGACAATAAAACGCGCCTGCTCCTCGCTCCATAGCTTTCGGCGTAAGTTCGGGTCAAATGAGACAGTTAATCCTCTTGCTTTCGCTTGCTCCATCACTTTTTTAATAAAATCTTCCGTCCGTTCGCCTAGTGCGGGCGTAATTCCGGTTACATGCAGATGACGGGCGTTGGCCAACCACTCAGGTTGGATATCTGCTTCGGAAAATTTACTTGCTGCTGAATATTTTCTATATTAATATATCATTGGGTCGCCGTAACCTTTAAATTCTTTAAAATAAATGGCGGTCGGCGCCTTCTTATCACGAATAACGCAGGAGACATCGACTCCCTCCCCGGCAAGCGTGCTCACAATCAAATCGCCGAATGGATCGCAGCCAAGCCGGCTGATCCATCTTACTTTTTTGCCGAGCCGCGTAAGCCCGATGGCCACATTGGATTCAGCGCCTGCTATCGATTTGGTAAATAAAGGAGAGTACCTTAAGGAGCCGTCTGTCATTGGTTGAAAGAGAATCATGCTTTCCCCGACTGTCACCACATCAACATCATTATTTTGCTGCATCGCTGCCAACCCCTTTAGCAAGCTCAACAAACATACGCGCCCGCTTTGTGAGTTCATCGTAGTTTTTTTGTTGCACAAGCTGTTTGTCGACTAAATTTCCTCCTAATCCAACGGCAATGGCCCCATTATTTAATATTGTCATCATATTTTTTGTATTGACTCCTCCTGTTGCAATCATTTCAATAAAAGGAAGAGGAGCTTTTACCTCTTTAATATAGTTCGCTCCTAAAGTTCCGACCGGAAACACTTTCACAGCGCTCGCCCCTAGCTGATAGGCCCTGTACATCTCGGAAGGTGTCATCGTACCAGGCCATACGTCGATCCCTTGTTCGACACAATAAGCAATCACTTGTTCATTTAGATGAGGAGAAATAATATATTGCGCTCCCGCCTGTATGGCTTCTTTAGCCATCTCTAGATTTAACACCGTCCCCGCACCAATATAAAGGCGGTTTTCATATGTTTCTCTTAGCTTCGCAATAGCGGCTAAAGCTCCATCGGTATTCATTGTGATTTCCAAAAATTTCATTCCCCCTGACTGTAAAGCCTCGGCAATTGGTTGTATGGAATCTTGTGAAACTCCTCTAATGATCGCGATGATTTTTTCCTCTTTCAATAATGGGAGCAAACGAGACGTCATCAGTATCATGCCTCCATTCTTATCGTTTTATAGTGTAACCCCTGTTTTCCAAATGGCCATGTCGTGAACATGATGATTTCTTATGATTGACTGCTTTGCCACTTGCTATTTCGATAATATACGATATAAAATCACATAATACCTCTTTCCACGAATTTCCTTCTAGTAAACGTCCAACAATGAACCTCTCCCGCCTCTTAACGGAGTAGAGGTAGGAGAGGTTCATGAATTAGAAAATATTTGCTGCTCATTAAAGTATGCGCCATCCATTATTTTGCAAAAGCCTTCATAAAAGAGGTCCACCCTCCCCCATTACCCCCACCACATATTGGTCGGTTGGTCTTCGATTAAGACTTGTTTTAAGTTGCTGACAGCGCGTTTAAATCCCTCTTCAATCGACATGAGTGGATCTTCGTGTTCGATGCTGACGACGTAATCATATCCGTATGTGCGAAGGGCACTCATCATATCTGACCATTCTTGAAGGCTATGACCGCATCCAACAGACCGGAATGTCCAGGACCTTGTTTGAACATTACCGTATGGCTGCATGTCCGTTAAACCATACATATTGACATTGTCTGGATCAATATAGGTGTCTTTTGCATGAAAATAGTGAATAGCCTTTTCTTTTCCTAAAATTTTAATCGCAGCTACCGGGTCAATCCCTTGCCACCAAAGGTGACTTGGGTCAAGGTTTGCGCCTACAGCTTCACATGTTTCCTCACGAAGCTTTAACATCGTATATGGTGAATGAACTAAAAAGCCACCGTGCAATTCTAGACCAATTTTAACGTTATGATCTTGAGCAAATTTCCCCCACTCTTTCCAATATGGAATAAGCTTTTCTTCCCATTGCCAC
The DNA here is from genome assembly GCF_001560855.1 of Anoxybacillus sp. P3H1B. Classification (NCBI taxonomy): domain Bacteria; kingdom Bacillati; phylum Bacillota; class Bacilli; order Caryophanales; family Anoxybacillaceae; genus Anoxybacillus; species Anoxybacillus sp. P3H1B. The sequence goes on along the minus strand of NZ_LPUG01000011.1, from coordinate 511,624 downwards.
TTTAAAATATCATTGTATTCATTGGGCCAAGGGGCAACCGGCCAGTTTGGATATTTCGCCTTTTCATGGTCACCACTAACGCCAGAGAAACAGTTCACAACAGGAACCTCCATCATCTCCGCAAGCTGAATGGTTTTAACAAACGTTTCATGGGATTGCTTCGCAAATTTTTGGTCGGGAGAAAGGGGATTTCCATGACAGCTAAATGCACTGATCATGAGCCCACGAGATGCTACTTCCTTAAGGTAGCGCTCGCGCTTTTCTTTGCTTTCTAATAATTCATCAAGGTTGCAGTGAGCAGAACCTGGATAGTTTCCTGTTCCAATTTCGACTGCGTGTAATCCTGCTTCTTTCACGTAATCGAGCATGTCTGTAAACGATTTATTAGAAAAAAGCACTGTAAATACGCCTAGTTTCATGACAAACTTCCTCCCATCTCCGTTCGTAATATGCTTTTACTTTTTTCACTGCTTTCATAAATCACATCGATTATATGTGAAACTTGTATCGCTTCTTCTGGTTTCACTAAAGGTTCTTTTAATCCAAGACACGCCTCCACAAATGCTTTTGCCTGTAAAAACCCTTCCTCTTTTTCCTCGGGAATATAGGCAGCCACACTATTAAACAGCATCCCATGTTTCGCATAGTTTAAGGTAAAAGGAAAAACGTCTAAGCCGCCTTTTTCGCCAGAAATGGAAAGAGTATCTTCATCTTTCGAAATGTTAGCAGACCATGATGTTTCAAAAAGGAGGCTTGTTCCATTTTGAAAACGAAGGTAGGCTGTCGCATGATCTTCAACATTGAATGTTTCATGATTAAAGCTGCCCCATTCATTTACTTGATTTAGTATTTTACTAAGTACGTTATAGGTGGCACCTGTGACTTCTTTCACTTTTGGATTTCCCATCAACCAAAGAGCAAGGTCTAATAGATGACATCCGTAATCGATGAGGCACCCTCCACCCTGCAAGTCCTTATTGGTAAAAACGCCCATTCCGGAACCTTTCTTCGCCGTAATGCTTTGACACGGACAACGAGCGGATGACCAATTTCACCTTCATCGATCACTTTTTTTGCTGCTTGTGCTTCTTTCATAAAGCGATAGTGGTAGGCGATCCATAATATTTTCCCGGACTTTTCTTTCGCTTTTATCATTTCCGCACATTCACTCGCATTCATCGCCATTGGCTTTTCACAAAGAACATGAACGCCGGCTTCCAGTGCCGCAATAGTCATTTCCTTATGAAATTTATTCAGGGTACAAATGACAACAGCATCGACATGTGGCAGCATATCTTTATAATTCTCGTAAACTTGTGGAATATGAAATTGGTTTTGTACTTGTTTTGCTTTATCGATGTTTACATCGCAAACAGCCGTGACGGCTGCTTCATTTAATTGCTGAAATGCTGGAATATGGCAAAATGTAGCGATTCCCCCTGCTCCAATCATACCGACTCTTAATTTTTTCATGGTGACACCTCTTCGCCGTTGGTCTCGTTTCATGAATTTGTTCGGTTAAGCTCGACAACTAAGCAAACAAACCTGTTCTCAAATAAAAAGGACGGCACTCATGTTTTATATGTTGGTGCTTTATTTCTAGGTTCATATCTTTTACGGGCTAGTTTGTATGAGGTTGAAGCGCTGCTATTCGGCTTCGAATTGACATTTTTTGATAATGAAGCTCATTGACTACGGGTCTGGGCTTTCCTTTCAGCTTTGCGGCTTTGATCGCGGTTTAGCACTAGTTTTCGTGTTTTCAGCACCCTTTTTCACGATTTTCGAATAATGCCTATCCGCCACGTTGAATGCTTTATCACTTTTATTCGAGGGTGAGGTTCTTTTTTCCGTAGCTTCATGCCTTGATCCTGCTGCTCTGCGATTTCCCTCCTGAAATAAGCCCAACACATGGATTTTTCCCGCCCTGAGATTTGATCCCCACATCTTTTATTGTTTGACTCTTTCCCATGTTAGCGGTACGACTTTTTTTGCTTGGGCTGCTTCGAACGCAGCAAGAATGACTAGCAAAGATTTCATTCCTTCCTCTCCCGATATCGGAGGTTCTTGGTCGTTTAGAATGCTTTCAACAAATTGGTCAATGACGTGAGAGGTTGTTTGCCCGCCTTCTTCATTGGATTGAATGGCACTAAGCTTGTAATTGACCACTTCTCCATTTTTGTATTGGACTACTAAAGAATAGTCTGGATCGTCTTCTAAACGTAAAATTCCTTTTTCACCATAAATGATGGTTGAGTTGTCTTCTTTTCCGTTGTATGACCAGCTAGCAGCTAGGGTTCCGATAATGCCGCTCTCTGTTTTTAAGAGGCAAACGGCGTTGTCATCGACATCTGTTTGTTCCTTTGCTATTGTTTCGACAAATGCGGCTACTTCGATGATTTCTTCACCAAGTAAAAAGCGAATTAAGTCCGCTTTATGGACACCTAAATCGCCCATTGTTCCCATTGCCGCCTGCTCCTTTTTAAAGAACCAGCTGTCTCTTCCATCAGCGCTCCATCCTTCAGGTCCGGGGTGCCCGAAAGCTGTGCGGAAACTGTAGATTTTTCCGATTTCTCCTTTTTCAATTAACTCTTTGGCTTTCACATGGGAGCTTACAAAGCGTTGATTATGGGCAATCATTAATTTCTTTCCAGTTTGTTTGGAAGCTTCAATCATTTCCTCAGCTTCTTCTTTTGTTGTCGCCATTGGCTTTTCACATAGGACATGTTTCCCTGCTTTTAGGGCAGCAATGGAGATAGGGGCGTGTAAATAATTGGGCGTACAGACACTAACGGCATCAATTTCTTCATTTGACAAAAGGTCCTCATAATTTGTATAAGGTGTTACATGATATTTTTTAGCTATTTCGACTGCGCGTTCTTTATTACTATCACATACAGCGACAATGTTTAGGTGTTAATTTTTTGAAAATTCCGTAAAATAACGGTGTTTAGCAATACTTCCACACCCAATTACTCCGACTTTCAATTTTTTCATCACAAATATTCCTCCTTAAAACATCGGTGTTGTTTAGGACCTCTTCCGTTAAGATTGGATTGTGCTTTATAAGAGTATAATCCAGCTCCCCAAGCAGCTGATGAGAGCAAGTGCCGCCAATAGTAGTCATAATGGCATGAATACGCGGATTGGCAAACATATCATGTAAATCTTCTAGACGCTCTTCCACTGTACCTGCCATATATTCATTTTGTTTTTGAGCATGCTTGCCAACGGCAACGTTAAATCCTAGTCTCTCTAATTCGGCGATCCCTCTTTGCAACCGTCTTGGACATAAAGCCGCAACCCCCGATGAAGGGGGAATAATGCCAATGGTATCTCCAGGACGCAATCGGTTAGGAAGCAACGCCATTTTTTTCTCCCTATTTGTAAAAATACACATACAAACAGATAAACTCCAATCCATTTTATCCAGCCTCATCTTGAGTGCTATGGGCAAAACCACTGGCTCTATCGAGATATTCTCCGTCTATGTTAATAGCACATTACCAAATGGCTTTGATTCTTGTTCTATTTCTATCATTTGTAAAAAATAACTAAATTGATAATAACACATAAAGCAGCGGATCTTTGAAGCTATGCCTTTCACAAAGTAAGTTCGGCAAACAAAAACCGAGTGATGTCAGCAAAAAATGGTCACTGTCTTGGTGCCCATAACATGACAGCTACGCCAGCTAAACAAAGAAGCATGCCCATCCGGTCATAGGAATCAGGCACTTTTCGATCCATTCCCCATCCCCAGAGAACAGCAAGTACAACAAAAATGCCCCCATAAGCCGCATAAACTCTACCGAAATTCGGAAATTGCTGTAAAGTTGGAATAATCCCATAAAGAACAAGAAGTAGGCCTCCCAGCATTCCATATATCATTGGCTTGTCTTCACGAAGCCACAGCCAAACTAAATATCCTCCGCCAATTTCCGCTAATCCCGCCAGAACAAATAGAACGATCGCTACAAACATATGTATTCCTTCCTTTTCCATCCCTAAAATTCAAAAAGCACAGCGATATCTTCTCTCGCAAAGACAGCAAGATGCCCTGTTCTCTATTTTCTTTTTATAGACAATGTCTTCATTTCTCATTTATATCATTATAAACGATCAAACGTTTATTTTATATGATCGCTTGATAAAATACAGAGAATCGACAATCGTCGATTTCCTTAACACTTCCACTTTCTTTTGCCGATGATCAATATGGACAATAAAATAAAAAGATGCTAAATCTCAGCATCTTTTTTCAAACAGAGAGCCGGGCACATAGCTTCCATAAAAGCCGGCTTGTTTTATACGGTTTGCCTTCTCATAGCACTTTTTGCTCGTCTTCCCATTCTTCGATGACCACTTGATGATCGGGCTGAAGATGAGAAGCCGGACGCCAATAGGAAAATAGAATCATCGATACGATGCTGGCTACGATGCCATACATAATCGGTTTCGTCGAGCTGAGGCCTTCCAACGCTAAACCAGCAAATACGACAAGTGAGCTAATAACCATCGAATACAGCCCTGCTTTCGCTGTTGCCTTTTTCCAAAAGAAACCAAGAATAACAGGGACGAAAATGGCACCTGATAAAATCGCATAAGCCACGTCAAGAGCAACGAGCACATCTTGAATCCAAATGGCAAAGATTATGGCGATCACACCGACCACAAGGGTAATGATCCGCGATAATCGTACAACATGCTGGTCGCTCATATTTTTTAGCCAATATTGCTTCAAAATATCGTGTGAGATCAGTGTCGAGGAAGCGAGCAGCGTTCCTGAGGCGGTAGACATGAGCGCAGAACACACGCTTGCTAAAATGAGACCTAATAACCCATGTGGAAGAATAGCGAGCGACATGCTGGCAAATACATTTTGCGGATCACTGATGGTTGGAAAGACAATCACTGCACACATGCCAATGATACTTAAAGCTAACGCATACGCAATGCTGTACACCCCGGCATACACCGCTCCGCCTCGAGCGATTTTCGTGGTTCGTGCTGTAAATACTCGCTGCCAAATATCTTGAGAAACGATCATTCCTAATGTATATAATAGAAAGTATTGAAAAATGCTGGACCATCCGATGGAGGTAAAATCAAAATGAGAAGCCGAAAGCTGTTGAGAGAGCGCCTCCCATCCGCCGACGCGAGATAAGCTCATCGGCAGCATAATGAAAAAGATGCCGATGGTCATCACAAGAAACTGAATAATATCTGTCATCGTTACACTCCACATTCCGCCGAGGATCGTATAAAATAGGACGATGCCACCTCCCACAAGCATGGAGGTCGTCATAGGCCAACCGAGCACCGCGTGTATAATGCTGCCCATTCCGATCACCTGCGTAACAGAAACCATTAAGGTATAAATCGCCGCCACAATCGCGCTGATTAAACGAGCTTCTTGATTGTAGCGCCTTCCTAGCAATTCACTTATCGTCGTAACGTTCGCTCCGTAAATCTGCCTAATAAAAAACAAGCCTAATAGTGTGATGCCCAGACCAATCATAAAGACAAACCACATGCCTGAAAGCCCAAATTGATACCCCAATTTGGCCGTGCCAATCGTTGAAGCGCCGCCAAGAATGACGGCGGATAAACAACCAAGGTAAATAAACAAACCAAGATTTCTGCCTGCAAGCGCGTAATCTTCCGCCGTTTTCGCTTTTTTCGCTCCTAAAATCCCCACGACGATTAAAAGAAGAAAATAAGCCAAAATAACACCTGTATCAAGGACGCTCATCCCGATTCCCCCATTCTTGTTTTCATCAAGAAACCCGCCGCTATCTGCCTGTCATTTTAGCTTCAAATGAACGGAAGCCCATTTCGTTTTCATACTCCGTTAACGCCTCGGCCAGCAAGCGCAAGCCATCATCAATCTGCTCCTTCGTCACAGTCAGCGGTGGAATCATGCGAATAACTTCTCCTTGATTTCCGCATAAATAGAAAAGAACCCCTTTTTGCAGACAGCGATTTAAAATATTCATCACCCCCTCTCCATTTGGTTCCCCTGTCATTGGATCAACGATTTCAATGCCAATCATCAATCCGATCGAGCGCACCTCGCCAATCACAGCGTGTTTTTCTTTGAGCTCATCCAACCGTTCACGAGCATATTGTCCAACAATCCGGCAATTTTCCAGCACGTTTTCTTCCTTGAATACTTCTAATGTCGCCAGCGCTGCCTCGCAGGCAATCGGATTGCCGCCAAATGTTGTTCCGTGACTTCCTAGCGGCCATTGCTGCATCAGCTCTTTAGAAGCCACCGTTGCACTTAGCGGAAGACCTGAAGCGATTCCTTTCGCAATAGCCATAATATCTGGAACAACGTCAAATGTTTGTGCGGCAAACCATTCCCCCGTGCGTCCAAATCCTGTTTGCACTTCGTCAAAAATAAGCAAAATTCCATGTCGGTCACAAATTTCTCTTACTTTATGAAGCCATCCTTTTGGGGGAACAATATATCCTCCCTCTCCCAATACCGGTTCTAAAATCATGCACGCTACTTCTTCCGGGGTCACTTGATGAGCAAATAAAGCTGCAGCTTCTTTCTCTAGTTGACGAGCCAAATAAACATCCGGATCTTCACCGTCTGGACACGTTTTCGGATTCGCGTATGGCAGCTGATACGTCAATCCGTTTGGCTGCAAATATTGGCGATATTTGCTTTTGGAGGTACTGACGCTAAGCGATCCTAAGGAACGCCCGTGGAAACAGCCTGTAAACGATATCACATACGGACGTCTCGTAACATGCTTGGCCAGCTTCATCGCTCCTTCAATCGCTTCCGTTCCGCTATTAGCAAAAAAGAAACAGTTTAATCCTTCAGGCATAATCGGTGTGAGCTCTTCGGCCAAACGAAGAATAGACTCATACATGATGACCCCGCTCGGTCCATGCAGCAGACGGTCTGCCGCATCTTTAATCGCCTGTACTACTTTCGGGTGACGGTGGCCAATGTTTGTTACGGCGATCCCGGAAGTAAAATCAAGATATTTTTTTCCATCCACCCCGTAATAATAGCAGCCTTCCTCCTTTACAACTGGCAAATTCGGATGATCTTTTGCCATCGTTGGCGCAAGCAAATCCGGCATTTGTTGAAATAGATGAATCCAATTGCTTTCTCTCATCTTTTTTCTCCCCTTGTGCGAATGAAATTTGTTTATTCATAACCCGCTATGATGATACCAGTACACAGCGCGGAAGGAATGTTCTCAACCACATTTGCAGGATGCTGATCCATCCTGTTGCTTTCAAGCGAAAGGGCCGATGATCCGCCATCCCTTCAACCGCTCGTTCATGATTGCATCAACTGGGCTTTAGATGCTGGCTGAATACACGCTTTTCCTAGGTTTCAAGTTCATTCTTGCCGACCACTCAAAATCAGGCCCCCCAGCTAAAGGGCCTTTTATCCTTCTGTTCCGCATCCCTTTCATTGTCTAGCAACGCCAGATCGTCTCTCTTGATGCGATCGCCTTTTCTTTAAAGCGATGAGTGTGATCATTTCATAAATAATGGCGGAGGCCAGCACAGCCGTAATTTCACCCTGATCGTATGAAGGCAATACTTCAACTAGATCAAAACCAACGATGTTTAAACCATCAAGTCCTCTCACATATTCGAGCGCTTCATAACTTGTAGGCCCTCCTACTTCCGGTGTACCGGTTCCAGGAGCAAATGCCGGATCAACAAAATCAATGTCATAAGAAACAAAAACAGGCCGATCTCCCACTCGTTGATGAATGCGATCCATCACTTCAGAAAAGCCTGTTTTTCGAACTTCCTTCATCGGAATCACTTCAAAGCCGAGGCGGCGTGCATCCTCGATATCATCTGCGCTATAGAGCGGTCCGCGCATACCGACTTGAATGGAGTGATCCACATCGAGCAATCCCTCTTCTACAGCCCGGCGAAACGGCGTACCATGCATATACTTCTCTCCATAGTAATGGTCCCATGTATCTCCATGCGAATCAAAATGAACAAGCGCGATCGGCCCAAAACGTTCATAAAATGCCCGCAAATGTCCTAATGTGATGGAATGATCTCCGCCCATCATAATGGGAATAATATTTTTTTGCAAAAGAGGACGCAATTCCTTGACAATCCGACCATATGTCCGCAGCGCATTTCCAGGAACAACATCTATATCACCATAATCGATTCCAGAGCAGTATTGAAAAATATCAATCTCCATATCTGGATTATACGGACGAAGCAGTACTGAGAAATTTCGAATGTGTTGCGGACCGTATCGCTGTCCCGTTCGATTAGAAGCAGCCGTATCAAACGGAACACCAAGCACCGCAAAATCAACGTTATCCGTTGTGCGAACATGCTCTAGCCGCATAAATGTGCGAACGCCACAAAAGCGTGGCGATTGCGATGAATCTTTTGGTTGATACACACAAACCCCTCCCTTTATAAAAATATATAAATGCAGCTTGAAAATAGAACGAACGAGCTGTGGAAAATGGACGGTCGCGGCAAGGCTAATGGAAATATTTTGACTAGCTACCCTCATTTTGTTATCGTTATAGACAAACGTTACAAAATCAAGCGGGGGGATAATCGATGCCGCTTGATATGTAAGTATTTGCATCCATATGGAGCTTGGCCTTTTTCAACGTCCTTTGTCACACCCATGCCCAGTCTTTTTGTTGTAGACATGATTCGTTCCGTCTTGCCATGACGTTTAGATACCATGGGCATTCGATCTAGATTTGTGAATAATATAGCGAAAATCAGCCATACTGGATTTGCGCCGCTAAAATGGAAAGAGCGAAAGATGGCATGAAACGAGCAACAAACAGCAAAAGGCGGCTCGCAAGCAGAAGCTTACGAACCGCCTTTATTGTCTAGGATTCTTCCTCACCCTTCAGCTTTTTCACAACTTTCCTGCTCTTAATGCCCCAAAGCTGCCGACCGGCCTTTATCTTTCGGCAGCCAATAAGTCAACACTCCGAGCAGTGGTAAAAAGCTGCACATCCACATCAACGATTTAAGCGTGTATGTATCGGCAATTTTACCAAGTACGACCGCGCCTAACGCTCCCATTCCAAACGCAAGACCAACAATTAATCCAGAGGCCATTCCGACATTTCCCGGAAGCAACTCTTGTGCATACACGACAAAAGTTGAGAAGCTAAGTGATAAAATAAAGCCAGCTAAAAAGAGCGCAGGCAGCGCCCATCCGAGCGGAAGATGCGGAAGCAGCAAGGCGAACGGAGCGGTACCGACTGTAGAAAACAGCATTAAATTCTTCTTTCCAAATCGATCGGCAAGCGGGCCGCCAACAAATGTGCCAATCGCTCCAGCGATCATAAAAATAAATAAGTACAGCTGCGCTTCTCGTATCGAAATATGGTAATATTGAGTCAAATAAAACTGATAATAGTTGGAAATACCGGCCGAATACCAAGAGCGAGTAAACACTAAAAAGATTAATAGAATTAAAGCAAAGAGAACGCGTCGCCGCTCTTGCCCTTCCAATTTTACCACTGTTTTTTGGGCACGGTCTTTCTCTCGCTGTTCTAGTTTATGAGAATACCACCGTGATACGCGAGATAATATCATAATGCCCAGCAGTGCCACCATTGTAAACCATCCGGCCCCTTTTTGGCCAAACGGTACAAAAATAAGAGCCGTAAACAATGGAGCAAGAGCATTTCCTGTATTTCCTCCTACCTGATAAATCGATTGGGCAAACCCTCGTCTCTCTCCTGCTGCAAAATAGACCACCCTTGCTCCCTCCGGATGGAACACGGCAGAACCAAGCCCTACTAATAATACCGATAATAAAACAAAGAGAAAGCTAGGCGACAGCGCCAAACCGACCATTCCCAACAGGCTCGCAGCCATTCCAAGCGGCAGAAAGTATGAGGAATGACGCCGGTCCGTAAATAAGCCAACAACAGGCTGAAGAACCGAAGAGGTCATATTCAAGGTAAACGCAATCCAACCAATTTGCATATACGATAAATTCATCGATGATTCCAAAATCGGAAACAGCGCAGGGACAACGGCCTGCATGGCATCATTAAGCAAATGGCCCATGCTGATGGCAATCAAAATAGGATAGACTGTCATCCGAACAGGAGCAGCCTGCTGAGCACTTGTATACATCTTTTCTCTCCCTTTCTATTAATTTAAGCATTTCCCTAAGAAGTCTCCCTGACCAATGACAGAGAGGCATCAGCTACCATTATACTCCTTTTAACAAATGTTTCAATTATTTAGCATTTCCTTTCCAAATTAACATCTAGGCATGAAGCTTTAGAAACCTTCTATGATGTTCCTCTCGTCATTATCGTGATGATATACATATACAAAAATGCTTATGTATACGAAATGATAGCTGGCACTACTTCTTGAAGAAGCATACCATGCTTAAGTGCCGCCGCTGCACTTAGCTTGTTTGGTGAAGGGATCGCTTTTTTGTCATTCCCTGAGAAATGACAGGCGAAATGGTGTGAACAGCGATCGAACACATGCAACAGCCAGTGTGAGAAAAAGCAAGGATGCTCTAGCTGAGTCTCATGAAGCCCATGTTAACTAAATACATACACAAAAAACGGCTGCTGCACCATGCCTAGTCATGGCGCAGCAGCCGTTTTTTTTTGCGTTCTTTCTGTTCCGAAAAGCAACTATTCACGATTTATTTGCCAAAAAACCCTTTTAACGCAAACGCGACATTTTGTGGTCGTTCCGCTAGGCGGCGCATAAAGTAGCCGAACCAGTCGTTGCCAAACGGAATATATACACGCATTTTATATCCTTCAGCCACAAGCTGTTGCTGCATGTCGGTGCGGAATCCGTACAACATTTGAAATTCAAATTGGTCGCGCGGAATATTGTTCTCTTTAGCAAATTGCTTCACTTTCGCAATAATGTTATGGTCATGTGAAGCAATGGCCGTGTAGCTTCCGCTTAATAAATGCTGTTGAATAATGTTCATGTAATTGGCATCTACTTCCTGTTTATCCTGATAAGCCACCTCAGGTGGTTCTTTGTAAGCACCTTTTACTAAGCGAAGAGAGACTCCTTTTAAATCTTTGACATCTTGCTCCGCGCGATATAAATAGGCCTGAATGACTGTTCCTACATTGTCATACGTTTTGCGCAATTCATGCAAAATATCTAATGTCGCCTGACAATGAGCGGAATCTTCCATGTCAATGCGCACAAAGTTATTGCACCGCTTAGCGGTTTCCATAATTCTTTTCATATTGTCAAGGCAAAAATGCCAATCAATATCAAGCCCCAGTTGTGTCAGTTTAACAGAGAGATTGCTGTTGACCCCCGCTTTATGAATGGCCTCTAGCGTTCTCACATTATATTCTGTCGCCTCAATCGCCTCTTCTCGGCTCGAAACAAACTCGCCTAAATGGTCAAGCGTACAAACAAGCCCTTTTTCATTCAGCTCTTTCACTTTAGCAATAGCGCTTTCAATCGTCTCACCAGCGACAACTTGGGAAGCTCCAAACCGGAGCCCCCATTTTTTAGCTGCTTTATTTAATGCTTTGCTTTGCGAAGCATATAGAAAAATATTTTTTGAGATTTGTGCTAACATCGTCTTTCCTCCTAAAACGCCTCACTTACGGTTTTTGCTTGCATATGAAGAATTAAATAATCAGGGCCCCCTGCTTTTGAATCGGTTCCTGACATATTAAAGCCGCCAAACGGCTGATAACCGACAATCGCACCTGTACAGCCGCGATTAAAGTAAAGATTGCCAACATGGAACTCCTCACGAGCTTTTTCAAGATGGGCACGATTTTTCGAGATGACAGCTCCTGTTAATCCATATTCCGTATGATTTGCTATTTCAAGCGCATGGTCAAAGTCCTTTGCCTTCGTAAAAGCGACAACTGGACCAAAAATTTCTTCCTGCATAATCCGTGCGCTTGGGTGGACATCAGCAAAAATCGTTGGCTGGATAAAAAATCCTGTTGAATCGTCTCCTTCTCCTCCAGCCATCAGTCTGCCTTCTTGCTTGCCAATCTCGATATATCCCATAATTTTGTCAAATGACGCTTGATCGATAACCGGTCCCATAAATATGCTCTGCTCTTCTGGATTCCCCACCTTTAGCTGTTTTGTCAGCTCGACCACGCGGTTTAACACTTGTTCGTACACATCTTCAACGATAATCGCCCGTGAACAGGCTGAACATTTTTGTCCGGAAAAGCCAAAAGCCGATGCAACAATAGACTGTGCCGCTAATTCAAGATCGGCTTCTCGATCCACAATGATCGCATCTTTTCCACCCATCTCGGCAATCACTCGCTTAAGCCATTTCTGTCCAGGCTGAACGATCGCTGCTCGTTCGTAAATGCGGCAACCAACAGCTCGTGAACCAGTAAACGAAATAAAACGCATCTTTGGATGCTCGACTAAATATTCGCCAACCTCCGCTTCGCCGCCTGGCAAATAGTTTAGTACCCCAGCTGGCAGCCCTGCTTCCTCCATCATTTCGACAAATTTCGCAGCCACGACAGGCGCACGGTCCGACGGGCGCAAAATAACCGTATTTCCTGTTACGATAGCCGCTACAGTCGTGCCAGCCATAATCGCCAACGGGAAATTAAATGGAGAGATAATAAGCCCGACCCCTAGCGGAATATAATGAAACGTATTGTGCTCACCAGGACGACTCTCCACAGGGATGCCGCGCTGTAAATTCATCATTTGGCGCGCGTAATACTCCAGAAAATCAATCGCTTCTGCCGTATCAGCATCCGCCTCTTTCCAAGGCTTTCCGACTTCTTTTACTAAAAGCGCGGAAAACTCATGCTTTCTTCTGCGTAAAATAGCCGCTGCTCGAAATAAAATGTGCGCACGTGCTTCAACAGGTTCATTTCGCCATGTTTCAAACGCTTGGAGCGCTGCTTCCATCGCTTTATCCGCCCATTGCTTCGTCGCCTTTGAAACCATGCCGACAATCTCTGCCTTGTTCGCCGGATTGCGCGAAATTATTTTTTCTTCTGTAGTTACGCGTTGCGTCCCAATCACAAGCGGATATTCTTGTCCAAGCTTCGATTGAACATCGGTTAATGCTGCTTGAAATACTTGCCGATTTTGCTCAACAGAAAAATCGGTAAACGGCTCATGCTTATACGGTACAGCCATTCTCATCGTCCCCTTCTTGATCAGCTTATATGATTCATTATAATGGATACATTCAGAAGATTCTTTGTTTCTCCGGTATAATGATCAAGCCTTATATTTGTGTGTCGAACACAATATCATCCTTATATTGGAGAAGGAGGAGATCAATGTATAACATCATTCGTTGTTCAAAATCAGCAAAATCAATGCCAGTAATCGCTTGAATGCGCTTGATTCGATAATGCAATGTGTTAGGATGTATGTATAAGTCCTCTGCTGTTTCTTTAATTTTTCCATCATTTTTAAGATACTGCTTCAATGTTTGGATAAGCGTCGTTTGATTTTCCATATCATATCTTTTCAATTTCTGCAATTGTTCGTTTTGATAGCGCTGCCGCTTATGCTGCGCATATATGGCCGGAAGCAGCCGATAAATCCCTAACTCCTCATAAAAATGGCCAAGCGGTTCATGAAGTCGCGTTTTAATATGTATCACCTCAGTTGCTTCTGTATAGCTTTGTCTCAGATCCTTTAATCTGCGATACTCTTTGCCGATTCCCACAAGGACATCCCGCTGTAAATCACAGTGAAACTCCTTCTCTAATTTTTCAAGCAGCAGCCGAGCTTGGTCCAAAGCTGTATGAGAGGAAACAGAGGGATTTCCAATGATGCAAATCAACTGCTCATGATTTTCGATCAAAAAGGTGGAGCCACTTAACGCATTCATGCTAAAAATAATATAATGGCGAATGATTTCCTTCCTATCGGACCGCAAAACCCGAAACAGAACGACAACAAACTCCTTTGGCAGTTTGATTCCTCTCAGTTCTGCTTCAATCTTTACAGCTTGGTCACTTGGGGCTCCTTCTCGAATGAAGCTCATCAATATCCGTTCCATTTCCTTCTGCCGCTTACGAGTCACACTCATTTGTTGTTCAAACCATTCCGCCGCTTTCTTCGCCGCCTCCACCAAAAAAGACTGATGTTCCTCCGCAAATGCGTCACTGGCTTCCTGAACCCATAAATATCCATAAATTTTTTTCCCGCTTTTGATGCAGGCGACCGTGCGAGGGCCAAGTCCAATTTCTGTCAATGTTGGGATTTTAACGACTCCACTCGCCTCTTCAATGCGCTGAAGCCAACCACTTTCATGCAAATAATGGACAACATGGGCCGCGGCCCGTTTGCTTAAAATGGTATTCATGCGCACCGCATCCGGTTCGTTGTGGTTTCCGCTATAAGCCATCAGTTCCAAATCACGTGATTCAATGGTCACTGGACATTGAACATGGGCGGAGACAAAATCAGCTAATTCATGAAGAGAAGCAAACTCTTTTTCATTCCATTGTGACTCTTGTTTGGATCCATCCATACAGACGATTCTCCCTTCATTAAAACCCCTTTTGATAGTATGTACACTTTCATTGATTTACAATATACGCTTGCATGCTTGCGACATTTGTGTTAGCAGTAAAAAACGCCTGTTCTAGTGAAACAGCAGGCGTTTTTGCATTCGTTGGCATCACGAAGACGGCAAAAATGTCTTTGGCATGACGACCGCAATCACTTCTCCTTGCGCGCAAAGAACATCATTTGCATAAACTTCTGTCTGCACTCTCCATTTTTTCGGATGTATTTCCTCCACCGTACCAATCGCTTTGAGCGGTACCCCCTGTGGAGTGGGCTTCAGAAATTGCACATTTAAAGAAGCGGTTACAAACCGCGGCGGGGCTGTGCCATCTCCGGGCTCATAGCCATTTTTACGATGCAGGGCCAATGCTGCTGAACCGGTTCCGTGGCAATCAATTAAGGACGCGAGCAGCCCGCCATATACAAATCCCGGAATTGCTGTATGCTCTGGACGCGGTGTATAAATAGTCACTGTTTGCTCCCCTTGCCATCCCGTCCGAAAATGATGGCCTTTTTCATTAAGACGACCGCAGCCATAACACCAAGCAAAATCATCCGGATATTCATCTTGAATCACGTTTACAACCTTTTCTTCCATCTTCTCTCCCCCTTTCCATTAAGTATAGCCGAGCGGCTATAGACAGAGCAATCTCCATTCATCTTTAGACGTACATTTTTCGTTTGTCAGCTGCTCCTATGGGAAGTCATCTTCTTTGTTTCCAAAAATGGGCCCCTTCTGCTCACGTTGAATGAAATCTGCTACACACATTTTTTATCAAAGTTCACAAAGTTGTAAGTCTTGCAGAGCAAACGGCTAATAAAAGGGCTGGCTTACGTTGATACACAACGTAAGCCAGCCCTTTAACCGATTGATATTTTTTACGAAAACCATTTAATCAAATAGCTCAATAAAATACCAACAATACCAAAGTCTGAATCACCAAATGTCGTGTTTTCAAACCCTAGCGACCCAAGAACTGGCAAAAGAAGCGCCGGCAAGAACGAAATGAGAAGTCCGTTGACAAAAGCCCCCAAAATAGCTCCGCGTCTGCCTCCTGTAGCATTTCCAAAGACACCTGCTGCTGCTCCTGTGAAAAAGTGGGGAATCAGTCCAGGCACGATTACCTTTAAACCGACAGCCGGCAAAATAAGCATGGAAATCATTCCAGCAACAAAGCTTGATAAAAAGCCAATAATGACGGCATTTGGTGCATAAGGAAATACAGTCGGACAATCGAGAGCAGGCTTGGCATTGTTTACGACTTTATCGGCAATCCCTTTAAAAGCGGGAACAATCTCGGCAATTAACATCCGCACTCCAGCAAGCACCACATATACGCCAGCAGCAAATGTAATTCCTTGCATTAACGAGAAAACAAGAAAATTGACGCCGCCGCTTAACTGTGTTTCAACGAACTCTTTGCCCGCCAATGGTACAACAATCAGAAATAAGATCGTCATCGTCAGCGACATCGCTACGGACGTATCACGCAAAAAGCTCAACGATCTTGGTACGTGCAAATCCTCAGTAGAGCGCGCTTTATTGCCAAAGCGCTTGCCGATCCATGCAGACGCAAAATATCCGACAGATCCAAAATGCCCTAAAGCAACTTGATCTGTCCCGGTCACTTGACGCATATATGGCTGAAGCAGAGCCGGCATGAATACCATCAAGGCGCCGAGAATAATCGAACCGATCACGACAAGAAGAGCTCCAGCAACACCGCTTGTTGCCAACACTGCTGAAATTAAGCAAGCCATAAATAACGTATGATGTCCAGTTAAAAAAATGTATTTAAAACGGGTAAACCGAGCAAGAAGCAGGTTGACAATCATCCCAAACAGCATAATGAGCGCCGTTTCTTTGCCAAATGTTTGCTGGGCAATTGCGACAATCGCTTCATTATTCGGAATGACCCCTTGAATCGCAAAAGCTTTTTCAAATAATTTGCCAAACGCATCAAGTGATTGGATCAGAATCGCGGCACCGCCGTTGAGAAGAATAAATCCCATAATGGTTTTTAACGTTCCTGAAATAATGTCAGAAACACGCTTTTTTTGCAGCACAAGCCCCAAAAACGCGAACAACCCCACTAAAATGGCTGGTGATCCCAAAATATCCTTCATTAATAAATCTAACATCCGCCTCTCCCCCTTGTTGTTTATACATACTGCTGTAAGACGGATTTCAACTCTTGCATGTCGAAAATATTGGCTAGTTTAGCGACTGCCCTTGTTCCGTCGTCAAGGACATCCATTAAATCCTTCGCACCGACGTACAGATCCGCTTTTTCGGTTTTGCTTGCAGCTAAATCTGTATGGGACACATCGGCCTCAATTCCCAGATCCTGTAAAGAGTTTTTCGCATTTAACTCGATCATAAAGCTGCTGCCAAGCCTGTTGCCGCAGACCACCAAAATTTTTTTTCATCCTTTTCACCTCCTTTCGTCTGCTAAAGACGCAACGGGACTTCGCCTTTTCACATTCGAAACTGAAACTCGATGGTTAGGGTTAAGCGTTTCATTGATCGATTGCTAGAAGCGGCGGTTGTTCAGACCTGGCCGCATAAACGGGTCATAAAGCAAGCTGCAAACTGCTGACCTTCCCAAAATTATTCTTGTATTTTATCTACCATACATTTCAAAAGTCACATACCTAGTGCGCGTGATCCACTGCAAATAAACGGATAAGATCGCCTTTATTTCCTAACAGCGCCGCCTATTATGAAAGCGCTTTTAAATAGAGACGGGAGGTTACTGCTGCTCAAATGATGACCTTACGTACGTGATGTTTTCACCTTGTTAGATCCCCCGGCCGATTGCTTTTTTTGATGATGGTTTGTCATGTAACCGTTATGCAATTACATGCAGCCATATCCATCGTCGCTTTTCAATATGCAACACAATCCATAAAATGAATGTGGGTTAAAGAAAGCGAGTCAGTCAGCAGAGAACGCTCTTCTCCTCTTGCCTAAGAAAACAGAAAGAGGGACATGCCATAAAAATCGGCTTGAGCTATTTTCTTATTTTCATATGTATGACATGATGGTGAAAATATTAATCTTAATAGAAATCCCCTTCGTATCCACAGCATTTTATACCCATACAGAAGTCGAAAACTCAAACAGAAAAAGGGCGTTCCCACAAAATTATGGGCCCCCCTTTTCCTTCAGCGGTTCTATTTTATTCAGTTTCTGGTTTTTCCGCTGTTACTCCTACTTCTTTCCATTTCCAGTTGAATGGATCGATATCAGCCGTAAAGTTTTTCACGCGATTATTCACAGCAAATATTTGTGAACGATATAAGGTTGGAATCACCGGCACTTCTTCATTCATTAATTCTTGCCATTGGTTATAAATACCTTTCCGGTATTGTTTATCGAAGGCTTGTTCAGAATGGCCTTTTTCAAGCAATTCATCATTTTTTTCGTTCACCCACCGAGAATAGTTGAACATAACATTGCGGCCGTATAGCCCGTACGGGTCGACATCGGTCCCTGTTCCCCATGCCGCTGCAAAGATATCCACTTTTGGATCGTCTTTTTCAACCATATCGTAAAATGAATTAAACTCTGCTAAACGGCCATCCACAAGCTGCACATTCAAACCGACTTCCTTCCAGCATTGGATATAAAACTTAGCAAGCGGTTCCGCAATATCTCCTCCACTCATTGAAAGGAAATTGATTGTAAATTTCTTTCCATCTGGATCTTCGCGAAGACCATCCCCATCTTTATCTTTATAGCCCGCTTCATCTAACAGTTTTTTCGCTTTCTCAGGATTATATGAATATCCTTTTGCATTTTCGTCATGATAGCCTGGAAATGATGGCGGAATGAGTGTAGTGGCCGGGAAGCGGAGCCCATGATATAGTTTGTCGGCAACCGCCTGATTGTCAATGGCGTACGCCATTGCTTGGCGCAGCTTTTTATTTTGGAATTTCGGATTATCCATGACATTTTCTTGTTTTTCTGCATCCCAATGCCCCAGCTTAAATCCAATATAATTATAGGCTAACTCAATGTTGCCAACGAATTGAATATTTTTTGTTCCTTTTGCGCTGACATATTGATCAGTTGGAAATTGTGCAACATCGATTTCTCCTTTTTTTAATGCCTGCAACACAACTTTTGGATTGACAACTTTAACGATAACGCCTTTTAAGTTCGGCTTTCCGCCGTAATAATCATCATTGCGTACAAGTTCAACCGACTCACCCGGAACGATCTTTTTCACTTTGAATGGCCCGAAACCGATCGGGTTTTTGCGGATTTTATCGGATTGCGCCATTTGTTTGATTGGAATATCTTTTAAATAATGCTTGGGCAATGGATATGCCCAAATGCCTGTTAAGATGGACGGGTTTGCATGCTTATATGTGATGGATAATGTTTTGTTATCGATCACTTTAATTCCAGAAATATTCGCTGCTTTTCCCGCATGATATTCATCCATGCCAACAATGTCCTGAATGAGTGCGTCTCCGTAGCGGACACCTGTATAATCCTTATGGCCAATGACTAAATAGGCATACTCTAAATCTTCTGCTTTAACAGGTTCTCCATCATGCCAGTTGACATTGTCTTTAATTTTAATCGTGATCGTTTTTTTATCATCAGAAAGCTCATACGTTGCGGCACCGTCATTCGTAATTTCATAATCCCCGTTTACATGGAACAGTGACTCATCAAAAAAATGTAAAATTTCCACATCTGGCTGGCCTTGATAAAATGCATAATTCAGCGTTCCTTCAAAAGGCGTATCGTAAACAAGCCCATACGTCAACACCCCGTCAACAATCTTGCCATCGTTTTTGACCGCCATCGGGAAGTTTCCGATCGTTTCTTTTTGCGTTGTCTGCGTGTTTTTGCTATTCTTTCCATCGCTGCTTGTTGTGCTGTTTGTGCAAGCCGCTAGCAAAATCGAAAAACCGACTAACAAGCTTAAAAGCTTCCCATACCTTTTTTTCAATGTCCATTTCCCCCTTTATCCTAGCCGCTGTCTCGCGTCAGCTGCTCTTTTTAATGCTTGACCAATAAAATTTATGCACAGCATGATCACTAAGATTAGCAATGATGCCGGAAGCCATACCCACCATTTATTTTGTAAAACATCCGGATTTGTCGCATAGCTTACTAGTGTGCCAAGGCTCGGTGTGCTTTCGGGCAGCCCAAATCCTAAGTAGCTCAATCCGGATTCGATGCCAATATTCCCAGCGAGATTTAGCGTTAAATTCACAATGATGATCGAACTTAAATTGGGCAAGATTTCGCGTATCATAATTTTCCAATCCGGAGTGCCGAGTGTTTTTGAAGCACTGACATAATCCAGCTCCCTTTCAGCCAATGTTTTAGCTCTAATCAACCGCGCTTTCCCAGTCCACAAAAAAGCGCTCATGATTAAAATAAATGTAAAGACATTATACTTTGGTACAATCGCTACAAAAACGATGACAAGCATTAAAAAAGGCAAAACCAAAATAAAATCAATGATACGCATAATCACATTGTCAATGATCCCGCCATAGTATCCAGCAATTAACCCTATGGCAAGGCCAATGAAGCCGGTCAAAAGTGTAATGAGCAAACCAATTGTAAAGGAATTTCGGGCGCCAATAATCAATTGACCCAAAATATCTCGTCCTCCATAATCGGTGCCTAACCAATGTTCCGCAGAAGGCGGCGCGTAGATAGACAGTAAATCCACTTTCACAATTTTGTCTTGATCTAAAAAAAGCGCAGATCCATAGACGATAAGAAGAATGCACGAAAGAACAACGAGAGAAATAAGCGCTAGCTTATCTTTTATCATTTCACGCCATAATATGAAGAGGCTTGACGGACTTTGACTAACATCCTTCGCTATTTGCTGAGAATCATTCAAATTTGCCCTCATAATCGTTCCTCCATTTGTACTATTCAATTCTAATGCGCGGATCTACAGCACTTAAAATGATGTCGGATAACAAAGTTCCTATTAATGTCGCCAAACCTGAAATCATGACAAGTGCTGTGACTACGCTATAATCGCGCTGCATAATGGATTGAAGGAACAGCTGTCCTAGCCCCGGATAGCTATAAATAGATTCTAAAAATATGGAACCGCCAATAAGCCCCGTAATTTCATACCCTAAAAAAGCGGCAATCGGTAAAAATGAATTGCGTAAAATATGATGAGAGTAAATTTTCGATTCCGGTATCCCCTTGGCTCGCGCTGTTTTCACAAAATCTTTAACCTTCGTATCGATAATCTCACTTCGCAAATATTGAATAATACCAACCGTGCCAATAAGAGCACCAGACAAAGCCGGCAGAAGGAGATGATAAAATTTATTGATATAATAGTCCAATGTCCCCTTCTCTACTTGAATATCGACACTTCCTCCCGTTGGAAACCACCCTAGCTTAAATCCAAATACAAACAGCATAACTAAGGCAAAAATAAATAATGGTGTAGCAAAACTAACATAGCTATAACCAACAATGAGTTTGTCCGCCCAAGAATCTTGCCAACGCCCGGAAACCAATCCTAATGGTATGGCAATAAGATAGGTAAGCAATAGAACGCACGCGGATAATAAAAGAGTATTGGCCAATCTGCCGGATAGAAGATCTGTTACGGGCTGTTGATGAATATACGAAAGACCAAGATCTCCATGCAAAAGATTTTTCACCCATCTTACGTATTGAATATGGACAGGATCATTTAATCCGAGCTTTTCCCGCATTTCCATTAACGTATTGGCGTCCATCTTTGGAGATTGGGCCAACTGTCCAGTAAGCGCGTCACCCGGCATTGCTTTAGCTAATGCAAAAACGAGAATACTCAAAATCAATAATTGAGGAATCATCATCATGATTCGTCGCAATATAAACTTCAGCATGTTTCGACTTCCTCTCTCACAAAATAGCAACAGAATGTGTGTCTGAGATGCGCTTTAACGGATAAGCCTTCCCTTCCGCATTAAAATAACGCTGCCAAGAAAGCTTATATTCTTTTTCAACGTGCTGGCGAAGCTTTATTTGTTCTTGTTTTTTTCGAGGATCGACATTAGGAATCGCCGAAATCAGCCGTTTGGTGTAAATATGCTGCGGATTGTTGAATATCTCCTGGCTTGCGCCTTCTTCAACAAATTGTCCTCTATACATAATCCCGATACGGTCACACATGTGACGGATAATCCCTAAATCATGACTAATAAACAAATATGTTAGCTGAAATTCTGTTTGAATGTCTTTCATAAAATTTAACACTTGAGCTTGTACAGATACATCTAAAGCTGACACAGGTTCATCTGCAATAATCAGTTTGGGATGAAGCGTTAAAGCGCGCGCAATGCCAATGCGTTGCCGCTGTCCTCCAGAAAACTCATGCGGATATTTATAGATAGAATCCGGATGAAGGCCTACTCTCTCGATTAGATACTGGACTTTTCGTTTTTCTTCTTGAGGAGATAGCTTTTCAAAATTGCGTATCGGTTCGGCAATAATATCAAGAACTCGTTTTTTAGGGTTAAGCGATGAATATGGATCCTGAAAAATCATTTGAATGTCTTTGCGATGATATGACCGTTCACGGCGATTCAGTTTTGCAAGATCCTTGCCCTCTAGTAAAATCTCCCCCGCTGTTGCTTTGATTAAGCCAATTAACGTTCGCCCTGTTGTCGTTTTGCCACATCCCGATTCGCCGACCAATCCGTATGTCTCTCCTCGGTTCAATTGAAAGCTTATATCATCGACCGCTTTTACATGGCCGACTACTCTGCGAAAAAAACCACTACGAATCGGATAATATACTTTTAAATGATTGACTTTAAGAAATTCCATATTTCATGTCCCCTATATGGTCATGTGGAAAGTGAAAGTTTTTATAGCAAATGCAACGTACAAAATGCCCCGGTTCCACTTCTCGCAAAATCGGCTGCTCTTCATGTTCTGATTCATCGATCCATCCAATTCTTGAGCGAAATCGGCATCCCGTTCTTGGCAATTTTTGAAGCGGCGGAACGATGCCTTGGATGACATGAAGCCTTTCTTTTGGATGTTGGGCAGATGGGATGGACTGGAGCAATGAACGTGTATACGGGTGCAAAGGGCGATCAAATAGCGTATAAACATCCGCCATTTCAACAATTTCACCTGCATACATCACCGCTACACGATCCGCCATTTCCGCTACCACTCCTAAATCATGCGTAATTAAAACAATGCCTGTATTCATCTGCTGCTGGAGTTCTCTTAATAGATCCATAATCTGTGACTGAATCGTGACATCTAATGCTGTTGTCGGCTCATCCGCAATGATTAATGAAGGGTGACAAGCAATCGCCATCGCAATGACAATTCTCTGTCTCATTCCCCCCGACAGCTCATGCGGGTACCGATGATATACTTGATTTGGATTAGGAATGCCAACACGTTCTAACAACTCTATCGTACGGCCTCTTTTTTCTAGCGAAGAAAGAGACAGATGAAAATCCATTCCTTCTTCAATTTGTCTTCCTACCGTCATGAGCGGATTGAGAGCGGTAAGCGGATCTTGAAAAATCATCCCTATATCCTTTCCGCGAATTTTATTTAGTTCATGGACAGATAATGATAACAAATCGGTTCCATGAAACAGAATCTTTCCTTCTAATTTCGTTTTTGCAGGCGGATGCAACCCCATAATGGATAGAGCCAAGGCACTTTTGCCGCAGCCTGACTCGCCCACAACAGCAAGCACCTCATTTTTGTGAACATTGAGCGATACCCCATCAACTGCAGCATAATAGGCATCATGAACCCGAAAGGAAACTCGTAAGTTTTCGATTTGTAAAACTGGCTGGTTAGACAAATCATCACCTCCATATCAGAGATTAAAAAGTCTTTTTTTTCTGAATATTTTTATTGATATATTATTACATTAATATAAAAAATCAAATATTTTTTAGTAAATATTCCTTAATTTCTCAATATATCTAAATATAATCTATTTCATTGCACCTAAATCCCTGTTTATTTCTCAACATGTTAAAAGATGACGTCCTCCATAAAAGCGAACTTCGATATAGATACAAGCGGCTCTCCAAGCATCTGTAAATGTTTTTCGTCGTTCTTTCCGTTCATAAGCCGGATGACTAAACCACACCTCTTCACAAAACAAAATCAGAAATAGAGCTGAAAGTGGCGTTGCTCCAACCTTGTTCACGCAGCTGCATCCCCAAAAAAGATCAGTCACTAAGATTCTTCTGAACGTGGAATTCGTTTCATTTTTAATGATGTAAATAAAGCAAAAATCCCCCTTTCGTGATCGAAAGGGGGAACAGGTTATAAATGAAACCGCTCAATGGTTTCAAATAAGTCTTGTGCTTTGCTATTCAGCGACTGGACCGATGAGGAGATTTCCTGCATGGAAGCGAGAAGCTGTTCGGCCGCGGCTGCCACCATTTGTGTTTGCTGTCCGGATTCTTTAGAAATATGCTCCGTCTCGTGAATCGTTTCTGAGAGCTGCTGCAGTGATGACTCCATCATGGAAAGCTTGGCAGACACCCCGTTAATTTGTTCAGTCACAGCATCGGTTGAGGATAAAATCTTTTCAAAAATGGTTCCTGTGCGATTGGCTACTTCTACTCCTTTTTCCGCTTCTCGCAGCACATGTTCCATAGCTTTCATCGATTGGGACGTATCATCCTGAATCTCACTCAGCAGTTCATGAATTTGCTTAGCCGATTGCGAGGACTGTTCAGCGAGCTTGCGAACTTCCTCGGCCACGACAGCAAAGCCTCTTCCCTGCTCTCCAGCACGCGCCGCTTCAATCGCTGCATTGAGGGCCAGCAAATTCGTTTGCTCAGCAATAGCTGTGATCATTTGTGTCATCTGTCCAATATTATTTGAACGCTCATAAAGTGTTTGAATGAACCGCGAAGATTGCGAGACTAGTTCGTTGACGCTGGACATTTGCTGCATCATTTGCCGAACGGATTCACTTCCGCTCTTTGCCTCGTTTGTCATTTCAAATGAAGAAGTTGCTACTTGCTTTGCCCGATCCGCGATAAAGTGCGTATCGCGTAAAAGCTCATGAATCGAGTGCGTATTTTGTTCCGCATATTTCAATTGCTGTTCAGCACCCACAGCAACATTTTCAATTGTTGTCGCCACTTGTCCTGCCGCTTGTGCCGTCTCCTCGGTAATGGCTGTCAATTCTTCTGATGCAGCAGATACCTCTTCCGTCATTTGCTGGTTGACAGAAATGATCGAACGAAATGAATCGACTAATTCATTAAACGAATGGGCGATATGAGAAAACTCATCATTTGTTCGAATATTCATTCGTCCTGTCAAATCTCCAGTAGCCGCCTGTTTAATCGCCATCTCTGTTGCTGAAATATGATAACGAACAGAAAAATAAAAAGCGATAAACAGATAAATCATAATAATCGATGCAGCTAACATGACGGAAATAGTCAGCCATTTATTCATATTTACCGATTGAGAGCGTTCATGAATTCGATCTTCCAAGAGTTTGACGCTGAATGTGGATAACTCATATAGCCGCTCGTTCGCCTGGCTTGTCTTTTCATATATTTCCTTCGGTTGAATAGACACTTGTCCAACCATTAAAAAATCCTTATCCATCATTCCTGACATGCTGATGACTTCGGTCATAGCCATGTCTTTATGTTGGTCAAACTGATTCTGCAACGCTTTATGATTAGCAAACATCAGCGAAGCAGATCGGTTCAGCGCATTTAACGAATTATCAATGGCATTTAAAAAATAAGTCATTTTCGATTGATCGATCTCATATATTTGCGTGCTGAGCGACATTTTCACCCCAAGTGCCTGCGCCGAGCTAATGAGCTCCGTTAAAGTAGGAATTTTTTCAACGATGACATCGGCAAGATAGTTATTATCAATATCATCATCCAACGCTAAATTAGAACGGTCTGTCACATTCATCATCATATCTATAAAATTATTAATCATAATGTTATGGCGTGAAACCGTTTCGTCCATTGTATAGGATGTCCACCCTTTTTTCATTTGTTCCCAGGATTCATAAATTTCCTTCCATTGCTTGTCTACTTTGAATACATCCTCATATGTTTTTTGCATAGCCTGTATTCTCTTAAAAACTTGATCCAGCTTGTTTTCATCGGCTTGAATGCTTTGTTCGCTTGATTGATCCCCAGATAGGTAAAGGGTGGTATGCTCGCGGTGGTCTTGGAGCGCTCTTAGCCCGGTTAAAAAGTCTTGGACATACAACAAGCCCATTTTTTCTTTTTCTATAAAATTCGATTTCGTTTCTAGTTCACGAATGTAAAATATTCCAATCGTTGCAAGCGAAAAAATAAAAACAATAAATAAGAGCATAAATTTTTTTCCAAATTTTAATTGGTTTAACAATTGCGCTCCTGGCTGAAATAGTTGCATCTTCGTCCGTCACTCCTTGCTTGAAAAAATATTATTTAGAAAATTATGATTAATTTTTATTTTATCAAAAAAGCAACAAAATGAAAAAGATTATTTGAACGGAATCTAGGGCTTTTTTCTCACTGACCGCATAGCTTTATCACATTTTTTATTTCCAAATTCATAGATGCCATTTCACCGGTCGAGCGACCGAACAACTCCCATACTAACAAATGAATTTGTCTGTAAGCGTCGATTGTCCCATGCTCTCTCTGCCATCTTTCCATATGTATAGAGGAAAATGATCAGGACGTGCTTAAGGGAGTCTATCGTTCCCTTCGCTCTGTTTTCAAACCGTTATATTTAAGAAATTTGCCAAAGAAGGAAAAGAGGAATCTCATACTTATAAGAATGTTAAGTGTGAGAGACTTCTCGGTAGGTAGGTTAAATAAAAATCACAGGGAACCCTCAAAGGGTTTCCCTGTTTTGTTAAATTAAAAACCGTTAATCATCATATGATTCTACGTTATGGTTGTATCGTTTATTTTGCAAAACCTCTTTGTTTTTGGATATTACTTCAATTTCATACGTTTCATCGTTTTTAAGAAGAGAAGGTAGATTTTGAGAAACAATAACGTTATTCGTTAACTCCATCCAATCTTTTATTTCTTTCTCAGCAAAATCGGACTCAGAATAAGAGGATTTTAGAATGTATGTAATGGATTGGGGATTAAAGCCAATGGCAATGCCTATATATTTGTTACTTTCTCTTTTTAATTTCTTATCAATTTTCGATACGACGGACATCCATTTTCTTTCCCTTTCTGCTTGTTCAACATCGATTATTTTCACTTGAATGGATACATTGTGATCTTCCAACTCATTTTGGATGTAATTTTTTATAGCTTCTTTTGTATGGGACAGATTAGGCTCTTTGTTTGATAATTGTACGATTATTTCTTTATTTTTGGGGCTATACGAAATCACTCCAATATGATAGCCTTTCCTATCTAATTCTTGTGAGAGCTTAGCTAGATCAATATCTTCCTGCTCATTTTGATGTAAGCGAGATAAAAGATAGATTATTCCGACAATAAATAATAGGGATAATGCAGTAAAGCCAAATAATTGCTTTTTATTCATCTTATGTCTCTCCGTTTCTCATCACAAGTGTTGATGATCCATTTTTTACTAAAAATACGGAATGATATCGCTAGGCATCAAGCAATATCCATTAGTTTTTATTGGATTATCAACACACCTGTTTTCTCCTAATAAAAATTCTCGTAGCGCTAGAAAAAATAGATTCACTGATGACCCTCGTAATGAATGGTATCTGTCAAAACTCACGGTTAGAAGCGGATCATTGCTCACATGAAGACCAATATTGGGGGATCGAATTTTCGATCATGATGGCAAGCGCCACCGGTTAAAAATTCCCTCGCCCCATTGCCAAAGCCAATCAATCGTTACCTGCACAACTAATGAGAAGAAGGAAAAGCTGCATGGCTTTATTTACATTTCATTTTTGTTTTTTCTTACAACAAAGATCGCTACAGCCTTGCCCCCATCCAAATCCAAGAAAGCACTGCACAGATTCGTACCGCTTCATATAGGTTTTATTTTAACGATATTTCCATGCATCAACATTGTACCCTAACAGAACTATTCTAACAAGAGAGATTTATAAATTTACACATATATGGAATAAAAATCCTTTTCCATTGTTGTATAGCCGAGCAAAACCACTTTACGAACCATGAAGGGGCTCAATTGCGTTTCGACCGTGAGTTTTTACAGACATCGTTCGTTCCATCTTTATAAACATACTATAATCCCCTCGGCTATTGGGCACGAGAACCGCTTTGATCGCCGAGGGGAAGCTAAAAACGTGATATTTATCATTCCATTCTACCAAAAGGTTTGTTTTTCCCAAGTGTTGAAGATTGATGATCTGGCTCATTTTATGAACGAGCCTGTTTTTTTCGGCTAGCAATATCAATCCATACCGCGAGAACAAGAATGCTTCCTTTCACTATATACTGCCAAAATGTTTCCATTCCTAATAACGACATGCCATTATCAAGCGAGGTCATGACCATCGCCCCAATAATTGCTCCAATGATCGTACCTGATCCACCAACAAGCGAGGTTCCACCGATGACACACGCAGCAATGGCGTCAAGCTCATACATTTGCCCTGCTGAAATGGTGGCTGATGAAAGACGAGCAGTGAGTACGATAGCAGCAATGGCTGACAGTAAACCCGTAAAAACAAATAGAATCATCGTATGACGTTGAATATGAATTCCGGATAAACGCGCCGCCTCCGCATTGCCGCCAATCGCGTACACATGGCGGCCAAACGTTGTTTTATTCGCAATAAACGAAAAAATAAGCGCCAAGCCAATAACAAAGATAATCGGAAACGGAATACCTTTATAGCTGTTCATTGTGAATACAAATGCTACAATAAGGGCACTGATCGCCATTACTTTTGCCATTTCAAGAGAGAGGGGAGCTACAGAAAAACCGTAACGCTGCCGCGACCGCCGTTTTTGTATCGTTGAAATCACAAGAGCTGCAATCGCCACCACTGCTAAAACGACTCCAAAGCCATTGGTGAAATAAGCGCTCCCTAACGCAATAAAATTAGCGTCTGAAATAGGAACAGTCGTCGATTTCGTAATTCCCATGAGCACACCACGAAACACCATCATTCCACCCAGTGTTACAATAAAGGCTGGAATCGCTCGGTAGGCAACGAGCCATCCTTGCAGCATTCCAATCAACGCACCGGCTACGAGTGTACCTAAAATGACGACACTTGTGGGCATGCCCATCCAGTTGCTCAAAATAGCGGCAAGTCCTCCTGTTAAACCGACAATGGAACCAACGGAAAGATCAATATGTCCCGCCACAATGACAAATACCATACCAATCGCTAAAATGGCAGTAACAGACATTTGCGTAAATAAGTTAGAAAGATTTCGCGCACTTAAAAACGTATCATTTAAAAAGCCAAAAAAAATCCAAATCACCACTAACGCGCCAATCATCGTATAGGCGCGAATGTCTATTTTCCCCCATATCGGATCCCGTTTCTTTTCCACTGTATGTTCGTTATGGATGACCGTTTTTGCTTCCATACTATTTCCCTCCTGTCGCTGCCATCATAATATTTTCTTGCGTTGCTTCCTCGTGAGTAAACTGCTTAACGATCCGGCCTTCGCGCATAACGAGAATACGATCGCTCATTCCCAGGATTTCCGGGAGCTCTGATGAAATCATGATAATGGCTACACCTTCCTCAGCAAGCTTGTTCATTAAATGATAAATTTCATATTTAGCTCCAACATCAATCCCCCGCGTCGGTTCATCCAAAATCAAGATCTTCGGTTTAGCCATCAGCCATTTCGCCAAAACGACCTTTTGCTGGTTTCCTCCTGACAGCGTTCCGACTGGTGTTTCCAATGAAGCGGTTTTTGTTCTAAGCTCCTGGACATAATTTTGGCTCCACTTTAATTCTTCATTTTGATTAATGACGCCGAATTTACTCATATTTTTTAAGCTTGCAAGAGTTGTATTAGCTTTGACATCCATCCCGAGCACAAGTCCGAGACGTTTTCGATCCTCGGTAACAAGCGCGATCCCTTCACGAATCGCATCCTGCACAGTACGGATGCGCACTTTCTTTCCTTCAATCCATACTTCTCCTTCTACTTTTCCTTCATAAGCGCCAAATAAACTCATTGCCAGTTCTGTACGACCGGCTCCCATCAGCCCTGCAATACCGACAATTTCCCCTTTCCTTACGGATAAATCAATATCGTGATTGACTTTCATTGGCTTGTCTTTATGCCAAACTGAATAATGTTTAACTTCTAATACCACTTCTTGGGGATTCCGTTTCATATATGGATAACGCTCCGTCAATTCACGGCCAACCATTAATGAAACGATTTGATCCTCATTCGTTTTTGTTCTAGATAATGTGGCGATGGATTTGCCATCGCGCAAAACGGTAATCGAATCGGCTAAGCGAAACACTTCCGGCATTTTATGAGAAATATAAATGCAAGCGACCCCTTGACTCCGCAACTGTTCCAAAATGCCTAACAAAATTTCGACTTCGCTTTCTGTAAGCGCCGCTGTCGGCTCATCTAAAATCAAAATTTTCGCTTGCTTGGCCAGCGCTTTGGCAATTTCGACCAACTGTTGCTGGCCAATCCCTAATGACTGCATTTTGGTTTGCGGCGCAATGTCTAAACCTACCTTTTTCAGCCATTTTTCCGCTTCATAATACAGTTCATCCCATTGGACTATGCCAAATTTTTTAGGTTCACGTCCAAGAAACAGATTTTCACCGACGGTCATTTCTTTGACAAGGGCAAGCTCTTGATGGATAATAGCAATTCCTGCGTTCTCAGCATCAACAATATGGCGAAACATAACTTCCTGGCCATCAATGCGGATGGTTCCGGAATATGTTCCAACTGGATAAAGCCCGCTCAATACTTTCATTAAGGTGGATTTACCCGCACCATTTTCACCACAAAGAGCATGAATCTCTCCTTTTTTCACTTTAAAGCTGACACGATCAAGCGCTTTTACGCCGGGAAATTCTTTGGTAATGTCCATCATTTCTAACGCATACATATGCCTCACTCCCGTGCTATCAATCTCCTTTAAAAAGAAGGGGCTGGCCCTATAAGCCAATTCCCCTCCTCTGCGGCTTTATTGCTTCGGCCATTGATCCTTTGGAACATTTTTAAATACATCTTCAAGCTTTTGATATCCATCTTTAATGACCGTCTCCACAATATTATCTTTTGTGACTGCAATTGGATCTAACAGCACAGATGGAACATCAATTTTACCATTAGAAACGGTTTGGTTCGTGTCAATTTTTTCCCCTTTTGCAACCGCTACTGCCATTTCCGCCGCTTTTGTCGCAATTTCTTTAATTGGTTTGTATACCGTCATGGTTTGTGTTCCTTCTACGATACGCTGAAGCGCTGCCAGTTCTGCATCCTGACCGGAAACTGGTACTTTTCCTGCCAGCCCTTGAGCAGCGAGAGCTTGAATCGCACCACCGGCTGTTCCATCGTTCGCCGCAATAACGGCTTGAATATTATTGTTGTTTGCTGTCAACGCATTTTCCATATTTTTGAGAGCTTCTTCAGGCTTCCAATCTTTAGAGAACTGATCGTAGACAATCTTGATATCTCCTTTTTCCGCCAGTGGTTTTAATACATTCATCGCCCCTTCGCGGAATAAATGAGCATTGTTGTCTGTATCTGCACCGCCGATGTATACATAATTTCCTTTTGGCGCTTTTTCCACAATCGCTTTTGCTTGCATTTCGCCAACACGCACATTATCAAAAGAGATATAGTAGTCGACATCCGAATTTTTAATTAACCGGTCATACGAAATCACTTTAATTCCTTCTTTATGCGCTTTTTCTACAATCGCAGCGGATGCTTCTGCGTTATGCGGCACTACCACAAGAACATCGACGCCTTCGGAAATCAGCTGTTCAGCTTGGCTTAGCTGGGCTGCATCGTCGCTGTTGGCCGCAAGCGTTTTTACCTCTGCACCAAGCTCTTTCGCTTTTGCTTCAAACATTTCTTTATCGTGCTGCCACCGTTCTTCTTTCAGTGTATCGAGCGAAAAGCCGATCACAATCTTATCATCTTTTTTCTTTGCATTGTCAGCGGTTTCATTTCCCGATGAAACGACGCCGCATGCCGTGAGCGCGGATGCCAGCACAAACACCGCTGCCCCTTTTGCCGCCTGTTTCCACCATTTCACTCTGTATTCCCCCTTTAAAAGTTTCCCTAATTTTCAAATTAATCATAGCATGATCAAAGAAAGCGTTTTCTTCTAGCATTCTTCATTTCTTTGTCCGATCATCGCACAAATACCATACTTTACTTCCGTGATTTGCGAAATGGATAGCATTTTTTTGTCATGGGACAAAAAAATACAGACAATCTATGATGATCGTCTGTCAATGTGCTCCCGATATTGCTTTGGAGTCATATTCGTTATTTTTTTAAAGACGCGGCTAAAATAGTTTGGATCTTTATAGCCGACATCATAACATATTTCTTTTATATTCAAGCTTGCGTCACGCAAAAGCTGCTTCGCTTTTTCAATCCGCAATCCTGTCACATAGTCGCTAAAGGTTTGGCCGGTTTGTTTTTTAAACAGCTTGCTGAAATAATGCGGAGTCAAATGGACTGATTGTGCCACCTCTTCAAGCGAAAGGTCCCGATCGTAATTTTCCTGCAAAAATTCTTCTACCTGTTCGATTACCGATTGCTGTTTGTCTACTGCCAGCGGCTTCCATTCCTCTGAGCTTGCAGTCAACGGTACATCAGCAATATGCTGAACCCGTCCAAACACCGGCAAATAATAAAGAGCGGCGGCGGCTTCTTGATACGATTGCTTCAAACCTATGATCCCTTTTTGAATGGTGCCAATTCCTATTTTGATTCTTATTTGCAGTATTTTTTCAAGCTGTTTCATGAGTTTTTGCGCAAACGAAACGGTTTTTCCCTCCCAATGATCATCAGATTTGAAAAAAATAGAAAATTGACGGTCTATAAGCGGGCTGCATAAGCAATGCCCCACCCCTTGAACATGGTGTTTCATGGCTTCCAGCGCTTCAGGGCGTTCAGGCATCGATTCTAATTGAACAGCTAAAGCAAAACCAGACTCTATTTCCATTGGAATCATTTGTTTTTCATCAAAATCGGCAATATGCCCCATCAAAAAAAGAGTAAAGGTGGACTCGCTGAGAGCATATAGCTTTGCCAGCTTTTCTTTTGTATCAAGCTCCGCTTCGCGCGCTTTTCTTTCAGCGTCAATTTCCGCTGTCAATTTTTTGAGCACCGAAACAATTTGCTCTTTTTTGACCGGCTTCAGTAAATATTCGCTAACCCCCAGCGAAATTGCTTCTTTTGCGTATGCAAAATAATCATAGGCGGTGACGATCACGATTTTCATCATCGCGTGTGTTTTGCGAATTTCGGCAATGGCCTCCAGTCCATGAATTCCCGGCATTTTAATATCCATAAATACAATATCAGGCTTGTGCTGTTCCACTTGTTGAATGGCACTGCGCCCATGCTCAGCATGAAAAATAACAAATTGATGGGGCAGCAGCCGTTCAATCATTAATTGCAGTCCCTCCCTTTCAAGTGGCTCATCATCAGCGATTAGCAGCTTGTACATCCTTCTCTCCCCCTTCTCGTTTTGGCAACATCAAAATAATGGATGTGCCTTTATTGGGCGCGCTACAAATATCGACAATGTCTTCTGTGCCATAAAATAATCGAAGTCTGCGCAAAACGTTAGCCATTCCAAGCCCCGTCGAATGTCCCTTTTTAGAAAATGAATAAGATGACGATTGCAAAATCGCTTGGCGAACTTCTTCTTCCATCCCGGTTCCATTGTCACTTATGACAACATGGATGCGATCTCGCTTCTGACGAACAGATAAGCGAATCACTGCACCAGCCTCCATTCCTTCAATGCCATGAACAAAGGCATTTTCCAAAAGCGGCTGCAGCGTCAAGCAAGGGATGACTTGTCCAAGACATTCTTCAGCAATGTCGAGCTGAAACATAATTCGGTCGCGAAATCTCGCTTTTTGAATCGCAAAATATTCTTTAGCATGAGCCACCTCGTCTCGCAATGTAACAGGCTCATCAAGCTTGCGCAGATTGTAACGCAATAAATTCGAAGTGGAGATGGTTAGTTCGCTCGTTTGCTCTGCCCCTTCGATATAAGCGAGCTTGGAAATCACATTCAATGTATTGAATAAGAAATGCGGATTAATTTGGCTTTGCAGAGCCTTCAGTTCTAATTCTCGGACCAGCTTTTCTTTTTCTAATATTTCCATATTTTTCGAGATTAACGTACGCAAATTTTCCATCATTTGCTGGAAGGTTTGCCCTAGAAGTCCGATTTCGTCGTTCCCATCCATTTGCGGAATATGCGCATCCAGCTTTCCAGCCGAAATTTGCTTGGCGGCAAAGACGAGCCGATAAATTGGAATCACGATTGTTCGCGATAACCAGATGGCAAAAACGATGCTTAAAAGCGTTGTTAAAACAAATAATATTCTGCCAAGCTCATTCATTTTGCCAATATTGATTAACATCTGCTTATAAACAGGCTGATAGGCGCTTAATTCTAAATCAACAAGCGCCTGGCTATCCTCGCGAATAAACGTTGACACCTTTTCAATTTCATTATAGGGTTCTGCATAATCTGACAGCTGTTTGTTTACCATCATCTGCACAATGGATGCCTCTAACTCGATAAACACTCCTATCATGTGTTTATAGTTTTCTAGAGTTAAAGCATCATTTCCCTGCAGTTTGCGATGGCTAAGCTGCTGATGCAAATCTTCGAGCCGCTGCCGATGCTTCACAAGCAGGCGATAGTTTTTTTCGTCCTGATGAATCATATAACCACTTAAAAAACGCAAATTTTCTTGCATTTCAGACGAAACCTGTTTATATAAAAAAATGCGCTGCATCATAACATCATAGCTTTCCTGCACTTTTTTGCCGCTTTGAAAAATAAAGAAGGCGATCACATTTAAAAGCAGTACAAGCAGAGGGATAAAAATAAACAGTTTCATGCGTATTTTCATTCCGTTCCCTCCTGCTGAACATTTGTTTTGTCCACGATTTTTATCGCTGTAAAATGCTCTTTTTCAATGTGCTGGCCTGATAAATGCTTGACCATTAACTCAACAGCAGAATATCCCATATCATATGGCTGCTGGATAATCGTGGCCACAATTTGTCCTTGGCGGATCGCTTGCAGCGTTTCTGTGACATTATCAAATCCAAAAATCTGAACATCTTTGCGGTTTAAATTTTTCGTCGCCATTAGAATTCCAATAGCATCTAAGGCACTCGTTCCAACCATTACCGAGATATCAGGGTGCGCTCGCAGCATTTTTTCTGTTTGAATCGAGGCTTGGATTCGAGAAATATTGGAGGAAGCGATCGCTGCAATCGACAATAATGGATTTTGGGCAATGACTGAGCGAAAGCCTTCCAGACGAAGGTTCTGATTAGCTGACATATCACTTCCAATAATGACCCCAATTTTCTTTTTACCATTCACTCTAGAAATCACTGC
This sequence comes from Anoxybacillus sp. P3H1B, assembly GCF_001560855.1. NCBI lineage: Bacteria > Bacillati > Bacillota > Bacilli > Caryophanales > Anoxybacillaceae > Anoxybacillus > Anoxybacillus sp. P3H1B. Next base: position 476,535 of record NZ_LPUG01000011.1, on the reverse strand, counting down.
TTGACCAAGCAACTTTCCCGCTTCAAGATTGTTTGTGCCGACATAAGAAAGGCGGCGACTGAGAGGGGCATCTGTATCAATTGTAATAACTGGGATTCCTTGTGCCATCGCTTTGTTAATTAACGGGGTAAACCGCACATCGTTTAAGCTTTGGACAATAATGCCGTCAACGCGGGACGCAATCGCTTTTTCTAACAGTTTCATTTGTTCATCCATGTTGGTCCTCAATGGACCAATATATTCCACATTGACATGATAATGTTTGGCTGCTTCTTTTGCCCCGCGTTCAATCTCTCGCCAATATAAATTATCAAGTTCTTGGGAAATCAAAACGAAATGAGGAAGGGCCGGTGAAGAATGAACCGTTTGCCGCAATTGCTCAACCGTTTTTTCGATTTTTTGCGTCGAAACCACAAATTGAATCAAAACATAGAGAAATAGAAAAAACAAAACGGCTAAGCTAATCGTCCATTTTTTATTTGTCATACTATTCACCCAATTTTACTATAATCCGTTTCGAAAGCGGTTACAAGCAAAAAAATAGGATTTGATTCACTTTTGTTGACATGGATGGAAGTTATAAATTGATTATTTAGAACATAGTTTGATTTGATATTGTTAGTTGTTATATGAGGTTTGTGTTCCTTTCTTTTTCGGAGCTAACTCGTTTCATCTTAAATTTTTATTCATATAACTGAATTTTTTGATTTTAAGCGTTTTCCTTCTTTATTTTTCGACAAAACCGAAAAAAAACATGGTAATATGTAATTAGATGCGATTTGAAATAGGCTAAACGGCATGATGTCTAGCCTTTTTTCCAATCTAGCAAATTGTTTTTTCGGCATTTACGACATGGAATTGGCTCAATTGCTATCGCTCAAAAGCAAAAGGCTCTCCATTCTTCTCGATGAAAACGGTCTGGTCCTCGCTTCTCTGTTCGCTGTTGAAGCATTGACACGTGCAGTATAGCAGAGTCCTTCCTTTCACTTCCGCATACTCATATGCATGGACATATCCTCAAGCCATCATTTGTTCTGCTTGGGGATTGAAGGGATGGAGGCTTATTCATTTTAGTTATCCATTTTCCGAATCGCTGAACGTTTTGCAGACAAAAGAATGAGTCTAAAAGCAGCTTATATGAAGGACTTAATATAAAGGGTATATTGTTTTCCGGCCATTATACAATCGGGGAACGAATCGATTCACAGCCTGTTAATAGGTCTTAAGGCGGTATTGTTCAGCTGCGACCTTTATCTCATTCGCGTACCGAAGGCAAGTCCACACCAACTTGCCCTCAGATCGTCGATTTTCCAGTGACTATTCCATCTTTCAGTTGCATTTCTATCATTTTGTCTTATGTCACGTCATCTCTAGGCTCGCTGAAAAATCGACCTCTCAGGTGTACATAAACTAACGGGGACTGGGGAAACTCTCGTTTTTATCATTCTCTAAATCAACGGCTGCTCAGCTAAGAATCGCTTGCTTTCATCTTTTCGTTATTTACGCAATGACACCATTTCGATTCATTGCTTGGCAGTCTATGAAAACGAAGTGCACAAATACACATACACTTACACAGATTGGGGTTGCTTTGTTTATGGAGATCCACTCATACGATTCGTCCTATATGCGATTCTATTTTTTTATGCCTGCCATGCAATTCATTTTAGATGAAAACGGGGATATCGTAGATGTCAACGAATTTGCTGCGCGCTACTTAGGGTATATGCGCACGGAGTTGATTGGAACATCGCCGTTTGCGCTCGTTCATCCGGAAGACCGGAAAAGGGTAAGGCACCGTTCTAAATGGCTGTTCCTTCATCAGCCAAATAACATTCATTCCCTTGAATTTAGAGCATTAAAAAAGAATGGCGAAATCATATTGATTCAACAAAATATGTCTCAGATGACCAGCGAAGACGGAAAAACGCTTTTTCTTATTTCGTGCCATCACATCCCGTCAGAAAAAAAAGCAAGGCAGCTGCTTACCGGACAAAAGAAGGTGCTGGAATGGATTGCGAAAGAGCTTCCTTTGTCCGATATATTAACTGAAATCTCCCGTACCGTCGAAGAAATCCGTCCCAACATTCTTTGTTCTATCCTATTAATGAATGATGAAACGAAAAAGCTTTATCATGCGGCTGCGCCAAGCCTGCCTGCTGACTATGTTGAAACGATCAATGGAATGGAGGTAAAAATGAACGCCGGTTCTTGCGGCACAGCAGCATACCAGCGCGATCTTGTGATCGTTTCTGATGTTCAAACAAGCCCGCTCTGGCAACGTTATCAAGCGTTAGCTCGATCGCATGGATTGCGAGCTTGCTGGTCCATTCCCATTTTTTCATCAACAAAAAAAGTTCTTGGAACTTTCGCTATGTACCATCGCGAGCCTTGTGAGCCCGATACTGAAGATATGGATCTCATCTATACGTTTTCATCCTTAGCTGGCCTAGCTATTGAACAAGCTCGAATGCGGGAGGAGCTTCAAGAAAGCCGACAGCATTATCAATCATTATTTGAATACAATCAAGATGCTGTATTTTCACTCCATTTAGACGGAACATTTTTTGCGGCTAATGGCGCGGCTGCGCAAATTACCGGATACTCTCGCCATGAATTGCTCAGCATGACATTGCATGATTTAGTCATAGGAGAGGATTGGCCGAAAACCATTGAAGCATTTGCCAACACAGCAGAAGGCTACTCCCGCCATGTCGATTTTCGTATTCAGCATAAAACAGGAACGATTTTATATTTAAACGCCACCTCGATTCCGATTTTTATCAATAAAAAAATTATCGGCGTTTCTGTGATTGCAAAAGATGTGACAGAGCGTGAGGAACGGGAAGAACGCATCCAGCAAATGGCTTATTACGATCCGTTAACTGGTTTGCCCAATCGGCGATTGTTCCCTGAACTCGTTCTCGCTGCCGTTAAGAAAGCCAGGGAAAACGGAAAAATGGCGGCCGTTTTATATATGGATATCGATCGCTTTAAATATGTCAACGACTCTCTTGGCCATAGCTTTGGCGATCAAGTATTGCAAAAAACAGCGGATTTAATTAAAAAATGTGTGGCTAATAGCGGCACAGTAGCAAGAATGGGCGGCGATGAATTTACCGTTATTTTGCCCAACCTCGATCATCAAGAGCAGGCAATCGACATAGCACAGCGTATTTTGCGAATGTTTCAAGATCCTGTCCAAATTGACGATTTAGAATTATTTTTGACGCTTAGCATCGGCATTTCCCTTTATCCGCAACATAGTGAAAACGTAGATGCATTAATTCAATATGCCGATATTGCGATGTATGAAGTAAAACAAAAGGGCAAAAACGATTACTATGTTTTCCAAGATGATCACTTAAAGAAAAAATTGCCGGACCTCATTTTGCTAGGAGATTTGCATAAATCCATTCGAAATCGCGAGTTATTTATTGTGTATCAGCCCATTATTGATGTAAAAACGACAAAAATTCGCGCAATGGAAACACTTGTCCGTTGGTATCATCCCGTTCACGGTACGGTTCCTCCAAGTGAATTTATCCCTTTAGCAGAAGAAACCGGCTTTATTGTCTCCATTGGCGAATGGGTCATTCGCCAGGCGTGTGAACAGCATGAAAAATGGAAAAAGATTGGATTGCCGCCCGTTCGAATTGCCGTCAATATTTCTGTGAAAGAACTGCAAGACCAGCATTTTGCCAAAAGAGTGGAAGCCATTCTCTCACAAAAGCAGATATCGCCAGAATATTTAGAGCTTGAGATTACCGAAAGCCTTATGATTTATAATGAACCGATCATCTTAAATAACTTAATGCGGATGAAAGAGATTGGCGTGCGGCTTTCCATTGATGATTTTGGGACAGGCTACTCATCGCTGGCATACTTAAAGCGGCTGGATGTGGATACGGTTAAAATCGACCAATCTTTTATCGCCGATTGTCCCCGCTCTTACTACGGAAGCGTGATTACAACGACCATTATTTCGCTGGCACACCACCTTGGAATGAACGTGATCGCTGAAGGGGTCGAGCATCTCGATCAATTTCGTTACTTAGAAGAAAAAGGTTGCCAAGAAGCGCAAGGGTACTTGTTCAGCAGACCGCTGCATCCAAAAGAAGCGACTAAGCTATTATTTCAAGGAATTCGCCATCTTTATTAGCAACCGATCAACGGATGATCGCCATTCCTGTATATATTAAACGTTTTCCTGTCTATCTGTCGTTGTTTTCGACGGCTATCTCCCTAAACACCAAACCGATTCTTGGGACTGATGTGTGGATCTTGGAAAAGACAAAGAGTCACCCATTTTATGACCAAGTCAGCCAGAGTCGTTTTGCTCATCATTTTTGACAATGGAGTGTGTGCTGGAGTCAAAAAGACGTTTGCGCACAATGCTGGCTAGATCGTGATTACAAAGGGATGAAGGATGGCAATCCATTTGCCCTATCTCTTACTCTATGCTTCTTTGCATAATTGATAAACCAAAAAACAAAAACCCACACATTCCTCGATCCATTCGAGATGTATGTGTGGGTTTCCGAATTGATATAAGGCAGCAAATCATGTAAGCGTTGTCAACACTTTTATTTTTTCACAATTTGAATGTAATCAAAATCTAATGTATCAATCGCGTCTTCGATGTGCAAACGTGTGATAAAGCGATATGAAACCCCCAGCTGCGAAGGAAGAATATCTTCAGGGATTTGATAGGAAAAAGGCAAAAATTTTTTTTGTTCCTCTTTAATGATAAACTCCCCAGCAATTGGAATGGTCGCAATGACCGTATCTTCTTCCTTTCCATCTCGCAGCATTTTGCAAACAAAATCGACATCAAGCTTCTTAATTTTCTGCTCCACTGTGCCGCCGCGAATATACAGCTGCCCTTCAATCACATCTCCGGGATGAAGTATATTTTTATTTAAAAGCAGATCCACATATGCTGAACCAACACCTAGTTTGGACATCATTTTCCGCAATAGCATCCTCTTGTCACCTCTTACATTATCTTTTATACTCTTTCTTTATTAATGTGAACGATATAACATACGTTTGTCACTCCGATCTTGTTTCATTTTCTTGTCTATATAGCAAAAAAAAGATAAAAGACCCATGCCATTTAAGCAAAGGTCTGAGCGCTTATCGAGAAAATGACAGCGCTTCCATCACTTTCTATTTTCTAATTTATTCCACAAAAACCATTTTGTCAATATAAAATTTATCCGCCAACATGCAATTGGCAGATAGTGAGAATCATCTTCAGAAAATCGACGATCAAAGACAAACCACGGCGTCCCTCTATGAGGTAAATGCATGACAAAACTCCAAACAAATCCCGCTCGTTTCATCCCGTCCATCGGTCTAAGAAACGAGCGGATGGTCGAGCCACGCCGCTTCACAGAACCATTGATGGGGACTGTTCTAGCCTTTATCAAGCCGATTCATAACGAAAAGGCAAGTGGTTGTACTTGCCTTCCGATCGTGTGTTTGATGGATATCGCCCGTTTCATCTTTCCATTACATGATTGATCTAGCGCAAAGGCAACATGGAGCGAGACAAAACCCCGCATCCCCACCCCGTTATGAGCTGAGAGACCTCTCGGTGGATGATGTTAAATAAACATGCTAAACGACAGCCAATATTCACCTTCGTTCACAGCTTTTTCTTCCATTGCTCCCACATATGATGTTCGCCATCCTTTGGCGCGTCCGATTAGAAAGATTGTATACACTTTGGAATTACTCGTAAACATTTTGGTTTTCAATAACATAATCCACCCGAATAACAGGAACATCATGCTGCTCCAGTTCAGCGACGATCATCCCTACATGATCATTGTAAATACAAAACGTCTGCTGTCCTTTTTGAAAAGCTGTTTCGCCATATGAAAGAACGGTATGATAAAGCTTACGCACATCAACATTCTGTGTCTTCACTCGTCTTCCTAAATGGATAATCACTTCTTTTCCAGCGATTTTTCCACGATACATACGCAATATCCCCCTTTGCACTTGTATTCTCAATATATGATAAGTGCTATATATTCATACGCGCTTCTTTTTATGTCTTAATCAAGTAATTCGCCAGTCACACGGCATTCCCCTTTTGGATTAGAATATTACCAAAAAATTTGCAAATTTTTTCTGAATTTCACTCTCTTTTCCTTGACGATGACGTTGCATTAGTGTATAGTAAAAACATCATTTAACAGAATATATTTCAACCCAAGCAGCACGCACGTTCACCTTAGACCGCTGTGGAGTATATTCCGTTATTTGATAAAATTTTTTAATTAGCCATAGGTGCTAAAGGTATTAGGAGGAATTAAGTATTATGCAAAACGGTAAAGTAAAATGGTTCAACAATGAAAAGGGTTATGGGTTCATTGAAGTGGAAGGTGGAGCTGATGTATTCGTTCACTTCACAGCAATCCAAGGTGACGGCTACAAAACATTAGAAGAAGGCCAAGAAGTTTCCTTTGAAATCGTACAAGGAAACCGCGGACCTCAAGCAGCTAACGTTGTAAAATTATAATCAAGCGCTCGTTGACATAGAAGTAAGACGAAAGCGAAAGCCAAGGGCTGACCTAACAGCGGTAGGTTAGCCCTTTTTTGCTGCTACCAACGCAGACAACAGGTGATTCGTTCATATGAACAGATCAAGCTGAAAAAGAATGTCCGATCCTGCGCTGCCCATGATTCAAACAAATGTTCGCTCTGTCATCATCAAGCTGCAGTGCATGATATCTTGTTATCTCGGCCATTTCCTTTTTCATTGCTTTCTTTCCAGCGAATTCACCCTTTAAATACAAGCATCGAACTAAGATAATCTCTAAAAGGGTAACGCCTATCTCTCCTGATAAGAGCTTGAGGAAACCGTGAGCAGCATCTCCCCATATTGCTTAATTTGCTCTCCCACCGTACAACAGGTAATACAAAAAGACTGCGCTGATCTTTTTCCTTCTTCCTTACGCAGTGTGTTTTTTATAAAACAGCCATCACAATATGTAGAATGAAGATCGTTTAGTTTCGCCAGTATCTCTTTTCGTTTCGCTAATTTTTTCTCCCTATTCATCTGCATTAGTTCCTTTCTTTGTAAGTTCAATTGTGCTTTCAATTATTTTTCCTTCAAGCGCCTGACACGCCAGCTGATCCGCTTCCTTATTTTGCTTTCGAGAAATTGGTTCATAAATCGGATGAATACCGAGCTCCTTCAGTTTGGCTTCAATTCGGTCAAGCCACGCACTATAGTCCTTTTCAAAGCAAGGCCATGCACCAGACAGCTGATTCAGCACAACATGAGAATCGCCGCGGAAGACAACCGGCAAATGATGGACTCCCATTTCTTCAAGAGTTTGTACAACCGACCAAAAAGCAGCGTATTCCGCCTCGTTATTTGATTTTAATTCATAAAGACGGCGATTCATGCGAAATCGATATGGCTGATGATTTTGATGGTAATAGATCACCGCTCCGATTCCCGCTTCTGATGTTTCGTTATCAAAGCCCCCATCAAAATAAGCAATAATATCATGAGGTTCGCTTTCCACTTCTTGCAATAGCTTAACGAGCTCTTTTTTCGTCCATGACGTATTTTGCCGATCAATAAACACTAAGTCCTTCACACGTCCCGTTTTCTCAAAATCCTCCGCCATCCATAACGCCTTCTCCGCTTCAAGAAGCTCCGAAGTTAATATAATTTCTTGTTTTTTAGGAGTTATATATGTCCATTGAATGATTACATCCATTTTTGTCATCCTTCCGCCATTGTTCTTCTTTTATTATATATCAAACAAACGTACGAAATAACTGCTTATGGTTAACAAAAAAATATAGAAATTTCCTAAAAATGATGATAAAGTAGCAATAGTTCTTCATATGCGCTTCACTCGTAACCGATATAAGTTCAGGTTAAGAAATCGATATTTTGGTGAATACAGAAGAAAAGGCTGCCTCTATTTAGCTAGATGGCTATTTTTCGGCTTCGGTAAGCTAAAAACCAGCTTGCGGCATATGCGACTTCTCATGGATGATGCCGCGCACCGACCTGTATTTAGCGAGGCTATTCACACGACGGAGGGATGAACACTTGATTGAAGTATATATTGATGGAGCAAGCGCCGGCAATCCTGGGCCTTCAGGTGCCGGAATTTTCATTAAAGGAAATGGAACAGTAGAACAATATTCGATTCCGCTCGGTATCATGTCAAATCACGAGGCAGAGCTCTATTCTTTGATTAAAGCACTTGAAATTTGTGTGGAAAAAGGTTATCGCGTCGTTTCCTTTCGCACAGACTCTCAGCTCATTGATGATGCAGTCGAGAAGGAATATATAAAAAATCGGCAATACGCCCCGCTTTTACAGCAAGCCCTCCTATTAACGAAAAAATTGGATTTATTTTTTTTAAAATGGATTCCGAGCAAGGACAATCATGTCGCTGATGAACTGGCTCGACAAGCAATTCATAAAAATAAATCCTAGTTAAGGGGGAGAAACATTGAAAAAGCAATGGATCGCCGATGCTAGCCTACTGGCTGTTACGTTTATATGGGGAGCGACATTTGTTGTTGTTCAAAATGCGATCTCCTTTCTTGAACCGCTTTCCTTTAACGCTGTACGCTTTTGGATCGCAGGCATTTGTTTGCTCATTTGGCTGCTTCTATTTCAACGATCTTCGTTACAACATTTTAATCGCTCGCTTTTATATGCCGGATTTTGGATGGGGCTGTGGCTGTTTAGCGGTTATGCGTTGCAGACAATAGGGCTCTTATATACAACATCTTCAAAGGCCGGTTTTATTACCGGTCTTAGCGTTGTATTAGTGCCGCTATTCTCTTTCTTTTTTTTAAAACAAAAGCCAACCGCTAATGCCGTATTTGGCTCGATTATCGCTGCATTCGGCTTATATTTTTTAACGATGGAACGAGCCGAATTATCGATTAATCAGGGCGATGTGTTCGTTTTCTTTTGCGCTGTTTCATTCGCCATGCATATTATTATCACGGGAAAATACTCCGCACATTATCCAACGCTTTTGCTGACGATTATGCAAATTTTTACTGTCGCTGTCATGTGCTCCATTGGCGCCTTTTTGTTTGAAGATGCCCCCAATATGTGGAATGGCGCTATTTTAGCGAAGCGGCAAGTATGGACAGCTCTGCTGATTACATCGCTGTTCGCCACAGCTGCTGCTTTCCTTATTCAGACAAACTTTCAAAAATACACAACAGCTGCCCGTGTAGCGCTTATCTTTGCAATGGAGCCCGTATTCGCCGCTGTAACCGCCTATATTGGGGCAGGAGAACGGCTTTCCGTTTCTTCTATCATCGGATGCATTGGCATTTTGTGCGGTATGATCGTGTCAGAAATTCCGATTTTTTCATGGTTCTCCAAACGAACGCTTACACAAGGAAATCCTCGAACCTAACCTTCGAGGATTTTTTTAGTCAATCAATCCTTTTTCTTTCATGAATAACTGTACCTGCTGGCGCGTTTCCAGCCTCTGTTGGCAAAACTCTTCAAGCAGCGAAAGAAAAAAGCTGCCGTCAAACTGCTTTTGAATTTTTAGCGTCCACTCCAGAGCCATAATGGTTAGTTCATCACTTGCTTGCACATATTGCTTTCCGAACTGAACAAAACGAAAAACATCTTCATGGAAACGGAAGCCCTTGCTCTCTAAAAAAAGAAAATATTGTTCGATTGTTTGCTTTCTCATACACGGATCTCCCTATGGTAGATTCGCTTTCATCTTAACTCATTTTGCTCATTATGGCTAGCTTATTTTTTATTTGTTCGTTGATATGAAAAACAGCCTGTGGCTATTCCAAGCAAAGCGCCAGCCATCACTTCGATTGGCTGATGCCCAAGACGCTCGCGGATCCATTCTTTTTTCTGCTCATACCATTTTTGCTTTGGGCTTTGTTCAAGTCGCATGACTTCCTCGGCCAAATCATTCAACCGAATCGCTAGCTCCCCCGCCTGCCGCCGCACGCCCTGAGCATCATACATGACAATAAGACCGAACAACGCAGCCAAAGCAAAATCAATGGTTCGCATTCCTTTTTTTAATCCAATAAATGTAGCAAGCGAAGTAACACCGGCAGAATGAGAGCTGGGCATTCCCCCTGTCTCAAAAAAATACTTCCAATCCCACTGTCCAGTCTCTCTTTTTTTTAACGGGATTTTTAGGAATTGTGCAAAAGCGATTGCTGACAAAGCTGTCTTTAATGCTTGATTCATCTTTTTTTCCCCTTTCATGTGTCCTAAACATATTTTTTTCATAACTAGGCAACACTATCCGCGGAGGTGAACGGAAAATGGCGAAAAACGGAGGAACAAACCGCGGGACAAAGGCCCCTGGCGTAAATCCCCAAGGATACGGGCAAGATGCAACATTTTCTCCAGATCCAAAGAGTGAACTTGAAAGCGCAGCAAAACGAAGCAATACGAAATAGCACAATTAAAAGCTTGAGGTGGAAGGGATGCGTAAAATGGCTGTAGACAAAGTCCAATGGACTTTGTCTACAGCCATTCTCTTATTATTTATGCAATTTTTCACGCAAGACCATTTGCAAGATTCCGCCATGGCGATAGTAGTCGATTTCCACTTCGCTGTCAAAGCGCACAAGCACTTCGAATTCCTTCTTGTTTCCAGCTTCATCTGTCGCGGTTACTTTTACATAATCACGCGGTTTCACATTTTCATCAATGTGAATTTCAAATGTTTCTTTTCCGGTAAGCCCCAATGTTTCAGCATTTTCTCCCTCTTTAAATTGAAGCGGCAATACTCCCATGAGGACGAGGTTGGAGCGGTGAATGCGCTCAAAGCTTTCAGCAATCACCGTTTTAATTCCTAACAAGAATGTACCTTTCGCCGCCCAGTCACGAGAGCTTCCCATTCCGTAATCTTTACCAGCAATAACAACAAGACCCGTGCCGTCTTGTTTATATTTCATGCAGGCATCGTAAATCGACATGACTTCACCAGTTGGCCAATATGTTGTGTAGCCCCCTTCTGTACCAGGAGCAATCTGGTTGCGGATGCGAATATTCGCAAACGTACCGCGCATCATCACCTCATGGTTACCGCGCCGTGAACCGTAAGAGTTGAAATCTTTCGGCTCGACGCCTTTAGAAATCAGATACTGGCCTGCTGGAGTGTTTTTGCCGATCGATCCGGCCGGAGAAATATGGTCAGTTGTGACAGAATCGCCAAACTTGCCTACTACGCGCAAGCCTGCGAGCGGTTGTACTTGGCGAACGTCTGGAGACAACCCTTCAAAGAACGGAGGATTTTGAATATATGTGGAATCCTCGTCCCATTGATAGAGCGGTTCATCCGTTGTCTCGATTTCATTCCAGCGTTGATTATCATCGAACACACGCTCATACTCCTTGCGGAACAATTCTGGTGTTACGGTTTGCTTCACTACTTCTTTTATTTCTTCCGTTGTTGGCCAAATATCGCTAAAGTACACATCGTTTCCGTCTTTATCCTTGCCAATTGGATCGTTAAGAAGATCGATATCAACCGTACCTGCTAGCGCATAAGCTACTACAAGCGGAGGAGATGCTAGGTAATTCCCTTTAACAAGCGGATGAATCCGGCCTTCAAAGTTACGGTTTCCGGAAAGAACGCTTGTCACTAACAAATCATTTTCCGCAATTGCTTTCTCAAGCTCTGGAGCTAGCGGACCGGAGTTACCGATACACGTTGTACAACCGTATCCAACAATATTAAAGCCAATTTGCTCAAGGTATGGAAGCAAACCAGAATCTTTTAAGTATCCAGTAACAACCTTAGAACCAGGAGCTAACGATGTTTTGACATATTTTGGAACATTCATTCCTTTTTCAACTGCTTTTTTCGCTACTAATCCGGCACCTACTAACACATACGGGTTTGACGTATTCGTACAGCTTGTTATCGCAGCGATGGCGATCGCACCTGTTTTCATTTTAACTTCTTCGCCATTTAATGCGACCGTTATTTCTTTCTCAAGATCTGCCTCTGTTAATCCAAAGCCTTGGTTTCCTTGCGGAGCTTTTATTGCTTCACGGAACGAGCTTTGCATTTTAGAAAGCGGAATCAAATCTTGTGGACGCTTTGGTCCGGAAAGATTGGCTTCAATTTCAGATAGGTTGAGTTCAACCACATCTGTGAATGTCGGTTCTTCTGCATCTGGTGTATAGAAGAGACCGTTTGCTTTACAATACGCTTCCACCACTTGAATATGATGCTCATCTCGTCCTGTTAACCGCAAATAATCAAGCGCTTCAGCATCTACAGGGAAAAAGCCGCATGTCGCTCCATATTCTGGCGCCATATTCGCGATGGTCGCACGGTCAGCGAGAGGCAGAGTAGCCACACCAGGGCCGAAAAATTCCACAAATTTGCCGACTACGCCTTTTTTACGAAGCACTTGTGTTACTTTTAAAGCAAGATCCGTAGCTGTTGTCCCATTTGGTAATTTTCCCGTCAAACGAACGCCGATAACCTCAGGAACAGGGAAATAAGAAGGCTGTCCAAGCATTCCCGCTTCCGCTTCAATTCCGCCGACGCCCCATCCAAGGACACCGATACCGTTAATCATCGTTGTATGGGAGTCAGTTCCAACAAGCGTATCAGGAAATGCTTCATATTCGCCGTTTTCTCCTTCTACTGCATGAACGACGTTCGCCAAATATTCTAGGTTCACTTGGTGAACGATTCCTGTTGCTGGTGGCACCGCACGATAGTTATTAAACGCCTTTTGAGCCCATTTTAAAAATTTATAGCGCTCAGCGTTTCGTTCAAATTCTAGATTCATATTGTATTGAAGAGCATCATCACTGCCTGCTCTGTCCACTTGAACAGAGTGGTCGATCACAAGATCCACTGGAATTTCAGGATTGATTTCATATGGATCTCCGCCGATATCCGCCATCGCTTTGCGCATAGATGCCAAATCAACAACAGCAGGAACACCAGTAAAGTCTTGCAAAATAACACGAGACGGCTTAAACGGAACATCGATCTCCTTTAATTCGTCCGTTCCCCATTTTGCTAAATTTTCCACATGCTCTTTTGTAATGACACGCCCGTCTACTTGCCGAAGCACTGATTCTAATAAAACTTTGACGGAATAAGGTAAACGGGAGATGTTACCGATTCCCGCTTCTTCAAGCGCTTGTAAACGATAGTAGTTATATTTTTTACCGTTTACCTCAAATGAAGTGCGGGCTTGAAATACATCTTGTTTTGCCATATGTATTACCCCCTCAATCAATACTATACTATTTTTTCACATAAATGTCGAAAAAATAGTACGAATTCTCCCAAAACCCGTAAAATTGGTACGCTTTTATCTTATTATAAGCACTATGAATTGTAAATAATTATTCCCTCGTTTCTCCTTTTCAGAGAATAAATTTCCCTCTCCTTCGCAAACTATAGTAGGGAGGTGAAAGGAGAATGGGAAAGCGGAAGGCCCATCATGTCATTCCGGGTATGAACGCAGCAAAGGCGCAAGGAATGGGAGCTGGCTACGAAGAGGAATTTGCCAATGAACCATTAACGGAAGCAGAACGCCAAAACAATAAAAAGAGAAAAAAGAATCAATAACCCTTCTTCGCTGCTGCGAAGTGAGCAGCAGAATAAAAGGGAATGCTGCGGTGCACATTCCCTTTTATTGAATCTCGTTTACCTCGTCTACAATCGTTTGCAAATCCGTACGAAATTGTTCAAGACGCAGTCGCTGCGTTTCTGAAGCGACTTCCATTGCGTTATTGATTTGTTCAAAAGCTTCATTGACTTCCTGCTTTAAATGCTTTAACTGGCTTCCGTAATCGGCCTGATCGCGAACTAAATGGTCATACCATTCCTTCGCTTCCATCGTCCCTTGTTCAGCGGCTTGAAACGCTTGTTGCTTATCTTTATGATACGGCATGTTCTTCCTCCTTCCACTGCATTGCACATTTATATCGTGTCAAATATTCAAAAATTTATACGATGAATAAATAAAAAAAACCCTGCTATCCTAATCAATAAAAGGAGGTTATTTTTATGAGCAAAGACACAGCAAAAAACGGCCGCAATAACGAACAGTCGGGACAACCCAAACCGCTGGACGGCTCCAAAAAAGTCAAAAACCGCAATCATACGCGGCAAAAGCATAACGCTGGACATGATATGTAATGCAACAAAATAGACAGAAGAAAGGGGCAACTGCCCAAGGCTTCCCCTCCCAAAAATCTAAAAGCTATCATTTTTAATAGCTTTTAGATTTTTTTATTTATTTGGTTTACAAATAATAATCGCCATTCACTTTGTTAAAATGTGTGTGAACATATAAAAGAAAATATGATTGTTAGTCAGTTCTACTTCTGGGAATCTATCTTTTTGGAACGCATTGCGGATAGATTTAAAAAAGCCCCTAACGTATCGCACAAGTTCATATGTCGAAAGTTGAAATGGGATTTATATAGGTTCATTTATTACTTTAGATCGATAAAGCTGAAAGCATGATTGCATCATGAACAAAAGCCTCTTTTCAGCCTGTTAACAAACTCAACCAGCGGAAAGAGGCCTTCTTCTATCAATATTTTTGGCTTATCTTGCAAATGCGTGATGACCGATCCGGATGGTAACAGGTCTTGAAAGCATCCAGCGGTCTTTTGTAATAGCCGGATTATAAAAATACAACGAATGGCGCCGATCGCTTGGGAATAATGCTACCGCGCGATCAACCGCATCGTAGTCTTGCTTTGTTGGACGGATTTTTGTCAGCTTTCCTGTTTTGACAGGAACAAACGCATAGCCTGTTTTCGTTTTTTGATAAATCACGCCCTTTATCGTGTTAGGAAACGCCGGATCTTTGACCCGGTTCAGAATCACAAGCGCAACCTCTACTTTTCCTGCGAACGGTTCACTAGATCCTGTTTCCGCTTGAACAAGTTGCGCTAAAAGCGTTCTTTCCTCTGCGGTAATTTTCCATTTCGCTGCTGACGAAGCGGTTGTCGTTTTTTTCGCTGTTGCTATGACAGGCACTTTCAATGTTTCTCCGACCAAAATGCGGTCTGTTGTTTTTTTATTTAGCGTTTTTAACGTTGAAACACTCGTTTTGTATTTTTGAGCGATTTTATAAAACGAATCTCCTTTTTGCACTTTATAGTATGTATATGTGGTTGCTGCACTACTTTTATGTGGCGTAAACGCTACAACCATACAGCCAACTACTGCGAGTATTGCTAAAATCCTTTTGATCATGATGGCCTCCTCATAGTCGCTTTTTGGTTTTCCCGTTCGCATTTACTAGATTAGCATGTTTCAAGTGTGCTGACACTGGGCGACGTTTCCATTCCAGCTCATGAAATGTTCTCCATCTGTTGATATATAAAGGACGAGCTTATTTTTTTACAGTTGTATTACAGTTTCGTAACAGCGCTTATAACAGCGTTCTTGCCAAATATTCTTCTTTTAGAGATAATGTTTGATAGATCATGAAGGCTGTATTGAGGTGAAAACATGCTAACAGGCTGGTTTCTTTGGTTTATTTTATTCTGGGTGGTCTTTTTGCTTACGATGATGTCGATTGGCGGCTTTTTTATGTTCCGTAAATTTTTAAAGCGCCTGCCAAAAGCAGACGGAAAATCAGAGCTCGATTGGCAGGAATACTACATTGAGCAGACCCGGCATTTGTGGGGAGAGGAAGAAAAAGCGCTGCTTGAGGACTTAGTGAAGCCCGTTCCCGAGTTATTTCGCGATGTCGCTCGCCAGAAAATCGCAGGTAAAATCGGCGAATTAGCACTTCAAGAGCAAGCTTCACGCATTACAAAAGATCTTGTTATCCGCGGTTACATTATCGCTACACCAAAACGTGATCATAAATTTTTAGTCAAAGCTTTAAACGAAAAGCAAATCGATTTGGCGCCATATGCTCATTTACTTGAGTAAATCCGATATAACAAAAAAGATAGGGAGTTGGTATTATCCCCTACAGGTAGACAGTAAAAAAAGAGGACATTTGATATGATGTTCTTAGGAGTCTACCTGGGAGGGGATTTTTTATGGCTAAAAAAGGACAAACCTTTAACTCATATTCAGAAGATCTGAAACGTGAAGTCGTTCGTTTGAAATGAGAGGAGGGCTGGTCTTATCGACAACTCCGTGAACACTTTAGAATCAAGAGCGATGCGCAAATAGCAGAATGGGTGAAGAAATTTCAAAATGGAGAGTCTTTTGAAGATCAACGAGGAGTGTGGACTCGCCAACATTTTTCGAGTTTAGAAGAGGAAAAGGCTTATTTGAAAGCACAGGTGGAATACCTAAAAAAGCGCCATCCAAATCTACACGGGAAGGAATGATCTTAAAAGCGGAAAGGTTTCTCATGATTGAGGAGCTACTGAAAAAGCCCCCACTGGCATGGTTGCTTCAAATTGGCGAAGTTTCCAGAGCTGGATACTACAAATGGCGCAAAAGTAGATCCAAAAGAGCATTACGTCTGGAAGAAGATCTTCTGTTGAAAGAACATTTACTCGCCATTCATAAGATTCATCCGTACTTCGGATATAAACGAATGACAAGGGCATGATCCAGAGAAGGGATCATGGTCAATCATAAACGTGTACGACGTTTAATGAGGGGGCTAGGTATCAAATCGGTGATTCGGAAGAAACGACCTTTCTACGGCATTAGAGGATCTGTGGTATTTCCAAATGTATTAAACCGTGAATTCTATGCGGAGATTCCGTTCCAAAAACTCGTAACGGATATTACCTATGTGCGTGTTGGAGATACGTTTGTTTACTTGTCAGCGGTTTTAGATTTATAAACCATGAAATCGTCGCATGAGAACGATCTGAATTCATTTGGTATTAAACACCCTGAAACAATGAGAGGGGAAGCCGTTTGGCAAGAATGCTCTCCTTCATTCCGATCAAGAATTTCAGTACACGACCCAATCATATGAGAACCAGCTCAAAGAACTCAAGATTCAAGGAAGCCATTCGCGAAGAGGAAAGTGTCATGATAATGCATGTATCGAAAGTTTCTTCTCACATTTAAAGACAGAGAAGTTGTATTTAGTGCGCCCCCAAACGATCGAACAGGTTGATCAGGCTATTCAAGAATATATTCATTTTTACAACCACAATCGTTTTCAAGAAAAATTTAACGGTCTTTCCCCGATTGAATATCGAGAAAAGACCGCAGCTTAATATACTCTTTTTTTCATTGTCTACTTGACAGGGTTATGTGCAAGTCAAGTCCCCATCTTTTTTATTGTGTCGACCAAAGAGTCGGATTATTGTTTAATTGCTTCTCTAGACGTTTATAAGAAACATACATTGCCGCTCGCCACGGAACGATCATCGCAAATGCCAATAAATAAAACATGCCGCTCAGCTGATGATAATCAATCGTTCTGCCTAAATAGACCTTTAAACCAAGACGAATGATAATAAGACCAACTAAAATCCAAACAAATGACTTGGACCGCTTTAAGTAAATATGGTGATCGCGAATTTCGAACTTGGATGTTTTAATTAAAAAAACCGAGAAACAGGCACCTAAAACAATGGCTTCCATCAGTTCCCCTTTTGTCACGCGAAACAGTGGATCTAAAAACATGAGCGAGCCGGTGCTCATAAAAAGCGGCGGCAGAATAATTTTTTTGGCATTTGTCGGTTTTTTCGATGCCTTCATACGAACAAACAAAATGAGTAGCGCCATTATAATCGCGATAATTGTGCTTAAAATTGCCAAGCAAATCATCCTTTGCTATAAGATTTTACTGCTTTCCTTTATTTCATTATAGACTTCTATAAGCAAGAAGATTCAGCAGCAACAAAAACACGCAAATAGAGCATGCCCAGAAGCCGCTCTAAAATTAGTGTCACCGTCATCACTACTGAACACGCAGCAATATGCTTTAAATCAACACACAGCCTACGTTCCATTATTTAGGTGTCTATTTACACACTTTAAATTTCCAAAATCCACCTATTTTACATTAAAGCACGGGCAATCGCTTCCATCACACGGCTTTCATCAAACGGCTTCACAATAAAATCGATCGCTCCTGCCTCGATTGCTTCAACCACCATTTTTTGCTGTCCCATCGCCGAACACATAATAACTTTCGCTTTCGGGTCTATTTGTTTGATCGTTTTGATCGCTTCAATGCCATTCATTACAGGCATTGTAATATCTAACGTTACGATGTCTGGCTTTAATGCTTGATACAGCTCGATCGCTTCTTTTCCGTTTTCTCCTTCTCCTACTACTTCACAATTCGCTTTTTTTAAAATATTTGACAATGTCATTCTCATAAATTTCGCATCATCGACAATCAACACTTTTGCCATAATAATCCCCCTATTAGCCAGAAAAATAATATGCGCGATCATGGGTCGACAATAATCCTATGCAACAATGTAACGAATTTGCGGAAGAATTTCAACTTAAATATAGTGACAATCTATGATTCCTTTTGACAGAAAACATCCCATCACCTACGCTTTGTTTAGAAATGGGAGACTCCTTTTCGATAGCGCTAAAATCCCGTAAAACCTCCAAAAATACTGGTCGTGTAGATAATGATTTTCGTCATCCAGTCAAAAAACAGCAAAATCCCCATTATAATCATCACATATCCGCCTGCTTTCATAATTTTCATATGATAGCGGCGAATCCATTGCATTTTCCCAATAAAAAACGATAAAAGAAAAAACGGAACGGCAAAGCCTAGAGAATAAGCTGTCATATAAACCATTCCTGATCCTGGATTTGTCGCTGCTAAAGCAATCACTGACATTAAAATCGGGCCTGTGCACGGCGACCACCCTGCTGCGAAAGCCATGCCAATCAATATCGATCCCGCATACCCTGACGGACGATTGCGAAAGGAAATGCGATGATCTCTCATCAAAAAGCCTGGCTTAAATACACCGATGATCACAAATCCAAAGAAAATAATTAAAATGGCGCCGACTTGCCGAATAAAATCTTGATATTGTTTAAACAGTTCGCCAATTAGTGAAGTGCCAAATCCAATGGAAACAAAAATAAGAGAAAAACCAAGCAAAAAAAACAGCGTATGCAACAAGCTCCTCTTTTGCAACATCGCATTCTCCGCTTGCAGTTCCGCGACCGAAATGCCGGTAATATAAGATAAAAATGCCGGATATAACGGCAGACAGCATGGAGAAATGAACGATAAAAATCCTGCTCCAAATGCTAAAAAAAGATTTACGTCTGTCATCAATTTCAACCCCACAAGTTCTATTTTTTCTTTAATTTTACCAAAAAATAAATCTTAATGGTGATGTATGAATTTAAAAAAAACCGACTTTTTTCTTTTGAATTAATTGCCAGAATAGTATACAATACCTATATAACTTTGTACAACAGAAAGGACTTGTTCTCCCGTGTCAAAACAAGAGATGCTTCGGCTCATTGAAAAGAAAAGAAACGAACTGATTGAAATGGTTGCCAAAAGTGGATTAAACGCAGCGATTACCATTCAAATCAGCCAAGAATTGGACTTGCTTTTGAACCAATATAATGAATACGTATACAAGAAACAGAAACGCCTCTCTTCTCAGTAAAAAAAACGATGAGGCGTTTTCTCACTATGAAACATTCCGTTTGTTGCAGAGTAACGGACCACTTGTATAGACAAGCTTTCGTTCGCTGCGCTACTAACGACGTTCAGGCGTCCCCCCTCTTAAAAGCTCATTCGATCTAACTCCTGCTTTGTTAGCTTTTACACCGTTTAGCGCAAATAAAAAGACACTCCGCGGAGTGCCTGTCCCATGTTTATTTAAGCTGGTTGTTCATCGCTTTCATCATTTGGTTGATTTTCTTTTGCGACGGTGTCATTCCCATCTGCATCATCATCATTCGAATCATTTGCTCATTAATTGGCGGGTTTTTCTTTAAATAGTTCATCATCGTTTTACGGGCAATGAAAAATCCTAGCGCTGTTCCAGCGATAAGCGCTAGAATGCCAACGAGAATCGTTGTCCACATACTGCTTTTTCCTCCTTCATGTTGTCTATCTAACAGTGTACTAAACAATGAGCTATTATACAATATTTTCCCTTAAAAATCTTTTATTTACGCACAATTCCGTCGATCAGAAAGAACAATAAATACAGTTTGCTACAGAAGAGCAGATCAAGAAGATGATCTTGATTGAACTGAGTGAATCTTCCAATTTTTTCACGCTGGAGCGTGATCGATATAAGTCGCCAACTTATCTCCTACCGTCGAAAAAATGGGAATCTGCTTTTGACTATATATGTTCCATCTTTTCACTGAATCTCTATCATTGGTAAATGGATCGAAGGCTAAATGAATCACTGCTGGTGCATCAACATTGGTCCACAAGTGGACGACGGTCGATCACGCGAATACGAACGAAAAGCAAGTCCAAAGACTTGCCTTTCTATTGCCAGTCCATGTGATTTTTTCTCCCAAGATCCAACGCCCTTTTTTCACATAGACACGCTATCCCAAATCATTATTTTTATTTCCATCTTTTAGGCAAATTTTCTGTTTTCTAATTCTGCTTTGAGCCATTGATAGTGGCTAAACTCGCTGTCAATCGCTAGAAAAGCGGATGATATCATAGCTAATGACTGGAAAATACGATTGGTTAAATCATAGCAATCGCTAATGAGGAGTAAGCGGCGCTTTTGGACAATGACAAGTGCCTCTTCATTCGTTTGATCATGTTTAAACATTAGCATATTTCGTTCCAAGTTTCTCTCAACTTGTCCAGAAAAATGCTCTTTTATTCCTAACTCTACACGTGAAAACGAAATGCGTTCTGTAATAAATTCAACTTGTTTATGGCAAACACTTTTAAAAGGGGCCTTTTGATATTCCCTAAGCAGCTCGACGATTTTTTCTGGACGATGATAGTAATCTTTCACTACATCGTCTCGAAACAAATAAATCCAATAGCGCGTCACATTTCGTCCTCCATTCTTTTCTTCTTTTTACCTATTATAGAAAAACAGAAGAGAGAAACGTGTCTATTGGCGCAAAAATTCTTCACTATTTTTGTCGAAACAAAAGAAAAAGCTACCTTTCGCTAATAAAAGGCAGCTTTTTCACCTTATTTCATTATGGATGCAAAAGCTTCTTTACACGCTCGATTACATCCTCCACTGTGAACCCATACTCTTTCATAATCTGTTCGCCTGGAGCAGAAGCGCCGAAGCGATCGATTGCTAAAATGTCTCCTTCATCTCCCGTATAGCGCTCCCACCCGAATGAAGCCGCCATTTCAATCGCTAGACGCTTTTTCAAAGCAGACGGCAAAACTTGCTCTTTATATTCTTCCGGCTGCTGTTCAAAACGATCCCAAGATGGCATGCTAATAACCGAAACATAAATGCCCTCAGAAGCCAACGTTTTTTGCGCTTCAACAGCTAAACTCACTTCTGAACCGGAAGCAAGCAACAAGGCCTGCGGTTCTCCATTCGTTGCTTCTGATACGACATATGCACCTTTTTTCACACCTTCATATGCGCGCTCTGCCGTGGTTGCAAGCGTCGGGAGGTTTTGTCTTGTCAACACAAGCGCTGTTGGGCGATCCGTTGATTCCAGTGCTAAGCGCCATGCGGCCGCGGTTTCGTTCGCATCTGCTGGGCGAATTAACGATAAATTCGGCATTGCCCGCAATGAAGGAAGCTGCTCAATCGGCTCATGAGTCGGTCCGTCTTCACCGACCGCAATACTGTCGTGCGTAAACACATAGGTGACTGGTAAGCCCATTAATGCAGCAAGACGGATAGCTGGACGCAAATAATCAGAAAACACAAAGAATGTACCGCCAAATACTTTTACTCCCCCATGAAGCGCCATTCCATTCAATGCCGCTCCCATGGCAAATTCACGAACCCCGAACCAAATGTTTCGCCCTTCATAGCTTTCCGGCATAAAGTTGCCTGTTCCTTTAATCAGCGTTTTATTCGATCCCGCAAGATCCGCGGAACCGCCAATAAACTGTGGAACAGCTTTCGCAATCGCATTTAACACCTCTCCTGAGGATGCGCGTGTAGCTATGTTCTTGCCTTCTGGGTAAACAGGCAGCTGCTCTTCCCATCCTTCAGGGAGCTGCTCATCGATCGCCAGCTTCAATTGGTTCGCTAAATCTGGATAAGCTTTTTGGTAAGCGGCAAGCAATTCATTCCACTCCGCTTCTTTTTGTGCTCCCACTTCTTGAACAACTTGACGGAAATGGCCATATACTTCTTCCGGTACATAAAAATCTTCGGCAAACGTCCATTTATAAGCCTCTTTTGTTAGTTTTAGCTCATCTGCGCCAAGCGGAGCGCCGTGAACATCAGAAGTTCCTGCCTTATTTGGCGATCCATAGCCAATTGTTGTTTTCACTTCAATGAGCGTTGGGCGATTGACATCTGCTCTTGCTGTTTCAAGTGCTTTCGCAACTTCCTCGATATCGTTTCCATCCTCAACGCGCAAATATTGCCATCCATATGCCTCAAAGCGCTGTGCGACATTTTCCGAGAAGGAAAGCTGCAGCTCTCCATCGAGCGAAATGTCATTCGAATCATAAAGAACGATGAGACGGCCAAGTTTCAAATGACCAGCTAATGAAGCTGCTTCAGAGGCAACCCCTTCCATCAAGTCTCCATCGCCGCAAATGGCATATGTGTAATGGTTAATAATCTCAAAATGATCTCGATTGTATGTAGTCGCTAAATGACGTTCTGCCATTGCCATACCGACAGCCATCGCAATCCCTTGACCAAGCGGACCTGTTGTTGCTTCTACTCCAGGTGTATGACCGTACTCCGGATGTCCGGGTGTTTTGCTCCCCCATTGGCGAAACTGTTTGATATCTTCCATTGATACGTCATAGCCACTTAAATGAAGCAAGCTATATAAAAGCATAGAGCCATGACCCGCAGATAGCACAAAACGGTCGCGGTTAAACCATTTTGGATTGCTTGGATTATGATTCATGAATTTGGTCCAAAGCGTATAGGCCATCGGCGCAGCGCCCATCGGCATGCCTGGATGCCCGGAATTCGCTTTTTCAATTGCATCAATCGACAACGTTCGGATTGTCGTGATGGCCAATTGATCAATCGTTTGTGCCATTTTTTGCTCATCCTTTCGTTTCGTAGCGTTTTATCCATTTCTATCATATAGAAAGTAAGAAAAAATGTACAACGTTTCTTCAAAAAATCAAGAATCTTTGACTGATGAGAATGCTTGCTTCTCTTAATGCAACCGATTTTTTTGACTTTCCTTCAATTTTTTGGGCGTCACATCTTTTCCATTTGGATCAATAATTTTTACAGAATGCAGAGTATCCGTTACCGCTTGGCGAAATGCTTGAAGATACTCCTTGCGAAGCTGCTCTTGCTCTTTTTTCTCCGCTTCTGTCAACCGGCTTGTCTTTGCCTTTTTCGCTAATTCATTAATGCGAGCGATTTTTTGTTTTGAGACCATCGTTTCATTCCACCTATTTCGAAAAATATTATGCCCCCATCTTACTAGAGAAATGGATCCTTGACAACTATGTTGACTGACTTTTCCGCTCATATTCCTGATAGCGGCGATGGACAGTCGCTTTCGACACATCATATCCAAATCCGCGCAAAGTCGCCGCAATTTCAGCAAAGGTCAGTCCGTTCCTGCGCAGACGGATAATTTCTTCAATTGGTAGCTCAAGGCGATCTCTTCCGGCATGTTCACCTATATTTTTCAAATTTCGTTCTGGCCGATATCCACGTTCAACGGCTTTTTGCATCCCGCGCTTGATTTTTAAGTTATGTATTTTGCGCTGATACTCCTCTACGATGCTGAGGATACTTAGTACCATGGAATCAGCTTCTGATAGCTGTAGTTCTCCATGATGGCACACCGTATACAGCTTGGCTCCTTCTTTTTGAATACAATGCAATAAGGCAATTCTTGCATTTCCTCGTCCAAGCCTCGTTTCATCTTGGATGAGAACGGCTTCGATTTTATCCTCTTTCAGCGCTTCTAAAAGCTCCAGTATCCCGTCTCGCTCAATCTCATAACCGCTTGCCCGCTCTTCAATGACCTTAACGACTTGAAAACGATATGTTTCGGCGAGCTGCTCAAGCTCCTCCTTCTGCCGTTGCAGTGATGTTTCTTGTTCCTCTTTGTTTGTGCTCACCCGACAATAAATAATCGCTTTCATTCCATCATCTCCATTATTATTTACTGACGACTAGCTTCTTTTCTGCCTTTGATTTTAACACGGGAATCACTAGCTTTTCACCCGCAGCAATTTTTTCATTTGGCAAATGGTTTACATTCATTACCCATTCAATAAATTCTTTCGTTGAAAGCTGATGTGAAGATCTGTATTCATTGGCTATTCCCCAAAGCGTATCTCCGGATTCTACCGTAATTTTTAAATATTTCTCCTTTTGAATCGGATGGCTCGCATACACGAAACCCGATAGTAGCATAAACACCAAGCATGAAAACACGAGATAATGAGTAACTTTCATCTTCTCCCACCTCTTAGAATGTTTGTTCGCTTTTTTACCCATTATATTAAGAACATTCGTTTGCGTCAACCATTTTTTCGAACTTATGTTTGTTTTTTTGTTCTCCTCGTGTTATAATAAAAAAAACGATGGGTAAGAGGTGTGAAACATGACCAAACTGTCGAAACGCCAACAGCAAATTCTCGATTTCATCAAAAAAGAAGTAAAAACTAAAGGGTATCCTCCTTCCGTTCGTGAGATTGGCGAAGCGGTTGGACTTGCCTCTAGCTCAACGGTGCATGGACATTTAGCTCGGCTTGAAAGCAAAGGATACATCCGCCGTGATCCAACTAAACCTCGCGCGATTGAAATATTAGATCCGGATTTTGCCTCATTCATGCGGCCGAGCAATGTGATCAATGTTCCGGTCATCGGAAAGGTAACGGCAGGGCAACCAATAACCGCTATCGAAAATGTGGAGGACTATTTTCCGCTCCCAGAACGCTTCGTTTCTGCAGAGGACCATGTTTTTATGCTTGAAATAATGGGCGATAGTATGATTGAGGCAGGCATTTTAGACGGAGATTTTGTCATTGTTCGTCAGCAGCAGTCAGCTAATAACGGAGATATTGTCGTTGCTATGACGGAAGAAAACGAAGCAACCGTCAAGCGCTTTTTTAAAGAACAAGGCCACATTCGCCTACAGCCAGAAAACCCTCATATGGAGCCTATTATCGTCAACGATGTTACGATTCTCGGGAAAGTGATCGGCGTATATCGCATGATTCAATAACAAACAAGGGTAGATAAAGTGAAATTCACCTTATCTACCCTTGTTTTAAGTAGCGATGATTATTCGATTATTGTTAAAATCCGCTAGGTTCTCTTATTTGTCTATATGGATGGAAGCGGCATCATTTTGTGCAATTCATTTGAGCGGTACATTTTTGCCCATTTTAAGACGGATGCTGCATAAAGACAGGAACGAACAGCAAATCATTTCTCTACATCATAATCCGTATCGTTCTTGACAGATAAAATGATAGTGACTAACGTTGTAACTGTAGAGACTACAGCTGCTATGACCGAGGCAAGTCACGGACTTGTCTCGAACCGGCGAAAAACAAATTCTGCTTTTGAATGGGGCGTCTATTCCATCTTTTCGTTGGATTTCGATCATTCGCAAATGGACCCAATGCCGAAACCATTCAGCACTTATATACAGGATGAATCGTAATTCCTTTAAACCTCATCGAACTTCTTTCCTAGTCTTTCTCTTTAAATGAGACTATTCCCTTAGGGTATATGGCTAATAATCTAAATTCAAGGAAAGCATTTCTTTTTCTTGTTTTTTTGATTCCTCATCACCATAATCATGCGAATCCATATCTCTGCATATCATTTACATAACATCAAAAAAGGAGGGCATCAGGCCATGTTATCTATTGAATTTTTCGCATGGACACTATCTGCTATCTTAGGAATCGGATTTATTATTTCTCTTATAGCTGTATCCAGAAAACCGAAAAACATGACTGAGATGGAGCGACAAAGGCCTGAACCCAAGAACACAGAACCATAAAATAGAGTTTGTTCAGACCTTCATCGCGCGGATACATGACGAGAAGGCAAGCCTGTGGACTTGCCTTCCAACCGTGGTACAGATACTATTGGTTCAATCGTTAAGTTTTATTTATATCGTGCTTTGCCGACAGGATGAAAACTACAGACCAAAATCAAGTCTATGAATCATCATCGCTTTTTTTCGGTAGAATGTCCTATTATTATTCTATTGTTTTGTTTCATTTCTTATTTTACCATCATTGATTTTTAAGTAATTGATCAATGTAGTTTTTTATCTCTTCTATCTTCTGATCGGTAACTTTTTTAATTTCTTCTGTTTTTTGATTTAAAGACTGTTGATAATCTTGATTGAGCTTTTCATTTAAGTATTTTTTAGTTTCATCTTGCAATCGCTGGATTTCAGACTGTGTTACATTGGATAGATCATTTTTTATTTTCATGTCTTTTTCTGACAAGTATTGATTGATTTCTTGCTGGTACTCTTTTTTCGCTGCTTCCGCTGCATCGCTCATATGATAGACTACCGCACCACTAAGTCCACCACTAACAAAAAACAAAACGATTGTTATAAACAAAACTCTAAGAGGTATCTTTTTCATATAAATCAACCTCCTTTTTTTTATTATCTCATATTCCGCGCTCATTTTTTAGTGTTTTATCCGAATATTCATTATTTTTTATGATCGTACTATCTGTGTGATTTTCTTCCTATGATGTTTTGCTGTGCATTAAGAAAAGCACCTTCTTCTCCAAAGCTGAATCTCATGGAGTATCTTTGGAAATGGTGAAAAGCACCGTCAGCCGTTGCCAATCATTTTCACAATGACGTACACAAAGCTATTGATTAGCCAGTCGATAGCTTCATTCTTAAAGTATATTGAATGTCGCAATGACGATGTTTTACAGCTGTATCGCTTGAGAAATCGCATGATAAGTTCATTTGATTTCGTAAACAATCATCAAACTTCATAGTCATCACTCCAATGAATACAATAAAAAGCATCCAATTATTTGGATGCCTAACATCTAAAATTACAACGAAAAAATCTTATTCATTAATGTTAAGATGTATTTCCTCAGATTCCTCCTGGATTTGTCCAATAAGGGATAGAACAGAACCTGTGGCTTGTATCCAACTTCCTGCAACTCCAACTAGGTCTGACTCTGAGTTATTTTCATTCAATGACTGAATGCCACTTATGGCCTGCAAGGAATTCCCGATGCCTTGCAACAGACTTCCAGAGATATTCTCTAATCTCCCGTCTTCTGTACGATCAAAAAACTCATCAGAAAGACCTACGAAACTCCCTAATGCTTGCATCCACAGCCCAGTAATCATAAGCTTTTGTTCGATTTTTTCACCCCAAGCGTCACCCACCAGCATTCCTGTAATAACGGTTGAGTTCCCTGTGGCTTGGATTTCATCCCCTATTTTTTCAAACGAATCCATACCTTGTCCGTCAGCAGATAATGCACTTCCTAAAGCCTGTAACACATTACCTACTAGCCGCAATTGATAACCTAGATTTTTGTTCAAATGAAATTGAGGAGTATTGCCGATGGCTGCTTGCATAGTCCCGATTGCCGAAAGAGAATATCCGACTATTTCCTTCCACTGATTATTCATTTGTTATCCAATCCAACTCCTATTGATACAATTATTGTATTCTGATTCTGCTATTTGGTTCATTTAGTAAAAGAAAAAACGCCCCCCAAACGGGTGACGCAATTCAGACAACCTACTCACTGATTAGGTAGCATTTACACGACAAAAAACAATGAAAAAGCATTTATATGTATCATCAATTTTTGTGGGCGCTCTTTATCAATGATTAAATTGATTGCTTTTATCCACAATATAAAAACCCCTCAACGCGTAGAGGATCGAGGGATTGGAGGGATTAATAAAGGATCATGTATTGATCGCGTTCCCACGGATGGGCCTCTGTCAATAGATTAGACACATAAAATCGAGAGAATTACGCAGTCAAATAAAACATATGTTCGTATTGGTTTGGAGTGAAATACCCTATAGAGGAATGGATTCTTGTTCCATATATAGAAGCATGTGATGTACTCAAAAATCTTCTCCCTGGCTTCTTTCCTCGTTTTGAATTTATTTAAATAGACGAGCTCTTTTTTCAGCACACTATGAAACGACTCCATACAAGCGTTGTCGTAGCAATTCCCCTTACGGCTCATGCTGCCGGTCATGCCATATTGTTTCAAGCGTTGCTGATCGTCTGAAGATGCGTACTGGCTGCCGCGATCAGAATGATGCAGCACCGTTCCCTTTGGGCTTT
The DNA here is from genome assembly GCF_001560855.1 of Anoxybacillus sp. P3H1B. Classification (NCBI taxonomy): domain Bacteria; kingdom Bacillati; phylum Bacillota; class Bacilli; order Caryophanales; family Anoxybacillaceae; genus Anoxybacillus; species Anoxybacillus sp. P3H1B. The sequence goes on along the minus strand of NZ_LPUG01000011.1, from coordinate 448,161 downwards.
TAAAGGCGATACACCTGATCCAGGGCCTTCAAACAAAGCTCCTTCGTCATTCGTTCGTCCATATGGAAGCCGACGATTTTGCGTGTGCAGAGGTCCTCCAAGCTGGAGAGATAAAGCCAACCTTCATCTGTTGGAATATACGTGATATCGGCCATCCAGACCTGATTCGGTTTCTCCGCTGCAAACGCCTGATTCAAGACGTTTTCCGAAACCGGCATGTTATGTTTCGAATTTGTCGTGGCCTTGTACTTCTTGATGGTACGGGATTTCAACCCAAGTTCCTTCATGATGCGGGCAACGGTTTTCGGCGACACATGAACACCCTGATGTTTCAAAGCATTCCAAACCTTCGGGCTGCCGTATAACGGCCTGGAATCAAAGAAGATTTTGCGAATCCATTTCTCAAGTTGCTTACGACGGTTGGGTTGCTTTCCTTGCGTTTCGTCCATTCGTAATAACCGCTTTTGGAAACGCCGAACAGGGAGCACATCTTCGCGACACGGAACGGCAAGCGGTGTCTGTCGATGAATGGATAAATCAGCGCCGGTCTTTTGCGAAGTCGTGCATGGCCTTTTTTAGGATCTCGTTCTCCTCTTCCAGATCGCGAATTCGCTTCTGAAGGTCACGTAGCGCTTTATCGTCCGGCTTAAGCTGTCCGCTTCCGGGGAAGGCTTGAGTTCCGCTACTCTTGAATTCGGCGATCCAAAGGTGAGAGGTAGGTAATTACCTACCCCTTTATCAAATTAACCTGCTACAGTTTTTGATTTATCTTTTCGTAAAATTCCCATCAAACCAGAAATTCCAAAAAACAACAAAGGAACGATACCAAACAAGCTAATAGAAATAAGAATTGCGACTCCGCTAATAAGCATGATCCAACCACCAAGCTTTGCTTTGAATTTCACGACAACGGCACCAATCAAACCAGTCGCTGAAAAAAGAAACGCGCTCGCACCTAATCCATTCAACTCGCTAGATCCATTAAACGCTGAATCAACTGATCCGATAAACAAGGCAAAAAATGCTCCAATAAAACCAATCAATGCCCCAATAATTCCAAGAACCATTTCCATCGTTCGTGTCATTTTTTTCACTCCTAATATTTCAGTTTTTTATTTAGAAAACCTTATTTACCTACTCAAAAAGAGTGAGTTTCATTACTTCAGTTTTAATTCAATCTCGTATTCTTTTGTTTCACCTTCAAAATTATCTTCTCCTCCAACATGTGCAGACCATTTTAATTTAATCCATTGAATTTTTTCTGCGTTTCCGCGCTTTAGATACCAAATAACGTCTCCTTCTTTTATAACACCTTTATCAATTTCTCCACCTAGATGATCGGAAACAAACATGTCTGGCGTTTCAATTTGTTCACCTGTGCTTGTGACTAAAACAGCTTGGTCTGGATAAGTAGTAAATTTTCCTTCAGTAGTATTCTCTATTTGAAATTTAACACCAACAGCCGATGTTGTTATTTCATTCCCTTCTTCATCAAGTCCAGGAGCTTTATCACTTGCCACAACTTTTTGTATGGTTGTTTTCAACCCTTTGAAATCATCAGACCAAGTCGCATTTTCGTAATAGGTCCAAATATCCTCTTTTTTCTCTTTTGTACCCTTGTCCGTATCTTCATTCTTTGCACTTTCTTCTACCTTTGCTTTAGCTTTTTCATCCTCACTTTGCTTAATCGTATCCACATCATTGCAGGCAGACAACAAAAATGCAGCCAAAGGAATCATTAGTATTTTTCTCATTGTTTATCCCCCTCTTTTATACCTTTTTTCTTACAAAATATCACATAAAGACCAAAAATATTGTCGAACAATGTCGTAAAAATAAAAAAGTCCCCCGCCCGAAGGCAGGAGGCGCAATCAAATGATAATCGCTTGGTATCCTTTTTTCTTCAATTCTTCTACGAGACGTTCCGCGTTTTCTCTGTCAGTGAAGGCACCCACTTGCACACGGTAGAGCTTTTCTTTGGTATTTGTATCTGTTTTGGTTTGGGAAGCTGCTGCTTTCTTCTTCAAACCAAATGCTTTCACAAGCCCTTCGACATGGCCATGCGCGACTTGCAAAAGAAATTGTTCTGACTTCAACTTGGCCGCATCGTTTACATTGTCAATGAATAGGTTTTCTGTGAGCAATGCCGGCATATTCGTTTCGCGCAGTACCGCGTAGTTGGCTCGTTTTTTGCCTCGGTCAGTCATGTTGCCGATTGCTTTCAAGATCTCTGCATGAATTACATTTTGATATGCGATAGTGGCTGAGCTGACGTTGCCATTGTAAATGTATGACTCAAATCCTGTTCCGCCACCAGCATTAATGTGGACAGATAGGAAGAAATCCGCATCCGCCCTGTTTGCGATAGCCGCACGCTCTGACAATTCGATGAAACGATCATCCGTCCGTGTGTAGATGATATCTACACCTTCATATTCGGCAAGCAAATTCCCGATTTTTTTGATGATGTTCAAAGTCAGATTTTTTTCAAGCAAACCATTTCCTACAGCTCCGCTATCTGTTCCGCCATGTCCCGCATCAAGCACAATTTTCACCATTATTTATCCACTCCTTTTTCAAGTGCATATTTAATCGATGTCATTAGTAATACTGGATTCTCCCATTAATAAATCTGCATTAAAAATTTCCGCTTCAAAAGCAGCATATGCAGCACCTAGGACGAGGGGCACGGCGAGTATATGCCTATTCAATAAACTGATTGCTTGCCGGATGCTATATAAAACAGCATCTAACGTTACATAAAGCGTAAACCCAATTGAAAGAATTGCTTCCATTTCTTTTATCCTATCAAATAGTTTATAACGAAAAAATAAAAATGACCGCCAATGCACTGACGATCATCAAAATAGAAGGATTATCTTGTTAATTTTTCTTGCTTGTCCAATTTTGTTTCAATTTGTCCAAATCTTAAACCTGCTTCGCTACGTGTTAAAAATTTGCACTATGCACATCTAATTTGCTCCTGATATGTTCGAGGCCTTTTGACAATGGAGCCCGTTTGACCTCTAATGCGGCAATTCGTTCATAATCTTTTGTTACAAAGAGGACCCCCTTACAACATAAAAAAGCCCGTTTATTGATTTTCTCTTAATTGTTTTGCTTCTTGGATTAACCAAGGAATTTTCAATACACAACCCATACATTTCAGCATAGGCAATAGAATTCTTATCTTTTATCTTTCTAAATTCCCCGATATTCTCCTCAAGCACTTCATCATTTCCAAATTTTTCTTCATCAGACACTATTGAAATCAAGCTTTCATTAGAACTATACTAACAAAACTCACATATATTCCCTCTTTCGTCTATACAATACAGTAAAAGATTTTTTACATCATTTTTTCGTCATCTCTAATAAAAGCACCCCCCTAAAAGTCTTTACACCTGGAAAATAATGTGTTATTTATATGTTGAATAATCTCTTCTCATCGTCCTTTGGCCTGAACTTCCCCTTCGCCAAAGGGCTTTTTTGTGCAGAAATGAAAAACGCCGTCTAATTTAGTGGCGTCGGCTCCAATCAAATATCTATCATACAATCGTACTATATCTCAGAACAAAATAATCTGTCGTGACCTTTGATATCGGTCTATATAGACTTATACTAAAATTAACATACATTTGTTATCATTTACTTGTCACTATATGACAGATTGCAAGGAGAATATCATCGTCTTCCAAATCGTATCTGGCTTAAAGAATGATGGGCTCTGAAGATAAAAGTAAGCAAACTTGCCTGCAATTGAATTAGTGGAACTGTTATTCAGATTAGCGGTAGGATCAATCCAATAAAAGAGCAGGTTTTCTTTTTTCTAAATAAAAAAGCACCTCGAAAGGTGCCATAAAATTATTATTGTTCTAATTTAACTTCTTCTACATTAATGTATGAAACCCAACCATAATTATTTTTTAATAAATTCTGAGCATTTTCCGCTGCACTTCTCGTTGCAAATACTCCAGTTTTTAGTCTCAAACCATTATCACTAATTTTGTAAACTACCCAGCCAGTATCTTGTACTAATCTATCATATGCTCGTTGTTGATCTGCCTCTGTAGCAAAAATTCCTGTTACTAACCGAAAATACTCTTGTTTAATATACGAAACCCATCCAAATTTATTTTTGATTAAATTTTGACCATTTATAGCTGCCTCTTTAGTTGAGAACGTACCTGTTTTAAGTCTAAGACCGTTTTCATTAACTGTATAAACCACCCAACCTGTTTCTTGTCTTAAACGATCTGCAGCTGCTTTTTGATCAGCTTCTGTGGCAAAGACACCGGTTAAAAGTCGATAAGATCCTTCTTCTACTGTTCCACCATCACTGGTATATAAATATTCTAAAGGATTGACCGCGTTACTTTTGCTGTCGTTCCACAAACCTTTATGTACCTCAAAATGTAAGTGTTGCCCTGTTGAATTCCCCGTATTGCCCATATATCCTATGAACTGGCCTTTTGATACTGTGGCTCCTACTGACACAGCTCTACTGCTTAAATGTGCATAAACAGTTTCCCACGTTTGTCCATTAATATTATGTTGGATAAAAACAACGTTGCCATAACCATTAGATGAATAATAAGAACGAGAAACAACACCATTTGCTGCAGCATTGACTTTAACATTTGCTGCGCTATTTGCAATATCAATTCCAAAATGTTCTCCTGCTTTAAATCCTTGTGTAATAGTTCCAGAGGTAGGCATCAAAAAAATTTTGTTTGTAGCAGCCGAAACTTTTCCTAGAGTTATAGTTGGGAAAATTAAAAAAACTGTGAGTAATAAAATTGTGAGTCTTTTTAGTTTTGACAAATTAATATACCCCCTTAAAATAAATTAGTCTGTTAACATATAAATACATTAATCTGTTAACATATAAAAATATTTCCAAAAATAAGTCTAACCCATTTTTTTAATATTTTCAATAAAAAAACCAATTTTCTCTTATTTTCCAACTAAAGACCTAATCTCCTCACACACTGAGTAAAAAAGCATTCCACGATCTTCTTCTATTGTCATAAGGCCCATATACATTCTTTACACTTGTACTGTTCATATGCTTATCTTATGTTTCTTTTCTTTGTTATTTTGGTATCGTTCCATGCCTTTCACCTAGCTTGTAATCAAAAAAGAGCCACCTGCCAATTGCAGGCGGTCCCACTATTAACCGTAAATCGTTAGCCCTTTTTCCATGCAGCCTGTTAATCCCAGCAATACCCGATGGAAGCACGGCTCATTTTGATATCCCCATTTAGCTGTTTGTCTATTAGAATGAACATACCAATCTTTCAGGATCGTACCATCACCCCGAAAATCGATTTTACCTACGTAAACAGTAGCCGGATCATCAAATGCTCCATGATCATGTGCAGCCATTTCCATAAATCCTTCTCTTTTAAAGCATTGGTCCACTAACCCTTGATAGTTTTTACCTAAGAAAGCCACACCTAAATACCAAGACGGCACTTCTGTATCGCTAGTATGGAAATCCCAACAGTCAGACTGACCCGCTCGATACAATGCGTTTACATCGACAATGTTGTGTGTTCCATAGTTATTCCCATCCGTATATACAGGGAACTTGTTCGTTCTTTGTACTAGCGTCGCATAAAAATTACCGCCTAACTCAGCTGCATCCACAAAGATGGATGATGGTCTTTGATACTGTGGTGTATAAGTGGTGCCGTGACCAGCCCATTCTAATCCAATAATGTCATACATGTTGTAATGGACAGGGGCTAAACATGTCGCTCCGATTACAAATTCTTGTTGATTATTGGCTGTGCTGCAACGCCAGTATGATCCTTCATCCGCTCCACTCAGACTTCCTGTTTTCCAACCGCCATTAGAAAGCTGACAGTTTTTGATATATTGAGCTAAACGCACTAATGATGCACGATAAGGATAATTCGCTGGATCCGGATAGCCATTAATACGTGCGACATGATATGCATGACGTCCTAACGCTCCTGCGTTAGTGGCAATAGCGTTATGACGACGGGCAGGAGATTTGGCATACCCACTTCCATCTGCACAATATCGTCCGCAATCATATACAGCTAATCCCTTCGTATACCATTCTGGACCGTCATAAGGCCCTGTTCCATTGTAGAAATATTGGGTTTCTTGAGTAGCAATGGCCTGTGCTCCTAAATCGGCGATTTCTTTGTATTTGGCTAGACGTGTGGCATCTACAGGCAAGTGGTTATAGGCTTGTGACATAACATTGACCACAAATCCAGTAGAAGGACCACTGAATGGGGCTGTGTACCAACTTCCAGAGTCATTTTGTACACTTTTTAATCCTCCATAGAAAAAATCAAGCCAAACTGTCAAACGATTCAATAGATCGCTTTGACGTGAATCACTGCGCGCTCGAAGTTGCCGATACAACTCGATTAAAAACATAAGATCAATAGACATTCTCATAGGGCTAGCACCCTTGAAATCATGCCCATGTTCAGCCTTACCCGCATGGGTGTTCCAATGGTTTTGTCGAATGAAATACTCTTGATACAAATAATATGACGCTTCTACCGGATCATACTTTCGATTAACGGCCGGATCATGTGGATAATAAGTAAATGCCATATGATCTAACAACTCCTTTTCATTTTTTAGTACAATAAACAATATGTTATTTATTTGATTCTTATGTTTTCCTCATTGATATCACCGCCTCACTTATTAATGGCATTTACACGACAAAAAGCCTCATCAGCATAAGTAGAAGAGACTTTCGTGGATACGTTCTTTATTTTTCTCGCTTCTTTCAATCATGGTCTAAATACCACTCGAAGAAATAAATAATTTCCAATTTTACTATATGTCAGACAACACACACGCGACATTAAATACACTGATTGTTCCCGATCTATCAACACAGATAAAACATCTCCAATTCGTTTCCGGACCCCAACTTGTAATGACATCTTCTTTTTGATGATCGTCCTACTCATATAGTGTTAGGTGACCGTTTAAATAGTTAAGACAAGAAAAGAAACCCACTCAGGAAGAATTAAGCAAAAAATCAATATTAATTTATACCCGTGGTGCTAGTTGAACCTTAACGCTCAACTAGCCCAAGAATGACGAGTGAATAAGCGAGTAAAATGCCATCCAAAGCTGATTCAAATCCATAAACAGAGTTGGCTCGAATCTCTGTGATTCGGTACTGATCAATGAGAACGGAAAACACGGTTTCCATGACTTTGCGCTTTCGTTTCATCCATCGTTTCCATGCTTTCGATTGATGGATTTTCTGGTTTTTCCGAACGGGCGTCCAAAAAGTAATCTTGTATTCATCATACAGCTTCTTTTGCAAGTCTTGGCTCACCTATCCTTTGTCGCCAAGTGTATACGGATGAGGAAGTTGGACCATCACGGTTTTCGCAGCTGTCCGGTCGTGACAGGATGCTATCTAGCACCATGGGTTAATTTATATATTTGGATATAAAACAGTAACCAGACACCTGATACGGAAACGTTTGAAAGGTTGGCTGACTGATAACGATAAAGAATTAGCAAGAATCAATCAGTTCACTAAAGAGTACAGCATCGAACAAATGAACTTTTTTGATATAAGAAAAAAAAGAAATCAAGGAAGTTATTTAACATTTTAAATGGGTTGTGCATAAAGCGGAGGAGAAGAATAAAAAAGAATCCTTATAATCCTTCGCGAATGTCTTTTTTCAGATCGTATCGAAACGATATGAACAAGGCTCTATGATTCTCACATCGAATAAATCCTATCTCGAATGGGGGAAAGTATTCGGTGATGATGTACGAGCGACAGCGATTTTAGATCGCCTATTACATCACGCCATTACCTTTAATATCAAAGGCGATTCTTATCGTCTACGAGAAAAGAAAAAAGCAGGAGTTTATCCTGCCCAATTGCCTAATTAAACATTCATAATGGGGAATTTCATTTCGTTAAAATTGGGGAATTTTAAGGTTCTTACGTTCTTTTGGTGAATGATTACCTATCATCCTGTTGGAGATTTTTATTGTTTTATTAAAATAATGATTACAGCCTATAGAGAACACGTTTTTCTAACAGAGCGAATCCAGCTCGGCCATCCATCATTCGTTTTAATCGTTTTCAATCGGTTGATTGGCCCTTCCAGCACACCATGGCTGTATGGGAGAAGAAAAGCGTGTTTTACGGCCTGCCAATCGCTGCGCAAACGCCGAGCATATGGATAAAACCGCTGTTTTGAATCCAAAAGCTGATGACGCAGCCAAACAAGAAAACGGTCATAATCTCTTTGATCCACGACCTCCCGATATTCTTGCACCACTTCATAGACAGGACGGACAGCTGGATCCTTTAGGCATTGTTCCAGATCGGTTTTCTCTTTTTCTGAAAGTCGATGATACGGCGACCATATCCAATAAGCCAGCTGTTTTCTTGAGATACGCTGTTCCAACGTCGATGGATCATTCCTCTTCCGATTCCGTCGAATCGTTTCTACCGTGGTTCGTACCGACGAAAACGTGCCGGAATATCCTTCTTTGCGAAGAAGAGAATCGATAGATGGAATGGTTTGTCCTTGGGCTTCTAACTCGATGACACGGTTCAAAAAAGGGGAAATCGGTGTTTTTCTTTTTCGTCGATGAATTGGTGGCGGAGTTGTCGTCTGGAGATATTTTTTCACCGTTTTCCGATCCAGCTTCTATTCCTTCGCAAGCCTAGAAATGTTCTTCCCTGATGGATGAGCCGTTTGGATTTCTTGAATGAGTGCCCATTTTTGTTCCTGGCGCTCCTTTTTCCTCTTTTCTGCCTTTGTCCTTTCGATTTCACGAACAAATGTGTTCGATTCACTCCATGTCATCACAGAAGGAACGAGGGATAAAAGAAGAAAATCCAGTCTCTTCTTCGCGTTCCCGATCAAATGCCATTGATCGTAAACATGAAGGATGGAAGGATTGGCATTGGCCATCCCTTGACGGAATGCTGTCAATCCATCCCGGCTCATCACTTGTACATGGGAATCGATTTTCAGCCATTCGGTAAGTGTTTGCGGAAGCCGATTTGGCAAGAGAGCAACAGGATGATGACGGCAAAGATCACAAATGATCGCTCCATACGTATGGCCTTTTCGAAAAGCAACATCATCGACTCCGAGGAAAGGGAGACACCTCTCCAGGAATAGGAGTTTTGTGAATCATCGTTAACAATGAATCATGGCTGATAGGCAGATGAATCGCCTGTGCCATCTTTTCCGCAGCTAAACAACTCGTGGAAAAGGCCATTTGTCGCAAAGGGTGTTCTGCCCAAAGCGTACGGCGGCCATGCGGCGCCAGCCAGTCATAACGCTCTGTAAACACTTGAACGGAACAGGAAGAATCATCACAAAACCATTTTCGAGAAATAAGCAGGAGTCGAACAGGCTGATCAGCGATAGGAAGATCTTGAATCACACGTGTATACCGACGATGCGGGCGGGAGGAAACATGATGACAGGCAGGACAGGGAGAAGACTCTCGGTTGCTTTTTACCGTTAAACGTAAATGATCACCGGCATCAGACACATCTAGTCACTCGATAGTGGAATCAAGAGGAGACCAAGAAAGGGGAATCATCGTTACGAACCCCTTTATTTTGATTATACCCATGTAGTTAATAGAAAGTCATCTCCCCAAATTAGCGTAAGAACCAATTTTAAATCGTTATTGACAGTACTCTATTACTCAGCAACAAATTATCATTTTTATTCCAAAAAAGGAATTCAATAAAGAGGATTTTTATCTAATAATATCTCCTATTTTCTTATTTTCGGTCTATATATTGACTACTAGACATTATAGGCAGAAGAGAGACTCTTTTTATGTAATAGTTCAATGTAAATTACATCGGATATTTGTTCCAATGTTAGCCAAAAGATCGATCAAGATTCAATGAATAAATATGAAGATTATCTCTCCTCAATTATGGAGTAATTTTTTTATCAATTTTTGTGGGTGCCCTTTATCAATGATTAGATTGATTGCTTTTACCCACAATATAAAACCCCCTCAACACCTAGAGGGTCAAGGGGTTTTACGATTAATAAAGGGCCATGTATTGATCGCGTTCCCACGGATGGACTTGTGTGCGGAACATATCCCATTCAATTTCCTTCGCTTCGACGAAATGTTCAAATAAATGCTTTCCTAGCGCATGAATCATCACTTCATCGGATTTTAAATTTTGCAGTGCTTCAGCTAATGTTGACGGCAAATCAACGATTCCTTCTTCAAGGCGCTCCTCTTTTGTCATGACGTAAATATTGCGATCAACTGGATCTGGAGGAGTTAATTTGTTTTTAATTCCGTCTAAGCCAGCCGCAAGCAGCACAGCCATTGCTAAATATGGGTTAGCTGCAGGGTCGACACTGCGAACCTCAATCCGTGTGCTCATGCCGCGGGAAGCAGGGATGCGGATCAGCGGGCTGCGATTGCGCGCAGACCAAGCCACATAGCATGGCGCTTCATATCCAGGCACAAGACGTTTATAAGAATTCACCGTCGGATTTGTCACAGCTGTAAAATTCGGTGCATGCTTTAATACACCAGCGATAAACTGACGGGCAACCTCACTCAATTGTAAATCGCCATTTGGGTCAAAAAACGCATTCTCATTGTGTTTGAACAATGACAAGTTGCAATGCATTCCTGATCCGTTCACGCCAAAGAGCGGTTTTGGCATAAATGTCGCATGCAAGCCATGCTTGCGAGCCACTGTTTTCACCACAAGTTTAAATGTTTGAATATCGTCGCACGCCTTTACCGCGTTAGCATATTTAAAATCAATTTCATGTTGACCAGGTGCTACTTCATGGTGGGAGGCTTCGATTTCAAATCCCATTTCTTCAAGCTCAAGCACAATATCGCGGCGACAATTCTCCCCTAAGTCTGTCGGCGCCAAGTCAAAGTAGCCACCATTATCGTTTAATTCAAGTGTCGGATTTCCTTTGTCATCAAGCTTAAATAGGAAGAATTCTGGCTCGGGACCAAGGTTAAAAGCCGTAAAGCCTAACGCTTCCATTTCCTTTAACATGCGTTTTAAATTATAACGAGGGCATCCTTCAAACGGAGTACCATCTGGATTGTAAATATCACAAATGAAACGAGCCACTTTCCCTTTTTCTGCTGTCCATGGGAAAATCACAAATGTATCCAAGTCCGGATACAAATACATATCAGATTCCTCAATGCGAACAAATCCTTCAATGGACGAACCATCAAACATAATCTTGTTATCTAGCGCTTTTTGTAGCTGGCTAATTGGAATTTCTACGTTTTTGATGGTTCCTAATATATCCGTAAATTGCAAACGGATATACTTGACATTTTCCTCTTGGACAATGCGGATGATATCTTCTTTTGTATATTTCGCCATGCCAAATCCTCCCTATTATTCTTTATATAAAGCATAAAATAAACTAACTTAATGAAAAAAGCGGGCAATGTCGCCTTGGCGAAGCGATGCGCGATTAAAGCGTCCAGCTTGCATAAGCTCTGCTCTCAACATTTTTCGCAGTTCTTCATCTGACAATTGTTGCTTAACAACCTTTTCCACTTTCTCTCCCGCCGGCTCACGGTTCGCTTCAGACTGACGCGCTGCAAAAATCTGCTTGATTCCAGCCAGATTTACCCCTTGGTCAATCAAATCTTTTATTTCAAGAAGTCGGTCGATGTCATTAAAAGAAAAAAGACGCCGATTTCCTTCCGTTCTTGCAGGAGAAACAAGTCCATGTTCCTCATAATAGCGGATTTGACGAGCAGACAACTCTGTTAATTGCATGACAATGCCGATTGGAAACAACGGCATAGAACGTCGAATGTTGCTACTCATGTCAAACGCCTCCTTTAATCATATATTTTTATTTTATTACAATGTCAGGTAATATGTCAATACAATGTTATATTTTCTCACAAAGAAATCAAACCTTTTTCTATCAGGTGATCAAGTGCTGTACAAATCGCAATTTTTACGTGGGAGTACGTTAATCCTCCTTGTACATAGGCTACATATGGAGGACGAAGCGGACCATCTGCTGTCAGTTCAATACTTGCTCCTTGAACAAATGTTCCAGCTGCCATAATCACATCATCCTCATACCCAGGCATATAATTTGGATATGGCATAAAATGAGAATTGATCGGTGAGGCAAATTGAATAGCTTGGCAAAATGCAACCATTTTCTTTGGGTCATCAAACTGCACCGATTGAATAAGATCTGTACGCTTTGCATCCCATGCTGGATATGTATTCATGCCGACACGCTCAAGCATCGCAGCCGTAAATATCGCTCCCTTCAGTGCTTGCCCGACAATATGCGGCGCCAAGAAAAAGCCCTGATACATTTCCTGCAGGCTATAAAGAGAAGCGCCCGCTTCTGCACCAATACCAGGAGAGGTCATTCGGTAAGAGCACATTTCTATATATTCTTTTTTGCCGACAAGATATCCTCCCGTTTTCGCCAGCCCCCCTCCTGGATTTTTTATAAGAGAACCAGCAATAAGATCGGCGCCCACGTGGCAAGGCTCCCTTTCTTCGACGAATTCTCCGTAGCAATTATCAACAAATACAACTACATCTCGTTTTATCGATCTGACAAGACGGATCATTTCTTCAATCTCAGCAATCGTAAAGGAAGGACGAGGATCATACCCTTTTGAGCGCTGTATCCCAATCATCTTCGTACGCTCATGAATAGCGTTTTTCACAGCCTCAACATCTATTTTCCCCTCTGCGGTCAAAGGAACGCTTCGATAACGGATATGGAATTCTTTTAGCGATCCGCTGCCGTCTCCACGAATGCCGACAATTTCCTCAAGCGTATCATATGGCTTTCCCGTAATGTAGAGCAGCTCATCTCCAGGGCGAAGGATCCCAAATAACGCAATCGAGATAGCATGTGTTCCAGAAATAATGTGCGGCCGAACAAGCCCCGCTTCTCCGCCAAACACATCTGCATACACCTTTTCAAGTGTGTCGCGCCCGATATCATCGTATCCATATCCCGTTGTAGGAATAAAATGAGCGTCGCTGACTTGATGGCGCCGAAAGCTTTCGAGAACACGATACTGGTTATAATCGATTCGCTGCTCGATTTCTTTATGCATTGGAGCTATGCGCTCCTCTACTTCTTGAACAAGTACTGCAATTTCTTTGCCGTATTTTAAATGCTGAAACATAAAACAAACCCTTTCTATGCTGAATTTCTCAATGGTCTATGATATTCTTATCGCTTTTCCTATTTTGCGCCAAGGTCTGCGGAAAGCCCTTTGACCCGTGCCATTCGCCCATTGAAAGCCCCATTTGAAGCCAGTCGGCAAAGAGCACGAAAGCCATGCTTTTCCACCTAATTTCCCAATAAGAACGTTCGGAGACATTGCGGAAAAAGCGCACTGGGGCCAACCTGTCCGAAACTAGCCCCATTGCTCAATTCCGTATACATGCTAGAGTTGCGCAGTTTTAAGCTGTGGATACAGCGGGTGTTCTGGCAAAATAAACCCTTGGCATTCGTACATTTCTTTCTCCTCATGGTAATGCAATGTTTGTAAAATGGTTTCTGTCTTTAATTGGGCAAGCAATTTTCCATCACACGCCGACACTGACACATCATAAGGCTCCATTGCTTCAATCATTGCTGTTTCAATAAATTGACGAAGCTGTTGCAGATCGGTTTCATTTAAAGCACTAATAAAAATCGAATCTGTTCTCGAGCTTGGGATAAAATTCTTATCAGCAAGATCTCTCTTATTGTAAATCGTGACAATTGGAATAGCTGACACCTCAAGATCTTGTAGCAAATCGTAAACCGTCTGTTCATGCTGAACATAATCCAAATTTGAAGAATCAACGACATGCAAAATCAAATCAGCCTCTTTCACTTCTTCCAACGTCGATCGAAAAGCAGCCACAAGAGTTGTCGGCAAGTCTTGAATAAAACCGACCGTATCGGTCAATAACGCTGTATAGCCGCTTGGTAAGATGAATTTTCGTGTCAGAGGATCTAACGTAGCAAACAGTAAATTTTCTTCAAATGAATCAGCGTTGGTCAAACGGTTAAATAGCGTTGATTTTCCTGCATTAGTGTAGCCAACAAGCGCGATTTGAAATGTCCTGTTTTTCTTACGGCGTTCACGATAACGCACGCGATGTTCCACTACCCATTTTAGCTGATTTTTAATCTCATCAACGCGGCGACGGATATGACGACGGTCGGTTTCTAGCTTCGTTTCTCCCGGTCCCCTTGTGCCAATTCCGCCGCCTAGACGAGAAAGCTGTACACCCTGCCCGCTTAAACGCGGCAATAAATATTGCAACTGGGCAAGTTCGACTTGCAGCTTTCCTTCCTTCGAGCGAGCTCGCTGCGCGAATATGTCTAAAATCAACTGGGTACGGTCAATTACTCTTGCTTCCAACAGCTTAGAAAGATTCCGGGCTTGGCTTGGCGATAGCTCATCATTGAAAATAATTACATCTGGCTCAAGCTTCTCCACAAGTCGAGCAAGCTCCTCAACTTTTCCTTTTCCGATATATGTCGCTGGATGGACCGCTTCCCGCTTTTGTGAAAGCTGCAAGATCACCTCTCCGTGCGCTGTATGAACAAGCGAAGCAAGCTCCTCCATCGAATATGAAAACCGATCATCATCTTCATCGGCAAGCTGGCAACCAACAATGATGACTCTTTCTCGATCGCTTTTTTGAATCTCCTGCAATATGCTCCCCTCTTTCTGAGCAACGGCTGGTCATTACTTTTTCTTAGATCTTTTATGACGAACCATGCCGTCGCTTTTTTTAACTTATAAACTTGATCATGTTGTCTTTGGCTTTGCTGATTTTTCAGCCTTAAAACACTCTCATTATATTGTTTATATCCGTTCAAGCCAACTTTCACACAGCCCTTAGGCGATTTCGGCTGCTTATATTTCTACTATAATGTTTTGTCCCCCATCTACTCAAGAAATGACATGATGGCACCTTAAAGATGGAACGACGAATCCAGAAAAGAAAAGGCTCCATTGTTTTGGGCAACCAGAGGTACACTTTGACTTCCCCTTTGCTCCTCACGCGTGACAGAATCCTGATCATCCAAAAATGACGGAACTTCATATCCATACAAATATTAACACGTTAGGTTACATTTATATAGTCCTTTATCACTTGTTCATAAAAACGATGGAAACAGACTGGGAAAATCGGGACGTCAAATGGACATAGGGTGATTAGAAGCCGTTTATGGATATTGCTTCATTAGATATGACGAAGGATACAAATTCTCAGCGATAGAAATTTATCTTATGGTAGAATACCATATACAAGCTTTTTTCTTATGTTTTTGTCATGAAATCATATCTCATTCTCAAAATCCCCTTATAGGAAACGGCCAAAAAATGATGATTGATTTTCTTATCTATTCCGCCTAAAATGTTTACCGTAATACGATGAAGAAAGGGATTTGCCGTATGACCTGGGAAATATTGAGTATTATCGGTACGGTTGCTTTTGCCATTAGTGGCGCTATTGTCGCTATGGAAGAGGAGTATGACATTTTGGGCGTCTATATTCTCGGAATTGTGACTGCCTTTGGCGGTGGAGCGATTCGCAATTTGCTGATCGGTGTTCCTGTATCAGCACTATGGGATCAAGGCATGCTGTTTCATATAGCCCTCTTTGCTATGACCGTTATTTATCTGTTCCCGCAAAAAATGCTGCCCCACTGGCAAAGATGGGGGAATTTTTTTGATGCGCTCGGATTATCTGCATTTGCCATTCAAGGAGCTTTATATGCAGCCAAAATGGGGCATCCGCTGAGCGCTGTCATTGTAGCCGCTGTTTTAACAGGCAGTGGAGGCGGGATCATTAGGGATTTGCTAGCCGGGCGAAAACCGCTCGTGCTTCGTGCCGAAATTTATGCTGTTTGGGCTATTTTAGCGGGATTAGCCGTTGGAATTGGGGCAGCTCACTCTCCTATTCGATTATATATTCTCTTTATGATCGTTGCCGCCCTTCGTATTCTATCATATACATATAATTGGAAGCTGCCGAATAAATCATTAAAAGCAAAAGCATCATAAAAAGGGGATGGCCCAAAACACTAACGCGTTTTGGGCCATCCCCTTTATGCATTCCATCGCTCAATAATCGAAGCAGTGGCCATCCCATGTCCAATACAAATCGTCAACAAACCATATCTCTTCTGTCTGCGTTCAAGCTCATGAACAAGAGAGGTCATCAGTTTAACTCCAGTTGCGCCAAGCGGATGACCGAGGGCAATCGCTCCTCCATTGACATTTACCTTCGAAAGCGGGATGCCGATTTCCTTTTGCCATGCTAGCACAACAGGTGCAAACGCTTCATTAATCTCGACCAGATCCATATCATCAATGGTAAGACCCGCTTTTTGCAAGACTTTTTTCGTTGCTGGAATCACCCCATCCAGCATATATGTGGGATCAGAGCCAACAACGGTTTGCGCGATGATTCTTGCCTTCGGCACAATTCCGAGGCGGCAGGCGGTCCCTGCGTCCATTAATAGCGCAGCAGCTGCTCCATCACTCATTTGACTTGCATTTCCGGCTGTAATTTTTCCTTTTTGCTTGAATACCGGTTTCAATAAAGCCAGCGCCTCCAGCGATGTATCTTGCCGCGGCCCTTCATCTTTTATAACAACGATCTCGTTTCCTTCTTGGTCCCGCCCGTGCACAGGTACAATTTCTTGGGCAAATACCCCCTTTTCTTGTGCCTGAAGCGCCCGACGATGGCTCTCATATGCATAGGCATCAAGCTCCTCGCGTGTAAGCCCATATTTTTCAGCGATGAGCTCTGCAGAAATGCCTTGATGCACAAATTCATATTTTCCATGCAAGGATGGTGGAATGGTCTGGTCGTTTCCGTCGCTTAAAATCGGAACTTTTGTCATACTTTCCACTCCTGCAGCAATCGTAATCTCCATATCCCCTGAACGAATTTCTTGAGCAGCGAAATGAATGGCCTGCTGGCCCGATCCGCACATCCGGTTAATTTGTACAGCGGGCACTTCGACAGGAAAGCCTGCTTCCAGTGCAGCCAGCCGCCCGATATTATACCCCTGCTCACCAATAGGAGTCACACATCCCATAACAATATCCTCAACGAGAGGCTTGTCAATTCCCGCACGATCGACTACTTCAGCAAGCACCGCGGCGGCAAGATGAACAGGATGAACCTCACGAAATACTCCATTACGCTTGCCGACAGGCGTGCGCACTGCTTCGACAATTACCACTTCTCGCACAACATTTTCCCTTCTTTCATTCGTGATATGTGTAAAATCCCTTTCCTGTTTTTCTACCTAAATGACCTGCTTCAACAAGCTTTCGAAGTATTTGCGGCGGGCGAAAGCGATCTCCATATGCCTCTGTCATGTTTTCACTGACAAATAGCATGGTATCCAAGCCGACTAAGTCAGCAAGCTCGAGTGGTCCCATCGGATAATTTAGGCCGAGACAAATCGCTTTATCAATATGTTCTGCGGAAGCGACTCCCTCCTCATACATCCGGATGCATTCAATCATATGAGCAGCAATGGCTCGTGTAGTGACAAACCCCTGCCTGTCTTCCACTACTACCGTTTCTTTTCCAATCTCTTGAGACAATTGCTCAATGATTCGAATCGTTTTCTCAGATGTAGGGACTCCTTTCACGATTTCAATCAGCTTCATCACCGGCGCAGGATTGAACCAATGCATGCCGATTACCTGGCTCGGCCGTTGCGTGGCTGAAGCAATCGCCGTCACACTTAACTCAGAGGTATTCGTGGCCAACACGGCTTCCTGCTTCGCATAGCGATCCAGTTGTTTAAACACCTCTTTTTTTAGTGCTAGCTGCTCTGGAACCGCTTCGATCACCACATCCACATCCTTTATAGCCGTTTGTAGATTCGTGCCTGTCTGAATTCGATTCAGCACATCCTCCACCTGCTGCTCACTCCATTTACCAGACTTCACAAATCGCGCTAGACTTTTGCGAATCGAATCTCTTCCTTTCTCAAGAGCGGAGTCGGAAATATCGTATAAATATACAGTTTTCCCACCCATGGCCAGCGACTGAGCAATTCCGCTTCCCATTAAACCGGAGCCGATAACCGCAACGGATTGCAACATGCCCTTCCCTCCTAATTTGTATTGGTAAAATAACTACGCAGCTGCTCGCGCAATTTCGTTTTCAAAAATTTCCCGACACTTGTTTTGGGAATTTCATCGACAAACACGATTTCATCTGGAAGCCACCATTTAGCAAACTGCGGACGCAAAAAATCGTACAGTTCATCTTTTGTGACTGTTTTCCCTTCTTTGACAACCACGCAGGCAACCGGACGTTCCTGCCATTCTGGATGAGGCACGGCGACCACGGCTGCTTCAAATACGGCCTCATGGGCCATTAAGGCATTCTCTAAATCTACCGAAGAAATCCATTCCCCACCGCTTTTGATGACATCTTTCGTACGGTCGACAATCTTAATAAAGCCTTCTTCATCAACCGTTACGACATCTCCTGTATAAAGCCAGCCATCGCGAAACGATTCCTTGCTTCGTTCTTCATGATAATACTCGCTAGCAATCCACGGTCCACGCAAACATAGCTCCCCCATTTCTGTTCCGTTCCATGATACATCACCGTCCTTGCCAATCACCTTCATTTCGACTCCAGGAACGAGAAAGCCTTGCTTAGCCCGAATATCCAGTTTCTCATTTTTAGATAAATGCTGCTGATAGCTTTTGAGACGAGAAAGCACGACAAGCGGGCTTGTTTCTGTCATACCATATGCATGGACAAACGGAATCCCTCTTTCTTCAAAAGCGCGAATCAGACCTTTTGGAGCTGCCGCCCCTCCGCATAAAATACGCTTCACACTACTTAAATCATAGTCTTCTTTCTCCAACTCCTTTAGCAAGCCAAGCCACACCGTCGGCACTCCGGCAGCAAGAGTCACTTTTTCCACTTCCATCAGTTCCGCTAAAATTTTCGGAGTAAAGGCTGCACCAGGCATCACAAGCGTTGTTCCAAACCACACGGCAGCAAATGGAAGTCCCCACGCATTCACATGAAACATCGGCACCACCGGCATGGCTACATCGGTTTCGGATAAACCAGCGCTATCGGCAAGCCCCAGCGCCATACTATGCAGCACTGTCGCGCGATGCGAGTAAACAACCCCCTTCGGCCATCCCGTCGTTGCCGAGGTGTAACATATGCCCGAAGGACTATTTTCATCCATATTTTTAAGAAAGGCAAAATGAGCCTCTCCTTTTTGCAGCAGATTTTCATAATGATAGACAGGGGACAAAGACGTCTCTGGCACGCTGTCCTCTTCTGTCATCACAATAAAGGCTTGAACATTAGGAATCTCGTTTTTTATGTTTTCAATGACCGGAAGAAAATCTTCATCAATCAGCAGCACACGGTCATTTGCATGATTAATAATATAGGCAATATGCTCTGGAGACAGCCGAATGTTAATCGTATGCAGCACAGCTCCAATTCCCGGAATAGCGAAATACGCCTCCAAATGCCGATGATGATTCCAAGCAAGCGTACCGACGCGATCCCCTATTTCCACGCCTAGCTGTTTTAGAGCGCTTGCAAGCCTTCGCGTCCTTTCACCGATTTCTCTATAGGTATGGCGAACAATACCAGATTTCATCCGGGAAATAACCTGCTTTTTTGGAAAAAGTGCTTCCGCTCTCTCCAGCATCGTCGCGATATTTAATGGCACATTCATCATCGTTCATCACTCTCCTATTGAATAAATGAAATCCTGCTTGTGCTCATTGATTTTTGGTGCATGTGACCGCTTTTTGAGCAACTCGCGATCATAGCAAGTCGCCACTTCTATTCGATCCTCCTCTATATGAATCATTTTTCGATACCGTTCGCTCGAAAATAAGATTTTTGCTTCATCTGTTTCGAAAACAGGAGTAAGGCAACAATCAATCTGCATACTAAACTCCGCCCATTGCTCTAGTGTTTTCGATTGGAACAGCTGCTTGATCTCCCGAAAGATGACGTTATCATCATTCGCCGGAGAGATATGGTGCTCGCACCATTCAGGGTGACCTACAGCCGAACAGAAATTTTTCCAAAAGTTCGGTTCAAGGGCGGCTAACGACACGTATCTCCCATCTTTTGTTTCGTACAAATAATACGAAACAATGATACCTGCAAGCAGCTGAATGCCATTTTTGCTTTTCGTTTTGTGTTCCTGCACAAAATGGTTAGTCATCAATGAAAGTAGTCCGTCCACTAGCGAAAGATCGAGATATCTCCCTTTTCCTGTCCGCTCACGTGCATATAAAGCAGCTATCATTTGCTCAACAGCATGAAGGCTGCCAATGAAATCCGCCATCGTAATCGTCGGATGGACAGGGCGTCCTTGAGAATCCTTTAGCTGAGCTAATACACCGGTAAGCGCCATATAGTTCAAATCATGGCTTCCTAATAAAGAAGCAGGGCTATTCTGCCCATAGCCACTAATGGAGCAATAAATAATGGCAGGATTTATTTGGCTGATCTCATCGTAGCCCAAACCGAGTCTTTTCATAACGCCAGGGCGAAAGCTTTCAATGATCACGTCAGCCTCTTTTATTAACGATTTTGCAATCCGCACATCCTCCTCCAGCTTTAAATTGAGAGAAATGCTTTGCTTGCCGGCATTATTGGCTGCAAATATACATTCATCAGCCAGCTCGCGCATCTTATCGCCCGTTGGCGGTTCGATCTTCACTACTTCTGCTCCTAAATCGGCCAAGCGAAGGCTGGCAAATGGACCAGGAAGATAATGGGAAAAATCAATAACTTTTACTCCTTCTAGCAAATGATGTTCCTCCTTTTTCTATGAAAGGGTCAGATTTTTAGCAATGATCCTTTTCATCATTTCATTTGTTCCCGCGTAAATCGCACTGACTGGAATGTCACGATATCGCCGCGCAATCTCGTATTCTTCCATATAGCCATAGCCTCCATGCAGCTGCATTCCTTCTGCCGCTATTCGCTTGGCCATATCAGTAATCCACCATTTCGCCATCGAGACAGATGTGACCACATCCCTTCCGTCGATATGCTGTTCGATGACATGATCAAGAAAGGTCCGACCCAAAGCAATTTCGGTTGCCATCTCAGCCAGTCGAAACTGGATTGTTTGAAATTGACTGATCGCTCGTCCAAATGCCTTTCTGTTTTTAACATATTCTTTGGTCAGCTCAAACATTCTTTCCGCTGCCGTTTGCGCAGCAATCGCCACAATCAAGCGTTCCTGCTGCAGCTTTTCCATTAAGTAATAAAAACCGTGTCCTTCTTTGCCGAGCAAATTGGCTGCTGGAACTTTTGCATCGCTAAAAAAGAGCTCCGCTGTATCCTGTGCATGCAGTCCCACTTTCTCCAGTTTTCTGCCCCGGGTAAATCCAGGCGTACCTCGTTCCACAGCCAATAAGCTTATTCCTTTATAAGGCGGCACGGCTTGCGGATCGGTTTTGCAAACAACGATGACTAAGTCGGCATGAATGCCATTCGTGATAAACGTCTTCTGTCCATTGACAACATAGTAATCGCCATGTTTGATCGCCGTTGTTGAAATATCCGCTAAATCAGATCCTGCCCCCGGTTCGGTCATCGCAATGGCCGTAATCATTTCTCCTGTTAAGCACTTTGGCAACCATTTTTTCTTTTGTTCCTCTGTTCCATAAGATTCAATATATGGAATGACAATGTCATTATGCAGGCCAATCCCAATCAGACTTGATCCTATTTTTTCTAATTCTTCATTAATGACCACAGAATAACCGAAATCAGCGGATAAGCCGCCGTACTTCTCATCAATCCACGGACAAAGAAAACCGTTATCACCCATTTTCTCCCAAAAACCACGCGGAATGAGACCTTGTTTTTCCCAATCTAAGTAATAGGGCGCCGCTTCTTTTTCCAAAAATTTTCTAAAGGAGCTGCGAAAAATGCGATGCTCTTCACGCAAATAGCTTGCTGCCATCTTCTCATCTCCCTATGATTTTGCTGATTGGTTCATTTGTTCGCGAAGTAAAAATTTTTGGATTTTGCCGCTTGCATTTCTCGGCAGCGCATCAACAAAATAGTAGGCGCGCGGTCGTTTGTATGGAGCTAGCTGGTCGCTGTTTTTGCAAAATCGCTCAAGCTCCTCTGCTGTTAAATTGGGATCTTTTTTAACAATAAAAGCCACAACCTTTTCTCCCCACTTTTCATCCGGCTCCCCAAGCACAGCAACATCCAGCACCCCTTTATGCTCATAGAGCACATCCTCGACTTCGCGCGGGTAAACGTTTTCACCGCCGCTGATCACCATATCATCTACGCGATCTGCCACATATAAATATCCATCCTCATCCATATACCCTAAATCCCCCGAATGGTACCAGCCTTTATACATCGCTTTTTCTGTTGCTTCTTCGCGGTTGTAATAGCCCATCATCATGCACGGGCCTTTCACGATGATCTCGCCAACCTGCCTTGGAGACAGCACGTGATCGGGGTCGGACGGACCATCTTCTTTCGGCTGCACAATGCGAATTTCATGGTTTAAGCAAGCACGGCCAGCTGATCCAGCCCTCGTTAGTTGCTCATCCTCTAGCAAAAACGTTACGGCCGGTCCCATTTCTGTCATTCCATACGCTTGAATCAGATCAATTCCCAATCTTTCTTTGCACTCCTTCACAAGCACAGGAGCCATTGGGGCGGCACCATATAAGCCAATGCGAAAAGTGGATAAATGATAGGCGCTTATATTCTCCTGAAGAATCATGTTCCACATGGTCGGTGCAGCAAATAGAGAAGTAATCCGCTCTTTTTCAATGACCTCAAGCACTTGCTTTGGATCAAAATGATGAATAATGACATTCGTGGCTCCCGCATGCACGCGCGGCAAAAAGCAGCAATGTAATTCAGCGCAATGAAACATGGGAGCAGCAACAAGTCCCCGGTCGGTTTCACGAATGCGCATAATCGAGTTACAAATCAAGCTCTGCTCAACCATCTCGCGATGCCGGTGCATAACGCCTTTTGGTCTTCCCGTCGTTCCACTCGTATACATAATGGCGTAAAGATCATTTTCTGATACATCGCTGCGAGGAGGTTGTGATGAAGCAATATTCACTTGTTCCCAGTAATTCATCGCATAGGGTGGTGTATCGTTATCAATATAAAAGAAGGAAATATGAGGAAATTCATGGTGAATATGTGATATTTGCGGTTCTACGGCCTTTTCAAACAAAACAATTTTCGGAGCTGCATCCGCTAAAATGTAAGCGATTTCTTTCGGGCTCAAACGAAAATTGACCGGATTGAAGACGGCCCCAATTTGGGCGCATGCAAAAAATGCCGTTGCTAATTCGCTAGTGTTTAACAATATGGTGGAAACACGATCACCTTTTTTTACTCCCATACCTATGAAGGCATTAGCAAGACGGCTGACTTCGTCTGCCCATTGTTTGTACGTATAGCGAATTCCTCTTCTTATATCGACAAGCGCTTCTTTTTTTGGAAATTTCCTTACCGTTTGTAAAAATACTTCGCCAATCGTAATAGACATTCTTCTCCTCCTCTTTTATTAAAATATTAAGACAATTAATAATCTTATGTATTCTTTTTGTGCAATAAAACTCCTGCCTCTCTGCAAAAAAATAAGGAAGCTGCTGCTTCCGCTTGATTAAGAACCGATGATTAAATCACGATCACGAATCAACGTTAATTCTTTTTTGTCATAACGCCCTTCATATAATAAACGAACAGCTTGTTTGCGAATCGCCTTCTCAATTAAATTACGAATGTAGCGGCCATTGCTGAATTTTCGTTCCTTCTTTGTGTGAAGAAGCTCTTCAATATGATGATACAGCTTTCGTTCTGCTTCGAACGTAAATTCGTATTCTCTCTCTCGCAGCATTTGTTTGGCAATATGGATTAATTCGTCTACCGTGTAATCAGGAAACTCAATCATAAGTGGAAAGCGGGAAGGGAGACCGGGGTTCAAGGATAGAAAATAATCCATCTCCGCCGGATAACCAGCCAAAATGACGACTAAATCTTCACAATAATCCTCCATGCCTTTTACAAGCGTATCAATCGCTTCTTTTCCAAAATCCTTTTCTCCCCCGCGTGCCAACGAATACGCCTCATCAATAAATAAAATACCGCCTCGCGCCTTTTTAATTAAATCACGTGTTTTATTGGCTGTGTGCCCAATATACTCGCCGACTAAATCCGCTCGTTCTGCTTCGATAAAATGCCCTTTTGACAACACGTTCATTTCAAAAAATAATTTTCCTAACAGGCGAGCGACTGTTGTTTTTCCCGTTCCCGGATTGCCTTTAAAAATCATGTGAAGTGCCTGCTTATTCGATTTCAGTCCCTGATCTTTGCGCCTTTTGTTAATATATAGCCACGCATAAATTTCTTTGACAATTTTTTTGACATTTTCCAAGCCGATCAGTTGGTCAAGCTCTGTTTGGATGCTTCTTAATATCGCATGTTGCTCGTAATCAATTCCTTCGATGCGTTCCTCTTTCACTAAATGATTCGTATTTTTAGAGTTTAATACAATGTTAATTTGTCCTTTCGCCTTATTCATCGTTACTTCTGACAACGGTTGTCACCTCGCTTTATCCCTTTCGCTTGATGAATAGTAGTATTGTTTTTTCCAGTATACGTTTAGCGACATTTATTTGTGACAAATGCCTATCATCCGATGCACTTCTCCCTTTACCCCTCTATTTGCTCCATGATGCGGTCCCATTTCATTCGAATTTAACGTTTGCTCTCTTCATCGTTTATGTGGAATTCGTCTCTTTAGACAGCCAGGATGTCTAAACAAACCGTTTTCAGATTTACTCATAAGTCTCGTAAAACCGATCGTTGTTTATCCCCTGTCAAACATTCGCGCAATAAAGGAAAAATTCTGTTTCTCTGGCCGTTCAAAAATGCGTCACCTACCTTTCCAGAAGCTAACTGGTTCAATCTTTCATTTGTATTTATATTGTTTTCGTAAAAAATCAAATAAATGCTCACCAGCAGGCAAGCTTTCACTGCTCTAAAGGTGCAGAAGCATCGCCTTTTATCATGTGTAAACGAGCACTGCATTCCCATAGCTATTATAGTATATTCATCTCCCCGCCTTTTTACGAAACAAAATCGCCCGCATGTGTCGTGCGGGCGATTTTTTGTTGCTTGTTTATTGGATATCAAGCTGAACATTTTTTTCAGGTGCAAATGTAGAAATCGCATGCTTGTAAATGAGTTGCTGCTTCCCCTGCACCTCTAAAAGCACAGTGAAGTTGTCAAAGCCTCTCACCAAGCCGCGAAGTTGAAATCCATTCAATAAAAATACGGTTACCTGTGTGCCATCTTTGCGCAATTGATTTAAAAATTGGTCTTGAATGTTAATCGATGTTTTCATGAACTGGCCTCCTCTTTTTCTCTCTACCTATTTTTATATATTCGTCTTTTGTTGAAGCTTTCCTTCTATGTATCGCAAAATTTCATCGCGTTTCTCGGTAAATCGAGATAAATCTGTCATATCAAACCAGCGTACAGGCATCTTATTACGAAACCATGTGAGCTGACGCTTAGCATAGCGACGTGAATTTTGTTTGAGCTGTTCAACGGCTTCAGCAAATGAAAGCTCGCCATCTAAATATGCATAAATTTCTTTATAGCCAATAGCCTGAATCGATTGGCAGTTGCGCAAGCCGCGCTCATACAAGGCTTTAACCTCATCGAGCAGCCCTTGGGCCACCATTTGATCGACGCGTTCGTTAATGCGACGATATAATTGCTCCCTTTCCATTGTTAAACCAATAATCGCCGCTTGATAAAGAAGCTCATGGGTTTGCGTTTGCTGCCATTCCGCCATTGTTTTTCCGGTGCATCGATAAATTTCAAGCGCACGAATGACACGGCGCAGATTATGAGGGTGAATGCGTTCAGCGCTTTCTGGATCAATCCTCTTTAATTCTTCATATAACGCCTCCGCTCCTTTTTCCTTCGCCATACGCCGCAGATCCTCTCGATATGCTGGATCGGAAGGAGCGTCAGAAAAACGATAATCATAGATAACCGATTGAATATAAAGCCCGGTCCCGCCAACAATCATCGGCAATTTGCCTCTGTCAGTAATTTCTTGAATCAACGGTCGAACGAGCTGTTGAAATTCGGCGACAGAAAATGGCTCGGCTGGGTCTTTAATGTCTATTAAATGGTGCGGGATTCCGTCCATTTCTTGCTTAGTAATTTTAGCTGTGCCAATATCCATTCCTTTATAAATTTGCATCGAGTCACCGCTAATAATTTCTGCATTGAGCCGTTTAGCCAGTTCAATGCTCATTTTTGTTTTCCCCACAGCGGTTGGCCCGATTAACACAACAAGCTTCTCTCCCACGGACATCACTACCTTCTGTGTCATTATGCCACATTGTTTTATTATATCCAAGCGAAGGAAATTTTATCACGTTTTGCAGGAAGAAAAAAGAGTTTCATTGCTTCTTTTCACAAGACAAACGAAAATGAAAGGATGTGAGCTTCCTCTCCCGCCTTCACTCCGTTTAGAGATGGGAGACTTCTCGGTGGATGTGTTAACAATAGGGTCCTTATATAAACACTAAGCGTCGTTATTTCAAGATGAACAAAGGGATCTCGCCGCCATGCAAGATCCCATGCTGTACGCTATGATATTCTAAACTTTCGAATCATTTCCTGTAAATCTTCGGCCATCGTTGATAATGCTGTAGCAGAAGCAGAGATTTCCTGCATAGAAGCAAGCTGCTCCTCAGCGGCTGCAGACACTTCCTGTGTTCCCGAAGCCGATGTTTCGGCTAGCTTATTCATTTGCTGTATCGATTGGACAATTTGCTCCGCACCAGCAGACATTTGCTGAACAGATGCAGACACCTCTTGAATATTGCCCGCTACCTCCTGCACGGCATCTTTGATTTGTTTGAACGATAGCCCAGCGGCCCGAATCACATCGATTCCATTGCCCGTTTCTGCTGTTGCTTTTTCCATTGACTGGACAGCAGCATTTGTTTCTTGTTGAATTCCCGCAATCAATGCTGAAATCTGCTGGGCAGATTGTGCCGATTGTTCTGCAAGCTTTCGAACCTCGTCAGCCACTACAGCAAAACCGCGCCCTTGTTCTCCTGCTCTTGCTGCTTCAATCGCTGCATTGAGCGCTAACAAATTCGTTTGTTCAGCAATTCCGGTAATCACTTCAATAATTTGGCCGATCTGCGTTGAACGTTCCCCTAATCCTTTAATGACATTAGCTAAACTCGTTACCGTTTCATTTATCGAATTCATTTGCTCAACAGCCGTTCGAACTGTGTCACTGCCTTCCAATGCCCGCTGAGAGGCATCTCCGGCAATTTCGGCTACATTTTGCGCGCGCTGTGCTACATGATGAATGCCATTGGACATTTCTTGAACGGTTTCAAGTGTTTCTTCAACACCTTGCACTTGTTTTTCCGCACCTAATGCCACCTCTTGCATCGTTGCCGTAATTTGCTCAGTCGCTTTGCTCGTTTGCTCCGCGCTTGCTGTTAGTTGTTCCGATGATGCGGCTACCTGTTCAGCATTGCTCGCTACTTGCTGAATCACCTCTCGTAGATTTCCCGCCATTTCGTTAAAAGAGGCGGCTAATTCACCAATTTCATCTTTATTTTTCACGAGAATTTTATCCCCTGCAAGATCTCCCGAAGCGATTCGCTTTGCCGCCTGCGATAGCGCAGTAACAGGGCGTGAAATCATCTGGCTAATAGAAAAGGCTACCCCAACACTAACAAGCACAGCAATCGCTCCATAAATCATCATCCACATTTGCGCAGAATCCGATTTTGCAGAAGTGGAACGGCTAGCTTGATCTAATAAGCGCCGCTCGAATTGAACCAATTTTTCCGCCGCTTCATCAAACTGCTGGGAAAGCTCTCTGCCTTTTGTGGCAACTAACTCTGTATACTGCTCGACATCATTTTGTTGCTTGAGCTGTATTAGCTGTTTGCCGAATTGATAGTAGTCTTCCTCCAGTTGATTTAGCTGTGACAGCAGCTCCTTCGCTTCCGCTTGAGTGATCAGTTTAGCTACGTCGCTGCTTAGTTCGCCATACTCTTCATGCGCTTTTTCAAAATTTGTGGAAGATGTGCTATCTCCGGTAATTAAATAGCCGCGTGCGCTCGTTTGCTCTTTCTTTGCCGCGATCTCCATTTGCTGAACGAGCGATAAAGCTTGCACTTTTTCATTCAATAGATTCGTATACGTTTGATCAATGCCTCTCAATTCATAATAGGCAATTCCAACAATGATGGCTAAAATGGCCAACACGGCTGTAAAGCCAGCAAACAATTTTTTTCTAACGGTCATTTT
This sequence comes from Anoxybacillus sp. P3H1B, assembly GCF_001560855.1. Taxonomy (NCBI): domain Bacteria; kingdom Bacillati; phylum Bacillota; class Bacilli; order Caryophanales; family Anoxybacillaceae; genus Anoxybacillus; species Anoxybacillus sp. P3H1B. Next base: position 419,738 of record NZ_LPUG01000011.1, on the reverse strand, counting down.
CAATGATAAAAGCCCCCTTTTTCTCCATCCGCTTTACCACTATAACAAATGATGGAAAAACGATGGTTCCTCTGTCATACTCACTTTTTCTATCGGATTCTATGAGCAGAAGTTTTATATGAATCTACACCATTTTTCCTTCTTTTATTTCATTGAACGGCTCATGCTGCACTTCTTCCCGTATGAAAAAGGAGGTAAGAAGGGCAACAATACTACCGGCAAAACCGAATAAAAACAGATCATGAATCCCTGTCATAAAATGAGCAGCTTTCGTTAATAGCGCTCCCATCACCGTTACCCCAATAGCTGTTCCGATATTACGGCAAAACATAAAAAATGAAGTCGCAATTCCTTTTTCATGCGCATCCGCCAGCTGTTGGGAACCAATCACCCCGACTGTTGTCATAAGACCAAAGGACAGTCCTTGAATAAACATAGCGAAAAATACATAAAAAAAGCCATGCTGTTCATTCAACAGCGCAAGTAGTCCTCCGCTTGCCACAAGCAAAATATTGCCAATAATAAGCAGACGACGATAACCATATCGTAAAATCCATTTTCCTGCCGGAACAGCTGCCAGCATCCAGCCAATGGATGTCCCGAGCAATGCTACACCGCTCATAAAAACGGTTTGATGAGCTATTTGCTGCAAAAATAATGGAATATAGCTTGATGTTCCAAATAGAGCGACACAGCTGATAAAGCCATTAATATTCATCCATTTTAATGTTTGATGGCGAACTAATGTTAATGGAACGAGCGGTGAAGTTTGCTTCTTCTCATACCAATAAAAAACAATAAGCAATAATACCCCTCCAGCAGCATACAAAAACTGCCCGCTGTTCACAACTGTCACAAGTAAAAGGGAGCTGATCGCCAGCGCAAATAAAACCGCACCGATATAATCGACAGCCGCTTTCTTCGGTTCATATACTTCTTTATATGGGATCAACGTCAATAATGAAAGCAAAGAAACAGGAATATTGACATAAAAGATCCAACGCCATGACAAATACTCCACAAATAAGGAGCCAAGCAGCGGTGCAAGTACAGCGGAAATTCCCCACATGGCTGTAAAAAACGCTTGAATTTTCCCTCGTTTTTCGACTGGAAACAAATCTCCGGCAATAATGGCTGGAAACGGCATCATAAATCCTGCGCCAATTCCTTGAATAGCACGAAATAGAACAAGCTGAATCATATTCTGCGACATTCCGCACAAAAGTGATCCGGCAAGAAAAAGAACAATTCCAAAGCTAAACACTTTCTTTCTACCAAAAATATCTGACAGCCTTCCTGCTATAGGAGAAAGAACCGTCGTTGTAATCATATAAGAGGCAAATGACCACGCATAAAGTGAAAAGCCGCCAAGTTCTTTAGAAATAATCGGCATCGTTGTATTCATAATCGTCGTGTCCATAGATGCTACTAGCATAGCTAAAACGATGCTAATCATTACAGATGTCCTACTACTCATGTATATCCCCCTTTTTTAAATACTCATGCCATCTATCTATATACAAGAAGATTGAACGTATAGCTGATTAGCAAGAATCAGCGATCTTTTTCGACTGTCGAAATCAAACAGCCCCTTCATTGAAGACACGAAATTGTGGACACGCCAAGTTGCCTCTATATCCTGCCATTCCCTGAATCTAGCATGTCATCGCCCCTCCTCTTTTTGAATGAGAAGCGAATGCGCTCGTATACTGACGCTCCCCCCCCTTTTTCTTCTTAAAAATTCATCATTCCTCTGTTCACTACGCACTTTTTCGCTGCAGCCGCTTCAGCATTTTGTGCACACATAATTTTTGAAGAATACTTTTTATTTTACATGATTCCATTGTTTTTCTAAAAAAAAATGCTTTATTCCTTTGTAAAAAGCAAATTGGTTGCTTTTTATGCAATCCCCTTGTTACGATAGATTTGTCTTTGCTTCCTCTAACAACCGAAAACACTAACACGATCCTCATCGGCATCAATTGATGAAGAAGGAGGAGTCTGATGAACAAAGCAACAAAGGTTTTCTATTGTTCTGTATTGATTTCGTTATTTTTTATCATTTGGGGAATGATTCCCAAAAGTATGCTTCCGCATTATAACTTAAATGCGGTTAGCGTGTCCGTTCATTCATTTCTCATTAATAAATTTGGGTGGTTTTATTTGTTAGCTGCCACCACTTTTCTTGGGTTTTGTTTGTTTTTAATTTTTTCAAAGTACGGAAGTATCCGGCTTGGGCAAGACCACGAAAAGCCCGAATACAGCTATCGCGCATGGTTCGCTATGCTATTTAGTGCTGGAATGGGAATCGGGTTAGTGTTTTGGGGAGTAGCGGAGCCAGTCTCTCATTATTACAATCCGCCTGTTGGAGAAGGCAAGACAACGGAAGCTGCGCGCGTAGCGATGCGCTATTCTTTTTTTCATTGGGGATTGCATCCATGGGCTATTTATGGAGTTGTAGCATTGGCGTTGGCGTATTTCCAATTCCGCAAAAAAGAGCCTGGAGTAATTAGCCGCGTACTGCGTCCTTTGTTTGGAAACAAAGTAGACGGAGCGGTGGGAATTGCAGTGGATACATTGTCTGTCTATGCGACCATATTTGGTGTTGCTACTTCTTTAGGCTTAGGGGCCATTCAAATTAGCGGCGGTTTATCCCATTTATTCCCATACGTAAAAAATAATATAGCCACCCAACTAATTATTATCGGCGCAGTCACGATTTTATTTATGCTATCAGCGCAATCCGGTTTAAATAAAGGAATTAAAATATTAAGTAACATTAATATTGTTTTGGCACTTCTATTGATGCTGTTTTTGCTGTTTGTTGGCCCAACTAATTTTATTATGGATGTATTTACTACAACAATTGGAACGTATGTGCAAAATTTGCCTTCTATGAGCCTGCGGTTGAGCCCTTTTGAACAAAGCGATTGGCCTCGAGCTTGGACGATCTTTTATTGGGCATGGTGGATCGCTTGGGCCCCATTTGTTGGAACATTCATTGCCCGAATTTCAAGAGGAAGAACCATTCGTGAATTTGTCATTGGCGTGCTTGTTGTCCCAACCGTATTTAGCGCTCTATGGTTTTCTGTGTTCGGCGGCTCATCACTATATTTAGAACAATTCAATCATGTTCGAATTATGGAAGTCATGGAGGCAGACGGCATGGAAACAGGACTGTTTTTTGTACTGCAGCACTTCCCGTTCGGGATGATTTTGTCAGGGCTTGCTATTTTACTTATTTGCACTTTTTTTGTTACATCGGCAGATTCAGCAACATTTGTCCTTGGTATGCAAACAACAAATGGAAGCTTATTCCCTCCTAACTCCATTAAGTTTATTTGGGGAATCATTCAATCTGCTTCTACTGCTATACTACTTTGGACTGGAGGATTACAAGCACTGCAAACCGCATCCATTATCGCAGCGTTTTCGTTCACCATCATTATAATTTTAATGGTAAGTTCATTGATTCGTTCTTTTAAGGAAGAAATGCCGTCACTAAAATAAACGCAAGCTCTCATATCTATCACTAGACTTGCCTACCTCTTTTTTCTTAGAATCTTTTGGGATGCATATAGCCGCGGAGCATGATCGTATATCATGCTCCGCGGCTTTTTATTGTTGATATCATCGTTATGCTAAACCTTTTGTGTCGGCTGCGTTTTTTTCGGATAAGCGAGCAGCAACCGTTCCTTTGTCATCAAAAAAACAAACAATAAGGTAAGAGCCGCCGGAATCAAGCTCCACATAAACGTATGAGCAATGGAAGAAGCCAATATTGTTGTCATTTGATCAAGCAGATCTTCTGGAATATGTGCTCGCGCTTCCGGTGAAAGAATCGCACGCGGATCATGAATGTTCGCTGTTGCCGCTCCATATGCAGTGCCTTTAAACAGCGGCGTTAGCTGTTCTTTAAAAACATTTCGTTGAATAATCCCGAATATCGTGATCCCTATTGTCATTCCCAACGAACGTACAAAAGAGTTAGTAGAGCTTGCCGCACCTCGTTCGGCTTCCGAAAAATGGTGAATCGCGGCCATTCCTAGGACTGAAAAAGAAGCCCCAACCCCTAATCCTACAATAATCATATACCATGTCACTGTAAGCCGGGATGTATCAGAGGTAATGGTCGTTAATAAAAGCATGCCGATAACAAATACCGTAGTAAACAAAATCATCACATTGCGGTAGCTTGTTTTGCTTGCCAAAAATCCTCCTAATTGGGCTGACACTGTCGTCGCCAGCATCATCGGCAATAAGATCAACCCTGAATTAGTCGCTGATCCCCCTGTAACACCTTGTATAAAAATCGGAATATAAACGGTGGCAACAATAAAGGTAGCGCCTGAGAAAAGACCGACAAGATTCGCTGTCGCGAACAAACGGCGGCGAAACATGTGATAAGAAACAATCGGGTCCTTCGCTTTTGTTTCGACATATAGAAATAACAAAAATAACACAAAAAATCCGGCAAATAACCCAATAATTTCGACTGAATTCCAGTCATACTGATTGCCGCCTAGCTCTAACGCAAACATTAAGCAGACGATGGCCGGTACAAGCGTCATCACACCAAGCCAATCAATCGTTTGCTTTGCATGCTTCGGAGATTCATGATAAAACAAGACGATGAATAAAAACGCTAAAAGACCTAAAGGAATGTTGATATAGAACACCCAGCGCCAATTTAAATAATCCGTAATATACGCTCCAAAGAGCGGCCCGAATATGCTTGATAAACCGAATACAGCTCCAAAAAGCCCACCCATTTTCCCGCGTTTTTCCGGCGGAAAAATATCAAACATAATCGTAAAAGCAATCGGAACTAAAGCTCCTCCCCCAATTCCTTGAATCGCACGAAAAATACTAAGCTGGACAATATCTTGCGCCACTCCGCATAGCATAGAGCCAAGTAAAAAGACAACGATACCGAAAATAAAAAACCGCTTCCTTCCATACATATCCGAGAGCTTTCCGAAAATCGGCATACCTGCCATTTCTGTCACCATATAAGCAGATGTCACCCATACAAATTGTTCAATTCCGCCTAAATCAGCCACGATTGTTGCCATAGCGGTGGCAACAATCGTGTTATCCATGGATGCAACAAAAATCCCGAGCAGTAATCCTGCTACTACCCAACCGATTCTCGCATCGTTTCTTCCCATACCGATTCTCCTTTTTATATTTTTCTTTTCTCTTTTACAACGGCTCGTTCGCTTTTCTGCAAGCTTGTTTGATATTCGATCAGTTCAATATCGCAGCCCGGGCCGATGATAATACGGTCTCCTCTGACAATTTGGGCACTTGTATGCTCTAAATAAATCTCATCTCCCTCGACGATTTCGGTCATGAGCCTTGCTGACGTGTTCGCCATCCCTTTAAAAAGGTTCATCACGTTCCATTTGCTTCGTTTCACGCGGATCGTTTTTCCACCGATTTCCGAAATGCGGCTATCCGCAAAATAAAGGGAGAGGTCGACTCGCTCTGCATTTAATGTATTAGCAATTTGTACAACCCCTTTAACCGAAAACGATTCCGTTTCACAATCACCGGAAACATTCATCTCTCCATACCCGTGAATCGCTCCGCCTGTAATATTCCCTTGAATATGCGCAGCCCCGCGAAGACGCATGTCATCAACATTGGTATTTCCGCGAATGTCCGCCTGCCCAAATAGCTTGATCGTTTTCACATGGACGTTTCCTCTTATATTCGCCTGTCCAAAAATGTTTAGCCATTCGGCTGTCATATTTCCACTCACATCCGCGTTCCCAAATACTTTCCATTTCGCACATTGTACATCGCCGCTAATTGTCGCATCACCACGAATGGTCACATTACGAAAGGTTCCTCCTGATGTCAAAGCAGAACCATTGACTGTCAAGTTTCTCATGACTTTCCTCCTCATACTTTTTGATATGTTCCTACTTTCGCTCCTTTATCACATTCAAAGCTACTTTGATATTCCACCCGTTCAATCTCACACCCAGGGCCGACGGTTACTTTGTTTCCTCTCACAACTTTGGCATTGGTATGTTCTAAATAAATTTCATCGCCTTCAATCATTTCAGCTGTTAAGCCGACATGAAAAAATAGTTTTTTCAAAAATGGAACTCCTGGTTGCCGAACCTCAATCGTTTCCCCACCAATTTCCTTCACTTGACAATGACCATACAGCTTCACTTGAATGTTTCCCGCGTTCAATAATCCACCAATGGTAAAGCTGCCCCGTGCATCAAATGTTTCGGCAGCGCAATCCCCTGCGACATCTGTTTCTCCATGGATATACACCTCTTCGGCATTCAACGTTCCTTTTACGCTCCCGTTTCCATGAAAGCGAATCACTTTACACTCTATGTTCCCGCCAACACTAGCATTTCCGCTAATTTTTACCTGTTCAGCATGCAGCGCCCCCGTCATATGAACCCTTCCGGATACATGAGCCATTTCCGCTTTCACATTTCCTTCGATGGTGGCATTTCCTTGAATGCTCAAATCGTTGCAATCTACATCACCAAAAAGCTTTCCACTTCCTGAAACCTTGACCATATTGTATATTCCACCCGAAGCATGGCCGACGCCAGCAATCACTAAATCTTTTCGCTCCATTTATCCATCCCCTCCGTCACCTTTATTTTTAACTCCTCTATACAGCTAGGCACATGTAAACGGGCCACCACCTTGGCTCCGTCCTCAAAATATAGCTCGTTTCCATTTGTAGAGAGCAGGCATGTTGAAATGCCCATTTTTCGCACGATGAGCAGTTCACAGCTTTTTCCTTGAATTTTTTTGTAATGGCGCTCAAATACATCAAATACGCTTTTTCCTTCTCCCAAACTCATTTCGCCTGTCTGCAACAGCCGATCAAATACGTACAATTGAAGGAGTTGGTCAAACAAAAATACATGCTGCTCGCCCTTTTGTTCAATATAAAAATGAAGCGCTAATTCCGAAACAATGTTACGTTCTATAATATCATTTTTATGAAGGGCAATTGTAGTCGGATTCGGTGAAAACATACTTGCCAATTCATCAAGTGATAAATCATCTTTCATTTGTTTAATTTTTTCAATTCTCGCCAATATCTTTTCTTTTGGGAAAAATGTTTCCTGTCCCGTAAATGTTGACTTTCGAATAAACCATTCTTCAGGAATTAATTTTTTGCGCTTCCATCTATATAACTGTCCGTATGAAATATTTGTGAGTTCCAGCAATTCCTTTTTCGAAATTAACTCTTGCTCCACACTCAAGCACCTCCTTCGTTATCATATCATTAATGTAACATAACAATGTTACGTTGTAAATAAAAATCATTTTTATGATCATGATTGGAGCAATAGACAGTCCATTAAACCGATGAAACGTCATCTTCCCCCTTCATCTCGGGATATTTTTAACGGTTGAGTGAGCGAACGGCCATTTGCTTCAAAGACTGACAAGTGAAGCCGAAAGCGATGTTTCCCTTTGCCTCACATGAAGACGTAGCCTCTCCCTCAGAAATCCATTTATTTCTCTTGGACTGCCTTGTACACAAAAGAAGCATTCATTTCTTTGATCTCGGCATATACATGAAATGTAGCTTGTATTAATAAGTGCGGACTGATAAAATGTCCAAGAACAAGCCATTTGACTAATTAAATAAAAGAGGATGACAATCAATGGTCAAAAAACGGATGATTACATATGGAATCATTTGTCTCATCTCAATATGCCTTTTATTAGCTGGTCTATATAAGCTAATGAATTCAAGAACATATCAGCTGTTTGGAGATCTCATCAGCCATGTCGATACGACAAAAAAGGTAGTGGCACTTACCTTCGATGATGGACCTACGGAAAATGTGGAAAAGATATTGCCCCTTTTAGAGCAATATCACGCAAAAGCCACTTTTTTCGTCATCGGAAACGAATTAAAGAAACACTTAGAGCTTGGCAAAAAAATGGTGGCGGCGGGACATCAGCTTGGAAATCATACTTATTCTCATCAACGTATGGTTTTTAAGTCTTCTTCTTTTATTCAAAAAGAAATTGAACAAACAAACGATTGGATTCGCAAAACCGGATACAAAGGAGAAATCGATTTTCGTCCTCCAAACGGGAAAAAACTCATCGGGCTGCCCTATTATTTAAAAGAGCAGCATATCCAAACGGTGATGTGGAATCTTGAGCCTGACACATACTACTCTTCGGTTTCCGATAAAGTAAATTATGTCAACCAGCACGTAAAGCCGGGATCCATTATTTTACTGCATCCAATGTACGATGATACAGATCATGAGCTGCAAACCATTAAAGGTATATTAGCCTCTTTATCCAAGCAAGGCTATCAGTTTGTCACGGTAAATGAGCTGCAAAACTTGGAAAATCAATAATGCGCGTTAGTCTCCATTAACGCCTCAGGTATGAAATACGATTGGCAAAGCATTGATTGCGCACGAAAAAAGAGCCGACCATTCCTGATCGGCTCTTTTTAATTAAAATGTTTGAGCTAAATCTTTTGCCCGCGCAATGGCATTTTCTTTAATCTCTTGTGCTTTATCAGGCATCGCAGCGTGTCCTTCGACAAACAACCCTTCAAAGGATGGAATGCCAAAAAATTGCATGATGACGCTTAAATAACGATGCCCCATTTCCAATTGAGCAGCTGGGCCTTCTGAATAAATACCACCGCTCGCCTGAATATGTAGCGCTTTTTTATCTGTTAATAACCCAACCGGGCCTTGCTCTGTGTATTTAAAGGTTTTGCCTGCCATCGCAACAGCATCAATATATGCTTTCATCACCGGAGGGAATGAGAAATTCCAGAACGGTGTGACAAACACATATTTATCAGCGGAAATAAATTGCTCGCATAGCTCTGAAAGACGCCCTACTTTCGTTTTTTCTTCTGCAGAAAGCTCGCTAAAATCTGTTCCTGTTCTTAATTTATCCCAACCGTTCAATACATCTCCATCAATTTGCGGAATGTATTCTTTATAAAGGTCAATATGAACGACTTCATGATCAGGATTAGCTTCCTTGTAAGCCTCAACAAACGCCTTTCCAGCTGCCATGCTGTAAGATTGTGTGTGGTCATAAGGATGGGCTGTAATGTACAAGACTTTTGCCATATTCATTCTTTCCTTTCTTGTTGTAAATTTTGTTTGGTTATAAATTTCGAATCAATACATTTTTGATTCGAAGTAATCTTATTAAATTTTAAATAGGATTTCAAATGATTTGCTCACAATATTTTAGTATAACGAAAAATTCATTTTTCACTCGATGAACGATCATTTTTTTCAGGAGCTCGAGAAAAACCTTGTTGATGACCCTTTCTCGCTTCCCTTCCACGCCAACAAAATAACACCCTATCAATCGCGATAAAAAAGCACCTTGGATAAAGGTGCTTTTTGACTGGATGTTATCCTATTTTCTCTTTTTCAAAAACGCAGCAACGGAAAGAATGAGAGCAAGAATTGAGACAATCAGGGTAGCTGTTTGCACACCGTTTGCTTCCGTTTTTTTGTTCTCTGTCTCTTCTTTGTCACTTTCTTTTTTTGTCTCTGTAACAGCTTGCTGACCATGATGAGAGCTGTGGCTGTCTGAAGCTGCGGCTGATTGACTGATTTCAGTTACAGAATGAGGGGTTTGTGAGCTTTCATCGCCCGTCCATTCGACAACAGAGCCATCTTTATAGTATTGATAAGCATCCCAAGCTAATGTTCCTTCCTGTTCTGGGTTTTTAGCCATAAAATAAAATTGCTGAAACTCTCCTGGCAAAAGGCCCTCTCCTGTTGCTTCCCACGTAACTGTTCTCACTTTTCCAGATGCGTCTTTCTCCGTGATTACCTTCCATCCACTAGCAGGCTGATAGGATACAAACTCTGCTCCTTCTGGAACTTTTAACGTGACTTTTGTTGTCGGTATCTCTTTTTCGACAGGAATTTTTATGGTATACGTTTCCCAAGAGCCCGGTGCAGAAATATTGGGCTTCACTGTCACATGTGCACTTGCTATTCCTGAAAATAATAAAAATGCGGTCATAGCAAAAATAGTCAGTCTTGATACTCTGAGAACGGCTTTTTTCATAAATCCATTTCCTCCTTTTATTGACTACCCACAAAACATTCGAAATCTGCATCAATGCTTTGTAAAGATGTGGTTAATGCATGAATATGAATGTTCCAGCGGCCAGCCATACTGATCATTCCTTGGATTTGATAAGTGCCGGATTGATTTCCGCGAACTTGTAAAACATTTTCTCCCATATCCATTTCCTTAGATGCAAGTGTGACTGTCACTTGCTCAATATCCTGGACCGGCTGCCCTTTTTGATTTTTAATATGGATCGTAAAATGATTGGTTCCTAATATATTGGGAGTCACTTTTAAGACAATCGTATACCCGTGAACCTCTTTTGTTTGCTGAAAAGGGCCCGGAGCCGCTGTCGCGGGAGGGAGATTCGTCAAAACGGCAGCAAGAAGCAGCACGATGATTCCGATCCCCCATTCTCCCCATATTGAAAGCCCTAATTTTCTTCCTTTCTTTCTCGCCCATATATGGATGGAAGCTAGCAGCAGCATCATCATCAATAACATGACTTTACCCATCAAGAACTTCCCGTACATGGTCGAAAGAAGAGCAGAAAAGGTCGGAACTTGTTGAAGGCTCATGTATGCACCCGTCATCATGACCCCACAAGCAAAAATCGCCCCCCAGTAAGAAAATCTTTTAATCGCGGCCCAATACCGATGCCAATCTTTTTCCTTCTTCGCCAATAGCTCTAGCGGCAAAATAATGGCTATCATGCATAAGCTCCCCAGCCAAAGGCTGGCAGCAAGAAGATGCAGAAAATCTATCAATACAGAAATCATGCGATGAGGAGACGCTGCTGTATGTCCAAGTAACGATTTCGTAAACAAAAGCCCCATTCCGATAATGAATGACAAAGACACCCAACGTTTAAGCCGCTTCTCTTGGCGCTGATGGAAATATGTAATGGCAGAGCCCGTTATCAGCAATAATCCAAGGCATGCGATCTGAATGAGCCAGACAGAGCCAAATGAACTATCCGTAATCATTTTTTTTATGAAGGATACGCTCCATGCTTTAGACCATGGTACATCTGCTTCGACTGTAATTTGTAAAGGCAGACTCAGTAAAATTGAAAGACTCATTCCAATGTAAGCGAGCCAATACAAAGCATTATATCTGAATGAAAAAGAAAAAGTCTCCTGCTTCGGCTCTACTATTTGTTTAAAAAAAAGCATTCCGACAAACAAAGATGAGCTTACGTAAAACAGCCAGCGAATCCATACCATATCCAGCTGTGGCAAATAGTTTTTGGTTTTAGGCAAAATCGATGTTTCCGTTTTGCCTCCTTGTCCAATTTGAAACGGAATCGTTCCCTTGACCGGATGGCCATCGCTGGAAACGACCCTCCATTGGATCATATACGTTCCCTGCGACAGAGCGTTTGGCAAATTCGCTTCAAGTATTTTTGGATGATTCTTATCAATCCGTACCTGGTTTAATGTAATCGATTGCCCTGCTTCATTGATTAGCTTCAAAGAGTAAAAATGGTCTTGAATTTCTTCATTAAACTCGATGCGAATCATACTCGGAGCGCGAGCCAATGTTTCATTTTCTGACGGCGTGGAGCGAACAATATAAGCATGGGCAAATGAGTGGCCAGGGAATAGGTTGAGCAGGAATATACCCACCAATCCCCATAGCAGTACTTTGTGCAAACGAAGCAACGATTTCCCTCCTTGTGACTGTACTTTCCGTTTTTCTGATCGATCACGTTTGGCTATGTCTAGCTGTATCCGCTTTAATCAAAGCCCCCATGTCGGACAAACTCTCCTTTTTCGCCCGGAAAAGTTCGATATGTATTTATATTAGATAAACACTGTGAAAAAAGTGTGAAGGATGTATGACACTTTTTTCACATGATATCCGCTATGAGAGCAAAAAAATAAACCCGTGTATACGGGTTAAACTAGCCCTTGATTCGCCTTTCATCCTCTCGCCTAAACGTTGAATAACAAGCATATCCGCTTCAGCAGCCGTCTTTATCAACGGCTGCTGAACTAGCTACAAACAAGTATGGATTAATGAATGTCCCGTTTCTTAAAACGTCCGCCGCGCACTTCAGCAATATCGGCAATCGCCAAGAAAGCATTGGGATCATTTTCTTCTACAATTTCTTTCAGCTTTGCCTCCTCAAGGCGTGTAATCACACAAAACACTACTTTTTTATCATCTCCGGAAAATGCGCCTTCCCCGCTCAAATAGGTAACGCCGCGCCCAAGTCGATTCATGATGGCGCTGCCGATCATTTCCGAATTATCACTAATAATCCAGGCTGATTTCGACTCATCTAATCCTTTAATCACGACATCAATGGTTTTAAAGGCAATAACATAGGCTAAAATCGAGTACATCGCGCGATCCCAAGTATATACGAATCCAGCCGTACCAAGGATAAAAATATTAAAAAACATAATAATTTCGCCAACGGAAAAAGGAATCTTTTTATTGATCAGTATCGCCAATATTTCCGTGCCATCTAACGCACCGCCACAGCGAATAACAAGTCCTACTCCCATGCCTAAAATCATGCCGCCGAAAATCGTGGCCAACAAAATATCTTCTGTAAAAGCAGGAACAGGGTGAAACAAAGAGGTAAAAACAGATAAAACAGCAATTCCAAATAATGTGGAAATAGCAAAGGTTTTACCGATTTGCTTATATCCCATAAAAAAGAATGGAAGGTTTAAAAAGAAAATGAAAATACCGAGGCGATAACCTGTAATGTGGGAAAGCATAATGGAAATGCCTGTTATGCCTCCATCGATGACTTTATTGGGAACTAAAAAGATCTCAAGTCCCACAGCCATTGCAACAGCGCCAATAAAAATGCCGATTGCCCTTTTAAGGATTTTTGTTTTAGATAATTGCTGATGTTGAACTGATACTTTAGCTGATTGTGATAAGATTTCTGACAAAATTACTCCCCCTTATTCTTGATAAACAGCGCTCATGATCCAATGCCTCCTAAATAAAATTGTTTGGTTTTGCTAAATGATAGCATACATATAGATAAAATGGGATTGCTTCATTATATAAGTGAAAATATAGCCTACGCTAAGAGAAGGGGCAAATCGGCAAGCTGGCCATCTCTTTCTCACATTAGATCACTCGCACGTTAGTTCTTCTTCGTTTTTATTATATCAAAAAACGATGAATATGACGCATATCATGCACTGTGATATTCTCTCCCTATGCTGACGTCAAGAGTTGGGGGCTCGGGTTATCCCTTCTGTTAGATACAACTTGATTCATCCACATTTATTCCTTGTATGGCAGGTGATGCCCCTCTTTCGGTGATTAGGTGGTGAAAAACTTTCTCCACAGAACCATAAACGCGCTATGCAGGTATTTGTCCCACGAATACGTGACGAAAGACTTTTTTGAGCATAGAAATTTTTCTACATACTTCTTTCGTTCCATTTTTCAGTTGGATTTATGATAGTTTTTATTCATCAAATTTCAATAAAATCCATGTTTGTCCAAAACATGATACAAACTTTTTCATACACTAATAGTATCCTTCGGATGAAAGGGGGAAATTCCATGTCTCAATACGGCGGATCTTATAATAATGGCTTTGTGTTAATCGTAGTATTGTTTATCTTATTAATTATCGTTGGTGCATCGTTAATTAACTATTAACAGCCCGTTTTCACCCTCTTCTTCATTGCCGCTGGGAGTTCCGTCCAAACGGAACTCCCTTTCTTTTCATATCCCCCTCTTCTCTCCATTAGAATAATGGGAAGAAAATTTTCTTTCACATCATCTTAACAATAAAAGTCCAAAAAATGGATAGCTAATTTTAACATGTTTTTACAGGTGTGTTGATTATCCAATAAAAACTAATGGTCATTGCTTGGTTCCTAGCTAGATCACTCCATGTTTTTAGTAAAATAATGGATCATCAACACTTGTGATGTTTTGATCCTGTCATTTTGCCTGAGCCTCTCCAAAAACAAAAAAGAAGACAAACCACATAAAATAAAACAATCCGAAACATCTCTGTGTTTTTTGCTTTATCAGCGTTATATAGCAAAGCAGGCTTCTCACTTATGAATATGGACAGGTGTTCCGATTGGCACAAGTGCAGCTAACTCCACCACATCTTGATTATGCATACGAATGCAGCCATGGGATACATTTTTTCCTATAGAGGAAGGGTTATTCGTTCCGTGTATTCCATAGTGTGGCTTAGAGAGTCCCATCCACATAGCCCCGAAAGCGCCTCCAGGATGACGCTGTTTATTAATGATCGTATACGTTCCTGAAGGGGTTGGTGTCAACATTTTACCAACAGCAATGGGATACACCTTAATGAGCCGCTGTCCATCGTAAAGCTTTAATTGATGTTTACTTGTCGAGACATCGATCCAACGCGCCATCCAACCATCTCCAGATAAAAATTTGAATTTTGTATCAGTGTATGAGTTTTTTTATTTTTTGACATTCATGAACCTCGCCCATCTCCCCTCCGTTAAGAGAGAGGAGTTTTTTACCACTCAATCCAAGAAGCTTCAGCGCAAAAGAAAGTGGCTTCTCCTGCTTGATAGGAGGATCGGAAAAGCCTTCTGGGCCGATTCGGTAAGCGAAAAGGGGAACGTTTTTTGGTGATCAAGCAATCGAACAATCCGAAATCACTTTTTGAAGACCTAAAAGTTTGTTATGAAGAATAACCTGTGGCGCTTGTCCAATCCATTCACTTATGTATGATCCCCGCGCCGTATACAGACAATGAAAGAAATGGTATCTATCAAAACTCACGGTCAAAAGTGGATTATTACCTAGTCAAAGGCAACGAATATTGAGGAGGCGAGCCATATTCGTCATCCTTGCATACCATGTCCAATGAGCGCTTCGGGTAACGAATCATAAAAAATTTCCTTGTCGTGAAAGCGATCGCAATAGACAAACAGGCTCTTCAACACGTTCATTCATTGCTTTTGAATCTCTCTATCGTTCCATAGTTTTTCTCCTACATCAACACAGAAGTATGCTGACTGAATACTGCACTTGATCCATGAATCCATACTTGTCAGAACCGTCTCATTCGAATAGAATAAAGACAAAGTAATTTTGGAAAGGAGTGAAAAAATGGAACAAAAGCTTGACCTCATTTTAGAAAAAATGACGTCGATTGACAATGAGCTAAAAAATGTCCATGATCGATTAGATGATATCGGAACACAATTAAAACAGATAGATGACCGATTGAACCGAGTTGAAAAGCGGCTGGATCAAGTGGAAACACGGTTAGATCAAGTTGAAGCAAGATTAAGTCATGTTGAAGAGCGATTAGATCAAGTCGAAACAAGATTAAGTCATGTTGAAGAGCGATTAGATCAAGTTGAGACACGCTTAAGCCGTGTTGAAGAGCGATTAGATCGGGTTGAACAGGAACAAAAATTAATGAAGCAAGCTGTAATGGAAACAAACGAAGAAGTGAAAAACCTCCAAGAAAGCTTTAAATCTGTCTACGAAATCATCGGCGAACATGACGTTTCCATCCGTACGTTAAGAAAAAAAATCATGTAATTTACATCTCCTTCAAAAGTAAGGACCTCACCTCTTTTTTCATACTTCAACATGATGTTATATTTTCTGGTATTCCTACATAGTATTTAATTTATTACATGCAATTGGATATGGTAACATTTGTATGATGGAGCTTTTGCCGTTTGTCCATGGTCAGTTAGTTGAAAGCAGCGGCTTCCTAAAGAAAGCAGCGTTGTTCCAATGTTCACCACGCGGATGCATGGCGAAAAGGCAAGCCTGTAGACTTGCCTTCCGACCATATTTTTATTTCACCTTTCAGTTATGTTTCACATACATTTCGATAAATTATAAACCTCCCTCCACCTCCACTTCGCTTAGAGGTGAGGAACTTCTCGGTGGATGGTGTGAAATTAGTAAATAACATGCTCTTTAGTGAATAAAGGCCATTATTTCATCATAGCTGCTGTTCTTTTCTATAGCCATGTAACAAGCCCTAATCTTTTTTATGGAAAGAGATCCTCGACAGTCGATCCAGAGATGTTATCTACACGCTGAAAATCGCGCTCGGAGCAACGAAAACCAGTGGAAAAAGTGTAAGGTTTATCCTGGTTTATAAATTCCATATTTTATAATTTCGAGATATTCATTCAGTTCTTTGATGGAGGAATCCATGATATGAGCGATGTCGATTGGTTTATTTTTATATAGAGTTAAGTATTTCGTAGCTAGCTGTTCACTAATAAGCATCGTTATTTTTACTACGGTATCGACGGAAATATCCTCTCGCAGTTTTTCCGTTTGGATCAAGTCTTTCATATAAACACGCTCCAACATAAAGCCTTCCTGATACGTTTCGTAGTGTTCCTTTATGATCTCTTCCATTTCCTTTTTTACAGCAACAGGCGGATGAGTGAGCGCGTTCATAGCAAAATACGCTTCTTGAAGATACTTCTCTATCACTTTACGTTTCAATAGGACTATTTCTTTCACTCGTTCAAAAAAATCATCAGCCTGAACTTGTTTGAAGGCTTCTGTTACTTCTTTCGTAAGCAGATCCTTTACATAATGGACTAAATAAAGGTATAAGTTTTTCTTGCTTTTAAAATAATGAAACAGAAGTCCTTTGGAAATTCCCGCCCGTCTCGTAATAACATCTGTGGAAGCTTTTTCATAGCCATTCTTCACAAATTCCTCAATAGCCACCTTGATAATCAAAGCTCTTTTTTCCTGTGGCTGCTTTTCAAATGCTGAATACAATTTAAACACCTCAATGTTTTATCAAACTGCCATATCCTTCTTTCTATATACCATAAAGGAAACGAATAAACTAATGAAAATAACAGCGGCCATGATAAACATATAAAGAGGCTCCAGTTGATGATCACGAATAATTTGGGCAGCGTCTACATATTTAAACGGACTGAAATATTTTAAAATCTCTAAGTCCTCCGAAATCCCTGCCATCACATTCATAAAATAAGCCGCTAGGACAATTCCTAGTGAAATGGAAAGAATGCTCCTTGTTTTTTTCAACATGGATGACAACATAAACGCGACAGCAGCAAATGTCAAATGAAGCAAAATGGTGGCAACGATTAGTAGACTAAAGATGCCTGCCGGAACTTCCGGATCATCTGCAAATTGAAACCCGATCATACTTATGATTGTTATGACTCCGTTAAAGATCAAAATATTGACGAAAACAGCCAAAAGTTTTTCGGTCACAATTCGGTTTCTTGTAACCGGCTTTGACAGCAAAAATTCGATCGTCTTTTCATTTTCTTCCTTCGCTAGGATATTAGAGGCAAGAATAGCCACATATATGCTTCCTAAAAGAGTCGTCATCATATAAATTTCGATCCCGTAAAACCCCATCAGATCTCCTAGGCTTAATTCATTCATTCCCAACGCTTTTTTCATAGGCTCCGGATAAGCCTCTAGCAGCTTGTTCATTTCATTTTGCTGTTCAGCAAATTGCGGATAAATGCTTAACGTCAATAAAATGAGGCCACTAAGGACGACGCTCCAAATCATCAACGACTTGAAATTTCGTTTCAGTTCCCTTTTAAAAATCATATCGATCCCTCCCTTACTTCTCATAGTAATGGATAAATACTTCTTCAAGAGACGGCTCTTCAATCAGCAAGTTTTGAATCGGCATCGTATTCAGCTGATGGAGAAGCGCCTTTATATCCCCGCTGTAAAGCAGCTTCATTTCACTGCCGTTGATTTCTTTTTTCGCGATTCCTTCGAGATTGAAGTCCATCGCATTCGCTTGTTCAAATGTAATGGTAATCTTTTTTAAATTGTTTTTCGTAAGATGTTCAATCGTTTCGACTTTCACAAGCTGCCCTTCCTTAATAATAGCGACCCGGTCACACATCTTTTGCACTTCAGAAAGAATATGAGAGGAAAAAATAATGGTTGCTTCCTTTTCTCTTTCCTCTTTAAGAAGTTCAAAAAAGGTGTTTTGCATAAGCGGATCGAGTCCGCCTGTCGGTTCATCCAAGATCAAAAGTTTTGGCTCATGCAAAAGTGCTTGGACAATCCCTACTTTTTTTCGATTACCAAAGGAAAGATCCTCCATTTTTTTATGGAGATCAAGATCGAGTCTTTCTGCCAGTTCTTTCATTCTTTTTGGGTTGAATGTTTTGTAAAAGCCTGCGGAGTATTTTAATAAATCAACCACTTTCATATCATCGTAAAAATGAACTTCGGATGGCAGGTAACCCACCTTTTGTCTAATTTCTTTTGATTGTTTCACAATATCTTTCCCGAAAATTGTCGCACTCCCGCTGGTCGGATAGAGGAAATTTAAAAGCGTTCGAATAGTTGTGCTCTTACCTGCTCCATTCGGTCCAATAAATCCAAAAATTTCCCCTTTTTCAATGGAAAAGGTTAAGTTGGTAATTCCCCTGTTCTTCTTATACATTTTAGTCAAATGTTTGACATCTACAATGTTCATTCTTCCGCCTCCTTTAGGTGGCTTTGCACAGATTGACTGGTTAGTCAATACCATTATATAGAAAATTGACTGGTGAGTCCATTTGTTTTTTAAATTTTAAAAACGAATGGGTTGAAAACCGTTCGATATCAAAAACTGCACATCATTCATCTTTATTAAAAATATCATTGTTTTTATCTCACTCTAATCCAAGTAAATTCCATAAAATTGTCTTCTTCCACATAGAAGATAAACGCCTAATGTTCGTTGCTTCCTATCCAATTTCTCTCAGTAAAAAATACATAATCTACCCTGTTGTCCCTCATTCAGCTCACTGCCACTTTTCTTAGTTTAGAAAATTGCACACACAAAAATACCCAGTGCCTCGAATAGGCACTGGGTGCAATGAATATATGACTTGCCGGCTACGTACGGCAAAGAAATGAAGAATCATACTGCTCTTTATTAAGGACGTATCCACACACCTTATTTTTTGATAAATTGCTGTGTCCAGATATATCCATTTTCTTCAAAGCCGACACCGATATGAGTGTAATTTTTATTTAAAATATTGGCACGATGCCCTTCACTGTTCATCCAAGCTGTTACAACTTCCTGAGGGGTACGCTGACCTTTCGCAATATTTTCCCCAGCTGCTGTATAAGAGATACCGAATTTTTTCATCATATCAAATGGAGAACCATATGTTGGGCTAGTATGTGAAAAATAATTATTGACTGCCATATCTCTTGATTTTTCACGTGCCACTTTGCTTAGTGCTAAATCCACTTGTAAAGGCGGTAGCCCATATTTTGCTCGCTCTTTATTGGTTAAATCGACTACTTGTTGTTCATATGCCTTTAATCCCGTTTCCGTCGTTTTAGTATTTTGATTTTGTGTCGACTTGGTATTTTGATTTTGTGTCGACGGAGTTGCAGAAGTATTTTGCCCAGAAGCGGCTGGTTTTTTAACAGTTGTCTGCTGTGGTGCATTCACTTTTGTCTTCTCTGTTTTATATAAGGTGAATGGAATTTTCCCTTGAAGCCATTTTTCAATTTCTTGAAAGTTGGATACTTGAACAGTATATTTAACTTCTTTCCCGTTAGCTGCTGGACATGGAGTCATCCCAGCCGCCTCCGTCTTCGCCGTAAACGTTACTCCTGCAATCGCTAAAGATGCAGCAAGTGAAAGTACGATTTTTTTATTCATCGTTTCTCCTCCTTCAATCTCATCTCTTGCGTGCATCTTCATGATAACATGGACTTTTTGTAATATTTATGGATAAATAAGGTAACTAAAAATCTCCAGCTTTATTTTCCAAAAAAAACCTATGTTTTCATTAAAAAAATCTTGGATCGTTCATGAAACAACAGAAGTTTCAAAAAAATATCTTTCATTCCTATAAAAACCTTCTATACCTAATTCATAATCACTTTTTATTATTTTCCGTAAAAATAAGTCTTGACAATATTTTTGAAGAAGATGTTCGTTAACATTTTTTACACGCTTATTACAACGATCCCTTTTATTTTACAATTTTCTTACTGGTAAAATATAGGGGTTCATTGAGCATGATAGGCAGCGGCGACCGATATCACTCGATCCTCACATTCGTATGTAATCAGATAAAGCTTCACTTCTACCCGTGAATTTTTACAGATACCATTCATCTGTATATAGCATGGACAATCAGTTAACGGATTGGATCTCGCACACGAGTATCTTACTTGAGATATTCCTTTTCATTTTTCATGATCTAAGAGCGAGCTTCTTGTGTTTATTCCACCAACTTTTCAAAAACGAGCAGCCATCAAAGCACACCAAACAAGCTACGGCTGCATAACATGCCTATACAGTCTGAACACCAAATCAAAGAGGAGAATCACTATTATGACTTCATCAGTTGATTATACGTCTCCATCTGCTCAATACGCCTTTGATGTCAACCAAAGTCCATTGTTTAAATTGGACCAAAACAATTATATTAATGTGCTAGGCATCAAGCAATTAAATACATTAGAAAATATTTCGCTTCTTGATATTTTTCTCAGCACCGATCATGTAGTAGAACCGCACTATCATCAAAACGCAGCCGAATTAGTTTATTGCATTTCTGGCGCTGTCACCATTTCCATGCTGAATCCATTTACAAAAAAAGTTCTTAGCTACTCGATTACTCCCGGACAGGTGGTCAACATTCCTCAAGGATGGTGGCATTATGAAATCGCTACAGTAGACCGCACTCATCTTCTCGCTATTTTTAATGCATCCACTCCAGAAGTGATTCTCGGTTCCGACATTCTAAAACTTACTCCTTCCTATATGATGGCCCATACCTATTGTATGGACGAAAATCAATGGAAACAGACCATTGCACCTGTTCAACCATCCACCTATATCGGCCCATATAAAAATTGCCATCGTGGGACAGCAAACCAA
The DNA here is from genome assembly GCF_001560855.1 of Anoxybacillus sp. P3H1B. Classification (NCBI taxonomy): domain Bacteria; kingdom Bacillati; phylum Bacillota; class Bacilli; order Caryophanales; family Anoxybacillaceae; genus Anoxybacillus; species Anoxybacillus sp. P3H1B. The sequence continues at coordinate 398,779 of NZ_LPUG01000011.1, read as the reverse complement.
TCTCATCCCTATCCTTACCAGCAGCCGTACCAGCATCAGCCAATCTCTTATATTCCCCAATATCCGTCGTACTTAAGAGAAAATGGCTCTTCTCGACAATAGGAGGAATCGTTTATGAGAAAATCCGGATTTGTTCCCAACAACACAAATATCAAAAAAACAAGTGGCACTCCCAATCTTTTTTTCGACTCAAGAGATAACATCTTTTTTCAACGAGATGATGAAAATATTGCCTATGAGGTCACCTCGACACAAATACCAGCAATGGTAGGAGGAGCTTTTGTCGATCTCTATCTCACAAAGGGACATATTCGCGAACCGCATTGGCATCCGAATGCGTGGGAACTGGATGTAGTTGTTTCCGGCGAAGCACTGATTTCGATTGTCGATCCTGATACAAATAAGCTCCATCATTATAAAGCGAAGGCGGGTCAAATTGTCTTTATTCCAATGGCTTGGTGGCATTGGATCAGGCCAGCGTCAGAAAAAGTACATCTTCATCTCTTTTTTAACAATGATCAATTCGAAACAGCAGAAGGCTCCGATACGCTACGTCTCACGCCACCTGAAGTTTTCAAGCTGGCTTACGGGCTTGATGTCAATCAAATCGCCGATGCTCTTTCACCAATTAAAGAATCCGTCGTTATCGGTCCTCCTTCGGAAAGCCATTCGTTAAACAAAGATAGTCTTTCTTCCAGTCGAGACCGCTTCGTTCCAAGGAAGGCGAAACAAAAACAATGGAGCGAGCAAGAAATATCCATCCAGATCAATGACAAGGAAATTCGCTTCTAAAATAACAACGTATCAGAAGTCTTTTCATCCTATTGAATAAATCATCATTTTAAATGGATCATACAGAAACGTATCTTTTTCATATTTGCGTTTTTGATATAGCAAGCGGTCCGAATTCTTGCCGTCCACTCCTAAAAAGCAAGCCGACTCCTGCTCCAATGAGTGAAACATCCTTGACGTTTCTTTCAAAGCCTCATTCGTTTCATTTTTAATAAAAAACTCCCGCCTTTCTATCGGCAGGAGAGAGTAATGATACGATCAGCGTTTTCATTTCAGCTGCGATTGAATCGCGCTGCGCAAATGACCGTTATGACGGCGAAGCACATGAAATACTTCTTCACCCGTCAAACCGGTCATCAGCGCTAAAATCGCCGCTTTGGCAGATTGATACGTTTTGAGTGCTTGCTCTGCCTCTTCTTCGCTTACATCGGCGATTTCGATAATCATATTCTTAGCCCGCATCAACAGCTTTTCATTCGTTGGAACGACATCGACCATGAGGTTGCTGTATACTTTACCGCTGCGAATCATGGCAGCGGTCGTAATCATATTTAAAACAAGCTTTTGTGCGGTACCCGCTTTCAGTCTTGTCGATCCTGCTACTACCTCTGGACCTGTTAAAACGACAATTGGATAATCCGCTATCTTCTCCATTTCCGAATTTTTCGTGCAAGTGATAGCCGCCACCGTAGCTTCGACAGATTTGGCATATTTCATCGCTGCCAATGTATAAGGAGTTCTTCCGCTGGCGGCAATTCCAATGACGACATCCTTTTGATTGACATGAATTTGCTTCATATCTTCTATAGCCTGCTCAATGTTATCTTCTGCTCCTTCCAAAGCAGACTGCAAAGCTTTTTCGCCTCCAGCAATCACACCGATTACCTGCTCCTTTGGAACACCATAAGTCGGTGGACATTCTGATGCATCCAGCACTCCTAAACGCCCGCTTGTACCGGCCCCGACATAGATAAGGCGTCCGCCGCTACCGAATGCTGCGACGACCCGATCGATCACTTCCGCAATGACAGGCAAAACCCGCTCCACAGCTTTTGGAACAGATTGGTCTTCTTTATTCATTTGTCTTATAATCTCTAGACTAGATAACGTATCGATATCCAGCGTATGGACGTTTCTTTTTTCTGTGTCAATTTGCCGAAGGTTCATGATGCCATCTTCCTTTCTGATCCAACCCTTTCATCATGTTAAATAAACACATCCATATTCATGAAACTGATGACTGTACGATTATGCGAAACTTTTGACCTGGACCAATGCATTCTAGAAGCGGAATATCTTCATCTACCACCTTTGCTACTACATTGACTCTCGCATCCTTCGGCAAGCTTCGTTTCGTAATTTGCAGCTCGCCTGCATATCTGTTGTATAAATCATTGTCAATCGTAACAGAGCCTTTTGTGCGACTGATCACAGATGACGGCATAATCTTCATGCCATTCTTTTGTGCATAAAGTCTAGACTCTTGCGATCGAATCACATCCCTGGCCAGATCTAACCGATTCGTATGAGTGCCTTCAACAAGTAAACGCAGGTTTTCATCGTCTTGATTCTTCATCACACATCTAAGTGGAACGATTTTTTCGGCTAACGATGCCAGTAACGATAATGTGCAGTCTTTAGCCGAAATATCACCAATCAATACGTGATCGACATGATATTGAAATAACAGTTCGGCACACGCAAGATGTGGTGCTTGCTTCCGGTGCTTCTCCAATGTCGGCAGTCCTGCATATAGGGGGCCTCTCAGCTTATGATCGCCAGGAATAAATGCTGTTGTCGCAATACCGTATTGCTGAAACATTTGATTGCGCGCAACGAAAAAACGAACATCAAGGCCCGTTTCCGGCCTTGGATAAAAATTGTGCCAAGCCTCAACATTTTGAATGTTTAACCCTAAGCCGATCCATCTCTTCAGCATGTCTTCATTGACCGTGCTAGCATTTAAGCCAATTTTCATTTGCTTTGACCATTCTACGATTTCTTGATCATTGTAACCATCATCTAAGCGAAGCCCTGTCACGCCCCATGCAACAAGCTCTGTTGGCTGATCCATGTTCAAATATGCCAACGATTGAGAAGATACATCAACAAATAATAACATATTATATTGTTTGGCGAGCATCCCTAGTCGCTTTAACCGCTCTCTATACACAGCTGGATCATCTTCAGGAATATGAAGCGAAGTAAAAATGGATTGGAGTTGATAGGATTGGGCCTTCGCCACAAGCGGTTCCATATGACGTGGATCATTGCCTAAATATACAGAAATCCCAAGCATGCTTCCACCTCTTCTAAACGATACAAGCGGTCTCAAAATGGGCGAATTTCCTGATCGCACTGCTTCAGCATTGGAGACCGCTTTGAATCTGCTTCGTTAAAATTTCTATTGGCTAAACGGAATAAAGGAGAGGTTCCTTCATCAGCGGAACTTATGATTAGTTAAGTGTTGCATTCGTCTGTCCGTTTTTTCCAAGATCCCTTGTCATGGCCTCATTAAATCCAAATAAATAAGTAAAAATAAAGCCGAATAAATAAGCAATCAACAAACCGATGAGATAATAGACGATTTGCTGGGCATGAACTAAAAAGGCCAATGGCAAACCAGATACGCCGATAGCAATCGTTGCTACATGAAAATAAGCTTGAAAAGCGCCTCCTACCGCTGCACCTAAACAAGCGGTAACAAACGGTCTTCCTAAAGGTAATGTAACGCCAAAAATAAGCGGTTCGCCAATTCCTAAAATGCCGACAGGAAGTCCCCCTTTAATAATTTTGCGAAGCTGAGCATTCTTTGTTTTAAAATAAATCGCAAATGCAGCTCCTACCTGACCGGCACCCCCCATGGCCAATATCGGCAACAAAGGATCGTCGCCGATGGATTGAATCAGCTCCATATGCACAGGCGTCAGCCCTTGATGAAGACCGGTAACGACTAAAGGAAGGAATGTTCCAGCCAGAATGATTCCTGATAAAATGCCACCAGCGTCAATTAAACTGACTAATCCTTTCGTAATCAAATCGGAAATCCAACCTCCAACAGGCTGAAGAACGATGAGAGTAGCGATCCCCGTGATGAGGACAGAAATAGTCGGTGTTACAATCATATCGATAGAGGTAGGGACAAAGCGACGAATTTTCTTTTCTATCCAAGCCATGAAAACAGCTGCAAGCATCACCCCGATTAATCCTCCGCGTCCAGGCACCAGCTTTTCGCCAAAAAGCGTGAGATCCGCAAGCGCCGGATTAATAATTAAAATGCCGGCAATACCGCCAAGAGCAGGAGTTCCGCCAAACTCTCTCGCCGTATTTATACCGACAAAAATGCCAAGATAGCTAAAGAGCCCCCAGCCGATAAAATTTAAAATCGAGATGATGGCTGAATCTGGATCGGCTCCTACGCGAATAAAAACATTCGTGATTCCAGCGATTAAACCTGAAGCAACAATTGCTGGAATCAGCGGAATGAAAATGCTTGAGATTTTTCGCAAAAACAGCTTAAATGGCGTTGTGTTTTTTAGCTTTAAGTCGGCTTTTGTCTGTTCGGCAAGATGAGCCCATTCATTGGCATTCAATGATTGAATATCTGTTCCACTTTGTTTGGCGATTTCCTCGGCCACCTTTGTCACAATTCCTGGTCCTAAAATGATTTGTAGTGTTTCTTGCTCAACTACACCAAGTACACCATCAATGTTTTTCAATCCATCGATATCCACTTGACTGTGATCCACAAGCGTGATTCTTAATCGTGTCATGCAATGAGATAGACGATCAATGTTTTGATAGCCGCTAAGCTTTTCGACAATTTCCTTTGCCAGCCGTTCATATTTCTCCATTATTTTTCCTCCTTGTTCTTCATGCCTAAACCAAGAACAACCCATCAAAAAGAGAAATTGGCGTTTGTGAATGCGCAGTTATTGATCGCTTCGCTTCCATCGTTTGACCGCTTCCCGCGTTCGGTCTAGCGCGGCAATGCTTTCTTCATAAGCTCGGCTGACAATGCCAACATAGAGAATATCAACCACGTTAAGCTGAGAAATTCTTGAACTCATAGCTCCGCTGCGAATACTTTTTTCTAATGAGCTTATATATAGCGAAATATCAGCCAGCTCAGACACTGGATTCACTCCAAATTTTGTTAAAGAAATAACAGTGGCTCCGTTTGCTTTCGCTAATGCTAATGCTTCAATAATCCCTTCCGTTTGTCCAGAATAAGAAATGCCAAAGGCAACGTCCGCTTCGGTCAAATTAGCGCTCATCATTCCTTGTGTATCATAGTCAAATGCAGCTTCACACCAGCGATTGATCCTTGTTAGCTTTTGCTTTAAATCTTGAACGATCACCGCTGAAGCCCCTATGCCATATACAGCAATTTTACGCGCTCTGCTTAAAGCATGAACGGCTTTTTCTACAGCATCTATCGATAAAACTGACAATGTATCTTGAATGGATTGAATATTGTTGTTCGACACAGAAGCGATGATAGAGGCCATTGAACCATCAATCGGGATTTCTTGGTAAGATGATCCGCTTGGCTCATTTTGTTTGGCCAAATCGACAGCAATTTTTAGCTTTAGTTCACGAAAGCCCTTACAATTCAACGTTCGTGCCAAACGAATAATCGTAGCTTCACTCACATTCGCTTGCTCTGACAGCTTTTGGATTGAAAGATGAACCACCTCCTCAGCATGCGTTAAAATATACTCAGCTGCCTTTCGTTCTGCTGGCTTTAACGAATCAAGCGCCTCCTGAATACTAATGAAGCCTCCTTTCAATTTGTTTTCCTCCCTTCACACTATGTATACTCCGCATCTGAAACTTTATTGCAACATTCCATGGTTTCTCTGAATTTTTATTTCATTCCACCTATCTTCCACAAGGTCGCATGGAACATGCAATCAAAAGCCAAATAAAAAGCGCAGCTCCCATGATAAGGAAGCTGCGCGGATGGGGTTACATAACGCGCTTAAACATTTTTTCAAGTTCATAGGTAGAAAAATGAATCATGATGGGTCTTCCATGCGGACAAGTGAATGGATCCGTTGTTTTGCGCAACGCTTCCAGCAGCGCGAACATTTCGTCATCGCGCAAATGCTGGTTCGCTTTAATCGACTGTTTGCAGCTCATAAGGATGGCCGCTTCCTCGCGCAATTGTTTAAGATCCACTTTTTTCATGGCGAGCACTTGCTGAATCATCTCTTCAATAATTTCTGTTTCTTTTCCTTTCGGAAACCAAGCGGGATGCTCACGCACTATAAAGGTATGGTGGCCAAACGGCTCAAGAAAGATCCCGCAGCTTGCTAATTCTTCTCGATGTGCCTCGATTAACACATATTCATTGGCAGCATATTGCAGCGTGAGTGGCACAAGCAATGTTTGCACCTCATTCGTTACATGCGCCACCTTTTCACGAAAATATTCGTACTTAATTCGTTCTTGAGCAGCGTGCTGATCAATTAAATATAAACCATTCTCGTTTTGCGCTAAAATATAAGTTCCATGCAGCTGGCCGATCGGATAAAGAGGCGGAATTCTTTCAACAGACTGCTCTTTTACACTATCTTCCGCCGGCATGTCCGCTGCTGATTCCATAGGCTTCTCTATATCCCTTTGGTTCTCTTCTATCCATGCAGTCTTTGAATGTTCGATGGACGGCGCTTCCTCGCGAACGGTTGACCATTCACGGCGCGTCTCTTCTTGACCACTCGTTTCGGCAGGTGCTTCCGCCGTTTTGTCAACCGTATGCTGAAATACGAAAGAAGCTTGTTCATTTCTTGGTTTTTCCGGCCGCTTCACGATCACTTCTGGAATCAGCGTTCGCGATTGGAAGGCTTGGCGAATCGCGGATTCCACCAATTGATTTAATTCAGCCTCTTTACTAAAGCGCACCTCCAGTTTGGCAGGATGAACATTCACATCCACTAACATGGGGTCCATCTCAATCGAAAGCAACACAATGGGATAGCGGCCAATCGGCAACAATGTATGGTATCCTGACTCAATGGCTTTCATTAATGGAATATTGCGCACGTATCGTCCATTCACAATCAAAGAGATATAGTTTCGCGAAGCGCGCGTCACTTCCGGTAACGAAATGTAGCCTTTCACAGTAAAATCTAATGATTCCGCCTGAATGGAAATCATTTTTTTCGCTATATCCATCCCATAAATGGCGGCGAGCACATGACGGACATCACCGTTTCCGCTCGTATAAAGCAATTGCTTGTCATGATGGCGCAAGCGAAACGAAACATCAGGATGAGCCAAAGCCAGACGATTCACAATATCCGTGATATGTCCAAGCTCTGTATGAATGGTTTTCATATATTTTAATCGTGCCGGTGTATTGAAAAACAAATGAGATACGGTAATTTCCGTTCCTTTGCGGCTATTTGTGCGCTCATGTTTGACAAGCTGGCCCCCTTTAAGCATAATGAGAGTCCCTGGTCCATTGCCTGTGCTTGTTTTCATCTCCACCTCCGATACGGAAGCGATACTTGGAAGCGCCTCGCCGCGAAAACCGAGTGTGCGAATGCGAAATAAATCATGCTCATCTTTAATTTTGCTTGTCGCATGGCGTTCAAAAGCAAGCAAACAATCTTCCTCTTCCATGCCATCTCCGTTGTCAATGAGACGGATTTTCGCAAGCCCAGCTTCCTCTAAATCAATTTCAATCACTGTGCTGTTGGCATCCAACGCATTTTCAACAAGCTCCTTGACGACAGAAGCGGGGCGTTCTACCACTTCGCCGGCAGCAATTTTATTGGAAAGATGATCATCGAGCTTGCGAATTTTTCCCATGACTTATCCCTCGCTATCTAAGCATTTTTTGTATCTCATATAATTGATTAAGCGCTTGAAGCGGCGTCATATCTAGTAAATTCAACGATTCAAGCAAACGAATTACTTCTTTTTCTTTTTTAGACAACGATACATCCTTTGATTTCGCTGGCGCTTCTTCAGCAAATAAACTTAATTGCTCAAATGGTTTTGTTTTTTCTTGTCCCGGCTGCTCTAGCTCCGCTAAAATTTCTTTTGCACGCTGAATTAATTCGGCTGGAAGTTCTGCTAATTCCGCGACGTGAATGCCATAGCTTTGATCAGCTGGGCCGTCTTCGATTTTGTGAAGAAATACGACTTTTCCATCCTCTTCAATGGCTCTAACATGGACATTTTTTAATCGTGGAAGCGCTTGTTCTAATACCGTCAATTCGTGATAATGTGTACTAAACAGGGTTTTCGCCCCAATTTTATGATGAACATACTCGATAATCGCCTGTGCCAATGCCATGCCATCATAAGTGGAAGTGCCCCGCCCGATTTCGTCAAATAAAATTAAGCTGTTTTGCGTTGCATGGACAATCGCGTTACGTGCTTCTAACATTTCAACCATAAACGTACTTTGCCCAGATACAAGGTCATCAGCCGCTCCGATTCGGGTAAATACTTGATCAAAAATCGGCAACACCGCTTGATCCGCGGGTACAAAACAACCGATTTGCGCCATAATCGCTGTGAGCGCCACTTGACGCATGTAGGTGCTTTTCCCCGACATATTAGGCCCTGTAATAAGCAAAAGCTCACGCTCACGATTCATCATACAATCGTTTGGAACGTACGTTTGTGATCCTAGCACCTTTTCGACGACAGGATGGCGTCCAGCCTGAATCCATAGCTCACGCTCATGAGAAAAGCGCGGCCTTACATAATGACGCGCTTCACTTACTGTAGCAAACGACTGCAGCACATCAAGCTGGCTGATCATTTTGGCCAGCATTTGCAAGCGAGGAATAAACTGTTTAACCTGTTCCCGAATTTGTACAAATAGCTCATATTCTAACTCCATGCTTTTTTCTTCCGCTTCTAAAATGAGCGCTTCTTTCTCCTTTAATTCCTGAGTGACAAACCGCTCTGCATTGGCTAGCGTTTGCTTTCGTTCATAACGTCCTTCCGGCAGTAAATGAAGGTTGGCCTTCGTCACTTCGATATAGTATCCGAACACGCGATTATAGCCGATTTTCAGCGACTTAATGCCCGTGATCTCGCGCTCTTTGCTTTCCAGCTGGGCAATCCATGTCTTGCCATTGCGGCTGGCATCTCGAAAGCGATCCAATGTTTCGTTATAACCGTCTTTAATGATATTCCCTTCCTTAACCGATAGCGGCGGCTGCTCCTGAATCGCTCGCTCCAACAGCTCCACAAGCTCAAAGCAAGGGTCAAGACGTTCAGCCAGCTGCTCCGCCTCTTGATGGTTTAAACGTTGAACCACTTCCTTTAAAGCAGGAATTTGCTGCAATGATTTTTTGAGCTGAACAAAGTCACGAGCGTTGACATTGCCATAGGCGACACGTCCAGCAAGCCGCTCTAAGTCATAAACCTCGCGCAGCAGCGTGCGCAGTTCTTGGCGTTCAAAATATTGCTGAAGCAATGTTTCCACAATGCTAAATCGCCATTCAATCACTTCGCGATCCAACAAAGGACGATCAAGCCACTGCTTTAATAAACGGCCGCCCATGGCTGTCACTGTTTCGTCCAAAAGCCAGAGCAGTGAGCCTTTGCGCCCTTTTGACCGAATCGTTTCCGTCAGCTCTAGATTGCGCTTCGAATACACATCCATTTTCATGTATTGATCGACTTGATAGACTTGAGCCGGCTGCAAATGATCCAAACTCCGTTTTTGTGTCCGCACAATATAATGGACGAGCCGGGCAAACGTCATTTTTAGCTTGTCCTGCTCCAAAGCTGCCGCAACGGTAAAAAATGTTTCTGGGAGTACCGTGTTTTCTTCCTCAGACACGGTCATATCGTAACGCTCTTTCAATAACTGGCGCAACGTTTCTGGAAAATCTGGTGAAATAACGATTTCCTTCGCACCAATCGCATAGAGCTCATTCATCACCTCTTCCCACGAGTAAAGCAGTGTCACTCTGTTTTCTCCTGTCGATAAATCCATATAAGCCAATCCGTATGTTCCATCTTGAAAAGCCGATACAGTTGCCAAATAATTGTTCTCTTTCTCAAGCAGCCGCTTTCCTTCCATCACCGTTCCCGGCGTAATTAACTGAACGACCTCGCGGCGAACGACTCCTTTAGCTGTCTTCGGATCTTCCACTTGTTCGCAAATGGCAACTTTATAACCTTTTTCAATGAGTTGCTCGATATATCCTTGCGCCGAATGATAGGGGACACCGCACATTGGAATCCGTTCTTCTGCTCCACCGTCGCGGCTTGTCAGCGTGATCTCTAATTCTTGAGCCGCCTTCACCGCATCCTCAAAAAACATTTCATAAAAATCCCCTAAACGAAAAAATAAAAAGGCATCTGGATATTGTGCCTTGATCTGTAAGTATTGCTGTATCATCGGTGTGTATGTAGCCATTGCTCTCCTCCAACCGTTACGATTTCACGCTTTTTATTATAACAAGGGATAAAAGAAAAAACTAGGAAAATCGCTTTCCTAGCTTACTCGTCATCCCCAATTAGAACATCTGGGGTTAAGTCTTCTAATTCATCATCTACATCATAATCAAAATCTTCTTCACTGCCATAGCCATCTGGATGAATCGCCACCCATACTTTTGTTTCTCCGATCACCTCTGCCACAAATTCTCTTTCCGCCTGCACTACAATCTTGTTGCCATTGGCAGAAATCGTGCATTCTAAGCAATTCGGCTGCTGGACCACACGAACAATGATGTCGCTATCATCACTGATCACTTCATCGTCATTGCGATATTTTAATTTTACAATATCTGTATAAGAAACTGTTTCATTCACTACCTCTGTTTTTGTGTTGTTATGATACGAATACCACACATTAATGTCATAGCGTCCATGAATTTCAATGGTTCGGCCGTTTTTCTTTGCTTCATAGCGATGGTTAATAATCCAGCATCCTAAAATACTTGACGGATGATTTGGCGCAGCAAGCGTATGTGTCGACTGTGAAAATTTGCGCCCTTTTCCGACGACTGATTTTGTAATAATTTCTCTGTATTCAGACATACGAGCAAACCCTCCTCAAATAAATCTTCAATTCATCCTATGCATCTTTGCGCCTAATGTGCACATAAAGTTATCAATAAATCCGTATAGTTCATTGTATGCGGGGTTGCTCGAATATGTGCCTATTTTTTCAAATTACAATAACTTACTCATTTAATTACAAATATTCCAATATTTATATAAAAATGAACAGAGCGAGGAGCCGATTTCGACACATAGAGTACGATAAGCATGGTGTCTTTCTCTCACTATATAGAAAAAAGAGACTCTTTTTGAACTGAACCCCCCAAAGTTAGACAAAACGATTGGAGTTCGGTTCATTTTAGAGTCTCCTTTTTGCTTAATGGCAGCCGTAGCTACGATTTCTCATTTGCGCTCCTGTCTCTCCGCTGAGCAAATCGCCACCAGTGGAAGTAATAATTTCATCAGCCACTGTTTTAGAAATGGTAGAAGCGACTAGCTGAAGGAGATCATTCACTTCCAGTTGGGATTGCTGAAACTCATCAACAATCGGAATTTGAGAAAGCTGTTCGTAAATGTCATCAATCTCTGCCTCTACTTTTTTTAACGCTTCATGCTTGCCATAATGACGAAGGTTGACAGCCTGCTTTTGCAACGATTTCATTTGCTGAATCATCGTGCGCACTTTTTCGTTTTGGTTAATTTTTTCTTCCGCGCGCTTGAAAAAATCAACTTCTTCTGTCTCGGCGATCATTTTCGCTAACTCTTTCGCCTGAGCTAAAATGTCGTCTCTTGTATATTTCGCCATCCTATTTCACCTCAATCGCTTCTTCTACCATTTCACCATCTAATGTCCATGTTTTGGCCTTGGTAATCCGCACTTTGACAAGCTGGCCAATTGCTGATTTTGGACCTTTAAAGTTGACAAGCTTATTTTTGCGGGTATAACCTGCAAGGACATCAGGGTTATTTTTGCTTTCACCTTCTACTAATACTTCGACAACCTGCCCTTCATATTCCTTCAATTTCTTCGCAGAAATTTCATTGACGAGAGTATTCAAACGCTGCAAGCGCTCTTTTTTCACTTCCATCGGCACATTGTCCTGCATTTTAGCGGCCGGTGTACCTTCGCGAGGTGAATAAATAAACGTATAGGCGGAGTCAAATTCAACTTCACGATATAGAGATAACGTTTCCTCAAACTGTTCATCGGTTTCATTCGGGAAGCCAACGATAATATCTGTTGTCAACGCTACATCCGGAATGGCTGCTTTAATTTTGCGCACAAGCTCTAAATATTGCTCTCTTGTATATTTGCGGGCCATCATTTTTAGCACAGCCGAACTTCCAGATTGCACAGGCAAATGAATATGTTCCACTAAATTGCCGCCTTTCGCGAGCACCTCGATTAGATGGTCATCAAAATCGCGCGGATGGCTCGTCGTAAAGCGAATACGAGCGATATCGATTTTGCGAAGCTCATCCATTAAATCGCCAAGGCCGTACTTCATGTCCGTAAAGTCTTTCCCGTAAGCATTGACGTTTTGGCCAAGCAGTGTGATCTCTTTATACCCTTGCGCTGCCAGATGGCGCACTTCCTGAATAATATCGGCTGGACGGCGGCTGCGCTCTTTTCCGCGCGTATATGGGACGATGCAGTACGTACAAAACTTATCGCAGCCATACATAATATTGACCCATGCCTTAATATTTCCTTTGCGTACTTTCGGCAGGTTTTCAATTACGTCCCCTTCTTTGGACCATACTTCTACAACCATTTCTTTTGACATATACGCTTCATGCAAAATATGAGGCAAACGATGAATATTATGTGTGCCGAAAATCATATCAACATATTGGTATTGCTTTAAAATTTTATTAACGACCGACTCTTCCTGTGACATACAGCCACATACACCGAGAAGCAAATCAGGATTGTTTTGCTTTAACGGCTTTAAATGGCCGATTTCTCCAAACACCTTATTTTCAGCATTTTCGCGAATCGCACATGTATTTAATAAAATGACATTAGCATCTTCTGGACGGTCTGTCGCTTCGTATCCAAGCGCCATAAAAATACCGGCCATCACTTCTGTATCATGCTCATTCATTTGACAGCCGTATGTGCGAATGTAAAACTTACGACCATTCCCCATGCCGCGAAACTCTTCCGGAATCGCAAAATCTTCATGATACTTCACTTCTTCTTTTCCGCGTCTTTTGGCCTCTTTTAAGCTTGGCGGAATAAAAACAGTAGAAAAATATTTTTCATAATCCTTGCTTGTTTTTTTCTTCAATTCATCCAAAGCGGATTTTTTGTCCGTTGGATGATCTGCCGTTTGAATATGATTGGTTTGCTCAAGACGTTGTTTTTCGTTCATAACGATCTCCTTTCTACTCTATCTGTGCCATATTACACACTATCATAGTATATAATTTGTCGCAAAGTTAAACAATAGCGTGATGCAACCTTTCCTATTTTCTTGTCTGGCCACATGCCAGACTATTTATAGTAACAAAAAACTCCTAAACAGGCAACCGCCCGTCTAGGAGCTTATGATTCGTTACATAAACTCAGCCACTAATTCATCGAATTTTTCTCTGCTCAATTGAAGGTTTGCATGGACAAGCGGTGTTTCGCTATAACCATGAATTAAATCTTGATACGATTTTTGTTCTTTATTTTGATAAATAAGACCTGTTACCAAGCCTTTATGTTTCATTAATGTTTGCATAGCCATTGTACGGTCAGATGGGTCATATTCGTCAATTGTGCTTAAATTCGTTAAATGCTCTTTAAACCAGTCATATGTGTTGACTTTATTGTAGGTCACGCACGGGCTGAATACGTTAATTAAGGAGAAGCCTTTATGTTTAATCGCTTCCTCGATTAAGTGAGTCAATTCCTTCAAATCGCTGGAAAAGCTCTGGGCAACAAATGTAGCTCCTGCACTTAGCGCCATTTCCATGATGGATAAAGCAGGCTCAACTGAACCTTGCGGCGTGCTTTTTGTTTTAAAGCCTACATCGCTCCGCGGCGATGTTTGACCTTTCGTTAACCCATAAATTTGGTTATCCATCACAATGTACGTAATATCGATATTGCGCCGGATGGCATGAATCGTATGTCCCATACCGATCGCAAAGCCGTCACCATCTCCTCCAGCTGCAATTACGGTTAAATCGCGATTGGCCATTTTGACGCCTTGAGCGATTGGCAGCGCCCGTCCATGAATGCCATGGAAGCCATAGGAATGAATATAGCCAGAAATCCGTCCCGAACAGCCAATTCCGGAAATAACAGCCAATTGGTGCGGCTCTAGGCCAACGTTGGCTGCAGCACGCTGAATCGCCGCTTGCACAGAGAAATCGCCACATCCTGGACACCAGTTAGGTTTCACATCATTACGAAAGTCCTTAAATGTCGCCATGATTATAACAACTCCTTGCTTTTTGTGTAAACTTCATTTGGCAAGAACGGATTGCCATCATATTTTAAGATGCTTGAGATTTTTTCAGCATGTCCGACATTCATTTTTAACAGATTGGCAAGCTGGCCTGTTGCATTATGCTCAACGACAATCACTTTTTTCGCTTTTTGTACAAGCGGAAGCATTTCATCTGTCGGAAACGGATGAATGAGACGAACATGGGCATGGTTAACCTTCAAACCATCCCGCTCAAGCCGCTCCATCGCTTCTTCAATCGCTCCGCGCGTCGAGTTAAAGCCAACCAGCAAGACATCTGCTTCCTCATGTTTCGCATTTTTGTGAACTGGTGTTTGAAATTTGAGCTGCTTTAATTTCCGTAAGCGCTTGTCCATTTGTGCGTTACGGTTAGAAGCCACTTCAGACGGTTTTCCTGTTTCGGCGTGCTCCACCCCAGTTACGTGATGAATGCCGTTTATCATTCCAGGAAGTACGCGTGGGGAAATGCCATCGTCTGTGATTTCATAGCGTTTAAAATTCTCTTTATTTGCCAAAGGCGGGAGCTCGTCCGCTACAAGTTTACCGCGGCGAATTTGGATTTTTTCATACTCTAGCGGTTCCACCGTCTGTTTTCCTAAAGAAAGCTGCAAATCAGATAAGACAATGACAGGGCATTGATACTCTTCCGCTAAATTAAAGGCCTCAACCATATCATAAAAAGCTTCTTGAACAGTGCTTGGCGCCATAACGATTTTCGGAATTTCTCCGTGCGTTCCATAAATCATCGCCATTAAATCTGACTGCTCTTGTTTTGTCGGCAACCCCGTACTTGGACCTCCGCGCTGCGTATCGACAATGACTAATGGTGTTTCGGTAATGCCGGAAAGCCCAATGGCTTCCATCATTAATGAAAGACCAGGACCAGCTGAAGCTGTTAATGTTCTCACACCAGCATAGTTCGCACCAATGGCCATCGTACATGCTGCGATTTCGTCCTCTGTTTGAATGACTGTGCCGCCTAATGCTGGAAGCTTCTTAATTAAGTATTCCATAATTTCCGATGCCGGAGTAATTGGGTAAGCGGCCATAAAGCGAGCACCACCAGCAAGCGCACCGAGCGCAATAGCATCATTGCCAATCATATACATCCGCTTTTTGCCGTCTGCTTGGTCCAGCTTCATCAATTGGAGGTTTTCTCCAAGCTGTTCTTTCATAAATTGAGCTCCTGCCCGGATTGCCTCCATATTTTTTTCAACTACTTGCTGTCCTTTGCGACCAAAAATTCCCTCTACTACTTCTTGGAATACATTTATATCAAGACCGAGAACCGCGCTGGAAGCGCCGACGGCCACCATGTTTTTCATGAGAGAGGTCCCTAGGTTAGTCGCTATGTCTGTAAATGGCACAGCATACAGCGTGACATGAGATCCTTCTGGAATGACTGGATTAAACTTCGCATCTGCAATCACAACGCCGCCATCGCGAAGTTCGTGGAAATTAAAATCAATACTCTCCTGATCAAAAGCTACCAATATATCAAGATCGTCAGCAACGGAACGAACTTGGGTCGTGCTTACTCTAATCTTATTATTAGTATGTCCCCCTTTAATCCGCGAAGAAAAATGGCGATAACCGTATAAGTAATAACCTAAACGGTTCAATGCAATAGAAAATATTTCGCCTGTACTCTCGATCCCTTCCCCTTGTTGTCCTCCAACTTTCCACGAAAGCTGACTAACCATTTCTTACACCCCTTTAGCTTCCATCGATTATAGCATATACATTGCTATCCATAAGTGTAGCACTTTTCAAATGAAATCACTACCATTTCAGCTTGTGATTTTTTCAAAAAATTTAGCATACATCTTATACTAAACGATTACATTCTAGACCCATCGAAAAAAAAATGCAACCCTTTCTCTGAAAATTTGTCCCCTTCTTCCCATGATGCAATCGATTCACAAAAAAGCTTGATGAGGCAGTCTATTCGGCTTATCAACGAGAACAAGCCTCTTATGTAGAATCTAAGTGTTTTAAGCGATCCAACAGATAGGAATGAATCGACCGCTCCTCTTTATAAACCTCATCCGATATAGAGGTAACTTGATATGTTAACATTTGCGACAACATGGAACATCGTTGCATCTTTCTTTTAACGGTGTAATCTAGCGTAAGGATATCAATCCAATTTAGTGTGTTAGCATTTCACGTTTTATTTTATAGGGCTCTCGGTCATAGAGAGATGCCATCCAATCATTCACGAACGAAGGGCAAGGCGCCGAGGCGAAACGTTTGATTCCCCGCGCCCGCTAAGTGTGAAACAACCGTTTTTTCATTTATTATGACAGCTATTGCGGCAAATGCTCATAAAAATTGCGGAAAAGAAATTGTTCCACATCTGTTTCAGAATAGCGCTTTTGCAGCTCGTTAATTAAATTTTCATAACCTCTTGCATTCTCCAATCCCGCCGCTGTTGTTTCGATGCCGTCGAAATCAGAACCAAAGCCGACATGGCGCGAACCGCCAAGCGAGCAAACGTGCTCAAGATGGCGGAGAACATCCAAAACAGCAGCCTGCTCTGCGTTTTCAGATAAAAAATATGGAACAAAGCTGAGACCGATCATACCATTTTTGCGAATGATCGCTTGAATTTGTTCATCACGCAAGTTTCGCGGATGTGGGCACAAAAGGTAAGCATTCGAATGAGAAGCAATTGGAAATTGGGCGATCTCCATCACATCCCAAAACGCTTTTTCCGATAAATGAGAAACATCTGTCCATCGTTTCATTTCATTTAATTGTTGAATGACTTCTTTTCCAAACTGAGTTAAACCAGCTCCCCGTTTTTCCCATGCCCCATCGGCAACAGCATTAGCCCAGTTCCATGTTAATCCAACTGACATCACACCAAGTCGCAAAAGGGTTTTCAGTTTGATAAGGTTTGTTCCAATCGCCTCGCAGCCTTCAAGCGTAAGCATCGCTCCGATCTCATCATCTGCCAACGCCGAGATGTCCGCCTTGGACTGAACAAATTTCACATTTGGAAAACGGGCAACAATCTTTTCAAAAAACAAGTCCACCATTTCCAGCGCAGCAGTAAAACGAATTTCTTCTGGCACACGCTCAGGAACATAGATCGCAAAGCATTGCACCTTGCTGTTTATATTCATTAACGATTGCAGTGTTACATGGAGTTCTTTGCTATCATAAAATGATAAAGTCCGGTTGAGCCACAGCTTCATCAGAACATCACAATGTGCATCAAAAATCATCTGTAACCCTCCCAGAAGCAAAATAAAAATAACCTGTTTGAGAGCAAACAGGTTATGATATGATTGGACCCATCAGCGAGGTTCGACGATCAATTTAATCGCTGTGCGCTCTTCGCCATCAATGATTATGTCTGTGAATGCAGGAATACAAATAAGGTCTACTCCACTCGGTGCCACAAATCCTCGTGCGATCGCTACGGCCTTAACGGCTTGGTTTAATGCACCTGCGCCAATCGCTTGGATTTCGGCAGCTCCGCGTTCACGCAATACTCCAGCAAGTGCACCAGCTACAGAGTTAGGGTTCGATTTTGCTGAAACTTTTAATATTTCCATTCCTGGTTCCTCCTTAATTTCCACATAAGTTCATTCGTTATAAATTTCGTTCCATTTTTACTATATTCACTGTTTTCTCAAGTATTCCTGCTAGAATCAAAAATATTTTTTTAAAATTCTCAAAACAACCATTATTCAAAATAAGGGTGATCGTCGTTGATCATAACCCGTTCAATCGCTTTGGCTTTTCCCGTTTTCGGTTCGATATGAATCAATACAGCATTCAGCTGACTTCTTCCTTCAGGCACTTCAAATCGGACAGGAAGAGAGGTCAAAAACTTCCGCAACACAGCTTCACGATCTACTCCTAAAATACCGTCGTATAAGCCCGTCATGCCAACATCTGTCATATATGCTGTTCCTCGCGGAAGAATACGGGCATCAGCTGTTTGAACATGTGTGTGCGTACCTACTACTGCTGAAACACGGCCATCTAAATACCAGCCCATCGCTTGTTTTTCGCTTGTAGCCTCAGCATGAAAGTCTACGAAAATCATTGGCGTTCGCTGCAACGCTTCTGCAATTAATTCATCCGCCTTTTTAAAAGGACAATCAATGGCCGGTAAAAACGTTCGTCCTTGCAAGTTAATGATAGCCACCTCTCCATGCTCTGTCTGTACGTATACAAGTCCCTTTCCTGGGGTCCCTTCCGGAAAATTAGCAGGACGAACAAGCGATTTCGCCTCATCTATAAACTCAAAAATATCGCGGTTATCCCATGCATGATTTCCAAGTGTAATCACATGAGCCCCCTGATCAAGAAAACTGCGATATATTTTTCCGGTAATTCCTTTTCCTCCTGCTGCATTTTCTCCGTTGACAATAATGGCACTCGGCTTATGCTTTGCTTTTAATTTCGGAAGATATTGTTCGACCATTTTTCTTCCTGGCGATCCCACGACGTCTCCAATAAACAACAGTTTCATCTTATAACCCTTTCTAATATTAGAAGTCTCACTAGTTCAAGTTTGTCATAAAACCAAAAAAAAATAAAGTGGCAATACCGCCACTTTATTTTGCATATTCCACCGCTCTTGTCTCACGAATAACGGTAATTTTTATATGTCCTGGATAATCAAGCTCTTCTTCAATCTGTTTGCGAATGTCGCGAGCTAAACGATGCGCCTCAAGATCATCAATGGCATCTGGTTTCACCATAATCCGCACTTCGCGTCCTGCCTGAATCGCATAGGATTTTTCAACTCCTTCATGCGATTCAGCAATTTCCTCAAGCTTTTCGAGACGGCGTATATAATTTTCCAACGTCTCACTTCTCGCTCCAGGCCTTGCTGCAGACAATGCATCTGCTGCCGCCACTAAAACGGCGATAATGGAAGTTGGTTCCGTATCGCCATGGTGGGAAGCGATACTATTAATTACCACCGGATGTTCTTTATATTTCGTTGCCAGTTCAACACCAATTTCAACATGGCTTCCTTCCACTTCATGATCGATAGCTTTTCCAATATCATGGAGCAAACCGGCTCTTCTTGCAAGCATCTCATCCTCGCCCAGTTCAGCAGCCATCAGCCCAGCTAAAAAAGCCACCTCCATCGAGTGTTTCAACACGTTTTGTCCGTAGCTTGTCCGGAACTTAAGACGACCTAAAATTTTGATTAAGTCTGGATGCAGCCCATGAACACCCACTTCGAATGTCGTTTGTTCCCCGACTTCACGAATGTGTTCATCCACTTCACGTCTCGCCTTTTCCACCATTTCTTCAATTCGCGCCGGATGAATGCGGCCATCTTGAACAAGCTTATCCAAAGCAAGTCTGGCCGTTTCTCGGCGAATCGGATCAAACCCTGATAAAATGACCGCTTCTGGCGTATCATCAATAATTAAATCAATTCCTGTCAATGTTTCGAGCGTGCGAATATTGCGCCCTTCACGGCCAATAATCCGACCTTTCATCTCGTCGTTTGGCAGGTTTACAACAGATACAGTCGTTTCTGCCACATGGTCAGCTGCACAGCGCTGAATTGCAAGCGATAAAATTTCTTTAGCCTTCTTATCTGCTTCTTCTTTCGCGCGCATCTCGGCCTCTTTAATCATGACAGCAATTTCATGGGATAGCTCTTTCTCAACACGCTCTAAAATAATCTGGCGTGCTTCTTCGCGCGTTAGGCTAGAAATACGCTCCAATTCGGCCTGTTCCTTGTTCACGAGTTCTTCCACTTTGCTTTCCATCTCTTCAATATGCTGTTGTCTTTGGTTAAGAGTGTCTTCTTTTTTCTCTAAAAGCGTCTCGCGTTTGTTCAGCATTTCATCCTTGCGGTCGAGATTCTCTTCCTTTTGCAGCAAGCGGTTTTCCTGTCTTTGTAATTCACTGCGACGATCACGAATCTCGCGCTCAGCCTCTGTTCGAAGTTTATGAATCTCATCCTTCGCCTCAAGAAGCGCTTCTTTTTTCAACGCATCCGCTTCACGTTTTGCTTCTTCAAGAATTTGGTTCGCAGCTACTTGTGCGCCGCCAATTTTCGCCTCAGCAATCGATTTACGAACAAAAAAGCCAACAACTGCACCAACGATTAGACCAAGCAAAGCGGAGATGATTGTACTGACCCCCATCCTTTTCACCTCCTCTTGCTATAAACTGGTTTGCTGTTTCATGAATGTCGGCGTGTACATTGTTACAAATTCAACATACAGCGCAAAGGCTTTTTCAGCTTGTCTGATCAAATGCATTTCCGACAAAAGGCCTTCAGCTATAAATTTTCATGATCCACTCATGCTTTGTCCGCCTTATTCAGCATGTCCCCCTCTTGGAGAGAAAGTGCGGACTTCTACATTTTTCTTGTAAAATATACATGTTAATTTTAAAGGTGGTAACATTTGTTGTCAAGATAATAAGCATCGCAATATGACAGAATGTTTCAAAAACTAATTGGAATACGATGAAATGGAAATAAATTTCCTGTCATCTAGATATTCCATCCGCACAAGATCATTTTTCGTTTGAATATAATGTGTGACATTCGTGCAATAGGGTAACTTGCTCTTACTTCAAACATTTTGCGCATGGACTGTGGGGAAATGTGTAATAATCATCATGTTATGTTGACATGTCAACATTTGTATCGATATCAAGTTTGAACGGTTGTTCAGCAATTGAGTGAAGTGATTGAGCAACACGGCTTCACAGAATCATGGACGGACTATAAAGGCAGCACTGTTCGGCTCTTCGTCATGCAAATGGCGCCATCAACAGGCAAGTTACAGAACTCTTCCGATCGCAGGTGTTTATAAACCCTCATTGGTTCCATCTTTAATAAAGATTCGACTGTTATCAGAGAATAATGCTTAATAGAGGCTGCTTGAATAAGACATTTTGGCTCTCGTATCGTACGTTATGTGCTTGGCATCATTGTACTAAAAAATGAAAAAGCCGTGGCTATCACACCACGGCCCTTTTTGGCTATTCGTCCAAAAAGCCTAGTTCTTCTTGCTGATCCACCGAAGCGCTACCGTTGCCGCCAAGCTCGTCCACACCGTAATGCTGGCGAATTTCTTGAGCGATCTCCTCCATGATGTGCGGATTTTCTTTCAAAAATTGTTTCGCATTTTCTCGACCTTGGCCAAGACGCTCGTCCTTGTAAGAATACCAAGAACCGCTTTTTTGGATAATATCAAGTTCTGAGGCCATGTCGATAATTTCTCCCTCACGCGAAATCCCTTCTCCATACATAATATCCACATCTGCTGTCTTGAATGGAGGAGCCACTTTGTTTTTTACCACTTTAATTTTTGTCTTATTACCGACCATATCATTTCCTTGTTTAATCTGCTCAGCACGGCGCACTTCTAGACGCACAGACGCATAGAATTTCAACGCGCGACCACCAGGGGTTGTTTCTGGCAATACCTATAGATTTACCATTTCTATAGCTTGGACTATCTCTTCATCTCCGCATAGGAGAGCCTTGCGCTTCCAGCAGTAGCCTATCCTCTGCTGTACCCTACTTCGAACCGTTGTTCTTTTCGGTAGTCTCTACACCTTCCTTACGAATGGTAAGGCTTGGCACGGTATTACCCCATTAAAAATTGGAGGGCTCCACCGTTAGCACGAGAAGCTTTCTCGCACACCCCTAGGCAATCGGGTTCACAAGGTTTTTTTCTTGCTATCGCTAGCAAGGGAAACCCAGAATAGCAGCAGCTTAATCTCTAGATGATGCATAAAAAGGCAAAGATTAAGCAGCGATCGTTTGTTGATTTCCGAACATAACCCCTACTTTTTCACGGATTTGGTTAATAAAAATGGCGATCGTTTTAGATTTATTGATCGCTCCCGATAGCTTACGAAGCGCTTGAGACATAAGGCGCGCCTGCAATCCGACATGGGCGTCCCCCATATCTCCTTCAATCTCTGCTTTTGGCACAAGCGCCGCAACCGAGTCAATGACAACAATATCTACTGCACCACTTCTGACAAGAGCTTCCGCAATTTCAAGCGCTTGCTCCCCTGTATCTGGCTGAGAAAGTAACAGTTCATCAATGTTGACTCCTAGCTTCTGTGCATAAACAGGATCAAGAGCGTGCTCCGCGTCGATGAAGGCTGCCTGACCGCCCAGTTTTTGCACTTCCGCGATGGCATGAAGGGCTACTGTTGTTTTACCTGAAGATTCCGGCCCATAAATTTCAATGATCCGGCCGCGCGGATACCCTCCAACACCTAACGCGATGTCCAATGCTAAAGACCCGCTTGAGACGGTGGAAATTTGCCGATCCGTCTGTTCTCCTAGCTTCATAATCGATCCTTTACCAAACTGCTTTTCAATTTGCTTTAGCGCCTGTTCTAAGGCTGCTTGACGATCTTGGTTCACTCGCCATTCCTCCTTATGCATTACCTATCTAATAATATAACGTTTTTTTGCTGCTTTGCCAAGAAAAAAATCGAACGTTCATTCGTTTTCTTTTTATTTTTGCTGGTAAACAGGGAAAGTAAAGGAGAAGAATAAATGAATTTCCGCTGTAAGAAATAAGTGGGGACATTATCAAAAAATTTAAAGGAAAACGGAAGCCACAAAAACTGACAGCTGTGTCATAAGGAAGCTGTCAGTTTTTTTAAAATAGCGAAACAACCATATTTGATGGTACGCGTGCGAATCGTTTCACGGTCTCCGCTTAACAATAATGCATGCACTTCCGTTTCTTGTCCGCTGATCGATATTCCTACGTACACCGTTCCGACCGGCTTTCCTTCTAGAGGATCAGGCCCTGCCACTCCTGTAAAACTAATGCCAATATCCGCTTTGCAAAAGGAACGGACATGCTCCGCTAGCAACTTCGCGCATGGTTCACTCACCGCTCCGTCTGTTGCCAGCACAGAAGCAGGGACAGAAAGAACTTGCTCCTTTATTTCGTTTGTATAGCAAACAACCCCGCCTTTTACTATTTGAGAAGCTCCAGAAATAGCCGTCAGCTCGGCAGTAAACCGACCGCCTGTTAAGCTCTCAGCAGCCGCCACTGTTTTATTTTGCTCCTTTAGCCGCTCGACTAGCTTTGAAAACAACGTATCGTTGTCATATCCATACACATATTGACCGACGCGGCGGGCAATGGCGGCTTCCGTCTCATCAAGCAGTTTTTTTGCTTCCAAAGATGATTCATGTTTGGCTGTCAAACGTAATGTGACCTCTCCATCACCTGCAAGTGGCGCAATCGTCGGATTGGATTGATGGTCAATTAAATCGGCAATTTCTGTTTCCAACTGAGATTCGCCAATGCCAAAAAAACGCAATACTCTTGATTCAATGCGCTCATGACGCTCCAGCTTGCTCATAAGAAAGGGGCGGCCATATTGAATAAACATAGGCCTCATTTCTTTTGGAGGGCCAGGCAAAAGCATGTAGGTAATCGACGCAATCGTCAGAGCCATGCCTGGAGCCATTCCGTAGTCATTTTTCAACACTTCTGCTCCTTGTAATACAAGCGCCTGCTTTTTATTATTTTCCGTCATCGTTCGCTTGGTTCGTTTGAAATACTCCTCAATTGATCGAAGCGCTTCCTGATCCATCACAAGCTCCCGCTGCAAGAGATGAGCGATCGTTTCCTTCGTCAGATCATCTTTTGTCGGTCCAAGCCCACCTGTAAAAATAATCAGATTGGCCCTTTTTTGGGCTGCTTTGACCGCCGCTTCGAGCCTCGTTGCATTGTCGCCGACAACGGTATGAAAATAAACATTAATCCCTAATTCAGCAAGCTGCTGCGATAAAAACTGAGCGTTTGTATTCGCAATTTGCCCCAATAGCAGCTCTGAGCCGACCGCAATAATTTCAGCATTCAATGGCCGCTTCCCCTTTCTTCTTGGTTATTTGGAATGTAAAAAAGCATGCTTGTTTTTCAAAAAATAGTCCCAGCCAGACCAAATCGTAAAGATGACCGCTACCCAAAGAGCTAAATCGGCAAACGGAAAAGAAATAAACGCAAATGGCCAATTATGGAGGAGAAGTGCGGCGATCGCGACAATTTGTGTCCATGTTTTAATTTTTCCAAGCATGTTGGCCGCCACCACTTCTCCTTCTCCTGCCAACACAAGACGAAGTCCTGTAACCGCGAACTCTCGACTAATAATGACGATCACCATCCAAGATGGCGCATAATTCAAATCCACTAACACAATCAAAGCTGCGGAAACAAGTAGTTTATCCGCAAGAGGGTCTAAAAATTTTCCCAAATTCGTTACAAGCTGATATTTACGGGCATAGTAGCCATCAATCCAGTCCGTAGCTGATGCGATAATGAAAATGACCGCACCGACCAAATGGGTTACAGGCAGCGAATAGGCTCCTGCTTCAATGTTCCCCCATCGAAAAGGAACGAGCATCACAATCAAAAAGAGAGGAATGAGCATAATGCGTGCTATCGTAATTTTATTCGGTAAATTCACAATCCATACCTCCGCTGCTGAACATGCAAAAGCCATCTACGACATAGATGACTCAGGCTTTTTCAATATCAGTTTAATTTTTTGGTATACCTCTTCTTTCGGATCAATCGGATAAGTCACCGGTTGTCCGTTCACCTTCATGTCTACATCTAATGTCCGACCGATTTTTACTAAAACCTCCGATTCCGACGTTAGATCAAACGTTTGGGTTTGTCCATTTGTCAAGTTCCCTTGGAAAAAGCTGTGGCCCTTTCCGTTGAATACTCCGATCCAAGAAGCTCCCTTCGATGTGAGCTCAAGCTTTAGCTCGTTGGCGGTCACCTCGATGGTAGACGTATTCCCCGTCTTTTCTATCACATGGAAAATAGGAGCAGAAGTGGATTCGTTCGAATCATCCTTATCTGCTTCTTTCTGTGTCTTTTCTTTTGCAGCTTTGCTGCTTTTCTTTTCTTTTTCCACTGCTTTTTCCAGCGGTGAATTTTTAGGACGTTCGACTTCTGTCGCTTCGCTGGTCATTGGTTGCTGCTGTTCTGCTTTTTGACCGCCGCGCTGCAAGAAAATCCACAGCACGACTGCCAATGCCACAATAACAGCCGCGATAAGCAGTTTTGGAAGCATGGACAGCCACTTGTCATGCTTCATCGAAACCTGCTGCCTGCTTTTTACGCGAGAAAGCTGCTCTGAAAATTCTTCCTGCTGCGACGAAGGGATTTCATGCTCGTATTCATGAAAAAGCTCCTCGGGATCCAGCCCTACTGCCTCAGCATATTGCTTAATAAATGCCCGAACATAAAAATTGCCTGGCATAATCGCATAGTTTCCTTCTTCAATGCCAAGTAAGTAACGTTTTTGGATTTTCGTGATGTCCTGTAATTCGTCTAAACTAATTTTTTTCGCTTCTCTCGCCTCTTTTAATCGTTTACCTAATTCCGTCAACGATAACACCTTCCACCTTTTTCTTAAAAATCAAATTCAGAAAAACCGTCGTGGGAAAACAGCGTCTGCTGATCCACAACATCGTATGTAATCTCCTCGGATGGATCATTCCGCAATTCAATAATATAGTCAAAATCATCCAGCGAATACTCCGTATGGCGAACAAAAATATCTGGATGCTCAACAACCTTTGTCGCTTCCAGCCGCATCAGCTCGCGTATAAGCTGCCAATGCCGCTCATTAGCTCGGCGGGTCGATACGATGCCATCCATGATAAAAATGTTGTTTTCACTGTATTCATCTTCAATAAGCTGGCTGCGAACCGTTTGCTTAATCAATGTTGATGACACGAACAGCCACCGCTTATTGGCGCACACGCTCGCCGCAACAATCGACTCGGTTTTTCCAACGCGCGGCATGCCGCGAATACCAATCAGCTTATGGCCTTTTTCCTTAAAAATTTCAGCCATAAAATCAACAAGCAAGCCAAGCTCATTACGCACAAACCGAAACGTCTTTTTGTCATCTACATCGCGTTGGATATAGCGCCCATGCCTTACCGCTAGACGATCAAGCAGCCTTGGCTGCCGCAGCTTGATAATCGTGATATTGTCCATCGTCCGCAAAATAGAGGAAAGCCGCTCAATTTGCTCGTTATTCCGACAGCGAAGAAGCATGCCGCGCCGTGAATCATCAACACCATTAATTGTAACGATATTAATGGACAGCATTCCTAAAAGAGATGCGATGTCTCCTAGCAGCCCCGGACGATTAATATGAATTTCATATTCTAAATACCATTCTTGTTTTTCCATCGCATTTCCTCCCCTCGCGCTTAAGGAGACACATGTATGAGGTGATAAATTCATACTACTATAATATCAATATGAAACGCAATAGAAAAGGAAAGCAAACACAACCATTTCATTTATTCATGAAAAAAGAGAGGAAAGCCCTCTCTTAGTGTCTCTGTACTAATTTCACCATCATATTAGCAATCGCATGCTGTTCTTGCTCATCAGCTACGCTCCATAAATCGGAAAGAAGGCGCTCTTCAGGATTTTTCGGATCGATTTGCTTCGCTAAATAATCGCCAATCTGATAAGCAACATCCGAAATCACTTCTTGACCAAGTCCTTGATGCTTTGCTTGCTCAAGGCGTTCGCCTAAGAAATCTTTCCATTGTTCGAAGTTATCGAGTACAGACATGTTTGTTTCCTCCTCCTATTCAGTTTCACCAATAGTTTATCTATTTGACGTAAAAATATACTTACGTGTTAGCAATACCATCCTCCATTTACACTAATCACTTGCCCTGTAATATAGGAGGCGTCTTCCGAGAGTAAAAAAGAAACGGTTTTCGCTACTTCACTTGGCATTCCAATTCTTCCAAGCGGAATTTCCTCTTCTAATTCCTTTATCTCTGTTTCACTAAATGGCTCAAGCATGTCTGTACGAATCGCCCCTGGAGCAACAGCATTTACGCGAATGCCGCTTGGCGCCAATTCTTTTGCCAGCGCTTTAACAAACGCGTTCTGTCCCCCTTTAACCATTGAATAAACCACTTCACACGAAGCACCTGTCAATCCCCATATGGATGAAATGATAATAATATTTCCATGTTTTTTCTTAATCATCGGCGAAAGCAATTTTTTCGTTAATAGAACAGGGCTTGTCACATGAAGCTGTACCATTCTTTGTACAAGCTCATCACTCATATCCGTTATTAGCCCGTAGTAGCTGATACCGCAATTATGAATCATAACATCGAGCGGGCGGTCAATTTGAGCAAGTAGCGTCTGCACGCCATCCTGCCGAGAAAGATCTGCTTGCACCGCAGCAGTATAAACGTTAGACAACTGCTGTTGCAGGGCTTGAACGTTTTCATAATGTCGGTGATAATGCAAAAAAAGCCCGTACCCTTTAGCAGCTAATTCTTGAGCAATACTCGCGCCAATGCCACCGCTCGCTCCCGTAATAAGTGCATATTTCATCAAGATCCCCCTAAAAAAGCATCCTTTTGTGCAAAAGGATGCTTTTTTGCTTTATTCTTTCGGAACAACCTGGCAAACCGCCAACTGCTTCTGATGAAAGCATTCGTTAGCGACTTTCATTATATCATGAATCGTCAATGACTCCAGTACCGGCACGACTTCAAATAGACTCATCTCATGAAAGGCATATCGCGTAAATTGGTTGGCGATATATTCTGGAGAGTTCAAAGAGCGTAGAAACGCGCCGATCTTTTTCTTTTTCACCCGTTCTAAATCCTCTTGCGCTAACGGCGAGTCCTGAAATGTTAAAATCACCTGCTTAATTTCCGTAGCTAATTTCTCAGGATCATTTGTATCACCGCCAATAACGGCAAAACCGAACTGTTCTTCCTCCGTATAGTCGTAAGCAAACGTTTCATCAATTAATCCTTGCTGGTATAATCGCTCATAATGCTGTGAGCTTTTTCCGAATAAATAATCAAGCAGGACATTCATCGCTAGCTCATGTTTTAATTTTTCCTTCCCTTTTTGCTTGACGGCTTTTGCCTTAATGCCGACCAAACATTTACTCGTTTGAACATGCATTGGAAGCACATGCTTTTCCTTGGCCACTTTCTCTGGTTCTTGATAGTGAAATCGTTGAATTTCAGATGCTTTTGGAAATGATTTTTTTGCTTGATTGCGGCGAATTTGCTCCATCATCGCTTTCTCATCGACTGGTCCGGCAATAAACAGCAGCATGTTGCTTGGATGGTAAAATGTTTCATAGCACTCATATAACAAGTCTTTTGTGATATCAGCAATTGATTCCACTGTTCCAGCAATATCGATTTTGACCGGATGCTGCTGATACATGCTTTCAATCAATCCAAAATAGACACGCCAATCCGGATTATCGTCATACATGCGAATTTCTTGGCCGATAATTCCTTTTTCTTTTTCGACCGTTTGCTCAGAAAAATAAGGAGTTTGAACGAAATCCATCAGCGTTTCTAAATTTTTCTCAACATTTGCCGTGCTTGAAAATAAATAAGCGGTTCTGGTAAACGATGTAAACGCATTGGCTGAAGCCCCTTGTTTACTGAATTGCTGAAACACATCGCCGTCTTCCTTCTCAAACAGCTTATGCTCAAGAAAGTGGGCGATCCCGTCCGGCACGCGCTTCATCTCTGTTGTGCCAAGCGGGACGAATTGATTATCCACTGATCCATATTTAGTCGTAAATGTTGCGTATGTTTTATTGAAGGATTTTTTTGGTAAAATGTATACATCTAAGCCATTGGGCATTTTTTCATAATAAAGCTGCTCCTGTAGCTGTTCATACACAATCTTTTCCATTACTTTTCCCCCTCCATTCCGGTAAGGAAGTAAATCGTATCAAGCTCAATCTGATTAGCAACACGAACAATATCTTCGCGCTGTACCTTTTCGGTTCCAGAAAGCCACTCGTCAATAGGCCGTTTTCGTTCTGAAACCACGTTATGGTAGAGCACTTCTACCATCCCTCTTGGCGTATCAAGCGTCTCAAGCAGCTGGTTGCGAATGACCGCCTTTGTTTGCTCGATTTCGTTGTCGCTAAATTCCCCTTGCTTCATCGCGTTCATTTGCTCATGAATGATTTGCATCGCTTTTTCGTAATTGGCTGGCTCAATTCCTGACATCACCATCAAAAGCCCTTTATGACTCTCCAACCGAGAAGCAGCATAATAAGCAAGACTCGCTTTTTCGCGAACATTAATAAAGAGCTTGGAGTGCGAAAATCCCCCGAATATGCCGTTGAATACCTGTAAGGCATAATAGTCATCATCGTCATACGTAATCTGGGTCCGATAGCCGATGTTCAGTTTTCCTTGCTTGATATCCTGCTTTTCTACAACTTCATGGACATTTGCCACTTTTTTCGGCTGGACATGCGGTTTCTCAGCTGTTCTCGGAAGCTGTCCAGGAAGCTGAAGATGCTGTTGAACCGCTTCAAGCGCACTGGTTTCCTCAATGTCCCCGATAATGTATAGATCCACCTCATCTTCTTGTAACGCCTTTTTGTAATAAGTAAATAATGTGTCTGGCGTAATGGCCTCCACATCTTCGAGTTGGCCATGAGACGGCAACGCATACGGTTCATTTTTGCACATTTCCTCCACTAGCCGCAAATTGGCATAGCGCATTTTATCATCATATGCAGATTGAATCCGCTGCTTTAACGCCCGTTTCTCTTGTTCAACAATCTGCGAAACAAAGCGCCCGTTTTCTAACGCTGGGTGCAGGATGATTTCACTTAAAAGTTGAATCGCCTTATTCAAGAGAGGAGAGGCGTCTTTTAAAAATTTTTCATTCGCCACATCGAGCCGGATCGTGATAATATGAAATTCTCCTTTTTTTGTCAAATCGACATTGAGCATGGCTCCATATAGCTCATCTAAATAAGTTCTAAGCGTTTTCATGCTTGGATGCGTCTTTGTGCCGCTTTGCAGCACATATGGCAAAAGAGCGCGCAATGTTACCGTTTCTTTAGATAAAGGGGCTTTCATCTTCCAAACGAGCGTGCTTGTTTTATATTTATCCGTTTGAACGAAATGCGTGCGGAAGCCTTGAGTAGTGATCGTATTTTCACGGATCAAAAAAACTCCTCCTCTTCATTTGTATTTTTTGCGAATCATTCTAGCTTATTTTTCCTTATCACCAATATACATTTTTGCCAAAATAAAATGCAAATAACAAACAAAAAAAGAACTCGATCGAATCAATCGAGTTCTTCTAAATAGGATTATCGCTTCCCTTTTACATACGGTGTGCCGAGCGCTTTTGGAGCATCGGCGCGGCCGATAAATCCCGTTAAAGCTAAAATAGTTAATACATATGGGGCAATGAGCAAATAAACCGTTGGCACGTTCTTTAAGAACGGGATGGTTTGTCCCACAATACTTAAGCTTTGGGCCAAGCCGAAAAACAACGCAGCCCCCATCGCACCAAGCGGATGCCACTTACCAAAAATCATCGCGGCAAGCGCCATAAAACCGTGTCCAGAAATAGTGGCATGGCTAAAATCACGGGAAATAATTGTCGCATAGACGGCACCGCCAAGTCCGCCGAGCGCACCGCTGATCATGACGGCAATATAACGCATTTTCGCGACGTTGATTCCCATTGTATCTGCTGCCATTGGGTGTTCGCCGACAGAGCGAAGGCGAAGGCCAAACGGTGTTTTAAATAAAATATACCAGACAACAAAAGCGAGGACGATTGCGATATAGGACGGAATATATCCGTTTGAGAAAAATAACGGGCCAATAATCGGAATATGGCTTAACACGGGAATATCAATTTTATCAAATCCCACTTGAATTTGGTCGGTTTGACCTTTCCCGTATATTTTTTTTACTAAAAACAGAGATAAGCCCACTGCCAAAAAGTTAATCGCCACACCGCTCACGACTTGGTCAGCACGAAACGTAATGGATGCGACAGCGTGAAGCAACGAAAAGATGGCACCCACAATCATCGCTACAATAAGCGCCAGCCAAGGAGTAAGCTCGCCGAACGAATCGGCAAAGGTCAAGTTGAAGACAATCCCCGTAAATGCTCCAATTACCATCAAGCCTTCCAATCCGATATTAACAACACCGGAACGTTCGCTGAATACACCGCCAAGCGCAGTGAAAATAAGTGGAGCGGCAAAGAAAAGCGCCGAAGGAATAATAATTTGTAACATTTCGTAAACGCCCACTTATTTTCCCTCCTTTTTAAAACGAGATAATAATAGACGAATAAGATAGCTAGATGCTACGAAGAAAATAATTAACGCGATGACAATATCGACAAGCTCTGTAGGTACATCCGCACTTGATGGCATTTCGAGCGCTCCTACCTTCAGTGCCCCAAATAAAAGCGCAGATAAAATAATTCCGAACGCGTTATTGCTTCCAATTAACGCAACCGCGATCCCATCGAAACCGATGCCAGTAAAGCCTGCTTTTACAGAGATATTTCCGAACGTGCCGAGCCCTTCCATCGCTCCAGCAACTCCGGCAAACGCACCGGAAATGACCATTGATAAAATAATGTTGCGCGGAACATTCATTCCTGCGTATTGAGAAGCATGCTGGTTAAAGCCGACAGCACGCAATTCATATCCTTTTGCTGTTTTTTCAAGCAAAAACCACATGATAATTGCACCGATTAAGGAAATAATAATTCCATAGTGCAACGTTGAATAATCAGTAATGGATTGAAGAAATTCTGATTGCAATGATGCCGATGGATGAACGGTCTCTGATTTAAATCCTTTATCAGAAAGCACAGAACGAATAATGGCATTCGTTACATGCAAAGCGATATAGTTCATCATAATCGTGATAATGACTTCATGCACTTTAAAACGTGCCTTTAAAAACCCGGGGATGAACGCCCATAGCGCTCCCGCCGCTGCCGCTGCCAAAATTGCCAGCGGTAAATGAATCACTTTTGGCAAATCGAGCGAAACCCCTACCCATACTGAAGCAAGCCAGCCAACAATCAGTTGTCCCTCTACTCCAATATTAAAAAGTCCTGTGCGGAAAGCAAAGGCTACCGCTAAACCTGCAAGGATATAAGGGGTGGTTTGACGAATCGTTTCCCCAATATAATAGCTGTCGCCAAACGATCCATATAAAAGGGCTGAATATCCCGCAATAGGATTATACCCGCTTACAAGCATGACAATGGATCCGGCGATCACTCCAAGCAATACAGCAAATACTGGAATAAGAAATTTCGTTAGACGACTTGAATTCATGAAGAAACACCTGCTTCCTTCTGTTTACTGCCTGCCATTAGCAAACCGAGCTCTTGCTCTGTCGTTTCCTTCGGATCGACAATGGCAACGATTTTTCCTTCGTAAATCACAGCAATGCGATCACTGACATTCATGACTTCATCTAATTCAAAAGAAACAAGCAGCACCGCTTTCCCTTGATCCCGTTGCTCAATCAAGCGTTTATGAATAAACTCAATCGCTCCGACATCCAGTCCGCGTGTTGGTTGTGCAGCAATCAACAGCTCCGGATTGCGATCCACTTCGCGGCCGATGATAGCCTTTTGCTGGTTACCGCCAGATAAAGCGCGAGCTGGCGTATATTCGTCTGGTGTACGCACATCGAACTCGGCAATCAATTGGCGTGCTTTGTCATAAATCGCCTTAAAGTTTAAGACACCATTCTTGGAATACGGCTTTTTGTAATAGGTTTGCAATACCATATTTTCGCCAATCGGAAAATCAAGAACGAGCCCATGCTTATGCCGGTCTTGTGGAATATGTCCTACCCCAGCTTCTGTAATTTTACGCGGGGAAAGATTGAAGATATCTTGTCCATTTAAAAGAATGGATCCGGATTCCGCTTTCAGAAGACCTGTAATGGCTTCGATGAGCTCGGTTTGTCCATTGCCATCCACTCCGGCAATGCCGACAATTTCCCCCGCACGAACAGTTAAATTCAAATGGTCAACGACGGTGACTCCCCGAGCATCTTTTACGACTAGATCCTTGATTTCTAGCACTTCTTTGCTAGGCTGTGCCGGTTTTTTATCGGTTTTAAACTGCACTTCACGGCCTACCATCAGTGCGGCGAGTTCATTTGGATTCGTATCGGCAACATTGAGTGTATCAATGCCTTTTCCGCGGCGAATGACCGTCACGCGATCGCATACTTCCATAATTTCTTTTAATTTGTGCGTGATTAAAATAATCGATTTCCCTTCGCGGACGAGTGCTTTCATAATTTGAATGAGCTCTTGAATTTCCTGCGGTGTTAAAACAGCAGTCGGTTCGTCAAAAATAAGAATTTCCGCACCGCGATATAACGTTTTTAAAATTTCTACGCGCTGCTGCATTCCGACAGAAATATCAGCGATTTTCGCCGTTGGATCAACCGCTAATCCATAGCGCTCCGACAGCTCGCGCACTTGCTGCTCCGCATGCTTGATATCAATTTTTCCACCCTTTGTCGGTTCGCTTCCTAGAATAATATTTTCTGTTACCGTAAATGTATCGACAAGCATAAAATGCTGATGCACCATTCCGATGCCAAGATCGTTAGCGACATTTGGATTCGCGATTTTAACAGATTGCCCCTTTACTCGGATTTCTCCGCCGTCTGGCTGATACAGCCCAAACAGCACGTTCATCAGCGTCGATTTTCCAGCGCCGTTTTCTCCAAGCAAAGCATGGATTTCGCCTTTTTTTAATTGGAGAGTAATATTGTCGTTAGCGACGAAGTTTCCAAATACCTTTCGGATATTTAACATTTCAATTACGTATTCCAAACAAATTCACTCCTCTTAAATGAGCATGTTAAAATCATTAAATAAAAAGCTACAAATTTGTGTTTGTAACTTTTTATTTAATGATTTTGGGCGAATAAAAAGGCTAGTAAGCACTAGCCTTTTTATTCAATTTAACCCCTTATTTTAAGCTTGCTTCAAATTTTTTGTATTCGTCGCGAGTAGACGGCACTTTAACTTCGCCATTAATGATTTTTTGCTTCCATTCATCAACGGCCTTTAACACTTCCGGCTTGATGTTATCTTGAGTTGGCGCGATTCCTACTCCATTTTCAGGCAAACCATACTCAAGCGTTTTGCCGCCTGGGAATTGGCCTTCTTTCGCTTTTTTCGCTACATCGTATACCGCAACATCAACGCGCTTAACCATCGATGTCAATGTCACATTGTACGTTTTTCCGCCTACTGTGACTTCACCTTCTGGAGCCTGGTCTTTGTCAACCCCGATGACCCAAAGCTCACGGTTTGGATCTTTTGTTTTTAAGTCTTTTGCTTCAGAGAAGACACCATTACCTGTTGCGCCTGCTGCGTGGTAAACGACGTCAATGCCAGAAGCATACATGCTAGATGCGATCGCTTTTCCTTTATCCGCTTGGTCAAATGCTCCAGCGTATTGCACTTCTACCTTCGCATTTGGGTTTACAGACTTGACGCCTGCAAGGAATCCGCTTTCAAACTTCTCAATTAATGGGATTTCCATACCACCAACAAAACCGATTTTATTGGTTTTTGTTGTCAATCCAGCGACAACTCCTACAAGGAACGATCCTTCATGCTCTTTGAAGGTAATGCTCGCTACATTTGGCTTGTCCACTGTGCTGTCTACGATCGCAAAATGATTTTTTGGCTTTTGCTCAGCGATTTTCGTAATCGCATCTGTCATTAAATAACCAATTCCATAGATTAAATCGTAGTCACTTCTAACAAGCTTGTTTAAATTTGTGGCATAGTCGGTATCGCTTTGCGATTGCAAATAATCGTAACCATCCTTGCCTTTTTTCATGCCATTTTCTTCACCAAATTTTTGCAATCCTTCCCAAGCAGATTGGTTAAACGATTTGTCGTCAATTCCGCCGACATCCGTTACCATTGCTACTGTAAAGCTGTCTTTCTTTTCTCCTGCGTTCTCATCGTTTCCACAGCCGCTAAGCAGCGTGCCGGCCGCAAGGACAAGAGAAAGAGCAAGACCCATGCGTTTTTTCTTCATCACTTTTACCCCCTAGTAAAAATAGTAACTAAAACCCCTTTATATTATCCAATAGATGCCGATGTTCTATGTATGAAATGTCACCCCCTTAAAAATGAACCCGTTTTCGCAGCACATGAAAGCTGAATTTATCAGATTTGAAATAGTTAATGGAATACAAAATGGGTTCATCGTTTTTATCAAAATGCATTTGCTTTAAAACAAGCAAAGCTGTTTCCGGATCGCATTGCAACGTTGGCGACACCTTTTCATGATAACCGACCGGTTCAATATGCGCTACAGCATAGGCAATATCATGATTCGTTTGACTTTGTAAATTTTCAAACAATGATTCGTGTTCGTAAGAAATTCCCTTCGGCAAGTATTTACAAGGAATTTTGTCAACACAGTACACGACTGGCTCACCGTCAGCTGTCCGTACCCGTTCCACAAGCAAAATTTCTTCAGAAGGCGAACATTGAAACCGACGTACATCTTCCTCTGTCGGACTTTGAACAGAAGAGGAAAGAAAAATCGTGCCCGGTTTTCGGCCGGCTTGTTTAATCATATCCGTTACACTGCTTAGCTGTTCAATGCCGGAGGTGAACATCGGCTTTGCATTCACAAATGTGCCGACTCCGTGTCTGCGGATAATGACGTTTTCTTCCTCTAAAATTCGAAGCGCTTCACGCAATGTAGCTCGGCTAACTCCGAGCTGCTTCGACAGCTCAAACTCTGATGGGAGCTTTTGTTTTTCCTTGTAAACGCCTGTTTCAATATCTTGTTTGATACGATCAATGACTTGCAAATATAGATGGCGATTATCAGATTTAATCGACATTCGAAAAGCCTCCACTCAATAGTTTGCAGATATCAGACCTCTGACGTAAGACAAATTAACCTAATCGACATTACTATAACACTTTTTCGCTCATAAATAAATAGGGAATAAAAATTTTGTCGAAAAAAGCAAATATCATTAACGTAAGCGCTTTCAATATGACATGATAATTCAAGCAAATCATTTAAGATTTGCTTGAATTATCCATTATGCTACGATGTTTTCGCGTTTTCTTTTGCCACGAGAACAGCGCGCGGTTTACTTCCTTCGTAAGGGCCGACAACTCCTCTTGCTTCCATCGCATCAATCAATCTAGCAGCACGGTTGTATCCGATGCGGAAGCGGCGCTGCAGCATGGAAACAGAAGCGCTTTGCATTTCCACAACAAGCTGGACCGCTTCCTCGTAAAGCTCGTCGTCAAAATCGGCTTCTTCCTCTACCGTGTCATCCGGAATCATTTCCTCTTGATATTGCGCTTTTTGCTGTGAAATGACAAACTGCACAATCGCCTCGACTTCTTCATCTGATACAAAAGCGCCTTGTACGCGAATCGGCTTAGCGGCTCCCATTGGCAAAAACAGCATGTCACCTCGGCCTAGCAGCTTCTCCGCTCCTCCCATATCTAAAATCGTGCGCGAATCCGTTTGCGAAGAAACACTAAAGGCAATTCGCGATGGGATGTTCGCCTTAATGACTCCTGTAATGACATCTACAGAAGGACGCTGGGTAGCGATAATTAAATGGATGCCAGCCGCCCGGGCCATTTGCGCAAGCCGTGTAATCGAGTCTTCCACATCGGATGAAGCGACCATCATTAAATCGGCGAGCTCATCAACAATCACCACGATATATGGAAGCAGCGGTTGCTTGGCACTCGATTGTTGATTATACCGCTGAATATACTCGTTATATCCCTCAATATTTCTCATTCCCGTATGCGAAAACAGCTCGTATCGTCGCTCCATTTCGCTCACCACTTTTTTTAATGCTTGTGACGCTTTTTTCGGATCTGTCACAACGGGAGCTAATAAATGCGGGATGCCGTTATATACACTAAGCTCCACCATTTTCGGGTCAATCATCATCATTTTGACTTCATGCGGCTTAGCACGCATCAACAGACTGGTAATCATTCCGTTAATACAGACGCTTTTTCCGCTTCCTGTTGCCCCAGCGACTAACAGATGAGGCATTTTGTTAAGCTCTGCCACGATGGCTTCCCCTGAGATATCTCTTCCCAAGCCAATGACAAGCTTAGCATCAGGCTTGTAATTCTCGGTGGCTTCCAATACTTCCCGCAATGAAACAGTGGCTATTTCTTCATTGGGCA
Source organism: Anoxybacillus sp. P3H1B (assembly GCF_001560855.1). Lineage (NCBI taxonomy): Bacteria > Bacillati > Bacillota > Bacilli > Caryophanales > Anoxybacillaceae > Anoxybacillus > Anoxybacillus sp. P3H1B. The sequence continues at coordinate 361,479 of NZ_LPUG01000011.1, read as the reverse complement.
CCTCGATGCCGATCGCTGATTTTCCGGGAATCGGCGCTTCAATGCGAATGTCCTTTGCAGCGAGGGCAAGAGCCAAGTCGTCGCTTAAGTTGACAATTTTGCTCACTTTCACACCGACATCAGGATATACTTCATACTTTGTAACAGCAGGACCAAGATGAACCTGCGTGACTTTCGCTTTGACTCCAAAGCTCTGAAAAGTCTTTTCAAGCTTCCGAGCATTTGCATAAATATTGTCATGATCTTTTGCTTGATTTGCCGGCTTCGGAAGCCGAAGAAGCTCAAGCGGCGGCAATTGATAATCGACATTTTCCATTTCCGTAAACGACATAGGAGGATTCTGTCCTTCCTCGTCATCCTCTTCTTGCTCAATCGGATCTGCAGTCTGTTCATTTGCTCTTACTGCACTAAAATCAGAAATAATGGGGGGCAATGATATTTCCTCTTCCTCATCAGCCGCTTGTTCCCTCTCTTCTTCCTTTGTTTGATATGTATCTGAACTGGCCGTATCCGATCTCCGTCTCGTTTTTGTTCTTTTTTTCCAGCTGCCTTTGATATCGATGATAAACTCGTTCCATTGCTCGCGCACAAAGGAAACGATCCAAGCAATGACTTTTCCGACCGTTTCATTCAGCGATTTTCCGCTAATTAAAAGCGCACCAGCCACGAAAAGAATCAGGCATATCCATTTTGTGCCGAGCTCATCAAACAATTGGTAGCTTGCAGCGAACAAAAGCGCACCTACCATCCCGCCCCCTAAATCTGGATAGGAGGATGCCCCCTTCATTTCCTGCCAAAAAAGCTCCCATGTCGTGCGGATAATGCTAGGATCTTGAAACTTTCCTTGCCGAGACAATAAATGAAACATCGTTTGATGGCTTAGCAATAAAAGAGCAGCAGCCATCGTATAAACGCCGAGCAGCCAGCGGTTAACAAGCGGAGGCCACATACGCTTCCAAATGACATAGATAGAAGCTAAAAGCAAGCCGAGCAATAGGAGGATATGCCACTCACCAAGAAAAAAGCGGGCAAACGATACAAGCGTCTGACCTACTAATCCAAGCCGCGCCATTCCAATAACGGATAGAGCAAGCATAAGCAATCCTGTCAGTTCAAAACGAAAAGTTGTTTTCCATGTTTGGTTTTTTGCTTGTTTTTTTGTTTGTTTTTTTTGCTGACGCTTACGTTTTGCCATATTTACTCACTCCGATACAAAACTGGAAATGTCGAAAAAAGCAGCCAAGACTGGCTGCTTTTTTTCGCTTGTATTTATTATATCATGCTTAGATCTAGAATTCATTAAGTTTCGAACGACGAAGGAAATCTCTCACCAGGTGCATATTTTTGCTGCAAAAAATCAGCAGGATTTGTGCTTAAATTGCGGACAATCTGCCATTCCTTTGTTTCTGTTTCCTCCACAAGAAATGGAATGCCGTCATAATAAATCACTTTTTGCTTCGTGTACTCGCTGCTGTCTGTTTGAAAAATGAGATGCTCCGGCATCATCGTATATAAGATCATTGCAGCATCGTCCCCTCTGATTTTTTCGCATCAATCATTTCGCGCAGCTTTTTCATTGCTTGAGCTACGCCGCCTACCTCATCAATTAATCCATATTGTACGGCGTCCGGTCCCACCACATTTGTACCGATGTCACGTGTTAAGTTTCCTTTGGAAAACATAAGCTCTTTAAATTTTTCTTCGGTAATTTTTGAATGCTTTGTCACAAAACGAACCACTCGTTCCTGCATTTTATCTAAGTATTCAAATGTTTGTGGTACACCAATGACAAGCCCTGTTAAGCGAATCGGATGAATCGTCATTGTTGCCGTCTCGGTGATGAATGAATAATGACACGAAACAGCGATCGGCACCCCGATGGAGTGTCCTCCTCCTAAAACAATCGAAACAGTCGGCTTAGACAGTGATGCAAGCATTTCAGCAATGGCTAACCCCGCTTCTACATCGCCACCAACCGTATTCAACACCACAAGCAGGCCTTCGATATTTGGATTTTGCTCAATGGCTACAATTTGTGGTATGACATGCTCATATTTTGTTGCTTTATTTTGCGGAGGAAGCTGGATATGCCCCTCAATCTGCCCAACAATCGTTAAACAATGTATATTGGTATCCTGAGTCATTTGCGGTACATTCGTTTGGCCAAGCTGTTGAATATTTTCCGCAACCTGTTCATTTTTTTCACGATTTGGATCGGATTCTGACTCAAATGCTATGTATCGCTCCTTCTCCATCAGCATGCTCCTTTCTTATCATCATACCATTAGTATGTTCTATCTATTAAATAAAAATGCCGATGGAAGGATTCTCCTCCCATCGGCAGCAACATTCGACTTTGAGCATGATTGCATTAAATTTCCATAATAATGGGTAAAATCATTGGCTTGCGTTTTGTTTTTTCGAATAAATATTGGCTGAGCGCCTCGCGCATGCCCATTTTTAATGAAGACCACTCAATCACATAATCTTGCAGGCATTTATTTACAATATTTGTTACCATTTTCGTCGCTTCATCCAGCAGCGTTTCTGATTCCCTCACATATACGAAGCCGCGAGAGATAATTTCAGGTCCAGCCACAATTTTTTTCGCTTCTTTGCTTAATGTTACGACGACAATTAAAATGCCGTCTTGGGAAAGAAGACGGCGATCGCGCAAGACAATGTTGCCAACATCCCCAATTCCTAAGCCGTCGATTAAGATGTTTCCGCACGGAACTTTGCCGCCAAAGCGCGCTTGACCATTACGGAATTCAACGACCTCACCTTTATCAATTAAGAATGTTCGTTCTTCGGAAATACCGACAGCTTTAGCTAGATTAGCGTGAGCTTTCTGCATGCGATATTCTCCGTGAACAGGAATAAAATAGCTTGGTTTCATTAAATTGAGCATCAGTTTGAGCTCTTCCTGGCACCCATGGCCGGATACATGTACATTTTTATAGACCACATGCGCTCCTGCACGATATAAGGCATCCATTGTCTTTAAGTGCAGCAGCTCATGCCCCGGCATTGGCGAAGCAGCAACAATAACCGTATCTCCTTCCTTGATGCTTACATGCTTATGTGTTTGCTTCGCCATTCGCACAAGAGCTCCCATGTGCTCTCCTCGCCCGCCTGTCGTCAAAATGACAAGCTCACGATCTTCGTATTGTTGGAGATCATGAATAGAAATGATCGTTTTTTCTGGAAGCTGCAGGTAGCCTAAGCGGACTGCCACATCCATCACTTTATGTATGTTCTTTCCAACAATCGCTACCTTTCTTCCGTGTTTTTTAGCCGCGTTCAGCACCTGCTGTATTCTTGTAATGTTGGACACATAGCAGGCAGCAATCACTCTTCCCCTTGCATTATAAACAACATCTGATATCGCTTCAGCAACACTCATATCAGATCCGGTATATCCCGGCTTTTCCGCATTCGTGCTGTCCGATAAAAGACACAAAACTCCTTTCTCGCCTATTTGCGCCATTTTCCCTAAATCAGCGTAGTTGGCCCCATACGGAGTTTGATCAAATTTGAAATCTCCGGTATATACGATCGCTCCTTGCGACGTATGGAAGCTAATTCCAACAGAATCTGGAATGCTATGAATCGTCCGAAAGAATGTGACGGTCGTTTTGTCAAAAGCAATTTCGGAATCAGAACGAATTTCGATTAATGGAGCGCTAGCGCTTATTCCTTGCTCTTTTAGCTTCTCCTCAACTAATCCAAGCGTCAATTTCGTTCCATATACAGGAGCTGTAATTTTTTTCAACACGTAGGCAATAGCGCCAATGTGCTCTTCATGACCATGTGTTAAAAAGATCCCCTTAATCTGTTCTTTTCGCTCAACAAGATAGGAAATATCGGGAATGACCTTGTCAATCCCAAGCATTTCATCCTCTGGAAACATTAAGCCTGCATCAACCATAAAAATATCTTCATCCAATTCGATAATATACATATTTTTCCCGATTTCTCCTACTCCTCCAAGGGAAAATATGCGTATCTTTTCTACTTTTGTCCTCAATGGCACGTCCTCCTAATGTCAAACTAACCCGCTCAAAGTCACTTGACATTATTATAACTGATGGCAGATTTTAAATACAAGCTAATTTGTTCGTCACCATTCATGGGAATAAAAACGGCCAATCCGCCCATACAGCGAATTGGCCACTTTACTCTGAATACATCTTCCCCACCTACACTCTGTTTAAAGACGGGAAGTTTCTTAAGTAGATATAGTGAACTACCCGCCACCTGCGCTTCGCTTAGAGGAGGGGGCTTTAAGCGACTTGTGCATGTTCGCTGAACGGTAAGCCACACACAAGAACCCTTTACGCTTCCCTTCGTTCCGAAGGGGTCCGTTCGAACAATAGAGTATCCTATCCAGTGGCGATTGCCAACCGAAATTCATCTCCCCCCTACTCACTGGGCTGTCGCCTTCACGTTCCTTGAGGATGGGAGACTTCTTTTGGAAAGCTGTTAAATATTCTGGAGCAAGCCCATCAGTTCGTTCCGCTCTTGCTCTGTTAATGGAACAAGCGGCAGGCGGACAGAACCGACATCCAGACCTTTCAGCTGCAGCGCCGTTTTAACTGGAACAGGGCTTGGCGCCGCGAATAGCCCTTTCATAATTGGAAGCAACGTTTGATGCAGCTTGGCTGCCTTGCTATGGTCACCAGCTTCGAATGACGAAATCATTTGCTGCATCTCATGACCAATAACATGAGAGGCAACAGACACGACACCAGCACCTCCAATGGCCATCACCGGAAGCGTCAGTCCATCATCACCGCTATACAGCAAAAACTCTTCCTTTGTACGTGCCATAACCTCAGCCATCGCATCAAGGTTGCCACTTGCATCCTTAAGAGCCACAACATTTGGAATCTCTGCTAACCGAACAAGCGTATCAACCGAAATATTAACAACGGAACGACCTGGAATGTTATATACCATGATAGGTAGGCTCGTGCTTTCCGCGATCGCTTTAAAATGCTGGTAAAGTCCCTCTTGATTCGGCTTATTATAATATGGAGCCACAATCATAATGGCGTCGACACCAACCGCTTCAGCTTTTCTTGTCAGCTCAATGGATGCGCGCGTATTATTGCTTCCCGTTCCTGCAATGACGGGAACACGGCCATTAACCACAGAAACAACATGGCGGAACAGGGCGACTTTCTCCTCAGTTGTCAGCGTCGGAGATTCTCCCGTCGTCCCTGCCACAACAAGAGAATCGGTGCCATTTTCAAGCAAGTATTGAATCAACTGAGTCGTTTTATCAAAGTCAATGTTTCCTTTGCGATCAAATGGTGTCACCATCGCTGTGACAACTTTTCCAAATGAAACCAATATTTTCACTCCTCATCATCATATTTCATCGGTTCGGCTTCCGAAAGATGAAAAGCGTCATGAAGCGCATTAACGGCTTTCTTTAAATCTTCTTCCTTAACCAACACCCAAATCGTTGTATGGCTGTCAGCCGATTGCAAAATTTGAATTCCTTTTTCAGAAAGGGCGGTCACAATCTTCGCTGTAACCCCTGGCACCCCAGCGATTCCTGCACCAACGGTCGACACCTTTGCGCACCCTCTTGTTACAGAAGGTTCATAGCCAATCTTCCGCAATTCTGAAATCGCGCGATCGGTCATGTCACCAGCTACTGTGTATACCACGCCATTCGGTGATATATTAATAAAATCGACGCTAATTCCTTCGTTTGCCATTGCACTAAACACATCAGACTGGAGCTCGTAATGCCCTTCTTTTGCTTGCACCTTGATTTGTGTCACGTTCGCAACATGAGCGATTCCCGTTACAAGACGCTCTCTAACATCGCTTCCTTTATTCGGCTTTACGCTGGATGTAACAAGCGTTCCTAAAGAATCTGAATAGGTTGAGCGCACCCGCAGCGGAACTTTCGCCTGCATGGCAATCTCCACGGCGCGAGGGTGAATGACTTTCGCCCCTTGATAGGCCATATTGCAAATTTCTGTATATGTGACAATATCAAGCGGACGAGCGTTTTCCACGATGCGTGGATCAGCTGTCATCACTCCTTCGACATCGGTAAAAATATCAACCCATTCAGCATTAAGGGCCGCTCCTAAGGCCGCAGCTGATGTATCGCTGCCGCCGCGGCCAAGCGTTGTTATGTCGCCGTCTTTGGTAGCTCCTTGAAAGCCGGCAACAACGGCGACATCATATTCTTCTAAAGCCTTCAACAGGCGGTCGCAACGCATTTCAATAATTTTGGCATTTGTATAATCATGATTTGTACAAAACCCTGCCTGAGCCCCTGTAAAAGCAGTGGCTTTGATGTCGTGCTTGTTAAGCAGGTTGGTAAAGACGACGCTAGAAATGATCTCTCCGCAAGCCATCAGCAAATCCTGCTCTCGCTTATTGACATGTGTATGGCTGCCATCGATTAAGCTTAGCAGCGTATCGGTTGCATATGGCTCTCCTTTTCGCCCCATCGCCGACACGACAACCACTACCTTGTATCCTTCGTCAAGGGCTCTTGCAATATGCTTGCGCGCCCAGTCACGCCCATGTTCATCGCGAACCGATGTGCCACCAAACTTTTGTACAATAATTTTCATGCTAACACCTCGATGCTTCTCCGCTCTTTATTTAACAAGTCCTAGCTTTAAGAGGCTTTCTGCAATTTGGACGGAATTCCACGCCGCCCCCTTTAATAAATTATCAGATACGATCCATAAATGGAAGCCATGATCGCGGTCTAAGTCTTTGCGAATGCGTCCGACAAATACTTCGCTTTTGCCTTCGCAATCCACCGGCATCGGATACAACTGCTCGCTTGGATCATCCTGCAAAACGATACCCGGAGCCTCTTTAAGCACATGCTTGATCTCTTCAGCGCTGACGGCGTCTTTTTCCACTTCGATATAAACAGACTCAGAGTGTCCTGTTATCACTGGAATACGCACGCATGTTGCAGCTACCTCCAGTTCAGGCATATGCATGATTTTTTTCGTTTCATTTATCATTTTTATTTCCTCAAACGTAAAGCCGTTGTCTTGAAATTTATCAATCTGCGGAATCGCGTTAAATGCCATTTGATAATGCTTGCGATCTGATTTTACAGGCAGAATTTCCGGTGTAAATGAGGCCCCCTCAAGAATCGCTTTCGCCTGTGACTTTAATTCCGTGATCGCTTGTGCTCCTGCACCAGAAACAGCTTGATAGGTAGAGACGATGACTTTTTTAAGCCCAAACGCTTGACGGATTGGCTCAAGCGCCACCACCATTTGAATCGTCGAGCAATTTGGATTGGCGATAATGCCATTATGCCATTTTAGATCTTCTTCATTTACTTCCGGCACAACAAGCGGCACATTCTCATCCATGCGGAATGCGCTTGTATTATCGACGACAATAGCACCGCGCTTCACAGCTTCTGGAGCGAGGGCCTTTGACACCGCACCACCAGCGCTGAACAGTGCGATATCAACTGTTTCAAAGCTTTCCGGTTTTGCCGCTTGCACTTCAATTTCCTGACCTTTAAACATGACTTTTTTTCCTGCCGAACGTTCCGATGATAACAGCGTTAATGTACCAATCGGGAAATTTCGTTTTTCTAATGTTTGAATCATTTGTTGGCCCACTGCGCCAGTAGCTCCGACCACTGCTACATGCAAATTTTTTTGTTCCATTCATTCATTCTCCTTCCAACTAGTCAATAAGCTGCATCCATTTCGATAGTTTTTATTTTAACATATTCATCTTTAAAGGAGAGAAACTTTTTATTTATATGCATAAATTTTCTTTTTATTGATTATTTATTAATCTGCATCACGATATTTTTCAATGATCACTGGCTGTAGCTGTTTTCCTTCAAGTGCAGCAACCACTGTATCACGCAACAGCGACATTTTAGCCACCATCGAATTCGGCTTCGTATATGGTGCATCTTGGCCAAATGGAATAAAATAGATGTTTTTGGCTGCCATAAGTCGCATTAAATTGACTCCATTTAATCCTAGGGCATCATTCGTTGAAATCCCCACTACAACCGGACGATGATTCCTCATTGTTGCCTTGGCGGCCATCAACACGGGAGAATCCGTCAATGCATTAGCGAGCTTGCTCATAGAGTTGCCTGTTAACGGGGCAATGACCATACAATCAAGAGGAATTTTGGGGCCGAGTGGCTCCGCTTTAACAATGGTATCAATCACTTTGTTCCCTGTTATCTCTTCTAGCTTTTTTACCCACTCCTCCCCTTCTCCGAATCTTGTATCTGTTGTTTTCACCGTGTAAGTAATAATTGGCAACACTTCTGCCCCTTCTTTTACAAGTTTTTCAATTTCCGGTATGACAGCATCATATGTGCAATGAGAGCCCGTTAAACCAAAGCCGATGCGCTTTCCTTTTACACTCATTTATTTTTTCTCCTTTCGTTTCGTTAAATCATTTAATAATAGCTGTGATAAAACATTTGCCAGAATTTGTCCTGCCGTTTTCGGGGCGACTACACCTGGCAATCCCGGTGCCAATAACGCCTTAATTCCTCGTTTTTCAGCATAACGAAAATCCGTTCCCCCAGGCTTTGAGGCTAAATCGACAATGAGTGTATGGGCGGGCATTTTCGATATGACACTGGCGGTCACAATCATCGTCGGAATCGTGTTAATGCATATATCGATATCCTGCACTGCCTTTTCAATATCTTGCAACTGGAACGGTTCAAACCCCATTTCACTTATTCGTGCAAGATGCTCGCTTCGTCGTGCGCCTACTTTCACTTTCGCTCCTAATGCAGCGAATGTGCGGGCAACGGTCATGCCAACTCTCCCCAATCCTAAAACGGCGACGCGTGAACCGTGAATCGTAAAATCTGTATGCTGAATCACAATCATAATCGTCCCTTCAGCGGTGGGAATGGAATTGTAAATCGCCACATCATCTCGCTCAAACAACTGCACATACTTTCGCTGAGTTGCTTCCATAAGTTCATCTAAGTAGCTATTACTGATCCCGGTATAAACGGTACAATGTTTCGGGGTTTGTAAGAGAAGCTCCTCTGTAATAAAAATCGGTTCATTGGAAAAAATGGTATTGACTTTTCCATCTAAACCTGTGCCATGAACAGGCAAAATGATTGCATCTAAATCAGAAACATCGATTTCATCAATCGACGTTTTCGTAGCACCAGTAAAGCTATGGGCAAGCTGATCAAAGCCAATAAGGGATAATTTTGCATCCAATTCTGTTAATTTGCGAATCACTTCTAGCTGCCTCGCATCTCCGCCAATGACAGCTACGTGCATCCCTGTCAGCATCATGCATTTTCACCTTCTTTATAAAAACTCATATTGATTGACAATGCCTCTTTCACATCTTATGTAAAAGATAAAAATAGGTGAATAGAGCAAATAATAAAGGAGCATGGCGAGAATTCGCCCTGCTCCTTTTCGTCATTTTCCATTTAACAGCGTAATCCAGTGTAGCTTATAATCAATTCCATTGGTTGTGTCAACAATTCCTCGCAAATGAGCAGGTAAAGAGTCCGCGATGACGGCCAGTGCACGATCATGATGTAACATGACTAATACAAGTTACGGACTTGTTTTCAGCCGTCAAAAAGGGCCCTTGCTCTTGAGGCTAGTGGATTTCTATCATTGGCAAATAAATCTTATGCCTAAATCATGAATCATTTATATATAGTGGTGTTTCTTCTCATTGATTGAACTATTTTCGTTTTTTATTGATGCCGATTTTTTATCCGAACCTCTATAAATCGTCATGCACATCATGATTCATCGGGAAAATCAATGATAATCATGTCTGTGCCAATTTTTCTAATATAGTTCCAAGGAACCCGAATCTCATTGCCTTCTTTTCGAAATCCAAACCACTTTCCTGTTGGAATTAATAACGCTTGAATGTGCCCTGTTTGCTCATTAATTTCAAGATCTGTCTGCCCAAGCACCCCTAATCGTTCCGCCCTTCTGACATCAACAATTTCCTTTCCGCTTAGCTCGCTTAGCCTCATTGCCTATGCACTCCTTTTTCATGCCTTTTTATCATTGTAAGTTGTCATTCATAAAAAAATGCCTGCAATTGATTTTTGCAGGCATTTTTATTAGCTTTGCAGCGCCGCTGGCAGTTGTCCACTTGGGCTGATTAACGCCACTGCATAATCTTCGCTGAAAATTTTCTGTGCCATCTCATTAACATCATCTGCGCTGACTTGATTAATCTCCTCAATAATTTCATCAAGCGAGCGATGGCGGCCAAGGAGAAGTTCGTTTTTACCATTGCGGCTCATTCGGCTGTTTGTGCTTTCCAAGCTAAGCATTAAGCTTCCTTTCATTTGCTCTTTGCTATTTTGCAACTCCTTTGCCGTAATTCCATCTTCTTTCAGCTTCCGAACCGTCTCTTGAATCGTTTCAAAAAGAACATCTAATTGGCTGCTTCCCGTTCCGCCATAAATCGCTAAAAGCCCGCCGTCTTCGTAGGAAGAGTGGTAGGAGAAAACAGAATAGGCCAAGCCGCGCTGTTCACGCACTTCTTGGAAGAGGCGGCTGCTCATGCTCCCCCCTAAAATATTATTAAGAATAATTAAGCTATAAATATCAGAATGGCCAATTGGCAAGCCATTAAACCCGATGCATAAGTGAGCCTGCTCCGTCTCCTTTTGGCGAGCTAATTTCTGCGGATGGAACGTCGGCACAAGTGGACGTTCAGTGCGCTGCTTCGCTGTAAACGTACCGAAATATGCTTCGATTTCTTGGATAAAGCTCTCTTTCACATTTCCTGCTACAGAAATAACGATTCTGTCAGGAGTATAGTAATCGGCCATGTACTTGCGCAAGGAATCGCCTGTAAATGTGCGCAAGGCTTGTTCCGTTCCTAAAATCGGATAGCCAAGCGGATGAGAAGCATAGCATGCTTTGCTTAATAAATCATGTACTATATCATCTGGCGTGTCTTCATACATTTTAATTTCCTCAAGCACGACATTCCGCTCTTTTTGCAGCTCTTCGTCGACAAAAGTGGAATGGAAAAACATATCAGCAAGCATATCAAGGGCAAACTGAGCATGCTCATCTAAGACCTTTGCGTAATAGCACGTATACTCTTTTGAAGTAAATGCGTTGACCTGTCCCCCAATGCTGTCAAACGCTTCAGCAATTTCCCGCGCTGTGTGCGTTTTGGTCCCTTTAAAAAACATATGTTCTAAAAAATGGGAAATCCCATTGCTTTGTTCACATTCATTGCGAGAGCCCGTTCCAATCCATATGCCAATCGCAACTGAACGCACTGTTGGAATTTGTTCTAGTACAATACGTACCCCATTTTGGCATGTGTACTTGTTAATCAAATCAGCGTTCCTCCTATTTTTGTACAATTCTTTTTTCATCTAGCAGCATTGATACGTTACCAATTTCATATTTTTGTTTAATGGCTTTAATGAGCGGTTCTAAGGCCTCTGCTGTTGATAATGTTGGATGCATTAAAATGATGGCGCCAGGATGAAGTTTAGATGTTACCCGTTCCACTATAACAGATGGCGATGGTTTTTGCCAATCAATTGTATCAACACTCCACATAATGGTTCCCATCTTTAAATCGTGGGCAATTTTTACGACATCATCTCGATAACTTCCGCTTGGAGGAGCAAACCATTTGCATTTTACCCCTGTCGTTGCTTCTATAACCTCGTTTGTTTTTTTCAGCTCTCGGCGAATCGCCTCATTGCTCATAGTTTTTAAATCAGGATGGCTATACGAATGATTGCCGATCTCCTGACCCGCATCTGCAATCATTTTTGCCATATCCGGATAATTTTTTACCCAACGCCCTTCAAGAAAAAAGGTCGCCTGAACGTTATATTTTTTCAAAACCTCCAGCATTTTAGGGATATATTCATTTCCCCATGCGACATTCACCAAGAAGGTAACCATCGGTTTTTCTGGATAGCCGCGATAAATAGCTTCAGGCGGTAAATCCTTTAAGTGTACCTTCGGAGAAATTTGTTCGTATACAAGCTTGCGTTTGTCGAAAGTACCATCCTTTTTCATGTTCTGATAAGAAGCTTCCACATTCACTTTTAACCCATTATACCCAGGAATCGCCTTCCAGACTCGATCAATTACAGCATCTTGCGGAGGGATTTCATACCGCTTTGCCTTCGTTTGAATTTCCATATAAAGCTTATCCCGCATTTTTGCTACTTCTGTGCTACCTGCTTTTAACGAATTCATATATTGATTGACAGACGGCTGGCTGGCAATGCCCCACGCAAATAAAAAAGCAGCTATCAGCCAAACTACGTAGCGCTTATAAATCGCTCATCCCCCCCCTCTTTTTTTATTACAAATATGTCGAGAGAGGACAAGATAGAACTGATTATAAACAACAAAGAAGCCTGAGGCTGGTCCTGAGGCTCCCTTATTGATTCTGCTTCTCCTTTTGTTCACGTAATACCGCTTTTCTCGACAAGTTGACCCTGCCTTGCTTATCGATTTCTGTAACCTTCACTAAAACTTCATCGCCGATGGAGACGACATCTTCTACTTTGCCAACGCGTTCCTCAGCCAGCTCAGAAATATGGACAAGACCGTCTTTGCCGCTAAATAATTCGACGAATGCACCAAATTTTTCAATGCGTTTCACTTTTCCTAAATAAATTTGTCCCACTTCTACTTCGCGCACGATATCCTCAATAATTTTCTTCGCTTTCTGATTCATTTCTTCGTTCACTGAAGAAATAAAGATGGTTCCGTCTTGTTCAATATCGATCTTAACTCCTGTTTCTTCGATAATTTTATTAATTTGCTTGCCGCTTGGTCCAATGACATCGCGGATTTTATCAGGATTGATCTGCATGGTTAAAATTTTTGGTGCATATTTAGAAAGCTCTTTTCTTGGCTCGCTGATGGTTTGCATCATATGTTTTAAAATGTCCATGCGGCCTTTTTTCGCCTGTTGTAAGGCTTCTTCTAAAATTTCACGCGATAATCCTTTAATTTTAATATCCATTTGCAGAGCGGTTACACCTTTTTCCGTTCCCGCCACTTTGAAGTCCATATCGCCAAGATGGTCTTCCATACCTTGGATATCTGTTAAAATGGTATAATGATCGCCGCTTTTGACAAGTCCCATCGCAATACCTGCCACTGGCGCTTTAATCGGTACCCCTGCATCCATCATTGCCAATGTGCTAGCACAAATACTGGCTTGAGAGGTAGAACCGTTCGATTCCAAGACCTCTGAAACAAGGCGAATCGTATATGGAAACTCTTTTTCAGACGGGATCACTGGCTCTAACGCCCGTTCTCCTAAAGCTCCATGTCCGATTTCACGGCGCCCCGGACTGCGTATCGCTCCCGTTTCCCCGACAGAAAATGGCGGAAAATTATAGTGATGCATAAATCGTTTGGTCTCTTCAATGCCGAGCCCGTCTAAAATTTGCACATCGCCAAGCGCGCCTAAAGTGCAAACACTTAACGCCTGTGTTTGTCCACGCGTAAACAGTCCCGAACCATGCGTGCGAGGCAAGAGCCCTACTGCTGAAGAAAGCGGGCGAATTTCATCAATTTTCCGGCCATCCGGACGAATTTTTTCTTCTGTAATGAGACGGCGTACTTCTTCTTTAACAAGCTTATGTAAAATTTCATTGGCTTGTTTTAATGTTTCTTCATCGGCCTCTTGCTCTTCATATTTGGCAATTACTCCCGCCTTTACTTCATCAATTGCTGCTTCGCGGGCAAGTTTTTCCGGAACCTGAACAGCCCGTTTAATTTCCGCCTCGGCAAGCGCGCGGATATCGGCCTCCAGCTGGGAATCTAGCTCATATAATGCAACTTCCATTTTTTCTTTGCCGATTTGTGCCGTAATCTCTTCTTGAAAAGCAATCAGCCGTTTAATTTCTTCATGGCCGAACATGATCGCTTCCAGCATCACTTCTTCCGGAACCTCGTCAGCTCCCGCTTCAACCATGTTAATCGCATCTTTTGTTCCAGCCACAACAAGGTGAATGTCACTTTTTTCTGTTTGTTCAACAGACGGATTAATTACAAAGTTTCCATCGACACGACCAACCGTGACGCCGGCAATCGGTCCTTCAAACGGAATATCCGAAACCATCAACGCCAGCGAAGATCCAAACATGGCAGCCATTTCTGGAGAGCAGTCTTGATCAACGCTCATCACCATTGAGACAATTTGCACTTCGTTACGAAACCCTTCCGCAAATAACGGACGAATCGGACGATCGATCAGCCTGCTTGCCAAAATCGCTTTTTCGCTTGGGCGACCTTCACGCTTAATAAATCCTCCCGGAATTTTTCCGACTGCGTAGAGGCGTTCTTCATAATTCACGGTTAACGGAAAGAAGTCTACACTTTTTGCTTCTTTCGATGCGGTCGCTGTGCTTAATACGACGGTATCACCGTAACGAACAAGCACAGCACCGTTTGCTTGTTTTGCTAATTGACCTATTTCCACGACAAGCGGCCGCCCCGCCCAATCTATGGAAAATACTTGTTTTTCTTGCTCCATACAGATGAGTACTCCTCTCTATGTACAAATCAAAATAAATGATTCCTCTTTAATAGTATGAACGAATAACTATCCCGTTATCAACAACCTTTATATAACTAGCAAAAAAGCGGGAATGCTCCCGCTTTTTCCTTATCGACGTAATCCAAGTTTGTTAATTAGTTCACGATAACGCGTAACATCTTTATTACGTAAATACGTAAGCAGGTTACGGCGCTTACCGACCATTTTCAACAGTCCGCGACGTGAATGATGGTCTTTTTTATGAACGCGTAAATGTTCATTCAAGTTGTTGATTTGCTCAGTAAGGATAGCAATTTGTACCTCTGGAGAACCAGTGTCTGTTTCATGAATTTTGTACTGGGTAATAATTTCATTTTTGCGCTCTTGCGTTAATGCCATCCTTGTTCACCTCCTCATTATGAAACCCCAATTACCTAGCAAGCGCCGGTGATACGCTCTGCCAAGCAATGGTTATTTTACATACCTTTATTAGAATACATCTTTTCGCGGTAAAATGCAAGTATTTTCCTTGATTTTTCGAAAATAATCTTCCGCTCTTTCCTTATCTCGTTCGATTTGTTCTACTAATTGTTCCACACTTGCAAATTTTTGCTCACTCCGCAGCCGCTTATGCCACTCAATTGTGACTGTTTCTCCATAAATCTCTCTGGAAAAATGAAAAATGTGGACTTCGATGCTAGGCCTTCCTTGGCGGTCACGATGGAATGTTGGTTTGTATCCTACATTGCAAACCCCTGCAAATGTTTCGTTTCCTATCCTCACTTTCACCGCATAAACCCCTAGCGCCGGCAAAAGATAATCATCTTCCGGTTCAATGTTTGCGGTTGGAAAACCAATCGTTCTTCCCCGCTTTTCGCCATCAATCACCGTTCCTTCGATCGTATAAAAACGGCCAAGCAGTTCAGGAAGCTGCTGAACTTCTCCGTCTTTTAAAAGGCGGCGAATATAGGTGGAGCTAATCTTTTCCCCGTTTCGGGTTAGCTTTGGAATCACTGTATGGGCAAATTGCTCCCGAGAATGAAAAGGGATCGTCTCCATCGTCCCTTTTCCCAGCCGTCCATACGTAAAATCGAAGCCTGCTACGACATGTTTCACGTGAAAATCAATAATGTACTCGTCAACAAATTGCTGTGGAAGCAGTTCAGCAAATGAAGGTGTAAATTCTACGATGTATAAATAATCTACACCTAGACGAGCCATTTGCCGTTCTTTTTCCTTCAAGGGAGTAATCAGCTGTACGTGCTGCTCTTTTTTTCCTAGCACGATGGAGGGATGCGGATGGAACGTCATCACAGCACTTTTATATCCGTTTTCCGCCGCTAAATGAACAGCTGTTCGAATGACCTCTTGATGCCCAAGATGAACACCATCAAAATAACCTAAAGCCATCACCGTTGGCGGAAAATCTTCTCTTTTTTGATAATGGGGATATGTGATGAATCGTGTTTCCATGCTTGTTCTTCACCTTCTGCCTTTCGCTCTCTTGCTCAGTGAAACACTTTGAGCGGTTTAATCATTTGCGGTTTAGCCGGATGCTTGCAGTAAAGGGCGAGCGCTTGATTTTGCTCGTCTACCATAAGCACTGGCTCATCTACCGATTGCAGCCTGTCGGGAAGCGGTAAAACCGCACCGTTTTTTACTTTCTCTGCTACTTTATCATTAATTTGATATTTCGGCAAATGAAAAAGCGCTTTTTCGATAGGCAACAGCAGTTTATCGATACGTCCAGCGGCTAGTTGCTTTTCAATTTCCGCAAATGTCACACATTGTTCTAATAAAAATGGTCCGGAAGCAACCCGCACTAAATGGGACATGTGAGCCGGATATCCGAGCCGTTCCCCGATCATTACGGCCAGCGTACGGACATACGTTCCTTTGCTGCATGTGACACGGAAACGAAACGAAACCGCATCTCCGGAAAATGTATCTTTTTCGTCCAATAAGACAAGTTCGTGAATGGTGATAATGCGCGTCGGCCGCTCCACTTCCATTCCCGCCCGCGCATATTCGTACAATTTTTTTCCGTTTACCTTCACAGCGGAATACATGGGCGGCGTTTGCTTAATCGTTCCTGTCAGCTGTTGAAAAACATCTTCAATTTCCGGACGACGAATCAGACGATCCACTTTTTTGACAGCTATGATTTCACCAGAAGCATCCTCTGTTGTCGTCGCTGTCCCTAACGTAACTTCTCCCTCATATGTTTTTTGATCCGCAGTCAAAAATTCGGCAATTCTTGTTGCTTTGCCGATGCAAATAGGCAGCACGCCAGACACATCCGGATCTAGCGTACCTGTATGTCCTACCTTTTTGACCTGCAAAAGTCGGCGAATCCGAAAAACACAATCGTGTGATGTCATTCCCGCTGGTTTATGTAATAAAAGCACCCCGTCCATTTTTGCCACCTCTTTTTTGCACATAATGAAAATGGATAGACCGCGCGTCTATCCATTATTTCTCATCGTTATTTTCTTGAGAAATTTCCCGAATTAACGATTCAATGCGGTTGCCATAATCGATTGATTCGTCAATTTCAAAATAAATTTCCGGTGTTTTCCGCAAACGAATGCGCTGGCCGATTTCCGAGCGAATAAAGCCCTTTGCTTTCGCTAGCCCTTTTAGCGTATTTTGGCGCTGCTCTTCATCGCCAAGCACGCTAATATATACCTTGGCCTGCTGTAAATCGCCCGTCACGCGCACATCTGTTACGGTTACAAAACCGATGCGCGGATCTTTAAGTTTGCGACCGATAATATCGCTCAACTCTTTTTTCATTTGTTCACCAATACGCGTAGCCCGCAAACTCATTTTTATCACCTCGACTAAAGCCAATCAAATGTTGTAACCGTCCGTTCAATTTCTGGAAATGAATCGATCAATTGCAGCGCGAAACGAAGCTCTCTTTCAGTTGCGGATCGGTCAGCTGTAATCGCTACAATCCCAAGCTTCGTTCGCTGCCATAAATCTTGGTAATCGATTTCGGCTACTGATATATTATATTTTTGCTTGAGCCGTGTGATTATTCGTTGCAACACGGCTCTTTTTTCTTTTAGTGATTGGGCATCGTAAATGACGCACTCGCATTGGAGGTAACCAATCATTTCCGTTCGACTTCCTGCATCACATAGGCTTCGATAACATCGCCTTCTTTTATGTCGTTGAAGTTTTTAATCGTAACCCCGCACTCATATCCTTGTGCAACTTCTTTCACATCATCTTTGAAGCGCTTAAGCGTATCAATTTGCCCTTCGTATACGACAACGCCTTGACGAATGAGACGAACGCTGCTATCGCGCGTGATTTTGCCGTCCGTGACATAACATCCTGCAATCGTCCCCACTTTTGATACTTTGAACGTTTGACGAACTTCCGCTTGACCGATGACTTTTTCTTCATATTCCGGATCAAGCATTCCTTTCATCGCTGCTTCAATCTCTTCAATTACTTTGTAAATAATGCGGTGCAAGCGAATATCCACTTTTTCCGATTCCGCTACCCGTTTTGCATTTGCATCAGGACGAACGTTAAAGCCAATCACGATAGCATTGGACGCCGAAGCAAGCATAATATCATATTCCGTAACGGCCCCAACGCCTGAATGAATGATTTTCACGCGAACGCCTTCGATATCAATTTTTTGCAACGCAGCCACTAACGCTTCAACAGATCCTTGAACATCTGCTTTTACAATGATATTGAGCTCTTTCATTTCCCCTTGCTTGATTTTCTCAAACAAATCATCTAAGCTGACGCGGGTTTTAGAGCTTCGCTGTTCAAGTAATTGTTTTTGCGCCCTTGCTTCTCCCACTTGTCGCGCTTTTTTCTCATCTTCAAATACCATAAAGCGATCGCCCGCTTGCGGCACTTCATTTAAGCCTGTAATCTCCACTGGAGTGGAAGGACCTGCCTCCTTTACACGGCGGCCGACATCATTGGTCATCGCCCGTACACGTCCATATGTGTTTCCGACCACAATCGGATCGCCGATATGCAGCGTACCTGTTTGCACGAGCAACGTGGCAACAGGACCTCTTCCTTTATCAAGCTTAGCCTCAACTACTGTTCCGATCGCCCGGCGTTTTGGATTTGCTTTTAGCTCCTCCATTTCGCTAACAAGCAAAATCATTTCCAATAAATTATCGATTCCTTCGCCAGTTAAAGCAGACAGCTTACAATAAATTGTATCGCCGCCCCATTCTTCCGGCACAAGATTGTATTCCACCAGCTCCTGCATGACGCGATCTGGATTAGCCGTCGGCTTGTCGACTTTATTAACCGCTACGATGATTGGCACGTTTGCCGCTTTCGCGTGGTTAATCGCTTCGACCGTTTGCGGCATCACGCCATCGTCTGCAGCCACGACAAGAATAACGATGTCTGTCACTTGCGCTCCCCGTGCGCGCATCGTGGTAAAGGCTTCGTGGCCAGGAGTATCTAGAAACGTAATCTTTTTATTATTGACGAGCACTTGGTATGCTCCGATATGCTGCGTAATGCCGCCCGCTTCCTGCTCTGTTACTTTTGAGTTGCGAATCGAATCAAGAAGCGTCGTTTTTCCGTGGTCAACGTGCCCCATAATCGTCACGACCGGCGGACGCTCTACTAGATCAGCTGGATCGTCGACAATTTCCAATGATTCAAAATCCGTTTCGTCAATCACAATTTTCTCTTCAACTTCTACACCGTAATCGGAACAAATTAATTCGATCGCATCTTTATCTAGGTCTTGGTTAATAGTTGCCATAATTCCAAGCATAAACAGCTTTTTAATGATTTCTGACGGCTCTCTTCCTAACTTTTTCGCTAATTCAGCAACGGTTAAAGAACCTTCAAATGTAATTTTTTGCGGAAGCTCTTTTTCTTTTTTCTTTTGCACCTCTTGTTGAGGAGCTTCATAGCTTTTTTGTTTTTTATTTTTTTTATGTGTAAACACCTTTTTCTCCTGTTGCTGGCTTTGTAAATCATGCTTTTTGCTTTCTTTGTTTTTCACGACTGCCTTTTTAATTGGCACTTTCTTTGCCACGGCTTCTTCGTCATCAAAATCGCGAATGGTCCCTTTTGGCTTCACCGCTACATTTTGCGTTTCTTTTGCCGCGTTTTTTTGTTTTTCTTCATTTTTCTTATACGTATGGTTCAATTTTTCAACCACTTCTGGCTCCAGTGTAGCCATATGATTTGAAACTTCAATATTCATTTCTTTCAATTTATGAATGATGTCTTTGCTAGAAACGTTATTTTGTTTTGCGTACTCATATACACGCATTTTAGACATAGATTCACCCCCACAATGATACGTCGAACATCGTCATTAACTTTTTTGCAAACCCTTCGTCGATGACGGCGACGACTACACGAGCGTCCTTGCCAATCGCCCTTCCAAGCTCATAGCGATCAGTCGCTTGGCATAAAGGAACCTCATATGATGTGCATTTGTCTTGAATTTTTTTTCTTGTATTAGCGGCAGCATCTTCTGATAAAATGACAAGTTTCGCTCTTCCGCTACGAATCTCTTTGACAACCAGCTCTTCGCCAGAAACAATTTTACGAGCTCGGTTTGCTAATCCAAGCAATGATGTCCATTGTTTATTGCCCATTCTTTGCTTCATTCTCCCTTTCTGCTAGTTCAAGCAGCTCATCATACAAAGACTCCGCAATTTCTGCTTTCAAATGATGGGCTAAAACATTTTTCTTTTTCGCAAGTAAAATGCATTCCTTTTCCAACGTGATATAGGCTCCCCGTCCCGCTTTTTTGCCGGTCGGGTCAATGGAAACGTCCCCTTCCTTTGAGCGGACAATGCGGATCATTTGTTTTTTTGGCTTCATTTCTCCAGTCACAATACATTTGCGCATCGGAATTTTTTTTTGAACCGCCATATTTGCTCACCTCTCACTCGATTTCTTCTTTTGGTAAATCGAATGTTTGGTCATGCTCATCTTCATTATTTAACGGTGTGTCAAAAGAATCAAGCGAACGGTTCGGAACGTATGCGATCCCTAACTGCTCTGCTTCTGATTCGCTTTTAATGTCGATTTTCCAATTCGTCAATTTAGCGGCTAAACGAGCGTTTTGCCCACGCTTGCCGATTGCCAAAGACAGCTGATAATCAGGGACAATAACAGTTGTTGCCCGTTCTTCTTCATTGACGATGACACTAAGCACTTTCGCTGGGCTTAACGCATTAGCCACAAATTCTACTGGATCTTCAGACCAGCGGACAATATCAATTTTTTCACCTTTAAGCTCGTCGACCACCGCTTGGACACGCTGTCCTTTTGGTCCCACGCATGCTCCAACAGGATCGACTTCTGGCTGATCAGAATGCACGGAAATTTTAGAACGGTCCCCCGCTTCTCTAGCGATTGATTTGATCTCAACCGTTCCGTCATAAATTTCTGGCACTTCAAGCTCAAACAAGCGCTTAAGAAGGCCTGGATGTGTGCGAGATACAAAAATTTGCGGCCCTTTTGTTGTTTTTTCAACTTTTGTAATATATACCTTTAAACGGTCGTGAGGACGGTAAGTTTCATTTGGCATTTGCTCGCTTGCCGGAAGCAATGCTTCAACCTTCCCTAAGCTCACATAAGCAAAGCGAGGATCCACACGCTGAACAATTCCAGTCATAATATCTTCTTCACGATCCATAAACTCGGAATAGATCACTCCGCGCTCTGCTTCGCGTACCCGCTGGGTTACGACTTGCTTCGCTGTTTGGGCAGCGATGCGGCCAAAATCCTTTGGCGTCACTTCTATTTCGACAATATCCCCGACTTGGTAGTTCGGGTTGATGCTTCGCGCTTCATCGATGGAAATTTCTAAACGAGAATCATATACTTCCTCTACGACCTCTTTGCGTGCAAACACTCGAATAGATCCTGTATCCATATTAAAATCGACGCGCACATTTTGCGCCTGTCCGAAGTTGCGCTTATATGCGGAAATAATCGCCGCTTCAATCGCTTCGACTAACACTTCTTGGCTAATGCCTTTTTCTTTTACAAGAGCCGCCAAAGCATCCAATAGTTGCGTATTCATGAAACGAAAATCCCCCTTTACATTTAGCTGCACATTAGAAAAAGATGACGGCAAGCCTTGCGTTGGCAATTTTTTCATACGGGATATCGATCGTTTTTGTCCGCGTCTTTTGTTTCACCGTTATGGTGGCTGTCTCGCCATCAAAAGCAGTAAGTTCGCCTTCGAATTCCTTTTCTCCTTCAATCGGTTCATATGTTTTTATATAGACATTTTTTCCGACAGCCTTCGCAAAATCAGCGGCTTTTTTTAACGGACGTTCCGCTCCCGGAGATGACACTTCCAGGAAATAATTGTATGGAATCGGGTCAACCTCGTCTAGTTTTTCGCTCAGTTTCTCACTAACGATCCCGCATTGTTCAATATCAATTCCCTGTTCTGAATCAATAAACACACGCAAAAACCAATTTTTCCCCTCTTTTACGTACTCAATATCCACTAATTCGAGGTTCATGTCGTTAAGAATTGGTGTTACTAATTCTCCCACCACTTCTGTAACTTTTTTGCTCATTTTGTCCCTCCTAAACCGAAAAATCCTTCACTTGCCGTCCTAAGAACGCCATTCGCTTTATCGACAGGAAGCTATAATCAATACGAAAGAGTGGGTTTCCCCACTCTTTTCTTACCTCTTATCTTTGCCATTTCCCCTAAAACTATAACATATTGGAAAATGTTTTGCAACCGATGACTAGAATAAGGAAAGTTGGTTATGGTCAGGCAAAGAGTCGAGACAACCGCGGCTCTCTAAATATTCAAGAATCGTTTTCGATACTTTTCCGCGTTGCTGTAAATCTTCTTTTGAGAGAAATTCGCCCTCTTCTCGAGCTCGCACAATACTCAAGGCCACGTTAGTCCCAAGACCTGGGATCGTATTAAATGGCGGGACTAGCGAGTTTCCATCAATGACAAATTCAGCTGCTTGCGAACGATACAGATCAATGTTTTGAAATGAAAAACCGCGCTCACACATTTCCAAAGCAATTTCTAGTACAGTCAGCAAGCTTTTTTCTTTAGCAGATGCATCGAGACCTTTCGCATTAATTTCCTCAATACGCTTGCGAATGGCAGCAGAACCTTTGACCATGACATCAAGATCGAAATCCTCTGCGCGGACTGTAAAATACGATGCATAATAGAGCAGCGGATGATGGACTTTAAAATAGGCAATCCTTACCGCCATTAGCACGTATGCAGCAGCATGCGCCTTCGGAAACATGTATTTGATTTTTTTGCACGATTCGATATACCATTCTGGCACATCGTGTTTACGCATTTCTTCTTCAAATTCTGGCGTTAATCCTTTTCCTTTGCGGACGGATTCCATAATTTTGAACGCTAGCGACGGCTCCAGCCCTCGATAAATCAAATAAACCATAATGTCATCACGGCAGCCAATCACTTCTGATAACGTACAGATGCCATTATGAATCAATTCTTGCGCATTACCAAGCCAAACATCTGTCCCATGAGACAGCCCCGATATTTGAACGAGCTCAGAGAATGTTTTTGGTTTCGTCTCCTCAAGCATTTGCCGCACAAAACGGGTGCCGAATTCCGGAATGCCTAATGTTCCGACATTGCACATAATTTGCTCCGGTGTCACTCCAAGCGATTCTGTTCCGCTAAAAATTTTCATGACTTCCGGATCGTCCGTTGGAATCGTTTTGGGATCAATGCCGCTTAAATCTTGAAGCATCCGAATCACGGTCGGATCATCGTGCCCGAGAATATCGAGTTTTAATAAGTTATCATGGATAGAGTGAAAGTCAAAATGTGTAGTCCGCCACTCCGAGCTTGTATCATCAGCCGGATACTGTATCGGAGTAAAGTCATAAATATCCATATAGTCAGGAACAACGATAATTCCGCCCGGATGCTGTCCTGTTGTACGCTTCACCCCTGTGCATCCCGCAGCAAGCCGATCCACCTCAGCGCCCCTTAGCGTTAAATTACGATCGCTTGCATATCCTTTGACAAATCCGTAGGCTGTTTTATCTGCCACCGTACCAATCGTTCCCGCGCGATATACATTATCCTCTCCAAACAGCACTTTTGTATAGTTGTGGGCGCGCGGCTGATACTCACCGGAAAAATTCAAATCGATGTCCGGAACTTTATCCCCTTTAAATCCAAGGAATGTTTCAAACGGGATGTCATGTCCGTCCTTTTTGTACTTCGCTCCACATTTCGGACAGTCTTTATCCGGCAAATCAAATCCGGATCCAACGGAACCGTCATTAAAAAACTCTGAGTGCTTGCAGCTTGGACAAACATAATGAGGCGGGAGCGGATTCACTTCCGTAATTTCCGTCATCGTCGCTACAAACGATGAGCCGACTGACCCGCGTGAGCCAACAAGGTAGCCGTCATCTAGAGATTTTTTTACAAGCTTATGAGAAATTAAATAAATAACCGCAAAGCCATGGCCAATAATACTTTTTAATTCTTTTTCCAGCCGCTGCTCAACAATCTCCGGCAGTGGATCTCCATATATGTCTTTCGCCCGGCGATAGCTCATTTCACGAATTTCTTCCTCTGCTCCCTCAATCCGCGGCGTATAAAGCTGGTCCTTAATCGGCTTTACTTCTTCAACAGAGTCGGCGATTTTTTGTGTATTGGTTACGACGATTTCTTTGGCTTTCTCTTCTCCTAAAAACGAAAAGCACTCGAGCATTTCGTTCGTCGTTCGAAAATATACGTCCGGCAATTCGTGACGATTAAGCGGATTCGCCCCAGCTTGCGAGTGAATTAATATTTTGCGGTAAATTTTATCTTCCGGATTCAAGTAATGGACATTTCCTGTAGCCACAACCGGTATGTTCAGCTTCTCCCCTAACGCGACCACTTTGCTAATGACCTCTCGAAGCATCGCTTCATCTTTGACATAATCCATTTCGATCAAAGGTTTATAGACCTCTGGCGGGTGAACCTCAAGAAAATCATAGAATTTTGCGATTTCCTCGACTTCCTCTGGAGCTTTTTGGATCATATTGTCAAACACTTCGCCTTTGTCGCAGCCAGATCCTACTAAAATACCTTCGCGATACTTCTGCAAAACCGAACGCGGAATGCGAGGAACACGATAAAAATACTGGATATGCGCCAGCGAAACAAGCTTAAATAAGTTTTTTAACCCCACATCATTTTGCGCCAAGAGCGTAACATGAAATGGGCGCGGCCGCTGATAAGAAGTTTCCTGTTTTGAATGCAAGTTCAGCTCATCATGATAAACAATGCCTTTGTTATGGGCATCCTTCAGCATTTTCATCAGCAAATGACCCGTCGCTTCAGCGTCGTAAATGGCACGGTGATGCTGTGTCAATTCGATATCGAATTTTTTACAAAGTGTGTTTAAACGGTGATTTTTTAGCTCCGGATATAAAAAGCGGGCCAGCTCCAGTGTGTCAATAACCGGATTGGTTACCTTTTGCAATCCAATTTTGTTCAATCCAACATTTAAAAAACCAATATCAAAACTCGCGTTGTGCGCAACAAGGACGCTGTCTCCCATCCATTCATGAAACTGGCGCAGCACCTCTCCCGCATCAGGAGCGCCCTTTACCATATCATCTGTAATGCCGGTCAGTTCAATCGTTGTTACAGATAGTGGATGGTGAGGGTTCGCAAATGAAGTAAAACGGTCAATAATTTCTCCATCTCTCACCTTTACAGCTGCCAGCTCAATAATGGTATTATAAACGGCCGACAGTCCTGTCGTTTCGACGTCAAATACAACAAACGTATCCTCCAATAGCGGCCGATGCGCTTCATTATAGGCAATCGGCACTCCATCATCGACAATGTTGGCCTCCACCCCGTACAGCACTTTCATTCCGTGCTTTTTCGCAGCGCTATAAGCTTCTGGAAACGACTGAACAACCGCATGATCAGTGACGGCAATCGCAGGATGTCCCCACTTTTTCGCTTGCTCAATCAGTTTCGATACAGATGTGACGGCATCCATTTGGCTCATCGGTGTATGAAGATGGAGTTCAACCCGCTTTTCTCCCTCGTTGGCTGTGTCTTTCCGTTCATTTGGCTTTATCTCATTGATATCATTGGCCAATAATACGAGATCGCGTACAAACGTATCGTTTTGTACACTGCCCCTTACTTTGACCCACATTCCTTTTTTCACTTTTCCCATTACACTAGCATCTTCTTTATCTCGCGAAAACATTTTCACAAGAATAGAGTTGGTATAGTCCGTCATTTTAAATGTCAGCAAGGAACGGCCGCTTTTTAGCTCCTTTACTTCAGCATCAAATATATATCCCTGCACCACAACACGACGTTCTTCTTCCGTAATGCTGTCAAGGGTGCGTACCTCTTCCTCCTTGATGGAGTAGCCGAGCACAAGCGGTCCAGAGCTTTCAGGAGCCGTCTCAGCCGGTGCTTCTTTCTTAGCTGTCATTTCTGTTAATGCCGCTAAGGCTCTTGCCTCATC
This sequence comes from Anoxybacillus sp. P3H1B, assembly GCF_001560855.1. NCBI lineage: Bacteria > Bacillati > Bacillota > Bacilli > Caryophanales > Anoxybacillaceae > Anoxybacillus > Anoxybacillus sp. P3H1B. The sequence continues at coordinate 335,440 of NZ_LPUG01000011.1, read as the reverse complement.
TTCCTGCTGCTTTTGCTCCAAAAATTGCTCATACTCGCTTTCCGATTGCTTGATGTCCGTCTCGAGCTGCAAAAACGGAAAACCAAACGATTGATATACTTCCGCGATTTTAGCAGCAAACCGGCGCTTCAATGCAATCGCTTCTGCATCATTGCGAGCTGTAACATATAATTTGTTTCCAGTCACAGACGGAAGCTGCTCGTGCAGTAAAGCAAGAAGCGGCGAAGAGATTCCTTGCAGCTGCTCTAAGCAAGTGGACCAATATCCTTGAACATCTTCAGGAGCAAACTGAGAGTCTAGCGTTTGAATCGTATGTTTAACATGGGCAATATGTTGAAATGTCTGAACGAGCTTTGTGCTGAACAGCTGATAAACTTGGTGGGGCAAAATTTTCGGCAGCAAGAAATAAAAATGCCAGCACTTGTTTCCTTTTTCTACAACAAGCTTTTGAATCTCTGCCCCCGAAAAATAGGGAACCATCTCGTCAGCCGTCAAGTCAAGTTGCTGCAATAATACTTGAAACCGTTCTTTTTGTTCGTTCGTTAACATGACGCCGATCGTTTCTCCTCTCTTGTTTAATGAAAGTGAATAGCAGAAGGGCTGCCCTACCGACAGGAATCAGCCCCAACATTCTACAATTCTTATTGTAAAAGACGTTTCATTGTTTCAATTAATTCCGTAACAGGCACTTCCATTGATTCTCCTGTTTGGCGGACCTTCACTTCCACGACTCCTTCACCTGCACGCTTACCGACAGTCACACGAACAGGAATGCCGATCAAATCACTATCGGCAAATTTCACGCCTGGTCGCTCTTGGCGATCATCATAAAGCACCTCAAAACCGGCCTGTCCCAATTTTTCGTACCACTCATCTGCAAGCTGACGCTGCTCCTCGTTTTTCAAGTTGACCGGGATTAAATGAATGTGGAACGGAGCAACAGAGGCTGGCCAAACAAGACCGTTTTCATCGCCAAATTGCTCAGCAATAGCTGAAAGCAAGCGGGAAACACCAATGCCATAGCAGCCCATGATCATCGTTTGCGTACGTCCATTCTCATCAAGATAAGTAGCGTTCATTGCTTCACTATAACGAGTCCCTAATTTAAAAACATGGCCAACTTCAATTCCCCGGGCAAATCGGATCGTTCCTTTTCCATCTGGGGAAGGATCTCCTTCTTGAATAAAGCGCAAGTCGGCGTATTGTGAAACAGTAAAATCGCGGCCAGGATTCACTCCTGTATAATGATAGCCGTCTTCATTTGCGCCGCATATACCGTTGACAATCGCCTCAACCGCATAATCGGCAATGACTGTGACTGATGCATCTACAGCAATCGGTCCGAGCGATCCGATTGGACAATTCATTACCGCCTTTGTTTCCTCAGGAGAGGCGAGCTCTACTACAGAGGCTTCCAGCAGATTTTTCACTTTGACATCATTGGCCTCATGGTCGCCTCGAACAAGCACAAGCACATATTTTTCATCGACTTTGAAAAGCAAGGATTTAATGCATTTTTCCGGAGCTACCTGCAAAAATGCTGCTACTTCTTCAATTGTTTTCTGCTCTGGAGTATGCGCTTTTTTCAATTCTTTCAGCGGTTCTGTGCTTTTTTCGTACGTAGCAACAACTGGTGCCATTTCAATATTGGCAGCAAAATCCGAAGCATCTGAATAAGCTATTGTGTCTTCCCCAATATCAGACAACACCATAAACTCATGCGTATCTTTTCCGCCAATCGCTCCTGAATCAGCAATTACCGCGCGGAAATTTAAGCCGCAGCGCCGGAAAATATTCGAATAAGCTTCATACATTTTGTTGTATACTTCATCCAAGCTTTCTTTAGAAGTGTGGAAAGAATAAGCATCCTTCATAATGAACTCGCGACCGCGCAGCAAACCAAATCGTGGGCGCTTCTCATCGCGGAATTTTGTTTGAATTTGATAGAGTGTTAAAGGAAGTTTCTTATATGTTTTTACTTCATCACGCACCAGCGCTGTAATCACTTCCTCATGAGTTGGTCCAAGCGCAAAATCCCGTTCATGTCGATCTTTTAGCCGCATCAGCTCCGGCCCATAAGAATACCAGCGGCCTGACTCCTGCCAAAGCTCAGCCTGTTGAAGAGCAGGCATCAATAATTCAATTGCCCCCGCCCGGTTCATTTCCTCGCGAATAATCGCTTCTACCTTTTGCAGCACGCGCCGGCCAAGCGGCAAAAAGGTATATACTCCGCTTGAGCTTTGGCGTATAAACCCCGCCCGCAGTAAAAGCTGGTGGCTTTTCACTTCTGCATCTGCTGGAACTTCGCGTAGCGTTGGAATAAACGATTGACTTTGTTTCATCTCATTGCACCTCTTCATTTGATATTACAGGAAAAATTTTTGAATATCATTCCATGTGACAACTAGCATTAAAAGCATTAAAAGCGCAAAACCGATAAAGTGTACCATTCCTTCTTTTTGTCGATCAATCGGTTTGCCGCGCAATCCTTCAATTGCAAAAAATAGAAGTCGGCCGCCATCAAGGGCCGGAAGCGGCAATAAATTAACAATCCCAAGGTTAATACTTAAAATGGCGCCCCATTTCATCAAGTAATAAATCCCTGATTGTGCCACTTTATTGGTCGATACAGCAATGCCAACCGGTCCAGATAGCATATCAAGAGAAAATTCTCCTGTTATAAGATGTCCTAAACCAACCACAATTTGCTTTGTCCAATAATAGGTTTCTAATGCTCCTTGCTTGAAAGAGCCGATCATCGATTTTTCCATTGGACTGTAAACACCTATCAACCCAATGGTCTGTCCTTCGACCGTCTGTGCCTTCGGTGTGACAGGCACATCAAGCACTTGATCGCCGCGTTTAATTTTAAATACAAGCTTCTCCTGTGGATGAGCGCGAATCGTTTCCACTACTTGCGTCCAAGTTGTCACAGGCGTGTCGTCGATCGAAAGCACGACATCTCCTTGCTTCAGCCCTGCTTGACGGGCTGCCCCATCTTTTGTCAATTCCCCCATAATCGGTTTATCAATGGGGTATCCTTGCAAAAGACCGATCAGTACAAACACAATAAACGCCAATACAAAGTTCGCCAAAGGTCCCGCCACAATCGCTAAGGCTCGCTGTCCTAGTGTTTTGGAAGCAAATTGGCGATGATATGGGGCAATTTGAATTTCTTGATGGTCCATAACAAAAAAGGCTGGTTCAGCTACAGGAAAACGAACGAGCCGTTCCCCGGTCTCATCCTCATAGCCGGCAATATACATCTCGCGTTCCAGATCCGCTTGCTCGACCTCAATGATTTTAGCGTTTGGATATTCATCTTTATGGTTGACAATAATTTTCTGCACATGTCCTTCATGATTGAATTCAAGACCGACAAGCTGTCCCGGCTTGACCTCTACCATTTCCGGATCTTCCCCGGCCATGCGCACGAATCCTCCAAGCGGAAGTAAACGAATGGTGTATACGGTTTCCTTTCGTTTAAACGAAAATACTTTAGGACCAAATCCAATGGCAAATTCACGGCACAAGATTCCTGCACGCTTCGCAAAAATCAAATGTCCAAGCTCATGGAAAAAAACAAGCGCACCAAAGATGACAACAAATGCAACCACTGTTTGTAATGTATTCAAATTTTCAACCACCCTTTAAGTTAATAGTGACTGGATATAGCGCCGCGTTTCGCGGTCTACCTCGCGGATCTCGTCAAGTGACGGATTCTTAATCACCTCATGTTTCTCAAGCGCCTTTTCCACCATATCTTCTATCATTAAAAAGCGGATGCGCCCGCTCAAAAAAGCAGCAACTGCTTCTTCGTTGGCGGCGTTTAATACGGTCGGCAAGGAGCCTCCTGCTCGTCCTGCCTCGTAAGCAAATTGTAAACAACGATAGCGCTCGAAATCGATCTGTTGAAAATGCAGTGTTCCGATGTCCGCCAAATTTAGCTTCCTAGCGTCTGGCAGCCTGAAGCGATCTGGATACGTAAGCGCATATTGAATCGGTACGCGCATATCCGGTGTGCCAAGCTGCGCGATGACGCTGCTATCATGGAACTGGACGAGGGAATGGACGATGCTTTCTCTATGTAACAAAACATCAATTTGTTCATACGGCAATCCGAATAACCAATGGGCTTCAATCACTTCAAGTCCTTTATTCATCATCGTTGCCGAATCAATCGTAATTTTGGCCCCCATCGACCAATTTGGATGGCGTAGCGCATCCTCCACTGTCACATGGTGGAGCTGTTCGCGCGTACAGTCCCGGAAGCTTCCTCCTGAAGCTGTTAAAATAAGTTTTTCGACATTTTTGTGCTTTTCTCCTTGCAAGCATTGAAAAATCGCAGAATGCTCGCTATCAACCGGAAGCAATGCAACATTGTGGTTTTGCGCAGCTTTGGTTACAATGTGCCCCGCCGTGACCAATGTCTCTTTATTCGCCAAAGCAATGGTTTTACGCGCTTCAATTGCTTTTAATGTCGGAATCAGCCCGATGCTTCCCATCAATGCATTGACGACGATCGTAGCTTTCGAGTAGGTTGCTGCCTCAACGAGTCCTTCATCTCCAAAAATGATTTTAACGGATCCATGAAATTCACGATAAAGGGCATCGTAGACAGCAGAGTCGGCAACCGCCACAAGCTCAGGATGAAACTCTTCAATAATGGCCCGGGCTGCTTCGTGATTTTTCCCTATGGACATCGCCACAAGGCAAAACTGATCCGGATGGGAACGAATCACATCAAGCGTTTGCATACCGATGGATCCGCTTGCTCCTAATAAGCTAATATACTTCAACATCTTCACTCCTAACCTTTTACAACACCATACTCATAAACAAATGCAAAATTGGCAACATAAACAATAAACTATCAAATCGGTCTAAAATACCGCCATGTCCCGGCAAAATATTACCGGAATCCTTCACGTTATAATGCCGCTTAAATGCTGACTCTACTAAATCGCCCAGTTGTCCAACAATCGACAGAACCACCGTCATCACAAGGAGCCATGGGATACTTGCAAAAAAATGAGTGCACAGCTGGTAGACGATGGCCACAACAAGCGCACAAATCGTGCCGCCAATGGAGCCTTCTATCGTTTTATTCGGGCTGATTTCCGGCCAAAGCTTCCGTTTTCCAAACGCCCGGCCAGTAAAATAGGCGCCGGTATCCGTTGCCCAAATGATGAATAAGGCATAAAACATATAATGCAATCCGGCTAAGCGAGTCTCCATAAAATAATAAAAACCAAAGCCGACGTATAATGTAGCAAGCAGCGAAAAAGCTGCATCATCAAACGTGAAACGATTTTTTGTCGTGACTGTGTAGATGAGCACGAAAAGAACCGCAAGCAGCAACAGCTCCATTTTTTCGAGATGAACATTGTCAAGCCATGAGCTGCGCAAAAGCAGTCCCCATAATAAAAGAAAGCTCACAACAGACTCAGGCGAAAGCAGCTGCACACGCTTCATGCGCAAAAGCTCAAACAGCCCAATCGTTGCTAATACATATGTTACTATTATAAACGGAATTCCGCCAAAAATAACGATTGGCAAAAAAAGAGCGGCGGCTATAACTCCTGTAATCACTCTCTGCTTCATCTTGTTTAAATTCCTCCAAACCGGCGACCACGCTTTTGAAATTCCGCAATCGCTTCTAATAAATGCTGTTCTGTAAAATCTGGCCAAAGTACATCAGTAAACCAAAACTCGGTATAAGCAAGCTGCCAAAGCATAAAGTTGCTTAACCGAATTTCTCCGCTTGTACGAATCAGCAAATCAGGATCTTTTAAATTTCTAGTCATTAAATAAGAAGCCACTACTTCTTCATCGATTTGCTCCGCAGATAAATGCCCTTGCTGCACCTGCTTTGCGATTTCTTTTACTGCGTGCGTAATTTCAGCGCGGCTGCCGTAATTTAATGCAAAATTTAAAATAAGACCTGTATTATGCTTCGTGTCTTCCACCGCTTTTTTAACAGCGGTCTGCGTATGCTCCGGAAGCTGATTGCAGTCCCCGATAACACGAACGGTTACGTTCTCTTCAATTAATTCTGGCAAAAAGGTGGTTAGAAACTGCTCGGGAAGCTTCATTAAATAGTCAACCTCGCTTTTGGGTCGCTTCCAGTTTTCAGTGGAGAACGCATAAAGTGTTAATACCTTAATTCCCAGTTCATTGGCAAAGCGAGTAATTTTGCGAACAACCTGCATCCCTTCATAATGTCCCGCCGCCCGCGGTAATGCCCGTTTTTTCGCCCAGCGGCCATTGCCATCCATAATGATAGCAACATGCTCAGGAACAGGCTGCTGCAAAATATTTTCTTTTGTATACTCAATCGAAAAATTCGATTGCTCTTTATGTTTCCAAATCTTATTAAACATCCTAGTCCTCCGCTTTTTCGATATTTTCAACATACTATGAGGCTAGTGTAATCAAGAAACAAAACATTCGTCAAACATGTACCTCATTTCGCTTTTTCATTATAGCAAAAAAACCCTCTTTGCACATAGAGGGTTTTTTGCATCAGCCAGCAAGAAGATTATACTTCCATTACTTCTTTTTCTTTTTCCTTTGTCAGAGCTTCGATTTTAGCGATATGCTCGTCGGTTATTTTTTGAATATCGTCTGTATAGCCACGCAATTCGTCTTCCGTAATGTCGCCGTTTTTCTCTAGCTTTTTCAAGTCATCGTTTGCATCGCGGCGAATATTACGAACGGCTACTTTCGCATCTTCTGAATATTTCTTGACAACCTTGACAAGCTCGCGGCGGCGCTCTTCTGTTAACGGCGGAATCGTAATGCGGATGACCGAGCCGTCATTGGATGGAGTTAATCCTAAATCAGAAGCCAAAATAGATTTTTCAATATCTTTTAAGATCGATTTGTCGTATGGTTGAATAACAAGCAAACGCGCTTCTGGGACCGTGATGCCCGCCAATTGATTGATCGGCGTCGATACCCCGTAGTAATCGACTGTAATTTTTTCAAGCAGCCCTGGATTCGCTCTTCCTGCGCGAATTCCGGCTAATTCGCGGCTAAAAGCCTGGACGGCTTTATCCATTTTTTCTTTTGTTGTTGTTAATACTTGCTTTGCCATGTTTATTTCCCCCTTACAATTGTTCCTATATTTTCGCCAAGAACAACGCGTTTTATATTGCCTTCCTCCATAATCGAAAATACAATTAACGGAATATCGTTATCCATACATAAAGAGGAAGCTGTTGAATCCATGACGCCTAGTCCTTGTTTAATGACATCAAGATATGAAAGCTGGTCATATTTCACTGCATTTTGATCGATTTTGGGATCAGCGTTGTAAACGCCGTCTACATTATTTTTCGCCATTAAAATAACGTCTGCTTCAATTTCTGCGGCACGAAGCGCAGCCGTTGTATCAGTGGAAAAATAAGGATTGCCGGTGCCAGCAGCAAAAATGACGACACGTTTTTTCTCAAGGTGGCGAATCGCTCTTCTTCTTATGTATGGTTCTGCGACTTGACGCATTTCGATGGATGTCTGTACGCGCGTTTCCACCCCGAGATGCTCAAGGCTATCCTGAAGCGCCAGCGAATTCATGACGGTTGCAAGCATGCCCATATAATCAGCAGTAGCCCGGTCCATCCCCATTTCGCTGCCAATTTTTCCGCGCCAAATATTTCCTCCCCCAACTACAACAGCCACTTCCACACCTAGCTCTGCGATTTCTTTCACTTGCTTGGCAATGGATTTAATAATCGCGGGATTGATTCCAAATCCTTGATCCCCCGCTAAAGCTTCGCCGCTTAACTTCAGCACAACACGTTTATACTTTGGATTGCTCATGTTACTCCTCCGTGTAAGCTAATCTTTAAAAATAGGGAACACCCGTTGTGTTCCCTATTCCGCTTCGCTCATTACTTTCTAACTTGGTTCATTACTTCTTCAGCGAAGTTATCCTGGCGTTTTTCGATTCCTTCGCCCACTTCATAACGAACGAAGCTTTTTACTGTCGCACCATTTGTTTCAACAAATTGACGAACTTTCATATCTGGATTTTTTACAAACGATTGCTCTAGCAAGCAAATGTCTTCATAAAATTTATTTAAACGGCCCTCTACCATTTTTTCTACAATATTTTCTGGTTTTCCTTCGTTAAGAGCTTGTTGCTTTAATACTTCGCGCTCACGGTTAATTTCTTCCTGAGACACTTGATCGCGAGATACATATTTTGGATTAAGCGCTGCAATATGCATAGCTACATCTTTTGCAATCGCCTCATCTGTTGTTCCTTCTAGCACCGTCAATACGCCGATGCGTCCACCCATGTGAAGGTAAGCTCCAAACGCTGCATTGTCTCCTTTTTCAACAATTTCAAAGCGGCGAAGCGTTAGTTTTTCACCGATTTTGGCAATAGCGGCATTAATATGCTCTTCTACAGTTGTACCGTTATCCATTGTTTGCTGAAGCGCTGCTTCTACTGTTGCTGGCTTGTGCGTTAATAGATGAGCAGCAAGCTCTTTTACAAGCACTTTGAACCCTTCGTTTTTCGCTACGAAGTCAGTTTCAGAGTTTACTTCCAAAATAACAGCTGTATTGCCTTGCACTTCAATAAGTGTTGTTCCTTCCGCAGCAATTCGGTCCGCTTTTTTAGCTGCTTTCGCAATTCCTTTTTCGCGAAGCCAGTCAATTGCTTTCTCCATATCTCCGTTTGTTTCTGTGAGCGCTTTTTTACAATCCATCATGCCTGCGCCCGTTTTTTCACGTAACTCTTTTACCATTTGAGCTGTAATTGCCATAAGAATCATGTCCTCCTTCTAGTGTATACGCATATATGTAAACAAAATTCGCAGCGCAAATTTTGTTTGCTCCCGCCCTTTTTAGTATAGCCAAACAAGGGAGAATTTCTGTCTCAAAAAAAGGTGATAAAAGGCACTTCCCCTCTTATCACCTTTCCAAACTTTTTTGAAGCCTGTTTATTCAGCGGCTACAACAGCTTCTTCGCCTTGTTTTGCTTCTAAAATAGCATCTGCAATTTTTGCTGTGAGAAGTTTTACGGCACGGATCGCATCGTCGTTTGCCGGAATGACATAGTCAATTTCATCTGGATCGCAGTTTGTATCAACAATACCAACGATCGGGATATTTAATTTGCGCGCTTCTGCAACCGCGATGCGCTCTTTGCGAGGATCGATAACAAATAACGCATCTGGAAGCTGCTTCATTTCTTTAATACCGCCTAAAAATTTCTCTAAACGCTCTAGCTCTTTTTTCAAGCCAATCACTTCTTTTTTAGGCAATACATCAAATGTTCCGTCTTCTGCCATTTTTTCAATCTCTTTCAAGCGTTTAATCCGTTTTTGAATGGTTTCAAAGTTCGTTAATGTACCGCCTAACCAGCGCTGATTTACATAGAACATACCAGAACGTTCTGCTTCTTCTTTAACAGAGTCCTGTGCTTGCTTCTTTGTACCTACAAAAAGAACTTTTCCGCCATTTGCTGCTAATTCTCTAACAAAGTTGTAAGCTTCCTCAACTTTTTTTACTGTTTTTTGCAAATCGATAATATAAATGCCGTTGCGCTCAGTGAAGATATATTTTTTCATTTTAGGGTTCCAACGGCGCGTTTGATGTCCAAAATGAACACCTGCTTCAAGCAATTGTTTCATTGAAATCACTGACATTGATCTTTTCCTCCTGTAAATGGTTTCTTTCCTCCGCCTATTTCATCCTTAAGCAAGACTGAGACATCAGCACCATTGCTTAAATCCATAAGCGTGTGTATTCACACCATGTAAAAATATATCACAATTAAAAACGACAATCAAGCTGTATTTCGCTACATTTGCCGAAATTTGAGCAGCAGTTCAATTTCTGTTTTTCCTTTATTTAACAATTTCGCGATTTCTTCAATCGTTTTTCCTTCTTTTTGCAGCTGTTCTGCCTGTTCTGCAATAGAGGAAGGAGGGGATGGAACTTCCTTTTGCTGCTGGTTCGTTTCGCTGATTTCTATTCTGTCTTTGATAGTGTCAACCTGCTCCATCGGCGGCAGCCACTCATCATCCTTTACTGGAGCAGAATGCTGTTTAGGAACAGGCGATGGCTTCGTTTGCACACTGTCGCGGCTTCTCATCCTTTGCGACAACGCTTGCAAAAAGCGTTCATTTTCCTCTTTCCATTCCAACAAATAAGCTGAAATCGTCTCTTCCATCTCTTGAATAAGCTGTGATTGCTTTTTTTCAACCTCTTTTACCTTTGACAGCTGCAAATACAATAAAATGATGATAAAAAGAGAGAGAGCATGCAAGGCAAAGCTTACAGTCAATAAAAATGCGATCATTGAATTCTTCTACCCCATTAAATCGATATTTTTTCCTTTATATGGATGAACTTGTTTATGCTGTATCCCATGCTTTTCCTTTTCCCAACAGGCGCTTTGGGTGGTCTGTTTGCTTGTCACCTGCCGTTTCGCGCGTTCTTGCCGCTTCTGCATAGCTGCTGCTAATTGCGCTTGAGCAAGCCCAGATTGCTGCTGAAGCTGTTCTTGGATCTTTCCGATTTCGTTCATTCTCGGAAGTGCTACTTGCAATTCTACTAATTTCAAACTCATGCTTTCACTTCCTTTGCACAGACCGATTTTCTGGCATCATTAGCAATGAACCTTGTCTGTTTTTGAAGACGTTTGTCAGTCTGGGGAAACTCAGACGAAAGAAAGAGCGATCATATAAAGAGGAAACCGCTATCGAAAGGCTCGTCTCTGCTATGATCTAACCAAATCGTCCTGTATTCCCTCCACACATCCTTATGGCAAACTGCTTTCATTCCTTATTTTTGTCACCGCCGACAAACAGACAGCTTGTCGGTTTGACCTTATCTATATTGGTTCAAGCACGCTAAATTGCCCGAAAACCCATCTGCATGTTTTAGATGATGAAAACAGCTTTCACCAACGGCGCTCAACTGGCTGATGAGTTCATTATAACACTTGTGTTAATATTTTTCGCAGTTTAAAAATCGCTTTTGAATGTATTTGTGAAATCCGCGATGTCGATAATCCCATAATTTGTCCAATTTCGGTCAAGGTTAACTCCTCTTTATAAAACAAGCTGATCACAAGCTGTTCTTTTTCGTTTAGCTGCTTAATAACAGCAGCAAGCTGCTCATACATTTCTTGTCTTAGAACCGCCTCTTCGGGCGACGACGTTTTTTCATCACGCAGCGTTAGCGGGCTGTTTTCTTCTTCTTCGTTTTCCTTCGACCAATCATCAAGAGATAAAATATTAGCAAAAAACCCCTCATTCATGACTGAACATACTTCTTCTTCAGTCATGCCTAGTTCATCTGCGACTTCTTTGGCAGTCACTGTCCGCATATGCCGCTGCTCCATTTTCGCAATGGCGGCTTCAATTTTTTTCGCCTTTTCTCTTGTGCTGCGAGGGAGCCAGTCTTCCTTCCGCAATCCGTCTAAAATGGCGCCGCGAATTCGAAACGAAGCATACGTATCAAATTTTAAGTCGCGAGAAGGATCAAATCTTTCAAGCGCGTCGTAAAGCCCCATTAATCCAAAGCTGATTAAATCTTGTTTGTTTACAGTTTTGGGCAATGATACAGCAATTCGTTGTACTTGATAATACACAAGCGGCATGTATCTTTGTACAAGCTCATCTCCCGCTTGTGGATCACGCTTATCAATCCAATTGTCCCAATAATTTTGCTCCTTGCGCGCTGAGGCGTTTGTCATGATACTCCTCCCCGTTCATCCTGAAACTGCTTGATGGCATATGTTCATTAACCGTCTTTTTCGTCATGGAGCATATGCCGAATGTAAGCGGCAACCTGCTGTGCTTCTTCTTTTGTAAGTCCTTCCGTTAATGGTTGCAGCTCGTTGGCATCCAGCGAATGTGAAGGCTTTTTCTTTGCTTGGACCGATTCTCTACTAATATAGGCAAACATCCATTGAAACACATAGCCGCTCACAAAGAAGGCGATAAAAGAGACCGCGCTGCGTAAAAGCGTCGTAGCTATTGTATGGGCAGGAAACGATAAGAAAAACACCAACATAAATCCAGCTGTTCCGAATAATACCCGACCCGTCAATGCACGAACCATCTATATTTCTTTTACTCCTTGGTTAACTGTGCGAATAAATAAAAGACCTGTTTGCGGATTAAATTCAATCGTTCTTCCGCTGTTTCCTCCCACATCTTCGGCCACGATCGGAATATGGAAGCGTTGCAGCTGCTGCTTGACCGCTTCAACATTTCTTGGTCCAATCCTCATCATGTCCGTATTGGCTGAATGAAACTGAAACATTTGTGCTCCGCCAGCCATTTTCGCTTTAAGGGCGCTTTTTCTGCCGCCCGCTTTTACAACAAGCGATATAAGCGCTTCTATTGCCGTATCTGCGTATTTGGCTACATTTAGGCTTTCCGACCTTGCCAGCGATGAACTAGGCAGCATCACATGCGCCAATCCAGCAACTCCTTTCATCAAATCAAAAACGACAACACCAACGCAAGACCCTAATCCAGATGTACGAATAAGATAAGGCACCTGAACGACATTCATATCAGCAATCCCTACTTTTATGACGTTCACAATTTCATTCATGACAGTTCGACACCTAGCGAACGAAAAATAGGGGTAAATGAATCAGGATCAGGAAGAAGAAAGAAATGGCCATTCACGCTATCTTGCGGCTGGTGTTCTTCATGAACGGCTGTATCAATCACGATTGCATAATCGCCAACCCGTGACAGCTCCAGCAGCCCGTATTGCAAAATCGCTCCGATCATATCAATGGTCAGTGCCGGCACTGACGGATACAGCTTTAAATGGGTGAAATCAGCTAAAGCAGAAAGATACGACCCTGCTAATATATTTCCTAATTCTTGCAAAGCAGATAGGCCAAGATCGGACTGTGGCGAGGCAAACGAAAATTGGTGATCACCCGTCATTTGCTTTATAAATTGTTCCGCTTGCGGCAACGATAAAACAAAAAACATATTTCCCGGCGCTTCGCCTTCAATTCTTAGAAAAACAGCAGCTACAACCTGTTCCGCTCCCCCGACTAAGTCCATCATTTCATCAAATGAGACAACCTGAACATTCGGCACCTTCATTTCAATTTTTTTATTTAACAGCTTGGAGAGTGCCGTAGCTGCATTTCCAGCGCCAATATTGCCTATTTCTCGCAAAATATCCATATGATCCGCATTCAAGCGATTGACATTTGACATGGTTAAACGTCCCCTCTATCTATTTACGCTAAAACTGATTTTTCGGCATCCAGTACTTTTTCTAAGTTTAATAAAATTAATAATCTCTTGCCAACCTTCGCCACTCCGTTAATATAATCAGCTTCTATGGCTTCAATTACTTCTGGAGGGGGCTCGATGCTCTTGACTGGTATATCCAACACATCGTTTGCAGCATCCACGATCAGACCGACCTCAATTTCGCCAAGCGCAACGATAATCACTCGGGTCTGCTCATTAAACGATTGTGATTCAATACCAAACCGCTCTCGCAAATCAATAATCGGAGTCACAACCCCACGTAAATTAATCACTCCTTTTACAAACTTAGGAGTTCTTGGAACGCGAGTAATATGCTGAACTTTTTCAATCGAACGAACCTGCTGTACAGGAATTGCGTATTCTTCATCCTTCAATTGAAAAACAATCACTTTTAATTCCGTTTCCCGAACTTCCACCATTTTCTCCATTCCTCCTTAGGACCATGCGGCATCTCTATAACAGGTCTATTTGATCAATGCATTGCAATCAATAATTAATGCAACCTGTCCATCTCCCAAGATGGTAGCGCCTGAAATGGCAAACACGGATGTTAAATAATTGCCAAGCGACTTTAAAACGACCTCTTGCTGACCGATAAATGAATCCACCACAAGACCTGCCATTTTTTCTCCTTTGCGCACAATAACGACGGAAAGAAAATCCTCTTCTTCTTTCACAGCAGGCACTTCAAACACATCTTTTAAGAATAAGAGCGGGACAACTTTTCCGCGGAAATCAATCACCTTTTGATGATGCGCATGCAAAACATCTTCTTTTTTAATAATCGCTGTTTCAATAATCGAAGAAAGCGGAATCGCATATTTTTCATGCTGAATTTCTACCAGCATGACAGAAATAATCGATAATGTTAAAGGCAGTTGAATGGAGAAAATCGAGCCGCTGCCTTCTTCGGAATCAATGGTTACAGATCCGCCAAGCGATTCGATTGTGTTTTTAACAACATCAAGACCGACGCCGCGTCCTGAAATATCGGAAATTTTATCCGCCGTGGAAAAGCCAGATGCAAAGATAAGCTCACATATTTGTTTATCTGTTAAATTGGCGACATTTTGCTTAGAAATAACTCCCTTATTGATCGCCTTTTGCAATACTTTTTCGCGATTGATGCCAGCTCCATCATCCTCAATTTCAATAAACACATGATTTCCGCTATGATACGCTTTCAGCTTCACGGTGCCTTCCTCCGGCTTGCCTTTGGCACGGCGCACCTCTGGCATTTCGATGCCATGATCAATCGCATTGCGCAGCAAATGGACAAGCGGATCGCCAATTTCATCAATAACGGTGCGGTCTAATTCTGTTTCCGCTCCGATAATCTCCAAGTTGATTTTTTTACCTAAATCGCGCGCCAATTGCCGAACCATGCGCGGGAAACGATTGAAGACCGTTTCGACCGGAACCATGCGCATATTCAAAATAATATTTTGTAAATCGCTTGAAATGCGCGACATTCTTTCTACTGTTTCGTGGAGCTCTGGGTGGTTCAGTTCACGAGAAATTTGCTCCAATCTCCCTCTGTCAATGACTAGCTCTTCGAATAAATTCATGAGAATATCCAAGCGCTCAATGTTGACTCGGATCGTTTTATTGGCCGCCGCCTGCTTATGCGCTGTTTCCTTTTCTTTTTGCTCCGTTTTTTCAACAGTCACAGCCACCTCTTCTGATTCCTGTGCGGCTACCACTTCTGTCTCTTTAGGAACCGCCTCCTGAGCCGACTTGAATTGATCGACATCAATCGCATGAACAACTACTTCTTCTATCTCAGACACTTTCATAATCCGCTCATAGATTTGCTCTGTCGGTTCCTTCGTAACAACCGTAACGATAAATTCTTGGTCAAACTGCTCTTCCTCTAGCTGCTCGACAGGAGGATTCGATTTGATAACTTCTCCCGCTTGATTGAGCACTTCAAATACCATGAACACGCGCGCCGCCTTTAGCAAACAATCCGCGCGCAACTTGACGCGAATTTCATATGCATAAAATCCTTGTTCTTTCGATTGCTGAAGAATGTTGTATTCAAATTCTCCATAGGTTTGAACGAGAGCTGGAGCGGTATTCACAGCTTCCTGTTTTGTTTCAGAAGCAAAGGATGGCACTTCCCCTTTTTCAATTTGTTTGAGCTGCTGTACAACTTCATGGACATCCCGCTTTCCATCCCCTCCTTCCGCAATGGAATTCACCATTGCCTCTAAATCATCAACAGCTGAAAAAACAACATCAAGCAAATCCGCTGTCACGACAATCTTATGGTTGCGAATTCCATCAAGCACATTTTCCATTTGGTGGGTTAAATTCGCTAAATCTTCAAACCCCATTGTTGCCGACATTCCCTTAAGAGTATGGGCAGAACGGAAAATTTCATTGACAATTGAAAGATCTTCCGGATTTTTTTCCAGCTCTAATAGTTGTTCATTAATCGTTTGCAAATGCTCTTTGCTTTCATCGATAAAAATCTCTAAATATTGACTCATATCCATGGCTCTACACCCCTTGCCTGCCTACATATTTCATAATGGTTTCGGCAATTTCTTCTAACGGAACAACATCGTCGACTAAACGGGTGGAAATAGCAGATTTAGGCATCCCAAACACCACTGCTGTATCCTCTGATTCAGCAATCGCTTTTGTATGTCCAACGGCTTTCAATTGCTTTAATCCTGCCGTTCCGTCAGACCCCATTCCTGTCATGATCACAGCAATTTTTTCATACTCACTTAACATGCTAACGGATTCAAATAACACATCAACCGAAGGACGGTGCCCATTTCTCGGTGGAGAATCATCAATATGAGCGACAAGTCCTTTGCCTGATGACACGACTGAAAAATGCGCGCCACCTGGAGCAATATAGGCCACTCCTTGCTTGAGCACTTCCTGATGCTCCGCTTCTTTGACAGAGATGGCGCAAAGCGAGTTAAGCCGCTGAGCAAGCGATTTTGTAAATCCTTTTGGCATATGCTGAACAATGACAATCGGTGCCTCAATATGAGCTGGAAGTTGTGTCAGCACCTGCTGTAAGGCTCGCGGTCCCCCTGTCGATGTACCGATACAAATGATTTTTTTCCTATGATTTTGCGATGATGTCTTTATATCCATTTTACTATACGAACTTTGTTGGAAACTAGCGATTATTGGAATAATCTCTTGATTTTTCATTCCGTGCAAATTAGCACGGCTGGCGAGGATCACTTTTTCAATTATTTGCTCTTTTACTTTATAAAGATCGAGAGAGATATGGCCAGACGGCTTTGTAACAAAATCAACAGCACCGTAGTGCATAGCAGCAATCGTGCTTTCAGCTCCTTCTTTTGTCGTACTTGACAGCATGACAACAGGAAGTGGGTGATGTTTCATGATTTGCTGTAACGCCTCAAGTCCATTCATGATTGGCATTTCAACATCTAAAGTCACAACATCTGGTTTTAATGATTGAATTTTTTGAAGCGCATCTTGACCATTTCTCGCCACACCAACGACCTCTATTTGTGAATGTTCCGACAAAAAGTCCGCAATGACCTTTCTCATAAAGGCGGAGTCATCGACAACTAGTACCTTGATTTTCTCCATAAACTCTCTACCTTTCTAAAAAAAGTTGTCTAAGCTTGGCAAAAAAGCTTGCTGGGCGAGAAACGCTCGATTCGTCAGCCGTCTGGTCAGATAAATAACGATCTGTAAGCTCCACCATTGCACGGCTTATTTTGGTGGAAGGATCCAATAACAAAAAAGGGGTTTGTCTTGCTACCGCTTTAGAAACGATACGGTCTTCCGGCAACACTCCCAAGCCCGTCACCTCTCTCCTGAGAAAACGCTTCATCGCATTTTTTAGGCGTTGCAGTGTTTCTCGGCCTTCCTGGTCTGTCTGGGCACGATTAACAACTAAGTAAAACGGAATTTCTTTTTCTTGTAAATGAATATATTTCATGGCTGCATAAGCGTCAGTAATGGAAGTCGGCTCAGGTGTTGTAATGACAAAAATCTCATGAACCGCCATCAGCAGCTGTAAGCGATCCTCCGAAATCCCCGCCCCCATGTCAAAAATGAAATAATCGTACTGCTCGGAAACCAGCTGGAGCTGTTCTATAAAATAAGCCGTTTTCTCTTGATCCATTGTAAAAATTTTGGTTAAACCCGTTCCTCCAGCAATAAATGATAGATTGCCTGGTCCTTTTTTAATAAGCTCTTCAATCGAAACATGGCGTTCAAATAAATCAATAATCGTTGTGGAAGTGGATTGTCCAAGTAAAATATCAATATTCCCCATACCGATGTCCATATCGAACAACAGCACATGAAATCCACGCTTCGATAGAGTAAGAGCAAAATTTAATGAAAAGTTTGATTTTCCAACGCCGCCTTTTCCGCTCACTACAGCAATTGCTTTCATCGCTTTTTTTTGATTCATATGATTCAACAATCGGCGTAAGCTTTCTGCCTGATCTCTCATGATGACTCGACCCCAAGCAACATATTGACAATTTTTTCAGGCGATGCTTCAATAATGTCGTCTGGGACGTTTTGACCATTTGTCAAGTAGGCAGCCCCAATTTGATAATCTGTCATTAAATTATACATCGCCCCGTAGTGACTTGTTTCGTCCAGTTTTGTAAAAATAAAACGATGGATTTTAATAAGCGAAAATTGCTCGCAAATTTCTTTCATGTCCGTCCATTTTCCTGTTAGCGAGAGGACAAGATATGTTTCCATTTCTTCATCAAAATCCATCACCTCTTGCAAATCCTGGACGTATTGGCGATTTCTAAAATTACGCCCCGCTGTATCGATCAATACGAGATCATATGAAGCAAATTTATTTTTCGCCTTCCGAAAATCTTCCATGTTATAACAAACCTCAAGCGGCACGTTTAAAATTTTGGCATATGTTTTTAATTGATCGATCGCCGCAATACGATAGGTATCAGTCGTAATAAAGGCTACTTTCTTATGGTGCTTCAACACGCCATTGGCAGCGATCTTCGCTAATGTCGTTGTTTTCCCGACACCAGTCGGCCCCACTACATTTACATATTTCCGCTGAAAAGAGAGACCCCCGAATGATAGATGCTCAAGTTTGTTCTGTAGAATTTCCTTCACCCATATCATCGCTTGCTTTTTTGTAGCTGTTTCACGATGCAAATACCATTTTTCAACGGCTTCAGCCATGATCTCTTGCCGAAGCGCACTGGATAACTCCTGCTGAGCTAGCCTTTCATTTACTTCATTTAACGGCTGCGGATACACCGCGAAATGAGTGGTGACATTTGTTGATAACTGCCTCAGCATTTCCTTCATTTCATTTAGCTCATGCAGCAACGCGCCATCCTGAGTTTTTGTTTCCATCGATTTAAACGCTCCAGAGTTCAGTTGAACGTGCTTGTGCTTTTTTTCATTTCCAGCCAATCGGACTGGTTTCGGATCAACGGCTGCGATCACCTCGATGTTTTTTTTGGTAAACAGCCCGAAAAATCCTCCCTTATGAACTACCTTCGAATTTAAAATGACGGCATCCTTCCCTAACTCTGCCCGAATCATTTTCATCGCTTCCGGCATTGATGGAGCAATAAATTTTTTGACCTTCATTCAATATCCACCACCCCAACACTTTGGACTTCTACATTTGCCTCTAATTCATTATAGGACAACACTGGAATATGGGGAAAATATCGCTCAGTCAATTGACGTACATACATTCGGACAGCAGGGGAACAAAGTAAGATTGGCGTCTGACTCGTAAAAGCATGCTGTTCGAATTGAACCCCTATCGCTTCTATAATGGCTTGTGACAAAGATGGATCAAGCGATAAGTAATTTCCGTGCTCCGTTTGATGCACTCCTTCAGCAATGGCCTTTTCTACTTTTCCTGACACCGTAATGACTTTTAAAGGTTCTCCTTGTACGACATACTGGCTCGTAATTTGTCGTGCCAGCGCTTGACGCACATATTCCGTTAATAAATCGGCATCGCTTGTCATTCTCCCAAAATCAGCCAATGTTTCAAAAATCACAGGCAAATTGCGAATCGACACCTTTTCCCGCAGCAGCTTTGCTAATACTTTTTGTACATCTCCAACGGAAAGAGGAGTCGGTGTTACTTCCTCGACTAAAATAGGATACGATTCCTTTAGATGATCGATAAGCTGTTTCGTTTCCTGTCTTCCAAGCAGCTCATGCGCATGTGCTTTCAACACCTCTGTTATATGAGTGGAAACAACAGACGGCGGATCAACAACCGTATAGCCAAACATCTCCGCTTGTTCTTTCATTTCCTCGGAAATCCATTTTGCTGGCAAACCAAATGCAGGTTCAATTGTATCAATCCCTTGCACAGAATCATCCTCGACCCCAGGGCTCATAGCCAAATAATGATCGAGCAACAGTTCGCCTTTAGCGACTTCATCGCCTTTTATTTTTAGACGATATTCATTCGGCTGCAGCTGGATATTATCACGAATCCGCACAACAGGGATGACAAGGCCTAGCTCTAATGCCAGTTGTCGCCGAATCATGACAATGCGGTCAAGCAAATCCCCGCCCTGGCTCGCATCGGCTAACGGAATGAGCGCATAGCCAAATTCGAATTCAATGGGATCAACACTTAATAAATTGACCACGCTTTCCGGACTCTTCATTTGATCGATTTCCACTTCTTCCGCTTGCTCTCCCATCGCCGCTTCTTGCTCCTTTTCCACTTTTGTGGAGAAGCGATAGCCGCCAAGAGCGAGCAGGCCAGCAATAGGAATGGTTAACACATCGTTAATCGGAGTAAACAAGCCGAGTAAAAAAATCGTTCCAGCAGTCACATACAGCATTTTTGGAAAGGCAAATAGCTGCTTCATAACATCCGCGCCAAGATTGCTATCTGATGCTGCTCTTGTTACAACAATGCCGGTCGCAGTAGAAATAAGAAGGGCGGGAATCTGACTGACAATACCGTCTCCAACTGTTAGTAATGTATAGCGATGTGCTGCTTCTGATACATCTAACCCTTGCTGTACAACACCAACAACCATACCAAATAACATATTAATAATAACAATGATAATACCAGCGATCGCATCGCCCTTGACAAACTTACTCGCTCCATCCATTGCTCCATAAAAATCGGCTTCTTGTGCTACCTTTTCGCGACGTTGACGCGCTTCCTGTTCAGAAATCATTCCGGCATTAAGATCGGCATCAATGCTCATTTGCTTTCCGGGCATGGCATCCAGAGTAAAGCGGGCTGCTACCTCTGAAACACGCTCTGCCCCCTTCGTAATCACGATGAACTGAATAATAATTAAAATTAAAAATACAACAAAGCCAACAACAACGTTTCCGCCAACGACAAACGTTCCGAATGTTTCAACAACACCGCCGGCCTCGCCTTTACTTAGAATCGAACGGGTCGTCGATACGTTTAATCCTAAACGAAATAGCGTAAGCAGCAAGAGCAACGACGGAAAAATAGAAAACTGCAGCGGCTCGCGCATATTCATTGAAGTAAGGAGGACGAGCAAAGCAAGAGAAATATTAATCATAATTAACAGGCTCAGAAGCCACGTTGGCAGCGGAATAATGAGCATAGCTACAATCAGGACAACCATTAATAATACAGACAAGTCTCTTGCTGGCATAATCTTTCGCTCCTTGGATACTTAAATAACAATCTCTTAAATCTTCCGTTTTAAACGATATACATATGCTAATATTTCGGCAACAGCCTTAAAAAACGGTTCAGGAATCACATCGCCAATCTCCGTCTGACTATACAGCGCTCGAGCTAACGGCCGATTCTCTATGGTTACGACATCATGCTCTTTCGCTAGTTGTTTGATTTTCAGCGCAAGATGATCGACGCCCTTGGCAACGACAACGGGAGCATCCATTTTCCCATCCTCATATTTTAAGGCAACAGCATAATGGGTAGGATTGGTAATGACTACGTCCGCTTTTGGCACTTCTTGCATCATTCGCTTCATCGCCATTTCCCGTTGTTTTTGCTTTATTTTAGATTTAATAAGGGGGTCCCCTTCGGTCTTCTTAAACTCATCTTTCACTTCTTGCTTTGACATCCGGATGTTTTTTTCAAAATCAAACCGCTGGTACAAATAATCCAAAAAGGCAAGAAACAAAAGAGCAGCCGATGCGTAAAGCCCCATGCGCACAGCCAAACTAGCTAACGAGCTTAATGTCGTTTCCAGCGATTTAGTAGTCAGCAGCAAAATTTGGTCAAGCTTCAACCATAAAACAAAAAAGGTCACAAAACCGACAATGGCGATTTTTAAAATGGATTTTAACAGCTCTACAATTGAGCGCAATGACAGCATTCGCTTAAAGCCTTGAATGGGGTCTAGCTTGCTCAGCTTCATTTGCAGCGGCTCTGCGGTAAATAAAAAGCCCACCTGCAAAAAATTCCCTAAAAATGCTCCAGCCAACGCTACTAAAAAAATCGGCGCCATAATCCCGGCCAAATTTTTTAATATCGAAAAAAACAGCGCTTGAATGGAGCTTACCGTCACATCTTCCAACATATAGTGCTGAAGCGAATTACGAAAAAGACGCAAAAACGCTTCTTTGTACAGTTCCCCTGAGAATAGCAGAATAACGAACACAAGCAACAGCACAATGGCCGTATTCACATCTGCACTTTTGGCTACTTGGCCTTTTTGCCGAACTTCTTGACGCTTGCGAGGCGTCGCTTTCTCTGTTTTTTCCTCAGCAAAAAACTGCAAATCTAAGCGCAAGCTGCTCATTTACCTGCCCCCTACTAGCTTCATTAAGTCACGCATGGCAACAAACATGGCGTCAAACAAATGCTGGGCAGCGACAAACAAAGCGGTCATCGTGACCATTAACAGAAGAAAGCTCACAATGATCTTCACAGGCAATCCAACGACAAAAATATTAAGCTGAGGTACAGCTCTTGCCACAATTCCTAACGCAATATCCACTAAAAACAAGCAGCCAACGATAGGAGCCGACATTTGAAAAGCAATAATAAACATTTCACTGAATATTTTCAAAATGTACTCCGCGACGTTTCCTTGATCGAATGCAAATGTGTATTGAATCGGAATCCACTGGTAGCTATAAAACACACCATCTAGCAAAACATGATGGCCATTTAATGCTAGCAGCAACAACAGCGCAAAGGTGTACAAATATTGCCCGGTTAATGGGCTTTGCGCTCCTGTTTGCGGGTCAATAACGTTGGCAATGGCAAATCCCATTTGAAAATCGATCAAGCCACCTACAATTTGAATCGCCGACATCATCATATAAGCGGCCAAACCGATAAAAAGGCCAACGGCTACTTCCTTTAAAACAAGCAGTACATACATTTCATCTAGCGCAATCGGCTCTTTTTTCATTCCTAAGAACATTAGCCAGCTGATAAAGAAGGATAAGCCGATTTTATGCACATTAGGAATCGTTCGGTACGAAAATAGCGGCAATGTCGTAAAAAAAGCAGCCACACGGGCAAATATCAGTAAAAATAATGGAAAATAAGACAATACCTGATCCATATTTATCAGCCTATAAATCTTGTTAAATTATTAAAGATGTCATACGCATAGGAAACTAAACGTGACAGCATCCATGGTCCGAAAAAAACAAGACCGAGCAGCACCGCGACAATTTTGGGGACAAATGCAAGAGTCTGCTCTTGAATTTGCGTTGTTGCTTGGAAAATGCTGATGAAAAGTCCAACGGCAAGCGCAAGCAGCAAAAGCGGGCCGCAAACCACTAAAATCATGTATACTCCTCGTTCAGCAAGTTGAATGACGACATTTGCATTCATATTCGCTCACCTACTTTATTTTTAGAAGCTTTCCAATAATGACTTCACCACTAAATACCAGCCATCAACAAGAACAAACAATAAAATTTTAAACGGCAGTGAAATCATCACCGGTGGAAGCATCATCATCCCCATCGACATCAGCACGCTTGCCACGACCATATCAATCACTAAAAATGGAATAAAAATCATAAATCCCATCTGGAAGGCCGTTTTTATTTCACTGATCGCAAACGCAGGCACAAGAGTTGTTAATGGAATATCTTGAACATTTTTCGGTTTGGATGCACCGCTATATGATAAAAATAATGCCAAATCCTTTTGCCGCGTATGCTCGCTCATAAACTCTTTAATCGGCACAGAAGCCCGTTCATATGCTTGCTCTAAATTGATTTTTTGCGCAAACAGCGGCTGAAGCGCTTGATCGTTTACTTGCTTAAACGTCGGCGCCATAATAAAAAAGGTCAAAAAGAGCGCCAATCCAAGCAACACCTGATTGGGCGGCATCTGTTGCGTCCCCAGCGAAGTGCGGACAAACGATAAAACAATGATAATGCGGGTAAAGCATGTCATCATGATTAAAATGCCCGGGGCAATCGACAGCACCGTCAGCAATAACAAAAGTTTGACAGACATTGAGACGTTTTCAGGAGCAACTTGATTAAAAAACTGCATAAATTCATTCATCGGACGTTGTTCCCTTCTGTTCAATCTGCTTTAACAGCTTTTGGCGTTCACGAGCCACTTCTTGCATTTGTTTAGCAAATAACTCACGAAACGATGATTCCCCGGAAGGAGAAGATTCTTTTTTTCTTATCAGACGATTCCACAGCTGAAAAATCTTCGCGTTTGGCTCCAGCAATTGCTGCAATGATTGATTGTGTAGAGATAATAGCTCCTTGATTTCTTTTTCATCCTCAATCTCCTGCAATAGCTGAACAGATTCTCCAACCCCGACCACTAAAATGCGTTTGCCAATTTTTATCACTTGCACTGAACGATTGGTGCCAACGCTTGTTCCGCCAAGATTCTCAATTAAACCGCCACGGCTGGATAGTAAACGCCCGCGCTGATTCATAAATCGCAATAGCCCATAAATAAGCAAAAGAACAAATAGTGTAGCAAAAATGAGCTTAAACACATCCCATACCGTAATAGGGGATGCTGCCGCTGCTTGCGATGATGGTTTGCCTGCGCCGCTCGATTCGGCAGGCTGCTTGTCCTCTTGACATTTTTCCGGATGCTCCAAGCATTGCTTCACAGTCGGAGATTGCTCCGCAAATACAGGCGCTCCTGTTTGCGAAGCAATCATAGCAGTAAACCATACAAACAATAACATGACTCGAACTCGAAACAAATTCGTTCCACCTCTTGCGCTTAGCCCAGCGTTTTATTAATGGCTTCAATGACGCGATCCGCTTGGAACGGCTTGACGATAAAGTCTTTAGCACCAGCTTGAATGGCATCAATGACCATCGCTTGTTGTCCCATAGCCGAGCACATAATCACTTTCGCATTGCCGTCAATTTTTTTAATTTCCTTCAATGCTGTAATTCCGTCCATTTCTGGCATCGTGATATCCATTGTCACAAGATCTGGGCGCGTTTCTTTGTACTTTTCTACCGCTTGAAGTCCGTCTGCCGCTTCCGCTACCACCTCGTGTCCATTTTTCGTTAAAATATCTTTAATCATCATTCTCATAAATGCTGCATCATCTACAATTAATATTTTGGCCATTTCCAACTACCTCCTACATTATCTTAAATTTTTTAAGCGGTCACTTTGACTAATGATATCTGTCACGCGTACGCCAAAATTCTCATCAATAACAACGACCTCACCCTTGGCGATGAGTTTGTTATTGACTAGTATATCTACCGGCTCGCCTGCCAGCTTATCCAGCTCAATAATGGATCCGGAGGAAAGATTTAAAATATCTTGTACCGACCGCTTCGTCCGGCCTAGCTCGACGGTGACTTGCAGCGGGATATCAAGAAGCATGTTTAAATTCCGCGCTTCGGCTTCTGCCAACGGCGCTGGCTCAAAGCTTGCGAAATCAGCAGGCTGAACCTGACGCTGTCCAGCCGATGCATATGTGCCAAAATGGTTGGGCGCATACGCTGCCGGCTGTGCCGCATGCGGATAAGGCTGAGCGATCTCTGGTTGAGCCGATGCAGCCGGCTGATCATATGCAGATCCTGGCAGTTGAGAAGATCCCGCAGCTGATGGTGACACAACGCTGCTGGCCGGAGCTGTTTTCGTCTCGATTTTATCGGATACCGACTCACTGGAGCTAGACATTTGCAATAAATTTTGCACTAACTCCTTAGCAAAATCAATCGGTAATAGCTGCATAATATTTGAATCAATTAACGTTCCTATTTTCAAACGGAACGATACCTTCACTAGAACGCTTTCTGGCGGTAAATACTCAAGCCCCTCTCCCTCTTTAATATCTAGCAAATGAAGGCTTGGTGGAGAAATATCTACTTTTTTCCCAAAAATCGTGGACATAGAGGTGGCCGCTGACCCCATCATTTGATTCATCGCTTCCTGCACAGCACTTAATTGGATTTCTCCTAATAAATCCATCGGGTTTTGCCCGTTTCCGCCTAGCATAAGATCCGCAATAATCGCCGCATCTGATTGCTTAATGACAAGCAAATTCGTTCCTAAAAAACCCTCTGTATAATTGACTTGAATCGCCACGTACGGATGCGGAAATTCATTTTCGACATCCTCGCGATGAATGATGGACACGTTGGGTGTCGTAATTTCCACCTTTTGATTTAATAAAACGGAAAGAGCCGTTGCAGAGCTGCCAAACGAGATATTCCCAATTTCCCCCAAAGCGTCTTGTTCCATTGTTGAGAGTACCTCATCAATCGTTGGAGAGTCATTGGCTCCATCCGCTCCGCGCAACAAGGCATCAATTTCATCTTGGGATAACATATCATCACTCATCATTGTTGTCTTCTCCCCCTTTCAATGTATCTAACACTTGCACTGCCAATCGCTTGTTGACTTTTCCTGGCTGACCGATAAATTTCGGAACATCCCCTATTTTAATGATTAAAGGCTGCTGGATCATTTGATCTAATTGAATCACATCCCCAACATCAAGCTGCAAAAATTCCTGGATTGTAATCATCGCCTTCCCTAGCTCAGCAATGACCGGGATTTTGGCGATTTTAATTCCTTGCTCAAGCGATGTTACCTCTTCAGGCACTCTGTCTTTTTTTTGCGTCTGCATCCAATAATGCACAGACAGGCGAGGAATAATGGGCTCAAGCACAACATGTGGAATACAAATATTGATCATTCCGCTCGTTTCAGCAATTTGCGTATTAAGTGAAATCACCACCACTGTTTCATTCGGCGAAACCATTTGCAAAAATTGAGGATTCACCTCAAACTCCGCTAAAATCGGATCGATCTCGATAATGGATTCCCATGCATCCCGCAAATGACTGAACGCTTTTTCGAACAAATTAGACATAATCCGCATTTCAATCTCTGTCAAATTGTCCACTTTATTAATACTTGTCCCGCGTCCCCCCATGACACGATCAAGCATGGCGTAAGCAACATTTGGATTGACTTCCATGACGATATGCCCGTCTAGCGGCGGCACCTCAAAAACGTTTAAAATCGTCATTTTAGGAATGGAACGAATAAATTCTTCATATGGAATTTGATCGGCTGATGCCACCGAAATTTGTACATATGTCCGCAGCTGAGCGGAAAAAAAGGTGGTTAATAATCTTGCAAAATTTTCATGAATGCGCGTAAGGCTACGTATTTGATCTTTGGAGAAGCGAAGGGCGCGTTTAAAGTCGTATACTTTTACCCGTTTGTCCTCTTCTTCTTTTTTTAGCTCCTCCGCATCCATTTCTCCCGTTGATAGCGCCGCCAAAAGGGCATCGATTTCACTTTGTGATAGTACTTCGCCAGACACTGTTTTCACCTCCTAGCCCAAGTTATTGGAGGATGAAGGAAGTAATATAAACTTGCTCCACTTTTCCATCTTGCATAATTTGATTGATTTTCTCTTTTAATCGAGCCTTCAAATGGGTTTTTCCTTGCTCTCCGTTAAAATCCGCCGGTTTCATTTGCGATAGCTGTTCAATAATGATATCTTTCATTTGGAAATCCCGCTTCTCCGCCTCTGCTTTTGCGTCTTCATTGTTCATTTGAATTTTAAAGGAGATTTTAATAAAGCTTCCATCTGCTAGATTGGTTGTAATTTCCGGTACGTCGACAGAGCTTTCTAAAATTTCATCTGCTGTCGGCGCCGTTTGTTGTTTATCGCCTGTAAATTTAAAGATGATGACTAAAGCCACAGCGGCGACTAACGTAATCGTCACCAATATCATCAATGTCACTTTCCATAGCTTACTCATGGTCCTGCCCCTCCACATTTTTAGAAACCCCTAAAATCGAAATTTGCTGATAAAATTCTTTTACCAGCTCTACTACCTCTTTTTCCGACTCACGGACAACAAATTTTTTACCATTCGTCAGCGTAATCGTTGTATCCGGAAAAGCTTCGATTTGTTCTATGTATATCGCATTTAAGGTAAACGATTTTCCATTCAGCCGCGTTAATGTGATCATATGTATTGGGGCACTAGACAGAGCCTAGTGCCCTCCCCCCTTAATTATTTCTTTAGATTGACAAGCTCTTGCAAAATCTCATCCGATGTTGTAATAATGCGTGTATTCGCTTGAAATCCGCGCTGCGCGACAATCATTTCCGTAAACTCTTCCGATAGATCGACATTGGACATTTCAAGCGCACCAGGAACAATTTTGCCTGCTCCGCCTACTCCCGGAGAAGTTAACGTCTCCGCACCAGAGTTCGTTGTTGAGCGGAAAAGATTGTCTCCAACCTTCTCTAATCCATCGTTATTTGCAAATTTCGCTAATTCAATTCGACCAGCAACCTGCAAAGTTCCTGTGTTATCGACGTAGTTTACTGTGCCATCTGAACCAATACTAAGACTTTGCGCTGTTGTTGGGATTTGAATGCGAGTGTTACCATTGCCGAGCAAGTAACGTCCATCAGCGCTAACAATATAGCCTTGAGAATCAAGATAAAAATTTCCTGCTCTTGTGTATAGTCTGTTATTTCCAGAGTTATCACCTAAAACAAAGAATCCATCTCCTGAAATGGCCAAATCAAGCACACGAGCAGTAGTTTGCAAACTTCCTTGCGTCTGAACAGTATCAATTGCCGCAAGCTGCGCCCCTAATCCGACTTGTTTTGGATTCACCCCGCCGTTGTTCGCTGTTGGAGCACTTGCACCCGCGATTTGTTGACTAACTAAATCTTTAAAAATGGTACGGCCCTTCTTAAACCCATACGTATTCACATTCGCAATATTGTTTCCGATCACATCTAATTTCACTTGGAAGTTTTTCATTCCGCTAATTCCAGAATACATTGAACGAAGCATATAATCCCTCTCCCTTGTTCAGATTTATCCATTATGGAGTTTCTACTTTGATAATTTGCTTGTTGGAAATCTCCTGACCATTATCAAGCTCTAAAAAGATTTCATTGTTTCTTTGGGAAACTGATTTCACCATACCGCTCGCTGGATTTTCCGACGTATCGGCCTCATCGCTGGTATCCATCCAATACACTTTTTTGCCTATCATTTCACTATAAAGCAAAATCGCGTTATCGCTTTGCATTTGCATAAATCCTTGCATGGCAGCTGCCAGATTCGTGATTTGCTCCAGCGTGGAGAAATTGGCCATTTGCGCAATAAACTCTTTATCCTCCATTGGATTTAATGGATCTTGATTTTGCAGCTGAACCAGCAAAATTTTTAAAAAATCGTCTTTGCCAAGAACACTGTCTCCCGTCTGCCGCTCCGGAGGCGTATAATTGCTTAACAATAAGTTGGGATCAATGGTATTTGCCATCTTTGACCGCTCCTATGCTTCAATATTTAACAATTCATGAAGAAAAGACTCCTGAAATGGAAGCTCCTTGTCTTGCTCAAACGGCTGGCGCTGTTCTTGATCAGGTTGTCCCTCTCTGTTTCGCTCGTGCTGACTGAATGATTGTTCATAAGAAGGCAACGGTGAGTGTGCGCGCACATCAAATTGCTCGATTGTAACGTGCTGAGCTGGTATCACATGAGCCATTTGCTGGATGTTTGCTTCCATTAGTTCTTTTGCCGAACGGCTTGAGGCGATGATTTTCGCCATCATCTGTCCGTTTTCCTGAACAAGCTTTACTGTCAACGTTCCTAAATGTTCTGGATGAAGGCGAATCACAAGCTGTGATTGTCCATTTCCTAAATTGGTGAATTTACTCGATTTTATAATACTTGTAAATTGCCGGATTAGTTGCTCGCTGCTACCATTAGCCGAGGTGTTCTCAGACAGTGAAATGACCGGCTCTGTATTTTGCGAAAACAGCGTTGGTTGAGCCTGATTGAAAAACGGCTGAGCCATTGTTTGAACATCCCCCTGCTTGTGATTCGCGGCTTTCGTTAACCGAGCCAGCGAATCCGGGTGATATCCGGCAGTCGAGCTGAAGGCTGAAGAAAAGCTGCTAGGTGGAAAGGTCAGCTGATGTGGATAGCTCCCGTTTCGATAGGTGTTGACAGCTGCGGCTGCTCCTCCATTGAAAAGCGCCGAAAAACGGCCATTCCGAGGATCACTGCTCGCTTGCTGAGCCTTTTTGTTTTGCAAGAAATTTACCAATGTTTCTACATTGATCATTGGTCCCAACTCATCGCGATTTGGCTGCAATGACAGCCATTCCTCCAATAACGATATTGGCTCTGCGCCCTGCGCGCTATTGTTCTGCATCCATGTCATTTGTTCTGAGAGCATTTGTTTTATCCATGCAGCCGTTTGCGGAACGCTGGATGGCTGAAGAGAAGCTGGGTTTGTTTCAAACTGCTCATGCAACGTCTGCTGCATATCAGCCGGCAGCAGCAGCAAGAGCAAATCCACCCATTTGGTCAACAGATCGTCTTGGTGTTCATTTCGTTCTATATGGTCTTTTGTTGCCATCTCATTTGCTTTCATGCTGGAATCTGCAGAATCAAACGTCGCCGATTGAAGCAGCTGCTGAAATAAACTTCCTTCTTGTGTTTGTCCTTTTGCGTTCAACGTTTGTGCCTTATCCCCAGAAACCGAAGAAGACGGAAAAAGCGATTGAGTATAAGTGCCAATTCTCATGATCTCCCCTCCTTTCCTAATTATTAGCCGCTTGGGCTGCTTTCGTTAGTAGCGCCGTATATTTAGCTGCTTCTTCCGGAGACATTTTTTCCAGAATAGCAGCGGCCTTCTCGCTGCCTAATATCGCAAGAATGTTAAGCGCCTCCTGATCCGACATTTTCGGAATGATGGCGGCGGCATTTTTCGGTGACATTTCTCCATACATTTGAGCAACATCTTGAACAGTGAGTTTTTTTGCTTCGGTTGTTGGTGATGTGTCGGTCTGCTGCTGGGATTCCAGTTGGGCATTTAACCGTTCAATTTCTTTCTTTAGTGCTTCAATTTCACTCTGTTTATTTTTGACTTCGGTTTCAAGCTTTTTCACTTGTGCCGTTTTTTCTTCGAGCGTAGCTTGCTTCTCCAACATATTCTCCTTTAAAGCCTGCTCAGATGATGGCTGCTTGCTACCGACTAACTGTGAAATCCCTGGAAGATCAGCACCGTACTTTTTGGCGATGTCAAACACATTCACTCCTGCAATCGTGGTAATAATCAGTGCCAATGTGATTGTAAACAATAATGGGATGATGATGACAAACAAGAACCATTGCAGCTTGCTTACTTTTTCTTCTTTTTCCATTTCTTGCTCCTTCATCGTCTCACCTAATTTCTGCGATTCACAAATTGTTGAATTGAGATTTCATCCATCCAGTGATTTTCCATAGTTTGAATAGCTTGAAGCACAGCTGCTATATGCTTGTCTTTCATTTTTTCATATTTTTTTACTTCAATATTCGCTTCAGCTACCTTTGTTTGCTTGAGAAACATTTGCTCACGCGTTTCGATCACAAGCTGCTGATAATGAGAAATGGTGCGCTCCAAATTCATGACAAATTGCCGAAAATGACGAATGTCTTGAATGGGCAATCCATTTTTTAATTTTTGCTTGTACATTTCCTCGTAATCTTCTTTTTGCTTCAGAAAATGGTACAGCTTTTCCGCTGCTTCTTCAAAGCGCTTCACCGCTTCGTTATATTCTCCTAGCGCTCTCTCTTTTTCTTTTTCTCTAATGGTCAATATTTTTTCAAATTTAAACACATGCTCCATGTTTTATTCACCCCGAATGTACAAGCTGAAGCAGTTCTTGAATGCTCTCTTCTTTTGTCAATTTTTCGTGAGTATCTTGTTTTAAAAATGCAAGCAGCTTTGGATAGTAGCGAATGGCTTCGTCAATGTCTTTAGAAGAACCTCTTTTATACGCACCGATATTAATTAAATCTTCCGCGTTTATATAGGTTGAAAGAAGATGACGGAATCGTTCAGCTGCCGCTTTATGCTCTGGCCCAATAATATAATTCATGACACGGCTGATGCTTTTCAAAACATTAATAGCTGGATACTGGCCTTTATTCGCCAAGCTTCTCTCAAGAACAAAATGCCCATCTAAAATTCCTCGGACCGTATCAGCAATCGGTTCATTCATATCGTCACCATCTACTAAAACCGTATAAAAAGCCGTAATGGTTCCGTGTTCATTTGTTCCTGTCCGTTCCAGCAATTTGGGCAAAATGGCAAAAACAGAAGGAGTATAGCCCTTGGTTGTCGGCGGCTCACCGATCGCTAGTCCCACTTCCCGCTGCGCCATGGCCACACGTGTCACGGAATCCATCATCAGCATGACATTCATTCCCCTATTGCGAAAATATTCGGCAATAGCCGTTGCGGTATAGGCGCCTTTAATTCTCATAAGCGCAGGCTGATCTGATGTCGCAACCACCACAACGGAACGAGCCAAGCCTTCAGGGCCGAGATCTCGTTCGATAAACTCCCGCACTTCACGTCCCCGTTCGCCAATAAGCGCAATCACATTTAGGTCTGCGTTTGTGTTGCGGGCAATCATCCCAAGAAGTGTACTCTTGCCTACTCCTGAACCAGCAAATATGCCCACACGCTGTCCTTTTCCTACTGTCAGCAAGCTATCGATCAATCTGACTCCTACTTCCACCGGTTCATCAATCGGCGGTCTTGACAGCGGATTAGGCGGCTCTTGCTCAATCGAAATGGAGCGCAGCCCTTTAGGGAGAAGGCTACCATCAAGAGGCTGGCCAAGCGAATCAAGAACCTTGCCGATTAGATCCATTCCCGCTTTTATTTGCAGCGGCTGGCCTGTCGCTTCCACTATGCATCCCGGCGAAATATCTTGAACGGTTGAAAAAGGCATTAAAAGCACATGCTGTTCGCGAAATCCTACCACCTCAGCAGCAATCTTCTGCTTCTTTCTTCCTCCGCCCACATGAATAAAGCAAACATCGCCAATGGAGCTTTCAGGACCTTTTGATTCAATCATTAATCCAATCACGCGCGTTACTTTACCAAATCGCTTATACGAATCAATGGTTTCGATCTCTTGAAAAAGAGCTGGCCAATTCAAAAAATTACTCCTCCTCAAGCCACTTAAGCAGCTTTTGTTTGATTTGTTGGAATTGAGTGTCAACACTTGCATCAATGCGGCCAAAAGGCGTTTCAATCATGCAGCCGCCCTCTGCTAACCGTTCGTCAGGATAAATAAAAATGTCTACTGGCTGACTAAAAATCGCCCTTAATTCATCCTTTTGCTGAACAAGTGTTTGATAATGCAATGGATGAACATATAGCTTCACTTCTGATTGTTCCCTAACCTCCTTGATCGCTCTTTGCACAAGATGAAGGAAGGAATCGTGATTTTCCGCCAGCTTTTCCCCCAATATTCGCTCCGCTACCTTTAAGCCGATCAACAGGATGGTTTCTTTTGATGATTCAATTTGTTCATAAAACTGTTGGTTGGTTGTTTGCACGATGTTTCTTGCTTCATTCATTAATTCTTGAAAAGCATGAAGCGCTTCATTTTTTCCTTGACTATATCCGGCTTCATATCCTTCTTGTTGCGCTGCCGCCATAAGCCGCTGTTTTTCGGCCAACCAATTTTCCTTCTCTTGCCATATGTTTTCTTTCAAAGACTGGCAATATTGTTCTGCTTCTTGCTTCATCAGCTTCGCTTCTTCCTTTGCTTGCTCAATGATGAACTGAGCGTGAGCATGTCCATCTATTTCTTGCGAAACGGCTGAGGCTGCTGGCTGCGGAAAATAATGCTTCACTTCAATTACTTTTTTGCTGCCATGGGACGTTGTTGTAAAAGGAGCTTTGATCACATTAGACAATAATATCATCTCCTCCGCCGCGCGCTACAACGATTTCTCCAGCTTCTTCAAGACGGCGAATGACCGCAACAATACGCGATTGTGCTTCCTCCACATCGCGGAGGCGAACCGGTCCCATAAACTCCATCTCCTCTTTGAAGGTTTCCGCCATACGCGTCGACATATTGCGAAAGACGATTTCTTTCACTTCATCACTTGAAACTTTCAGTGCCAGCATTAAATCATTGTTATCAACTTCACGAATGACACGCTGAATCGCACGGTTATCAAGGGTAACAATATCTTCGAAGACAAACATTCGTTTCTTGATTTCTTCTGCAAGCTCTGGATCTTGAATTTCAAGCGCATCTAAAATCGTTCTTTCCGTGCTTCGGTCTACACCGTTTAAAACTTCCACCACCGCTTCGATGCCACCTGTTTGCGTGTAATCTTGGACAACGGTCGTTGAAAGCTTCCGTTCTAAAATTTGCTCAACTTCGTTGATCACCTCAGGCGACGTACTGTCCATCAGCGCAATTCGGCGCGCGATATCCGCCTGCATTTCCTGCGGCAGCGACGACAGAATCTGGCCAGCTTGCGCCGGATCTAAATAGGAAAGCACAAGAGCGATCGTCTGTGGATGTTCATTTTGAATAAAGTTCAACAGCTGAGCCGGATCGGCTTTGCGAGCAAAGTCAAACGGCCGCACCATTAAAGCGGATGTTAAACGGTTAATAATGTTCAGCGCTTTTTCCGAGCCAAGCGCTTTTTCAAGTACTTCTTTCGCGTAAGCAATGCCGCCTTGAGCAATATAATCCTGCGCTAAAGCAATTTGATGAAACTCCTCCAGCACTTCCTCTTTTTCTTGCGTCGCTACTTGGCGAACATTAGAAATCTCAAGTGTGAGCTTTTCAATTTCTTCCTCCGATAAATGCTTATAGACAGATGCTGATACATCTGGTCCAAGAGAAATGAGGAGTATGGCAGCTTTCTGTTTGCCTGTTAATTCTCCTTTTCTCTCTTTTTTGGCCATCTTCATTCCTCCTAGTCCTCAGCCAACCACGTTCTTAGCAATTGAGCAAATTCATCCGGCTTCTCTCGTGCCAATTTTTCAAGCTGCTTGCGTCGAATTGTCACTTCTGTTTCCCGTTCCTCCGTCACATCAGGAAGATCGGATAAAGGAGGCTGTTCAATAAAGTCTTCCTCTTCTTCCTCCACCCTTTTCCGTCTGCGCAGCAAGAAGTAAATCAGTAAGCCGATAATAGCAGCAGCACCAATTCCCCCTGCAATATACGCCCATGTCGGAATGGTTGGCTGCGGCTGTGCAAAATCGGTTTTCCCATTAAATTTTTGCACAGATACGACGATGCGGTTTTGGATATCTTGATCGCTTAACGTTTGACCATCCTGCTTATCAATCGAAGTTCGAACGATCGTACCTAAAATCTTCTGAATATCATCAATGGTTTGCTGCGATAAAGAGTTAGGATTTTGGGGATTTGGTGGTTCAACCATCACTTGGATCCCTAAATCTCTTACTTTGTATGGACTTTCAACAATATTCTTTTTAATTCTGTTTACTTCATTATTGATCGTTTCTTCTGTTTTTTCATAATCGCCATTTGAGCCGTCAGTTGCTGCTTGATAGCCTGGAATGTCATTTTCACCGGTCCCGGCCACTCCTCCTGGTTGGGCACCTTGTCCAGAATAAGTTTCTCTAATCCGCTGCACACTGACAGCAATTCCTTCATTGTTTTGCTCATCAACCGGAGTCACTAAATTTTCCTCACGGTTCTCCTGCGTAAAATCAACATCCGCTGTAACCGATACAACCACTTTGTCTTGTCCCATCATCGTGCCTAACATTTGTTGGACTTGTCGCTGGATATCGCGTTCAATTTGCTTTTTGATTTCGTTTTGCTGCGTAAACGCCGTAGCTGTCGAATTTTCTTCATTATTTTTTAGATCAAAATACTGAAAATATTGATTCATCATGACGATATTATCAGTAGGAAGATTCGGAACACTTTTTGACACGAGATGATAGAGCGCTCTAACTTGCTCATCCGTAAATTTGTATCCTGGCTTTGTTTTAAGAACGACTGAAGCGGACGCCTCTCCTTGATCCTCTGACGCAAATACGGACTGCTGGGGAAGATTAATCATGACTTTGGCATCCTCGACCCCGTCAATATTTTTAATCAGATTGGCCAATTCTGTTTGCATCGCTTTGAGTTTTACTACATTAAATTCGTTATCTGTCATCCCAAAGCTTGCATTTTTTCCAAAAAAGGAGTAGTCGATGCTTCCGCTGTTCGGAATCCCTTCGGCCGCTAATTCCACCTTCAGTGTATTCGCCATTTTCTCCGGCACTTCAATCGTGGTTCCGTTATCGGTCACTTGGGAATCGATTCCCTTTTGATCGAGCGTCGCTTTAATTTGTCCAGCTTCCTGCGGCGAAAGGTTGCTATATAATGGTACAAAGCTCGTTCTTGTGGCAAAAAATGACGCAACCCCAACAATGACAAGAAAAAGAAGAAGAGCACCTAGCGCCATGGCTTTTTGAGCCTTCGTTCTCCCCCTCCAAAACGATGTGGATCGGTTGAGCCATTCTTTCACTCTTTCATTCATACATAATATTCCCCCGATTATTGCGATAATAGATTGCCAGTTCGTTAGCGCGTTGATTATACTTGCATTCTCATCATTTCTTGGTATGCCTCAACAGCTTTATTTCGGACTTCCACTGCTAACTGCAAAGAAATGCCGGCTTTTTGAGCAGCGATCATGACTTGATGCAGATCAACGTTTTCTCCTTTAACTAGCTTATCGGTTAGTTGGTCGGCTGCAACCTGCTGGTCGTTTACCTGCTGAATCGCATCTTTCAAAAAGTTAGCAAACGATTTTTGCACATCCGCTGCCTTTATAGACGAAGAGGGCGCTGCAGTCGAAAAAAAGCTGTTCTGTATCCCGTTAATCATTTTTTACTCTCCTTTATTTTCCGATTTCTAAAGCCTTGACTAACATGCCTTTTGTTGCATTGAACACTGTCACATTGGCTTCATAAGAACGGGTTGCGCTCATTAAATCTACCATTTCTTTTAGAGGATCGACATTTGGGAGCTGTACATATCCATCTTGGTTAGCATCCGGATTGGTCGGGTCGTAAACAAGCTTAAAAGGCGTTTCATCTTCGACGATTTTGGCGACCCTTACTCCCCCTCCAACCGACGCCTGTCCATCTATTGCCTTTTGAAGATAAGAAGAAAAACCGCCTTCATTCGGCTCCAATACGACCATCTTGCGTCGATATGGCTGCCATTGTCCGTCGACAAATTGGGCACGCGTTGTATCCACATTCGCCAT
The DNA here is from genome assembly GCF_001560855.1 of Anoxybacillus sp. P3H1B. Classification (NCBI taxonomy): domain Bacteria; kingdom Bacillati; phylum Bacillota; class Bacilli; order Caryophanales; family Anoxybacillaceae; genus Anoxybacillus; species Anoxybacillus sp. P3H1B. The sequence goes on along the minus strand of NZ_LPUG01000011.1, from coordinate 298,631 downwards.
ATTGGAGGAAATGACATCCATCCGCAAACGCTGCGCCGTTAATGCAGAAGCCGTGGTATTTAGGCTTTGAAAAATGGACATACATTACTTCCCTCCTTTAATAACCGTTTTTAAAGAATTGAACTTCCCATTTAATCTCTCGATCAATGCGTTGTAATAAATTTGATTTTCCGCTAATTCCGACATTTCTCTATCTACATCGACACTGTTTCCATTATGATTGTATACCATATCACTTCTTGTCGTCACTAAAAAATTGCCAGTATTTTTACTAGCAAATGCAAAATGCTTCGGATTCGTTCGATAAGCTTCAAACGAAGACATAGCCTGATCTAGTTCGGTTTTAAAACGAACCTCCTTTGCTTTGTAATTTGGCGTATCGGCATTCGCAATGTTATTGGCAATCACCTTTTGCTTTAGCGACGCATAGTCCAATCCTTGCTCTAAGCGCGCAAATGTTGGTGAAAAGATTTCCAAGCGTAATCCCCTCTTTTTTTCTTTTTTCGACAATATTTGATATTCTATATTTTAAAATAACGCCTAAATGATGTATAGCCGGAATATTGTACTATTTTTTCATAGGAATTGATATTAGCTTGTATCGTTATTAAACATACGCACAATAGCGTAAATGCCTCTTTCCTTTCTTTTCATCTCTATAGATTCGGATTGAAAAATCGACATAAGCTAAACATGAATGTTGACTAAAAAACATGGAAGCGATGTTGTTCAATCGTCCGTCTGATCCTTACCTGCTTATTTGAAGAAGAAATATAGTTGCATTGGATTGCACTTCCGAAGCAAAATGGTTAGCTTCGTTCGAGATAGATAAAAAAGAGCTGCCAAAAAAGCAGCTCTTGCATTAGTTTGTTTTTAATTTTTCAAGCTCTGTTAAAAACTTATCGTTTAATACTTTAATATACGTTCCTTTCATACCAAGAGAACGAGATTCAATGACGCCTGCACTCTCAAGCTTGCGAAGCGCGTTGACAATGACCGAACGCGTAATGCCCACTCGGTCAGCGATTTTGCTGGCAACAAGCAGCCCCTCTGTTCCTTCTAACTCTTCAAAAATGTGCTCGATTGCCTCAAGCTCGCTGTAGGATAACGAGCTGATCGCCATTTGTACAACCGCTTTGCTTCTTGCTTCTTCTTCAATTTCTTCTGCTTTTTCACGCAAGATTTCCATACCAACGACAGTAGCTCCATATTCAGCCAAGATGAGATCATCATCCTCAAATTGGCGGTCAAGTCTGGACAAAATCAGCGTGCCCAGGCGTTCTCCCCCCCCATTAATCGGCACAATCGTCGTTAACCCGGTTTTAAATAAATCTCGGTTTTCTACTGGAAATGCCGTATATTCGCTGTTAATATCCAAATTAGGAGAGGTCTCCGTAATATTGAACAGACTATTGGTATATTCTTCTGGGAATTGGCGATCCTCAAGCATTTTTTTCATCCGCTCATTTTCAATCGATTGCTTAATCGCAAAGCCTAATAGCTTCCCACGGCGGCTGACGACAAAAATATTAGCTTCAATCACTTCGCAAAGAGTTTCTGCCATCTCTTTAAAGTTTACAGGCTTTCCGGCTGCTTTCTGTAACATCGCATTAATCGTTCGTGTTTTCTGTAACAAATTCATGATCTATATCCTCCTATTCAAATTCATTTACAAAATAAATTCGCTTAAGTCTTTATTTTTTACAATATTACCTAATTTTTGTTCAACATATTGCGGTGTAATTACCACTTTTTCTAGTGCAATATCAGGCGCTTCAAATGATAGATCCTCAAGCAGCTTCTCCAGAATTGTATGAAGCCGTCTTGCCCCGATATTGTCTGTTGTTTGATTGACTTCAAACGCCACTTCAGCAATCTTACGAATAGCATCGTCAGAAAATTCAAGTTGTATACCTTCTGTAGCAAGAAGAGCCATATATTGTTTAATCAGAGCATTGTCAGGCTCAATAAGAATCTTCACAAAATCATCTACCGTCAACTTGGATAGTTCTACCCGAATCGGGAAGCGCCCTTGCAACTCAGGAATCAAATCGGACGGCTTCGACATATGAAACGCTCCAGCAGCAATGAACAAAACATAGTCTGTTTTGACAGGACCATATTTTGTCATCACCGTTGAGCCTTCTACGATCGGTAAAATGTCGCGCTGCACCCCTTCACGTGATACATCGGCTGAAGAAGCGCTCTGGCCCTTTCTGGCAATTTTGTCGATTTCATCAATAAAAATAATACCAGACTGTTCTGCCAGCTGCACCGCCTCTTGTGTCACTTCATCCATATCGATCAGCTTTTGCGCTTCTTCATTGGTTAACACTTTTCGTGCTTCACTTACCTTCAATTTTCGTTTTTTGAGCCGTTTTGGCATCAAACTGCTTAAAGCATCCTGCATATTCATGCCCATCTGCTCAATGCCGGCCCCTTGCAAAAAATCAAAAACAGTCGTTTGCTGCTCTTCGATTTCCACCGTCACCAATTCGTCCTCAAGCTCACCATTGGCAAGCTGGGCAGCTACCTGTTTCCGTTTTTGCTCGATATGTTGGTCATCTTGGCCGTAAGTCGTCGAATCCTGCTGTGATGTTTGGCCGCCAAATAGCATCTCAAGCGGATTTTTGATCGTCTGCTTCGGTTTTCCAGGAACTAAAAGCTCGATGAGACGTTTATTGGCTTGCTGCTCAGCGCGATCTTTCACTTCATACATTTTCCGCTCTTTCACTAAACGAACAGATGTTTCAACAAGATCTCTCACCATAGACTCAACATCGCGTCCAACATAGCCAACCTCTGTAAACTTCGTTGCTTCCACTTTGACAAACGGCGCCCCGACAAGCTTAGCGATTCTTCTCGCAATCTCGGTTTTCCCTACTCCTGTGGGACCGATCATCAATATATTTTTAGGTACGATCTCGTCGCGCAGCTTTTCATCAAGCAAACTGCGCCGATAGCGATTTCTTAGCGCAACCGCGACTGCTTTTTTGGCTTCTTTTTGACCGACAATAAATTGATCCAGCTTTTCTACAATTTGTCGAGGTGTTAGGTTCATCATTTCTCCCCCTCGCTACAGTTCTTCCACAATAATGTGGCTATTGGTATACACGCAAATATCAGAAGCAATTTCTAAAGCGGCTTTGGCAATTTCCTTAGCCGTCATTTGTCCGCCCGCGTATTGCTTTAAGGCCCGACCAGCAGCAAGCGCGTAGTTTCCTCCTGAACCAATCGCTAAAACGCCATCATCCGGTTCGATCACTTCACCTGTTCCTGATACTAGAAGCAAATGGCGTTCGTCCATCACAATCAGCATCGCTTCCAGTCTTCTCAATATTTTATCGCTGCGCCATTCCTTCGCCAGTTCAACCGCCGCACGTTGCAAGTTCCCATTAAACTCTTCTAATTTCCCTTCGAACATTTCAAACAATGTGAACGCATCCGCAACGGAACCAGCAAATCCCGCTAATACTTTTCCGTTAAAAAGCTTCCGAACTTTTTTAGCTGTATGTTTCATGACCACCGCATTCCCAAAAGTCACTTGGCCATCTCCAGCCATGGCGCAGGCGCCGTTATGTTGAATCGCAAAAATTGTTGTAGCATGGAATTGCTCCATATAAACCCTCCTTTATGGAAGTCTAAGCACGCGGATGCGTGTGCAAATAAACGTGGCGGAGACGATCTTTCGTCACGTGCGTGTATACCTGCGTCGATGAAAGATGCGCATGTCCCAATAGCTCTTGAACGGTGCGCATATCCGCCCCTTCGTTAAGCAAATGGGTGGCAAATGTATGTCTGAATACGTGCGGGCTTACCTTTTGCGTTAATGCAGCCTTCTCCACAACTTCGTTCAAAATATAACGCACCCCTCGAGGTGTTAAAGGACTTCCCCGAAAGTTTAAAAACAAAGAATGATTCGCTGTTTTGCTTTTGGCTAAAAGCTCATTCCGCCCTTTTTGTACATACCGTTCCAGCGCTTGCTTCGCAAAACTACCGAATGGCACATAGCGCTGTTTGTTCCCTTTCCCGTAAATCAAAATGGTTGCAAGGGAAAAATCAATATCAGACAAGTGAATGTGACAACATTCACTAATACGGATGCCCGTCGCATAAAGCAGTTCAATTAACGCTTGATTTCGCTGACCAATCGCTGTATTTAAATCATTGACATGAAATAAGGCTTCTAATTCCTGTTCATATAAAAAACGGGGGATTTTTTGCTCTTTTTTCGGCAATGATGCGAGAGCAAACGGATTTTCCGTTACTTTCTTTTCCCTCATTAAAAATTTATAAAAACTTCGTAAGCTCGAAATCTTTCGGGAAATTGAACGGCTCAGCAGTTGTTCGGCATGCAGCTTCGTCAAATATAATCGAACATCGCTGTACGTTACCTCATCTAAACGTTCCAGCGCCTGTTCATGCATAAACTCGAAAAACTGCTCAATATCGCGTGTATAGCACGCAATAGTATATTGTGAATAGTTTTTTTCGATTTGTAAATATTCTACGAATAATTGTAACGAAATTTTCAAATTTTCCATTCTTAACACCTCACAAGGGCTACTAAATATTAACATAGATTTAGCAGCCCTTGCAATTATTTTTTTATAAAATTCTGAATAGTGTCCAATGCTCGCTTAGCATACTCTTCATTACGGCGCTTTTTATCTTTAATCATTTCTTCAAGAGGGGCAAACAGGCCGAAATTCGCGTTCATTGGCTGAAAATGCTTCGGATTTGTCGACGTAATATAGTGAGCCATGCTGCCAATCGCTGTTTCGGGCGGGAAAACGATCAGCTCCTGGCCGAGCACAAGGCGCGCCGCGTTGATGCCTGCTACCAATCCGGAGGCGGCCGACTCTACATATCCTTCGACTCCCGTCATTTGTCCAGCAAAAAATAAATCCTCTCTCTCCTTCAATTGATAAGTCGGACGGAGAAGTTTTGGCGAGTTAATAAACGTATTGCGATGCATCACTCCATAGCGAACAATTTCCGCATTTTCAAGCCCTGGAATTAAACGGAATACTTCCTTTTGTGCTCCCCATTTCAAATGAGTTTGAAAACCAACGATATTGTATAACGTTCCTGCTGCATCGTCTTGGCGAAGCTGAACTACCGCAAACGGTCTTTTTCCTGTGCGCGGATCTTCGAGGCCGACCGGTTTCATCGGACCAAATAGCAACGTTTTCTTTCCGCGTTTCGCCATGACTTCAATCGGCATGCATCCTTCAAAATAAATTTCTTTTTCAAATTCCTTTAACGGCGCTGTTTCTGCTGAAATAAGCGCTTCATAAAAGCGGTCAAATTCTTCCTCCGTCATCGGGCAATTCAAATAGGCGGCTTCCCCTTTATCATAGCGAGATTTTCTATACACCTTTTCCATATCGATGCTTTCTTTTTCAACAATAGGGGCGGCTGCATCATAAAAATACAAATACTCTTCTCCCGTCAGCTCTTTTAATTTTTCAGATAATGTAGGAGACGTAAGAGGTCCTGTGGCAATAATCGTTGGCCCAGTCGGGATGTCTGTCACTTCCTCACGGATGACCGTTACATTTGGATGGTTTTGAACGAAATCGGTGACACGGGCCGCAAATTCATGCCGATCCACCGCCAGTGCTCCTCCAGCAGGCACAGAGCACTCATCTGCCGCTTTGATGATGACCGAATTGAGCATTCTCATCTCTTCTTTGAGCACGCCAACGGCATTCGTTAACGAATTGGCGCGCAGTGAATTGCTGCAAACCAGCTCAGCGAATTTATCCGTATGATGGGCTGGCGTTTGTTTCACAGGACGCATTTCGTATAAACGGACATGAATGTTGCGGGTAGCAAGCTGCCACGCGGCTTCGCTTCCTGCTAATCCTGCACCAATAACATTGACAATCATGCTTCATTTCCTCCTTCGTTACGCATAAAAACGGTGAGGACTGACGGTCGCCCACCGATCATGCTTGCGGTTTCTCTTGGTAGTCACATTGATTACATTGAACTTGTATGCCTTTTTTTAATTTTTTCTCTACTAGTAATCCTTCACATTTTGGACAAGGGCGCGCAAGCGGTTTATCCCACGACATAAAATCACAGGCTGGAAACTGATCGCATCCATAAAATATTCGCCTTTTCTTGCTGTTTCGTTCAACAAGATTTCCTTCGCCGCATTGCGGACATTTTACACCGATTTCTTTCACGATCGGCTTTGTATGACGACAATCCGGAAAATTGGAGCAGGCAATAAACTTGCCGAATCTTCCCATCTTATAAACCATCGGGCTTCCGCATTCTTCACAATCAATCCCAGCCGGTTCATCCTTGATTTCGACTTCCTTCATCTCTTTTTCCGCAATTTGCAAGCTTTTTTCGAATCCGCTGTAAAATTCATCAATCACTTGAATCCATTGAATTTTCCCCTCTTCAATTTCATCTAAGCTTTTTTCCATTTTCGCTGTAAATTCGACGTCTAAAATCTCTGGGAAAAACTCTAAAATTAATTCCAAGACAATTTCCCCAAGCTCCGTTGGCACAAATCGTTTATTTTCCAGCACAACATAATTGCGCTTTTGAATCGTGTCCAAGGTTGGAGCATAAGTCGACGGGCGACCGATTCCAAGCTCCTCCAGCGTTTTGACTAATCTAGCTTCCGTATAGCGCGGAGGCGGCTGTGTAAAATGTTGCTTCGGTTCTATGTCCTTTCCAATCACTTTTTCTCCTTCTTGAAGGTCAGGAAGTAAACGATCTTGCTCATCCGTCTGGTCATCTGTCCCCTCCACGTATACTTTCATAAATCCAGCAAATTTTACTTTGGAGCCGCTAGCGCGGAAAATCACTCCCCCGTTTTCTAAATCGACACTCATCGTGTCCAAAAGCGCAGGAGCCATTTGACTGGCGACAAATCGTTCCCAAATCAGTTTATAAAGCCGAAATTGATCGCGGCTCAAATATGGCTTTACCGAGCTAGGATCGCGAAATACAGATGTAGGGCGAATCGCTTCGTGAGCATCTTGAGCTGCTGTATTTTTCTTTTCTTTTCGCTTTTCTTGTGCTACGTACTCTGCTCCAAATGCTTTTTCAATATACGAAAGCGCTTCATTTTGCGCTGACTCAGAGACACGTGTTGAGTCCGTGCGCATGTATGTAATTAAACCGACCGTTCCTTCGCTTCCAAGATCAATCCCTTCATAGAGCTGCTGAGCGAGCATCATCGTCTTTTTGGTGCGGAAATTCAGCTTACGCGCCGCTTCTTGTTGCAGAGATGAGGTCGTAAATGGCGGCACCGGGTTTCGCTTCCGCTCCTTTTTCGTTACCGATTTCACCGTAAAATATTGGCCTTTGAGGCGTTCTAAAACGAGCTTGACATCCTTTTCCTGTTTTAAATCGAGTTTTTGTCCATCCAATCCATAAAAAAACGCCGTAAACACTTCATTTTGCTTCACAAATTCCGCTTGAATGGACCAATATTCCTCAGGCTGAAATTCTTTAATTTCTTTTTCGCGATCAATGATCAACCGCAAAGCAACGGATTGCACTCTTCCCGCGCTTAGCCCCTTTTTTACTTTTTTCCAAAGCAACGGGCTAATATTATAGCCTACAAGTCTGTCAAGAACACGTCGAGCTTGCTGGGCATCCACCAAATGCATATTGATCGCCCGAGGATGCTGGAAGGATTCACGGATCGCATCCTTTGTAATCTCATTAAAGACCACACGGCAATCGGAATGAATATCAAGATCAAGCATATGGGCTAGATGCCAAGCGATCGCTTCTCCTTCACGGTCCGGGTCAGCCGCTAAAAAGACTTTTTTCGCTTTTTTAGCCGCTGTTTTCAAATCTTTAATGACTGGCCCCTTGCCGCGAATGGTAATATATTTTGGTTCATAATTATTTTTTATGTCAACGCCCATTTGGCTTTTCGGCAAATCGCGAATATGTCCCATCGAGGCTTTTACTTTATACTTTTTTCCTAAATATCGTTCAATCGTCTTTGCTTTTGCTGGTGATTCAACAATGACGAGATAATCTGACATACCGTTTCCTCCCTTAAGAGGTTATATTTAAAATCTTCATTATTATTAATGATTCTTATGACATTTGTCAAACAAGATGTAAAAAAATTTTTTATTTTAATGGAAAAATAGCGGAGAATTCCTCCATAATATCCCACGAAGAACGGACAAGCTTTGCGCCCATCTGAATCAATTGATTGGTTCCATCTGCCTGCTCAAGAAAAATGGAGCCCGGCACCGCAAACACCTCTCTTCCCGCTTCCAAGGCAAGGGAAGCAGTAATGAGTGAACCGCTTTTCTCTTTTGCTTGAACGACAACCGTTCCAAGCGACAAGCCGCTAATAATCCGATTTCGCAGCGGAAATTGCCATTTTTGCGGCTTTGTGTGCGGCGGATATTCTGAAACCACTAAATGTTCATTCATTAGCTTTTCTGCCAGTGAGCGATTTTGTTTGGGATAAATATGCTCGACTCCTCCGGCAATGACGGCAATCGTTTTTCCCCCGGATTGGACAGCCGTTTGATGCGCAGCTGCATCAATTCCTAAAGCAAGGCCGCTGACAATCGTCCAGTCATGCTGAATCAACGGCGGCACTAAAAGGCGCAGAGCACGAATCCCTTCCTCGGTCGGCTTTCTCGTTCCAACCATACTGATCATTTTACAAGATGAAAGCCATTCAATATTCCCTTTGGCATATAACACCCAAGGCGGGGCAAAGATGTGTTTGAGCCACTTCGGATAAATGTCATCAAAAACAGTAACGATATGAATATTTTTGTCCCTATATGTTTTTATCATACTTTGAATATCAATGGAATGTAAATCTTGGAAAAACAAAGAATATTGTTCGGGAGAAATCGACATGGAGGAAGCAAGAGTTGAATAAGAGAGTGAAAAAATCGAAGAAAGCGATGGATCTTGTTGCAAGAGGCGATGAATCGTTTTCCAGCCTGCACCGCGACAATGATGAAGATGAATCAGACGTTCACGAAGCGAGGTATACATTTCGTCTCTCCTCTCTTAAAATCCTTTCAAACACAGCTGCATCAGACACATATACGGAAACACATGACCACAAATTTTCTTCTTCTGGAACAAGAACACCGCTTGACCAGCGATTTATATAGAGCTGAGCTCACCTGTCAGCCTTTCTTTTTAGCGGCGCCATCCAGTCTAGCTGATTTGAATTCTATCAATCCAATCGGAGGTGTCCGTCAGTATCTATGACGGTCAAAGACCGTCGAAAAAAATAGGATTCTACCTCTGAATAGACTCATGGTTCCGTCTTTTTATTCGATCTCTATCCAAGTGTGTTGATGGGCTAATGCCTCATAAAACTAGCAATATCATGATCGGGGAAACGCATGCGAATCGTAAATGGTGACAGGAGAAAAGCAAACGATCTTGATGGAGACACCTACCTAGTTTGATCCATGATGTAGGAGAGAGGCAATCATGGAGGTGATTTCTTCATTGGCACAAATAACATAGCGATTTTTCAAGTTATCTATTTGAGCTGCAACTTGGCATATCAACCGCTTCACTTTTTCGCTGAAACAACGGCTTGATTTCGACTGTCGAATGACTGAGAACAATCACACATGTTGAATTTTCGTTTACCCATTTATGCCCCTTGTCAAAAAACCGCTCTCACACAATAAAGGACGTCAGTTATCCTTTGTATGCAAAAAACCATCCCGCACTGAGCGGACGGGCTCTTGCATGCGGGACGGTTGCTCCTTATTGATTAATGTGTTTTACATTTTTCATAAAGCCCTTGCTCTTTTAACACGGCAATTAATGTTTCGCCGATCACAGCAGGAGTATCCGCTACTTTAATGCCGCATTCATTCATTTTCTTAATTTTTTCTGCTGCTGTCCCTTTGCCGCCGGAAATGATCGCACCAGCATGGCCCATACGTTTTCCAGGAGGCGCTGTTTGACCGCCAATGAAGCCGACTACCGGCTTTTTCATGTTCGCTTTGACCCACTCAGCCGCTTCTTCTTCTGCTGTACCGCCGATTTCACCAATCATAATGACTGCATATGTTTCTTCATCTTCATTAAATGCTTTTAAAACATCGATAAAGTTTGTACCGTTGACAGGGTCGCCACCGATACCAACTGCTGTAGATTGCCCAATTCCTGCTTGCGTCAACTGATGTACCGCTTCGTATGTCAATGTGCCAGAGCGAGATACGATACCGACATGGCCCTTTTTATGGATGTAGCCAGGCATAATGCCGATTTTGCATTCTTCTGGTGTGATCACGCCAGGGCAGTTCGGTCCGATCAAACGCGTTTTCTTTCCTTCCATGTAGCGTTTCACTTTGACCATATCAAGCACAGGAATGCCTTCTGTAATGCAGACAACAAGGTCTAATTCCGCATCAACTGCTTCCATAATCGCTTCCGCAGCAAATGCAGGCGGAACATAAACAACAGAGGCATTTGCTCCTGTTTTTGCAACCGCTTCAGAAACCGTATTAAATACCGGAACTCCTTCGACTTCTGTACCGCCTTTTCCTGGCGTTACACCGCCAACAATTTTCGTTCCGTATTCAAGCATTTGCTTCGTATGGAATAATCCTTGCGATCCTGTAATCCCTTGAACAATGACTTTTGTATCTTTGTTAACAAAAACGCTCATTCTTCTCCCTCGCCTTCTTAACGTACTAATTCCACGATTTTTTGTGCGCCGTCTGCCATCGATTCAGCAGCTGTAATGTTTAAGCCAGACTCCTCTAAAATTTTCTTCCCTAGTTCAACGTTGGTGCCTTCTAAACGAACAACAAGCGGAAGCTCCAAGCCGACTTGTTTCGTTGCTTCAACAATTCCAGTTGCAATGACATCACATTTCATAATACCGCCGAAAATGTTAACAAAAATGCCTTTTACTTTCGGGTCAGACAAGATGATTTTGAACGCTTCTGTTACTTTTTCCGTTGTCGCGCCGCCGCCGACATCTAAGAAGTTCGCCGGTTCGCCGCCGTAGTATTTAATGATATCCATTGTTGCCATCGCAAGGCCAGCACCGTTTACCATGCAGCCGATGTTGCCATCAAGCGCAATGTAGTTCAAATCAAATTTAGATGCTTCCACTTCTTTTGGATCTTCTTCGTCCAAGTCGCGGTATTCAAGCACATCTTTATGGCGATAGAGCGCGTTGGAATCAAAATTTAACTTCGCGTCAAGCGCCATGACTTTGCCGTCGCCCGTGACGACAAGCGGGTTGATTTCGGCGATCGAGCAATCTTTTTCCACAAATACTTGGTATAAGCCCATCATAAATTTGACTGCTTGATTGATCAGCTCTTTCGGAATGTTGATGTTAAATGCCAAGCGGCGCGCTTGAAACGCTTGCAAACCTACCGCAGGATCAACATACTCTTTAAAAATTTTCTCCGGTGTTTTTGCGGCTACTTCTTCAATCTCTGTACCGCCTTCTTCAGAGCCCATCAGCACAACGCGAGAAGTTGCACGATCAACAACAAGGCCGATATAATACTCTTTCTTGATATCGCATCCTTCCTCAATTAAAAGGCGCTTGACCTCTTTTCCTTCAGGTCCGGTTTGATGAGTAACAAGCACTTTTCCTAGCAGTTCGCTTGCATATGTACGAACTTCCTCTAAGCTTTTCGCTACTTTTACCCCTCCGGCTTTTCCGCGGCCGCCAGCGTGGATTTGCGCTTTTACGACACAAACAGAGGTTCCTAATTCTTTAGCCGCTTCGACTGCTTCTTCAACAGAGAATGCTACGCGCCCGTTTGGCACGGCAACTCCGTAGCTTCTGAGGATCTCTTTGCCTTGATACTCATGAATATTCATATCCCATCCTCCTATGTATAAAAATAAAAGTACTAGCGCTTTCATTGTATAATGTTACTTTCCATATTGTCTACCATTTCGACACAAAATCAGAAAAATCCTCTCTGACAAAAGGCTGCTTTGCTGTTGAGCAAAGCAGCCTTTAATCATGTGCATCTAATTGGCGATCCATTTGATAGACAAAAGCAAACAGCTCTGCAACGACTTGATATAGCTGTTCAGGAATGGCTTCATTAATCTCTAGTTCGCTTAACAACTCGACAAGCGATGGATCTTTTTGAATCGGAATGCTATGCTCTTTGGCCGTCGCAATTAAATTTTCTGCTACCTTTCCTTTTCCTTTAGCAATAACGGTAGGAGCTGATTGCTCATGAGGACGATACGTCAATGCAACCGCTTGTTTCATTTTTTCTTCTTTCATATTCGATAATCCACCCCTGAATGGCTCATCAAAATACGCGAGAACAGCCAATCATTTTTCTGCTGCTGCTCGGCTGCTGCTACCTTTATTCCTGACAACACATATCCGCATGCCTCTAATCGTTCCTTTAATAACGGCTGCATTCGAGACACCAGCTGCTCGATTTGCGGTGTATGATTCCATAAGGTTACATGAAGAATACTGTTTTGAATGCGAACATCTACTATGGTTTCCTTCAGCTGCTCTAATTGCAAATAAAACAAGATATGACAATAGTGCGGATCAATTTCTCCACTTCTCTTCTTTCTTCCCTGCCAGCGCACGATTACATCCGTTACGTGATCTGCGAAGCGGAGCGGAAACTGCCAAAACAACTGCTGAATCGGTCCTTGTGATTGAGAAAGGAGCTGCTGCCCTGTCAAGCGATGAATCAGCGCTTCAAGCTGTTCCTTTAAAGCAGGGAGCTGTACTTCGTCGTACACGCGCAGCAGAAGCGGTTTTAGCTCGTCAAAATGGACGGGAGAATCAGCTTTCATCCATTTTTTTAATTCCGCTTCATAATTCAGCCCGAGCCATTGCCCGATCTTTTTCATATGGTGAGCAATCACCACAGAAGCCGCTTCATCGTCCAAAGATAACAACGGCTGGTCCGGTAGCTCCCCTTTTAAATAAGCTTCATAAAAATCCGAAAGCCGAGAAGGTAGCTCTCCACCGTTGAGAGCGGTCATAAAAGCGAGCACCTGCTCGTTTGCTTTGCTTCGATTTGTTTGCCAATCGTGCTGCAGTTGTGCAATCCAATCAGAAAGCTGCTTCTTTGCATCATGCTCCTCAAGAACGGCAGACGACAGCGGAAGGGAAAATGTCTTGCCGTGAATTTGAATTTGCTTGGCAAACCAACTCCATGAATTTTCTGTTACTTCCTGCGGCCATCCTCCTACTTTTTGTAAAGTTCGATATGCCTCCCGGTCTCCCTGCTGAATCCAATCTTTTAGCAAAAAAAAGAGGGTTTGATCGATGTCGTCCATCCGGCTTGTTATGCGCTGCAGCGTTGTTAATAGCGTACGAATGGCGTCCGGTTTTTGGTCATCTGGCATGGAGGCGAGCAAATCTTGCAGTTTTAGCAGCTGATTTGATAATAAATCGGGCTGTTGAACCGCCTTTATCGCTTGAAAGACGTCTTCGGTGAGCGGAAGCTGGTTTGTGTACATCCATTGAATTGCCCGTAAATTCATTTCTGTCTCTTTTGTTGCTATAAGCCATTTGGTTGCTTGAAGCACCTCTTCTTTCACAACAGGGAGCTGCTTTTGCAACAAAAAACGGAGAAGCGGTTGAGCCTCACGCGGAAGCCCCCAGCTTTTTGTCAAATGTAATACGGCGTGATTGATTCCTGCTTCATCGCCTGCTGTCTCTGATTTTGCAATGAGCTGTAAGCGAACGGTTTCATGTTCAGCTAAGAGCTGAAACCAGTAACGTCCTCCTTCTGATAATGGCGTCTGCATCTCCGCCAGAACCGTTTCCTGTCCGATTTTTACGAGCGCGCGATGCTGATCATTGATTTTTTCCACACTCCCATATATGACCTGGCCACTGCGAAACGGCAGCGATTTTGCTGATTCCATGCGATGAAATTTTCCCCATCCATCCGTCTGCCGAATCGATGTCATTTTGCTCCTCCCCCTTGCTTGATGTGCCTGTGGGACATCAGTTCTGCTTAAGCGCCTCTTTTACTGGCGCGAAGGAACGTCGATGCTCGTTCATAATTCCGTATGTGCGAATGGCTTGCAAATGCTGCTCCGTTCCATACCCCATATGCTTTTCAAATCCATATTGCGGGTATTTAGCGCCAAGCTCTTTCATGATGCGATCGCGCGTCACTTTGGCCATTACGGAGCCTGCAGCAATTGAAATGCTGGCAGCATCTCCTTTAATGAGGCTTCGCTGCGGAATAGCCAATGGTAGTTCCATTGCATCAATCAGCAAATATTGCGGTTCTGGATCAAGCATCTTGACCGCCTGTATCATCGCTTTTTTCGTTGCCTGATAAATATTCAGCTCATCGATTTCCGCTGCGGAAACAATCCCAATTCCGACAGAAATAGCATGGCGCTGAATATGGACAAACAAGTGTTCGCGCTTTGCTTCTGACAGCTTTTTAGAGTCATTTAATCCCGGCAAATAAAAATCCTTTGGCAAAATAACAGCTGCAGCTACAACCGGACCCGCTAATGGACCGCGCCCCACCTCATCAATGCCAGCGATATACGAAATTCCTTGGCGATAGAGCTGTTGCTCATGCTGTGACATCTTTTCCCAAAGACGACGTTCTTTTTCCGCTGCTTGTTTTCGTTTGTGCCAGCGAGCAATAAGCTTTTGGACACTAACCCGCTCGTCGTTCATAAATTCCTGAAACAACGGATGCTGGGCGTCGTCAATCGTTTGCAATAGCTGTTCGATCTCTTTTGCTGTACGCTTCATGTCATGATTCGTTCCTTTCTCTTATATCTTTTATATCGGCGCGCTTTCTAAAAAATAAAGCCTGTTTTTGGGGCTTTCAAACTGTTGATTCGCTCTTTCATCCTGCGTAACTTGCTTCGTTCATCCGCGCTGCTCCTTGTTTGACAAGGGGATTCAAAACAGTTCGAGGTAAAGAAGGGGGGGCCTAAAATGATTGTAGACAAAGTCCATTTTGACTTTGTCTACAATCTGACCTCCTGTTTTTCGAACGTTATGGTTTTTCAAAGCTGAGACGTCCTAACTTTTCTGTACGGACATCACGCAGAACAAGCTCTGCTACTTTATCGTAATCGATGGCCCCACCGGCCATTAAACAACCGCGGCGTTTGCCAATTTCATCAAATAGCTCAACGATATCTTCGGGAATTTCTTGAAGAGAATAGCGCTCTTTTAAACGATCTGGATAATGTTGGTTTAAAAAGCGAAGGGCATAAACCGCCACGTCCTGCAAATTTAAAATCGCATCTTTAATCGCTCCTGTGGCAGCGAGCTTTAGCCCTACCTCCTCCTCTTCAAACTTCGGCCACAAAATTCCCGGAGTATCTAACAGCTCCATTTCTTTTCCAACCTTAATCCATTGTTGTGCTTTGGTCACGCCTGGCTTGTCCCCTGTTTTGGCGATATGTTTGCCAGCTAGTCGATTGATGAGGGTTGATTTTCCGACATTGGGAATGCCGACAATGAGCGCGCGCATCGGTCGCGGGTTTTTAATTCCCTTGGCTGCCATTTTAGCAAATTTATCTTTCAGCATATTTTTAGCTGCAGCCACAATTTGTTTGGTTCCTTTTCCGCCTTGAGAGTCTATGGCTAACGCATGCAAGGCTTGCTGTTCAAAATAGGAAATCCACTGTGCAGTAATGGCTTCATCCGCCATATCTGCCTTGTTTAACAAAACGATGCGCGGTTTATTCGCTAAAATCTCATCAATCATCGGATTTCTTGAAGATAAAGGGATTCTCGCATCCACTAATTCAAAAACGATGTCAATTAATTTTAGTTTTTCCTGCACTTCGCGTTTCGCTTTTGCCATATGGCCCGGAAACCACTGGATTGTCATTGCTTCCACCTACTTACTTAATAATACGGGCATCAGAAAGCGGCCAATATACAATATTGGTTTTTCCCACTACCTTTTCCATCGGAATAAAGCCGATGTGACGGCTATCTTTGCTGAAGCGGCGGTTATCGCCCATCACAAACAAATAACCTTTTGGCACGGTTGCTTGCCCTCCTGGAATGTCCTCCAACGTAAACGGCTCTGTTAATGGCCCATCAATCACTTGTTTTTTATATTGGTCTAAGTACGGTTCTTTATAAGGCTTTCCGTTTACATACAATGTATCATCTTTATATTCGATGCGATCACCAGGCAAGCCGATGACCCGCTTAATATAATCTTTCCCCTCTTCAGCATGAAAAACGATAATGTCAAAACGGTGCGGCTCACCAATTTTATAAGACAGCTTATTAACAATCATGCGATCACGATCGTGAAGAGTCGGCATCATGGATTGGCCGTCAACGACAATCGGGGCAAAAATGAAATAGCGAATGCCTCCGGCCAACAACACCGCAATCACGATCGCTTTTAACCATTCCCATGTCTCACTTTTTTGTTTTGCCATTTCTTTCTCCCACCTACGTCTAATTTGATTAGAAAAAAGGAGCTTGAACACCAAGCTCCTTGTTTCATCATTGACATGTCCATGTTGTACGCTTCGACCCGCTGCCGTTCGGTCGGCGAATACAGCGGACCAACTAGCGGATTTCCTTGATGCGTGCAGCTTTACCGCGAAGTTGACGCAAGTAGTAAAGTTTTGCACGACGCACTTTACCGCGGCGAACAACTTCAAGCTTCGCAATTTTTGGCGTATGAACTGGGAACGTGCGCTCTACACCTACACCGTAAGAAACTTTACGAACAGTGAATGTTTCGCTCACGCCAGCACCGCGACGCTTGATCACAACGCCTTCAAACACCTGAATACGCTCACGGTTTCCTTCGACAACCTTTACGTGAACGCGCACTGTGTCACCAGGGCGAAACTCAGGCATGTCTGTACGTAATTGTTCTTTTGTGATTTCTTGAATTAAATGATGCATCATCTTCAACTCCTTCCAACAGATGCTCATACCAATGCTTTTCCATCATTGCAGCGGAACATCGTTCTAAACGACTTAAGCAGGCTTAAGTCACAAAGATTATACTAGCATAAAGGGGTATTGTATGCAATAGTTACCGTTCGTTTTTTTGAAATTCCTCCAACCACTTTTTTTGTTGTTCCGTTAATTCGTATGTTTCAAGCAAATCCGGACGGCGCAAAAAAGTACGGCGCAGTGATTCTTTTTGCCTCCATTCCTCAATTAAGCGGTGATTTCCTGATAACAGGACCTCTGGCACCTTGAAGCCGCGAAAATCGGCGGGGCGTGTATAATGAGGATGCTCTAGCAAACCCGAGCTATATGAATCGTGTACAGAGGAAGCTTCGTTTCCTAAGACTCCCGGCAACAGGCGGACCACACTGTCGACGATGACCATTGCCCCTAGTTCTCCTCCTGTTAGGACGAAGTCGCCAATCGAAATTTCATCGGTTACTAAATGCTCACGAATCCGTTCGTCATATCCTTCATAATGCCCACAAACGAAAATTAAGTGAGATTCCTTAGCCAGCTCTTCCGCTTTTCGTTGCGTGTACCGTTCGCCTTGCGGACAGAGCAAAATAATGCGCGCGTTTGGCGAATGCTGCGTTAAATGAGCAACGGCATCGAAAATCGGCTGCGGCTTTAATACCATTCCTGCACCGCCTCCATATGGATAATCATCCACCGTCTGGTGCTTGTTATCAGCAAATTCGCGGAAATTCACCACATTAATAGCTACTGCTCGCTTTTCCTGCGCTTTTTTTAAAATCGATTCATTAAACACGCCTGCAAACATATTTGGGAACAATGTTAAAATATCAATTTTCATTATTCAAGCAATCCTTCCATCGGACGAATCGTAATTTTCTTTTCTTCAGGATTGACGCGGATGACGACATCATCAATGTACGGAATCAGCGCATCTTTCTCATGTTTCCGCTTGACTACCCATACATCATTGGCGCCAGGAGTCAATATTTCCTTGACGATGCCAATCGTTTCACCTTCTTCTGTGATCACGGTGCAGCCAATAATTTCATGGAAATAATACTCTCCCTCTCCCAACTGGCCAAGCTGGCTCTCAGGGACTTTCAAAGCCGCTCCCTTAAATTTTTCTACAAGATTGATGTTATCATATCCCTCAAAAGACAATAAATCAAACGATTTATGGACGCGATGGCTTTTCACCTTCACTTCGATCGGTTCCGATGAGTGGTCCATAAAAACGTAGAGAAGGTTGCCAATTTTATAGCGTTCTTCGGCAAAATCCGTTTTGGAAACGACTCGCACCTCGCCGCGAATACCATGTGTATTGACAATTGTCCCTACATGAAACCATTTTGTCATGTTTGATCCTCACCTCTTTTCAACGAATTTCTTTTACAAATCCATCTTCGATCACGATCGTTCGTTTCACGGCCACATCTTCCCAGCGGTCTCCTACGTTCACTTCAATTAACGCTTGCACTTCCCGCTCTTTCAATTCGCTCCCTAACGGAAGAATTTGCAATTGTTCGATTTGGAAATCAAGAAGCTTAATTTTTTCTAATCTCTCATTTAGTTCTTTGATAAAATATTGCTTTAATGCATGAGACGGTTGCTTTGTGCTCTTTTCAAGCCGCTTTTGCTCAAAACGCAGCTGATCACACTCCTGCTGGAGCTGCCGCTTTCTTTTCAGGAATCGATCATACAGCTCTTTTTTGCTTTTATTCGTTAAAATTTGCTTGATTTCGACGGTCTGAATAATTTTCATAGCCCCACCCCTAAAGCGGTAATCAAACAAGGGAGCACTCCTGTCTCTTAGGACAGAGCGCACCAGCTTTGAAAAAGAGGCTTCCTCTCGAGGCGATGAAAGCCTAGGTCATCCAAACATTGATGCTTCCTTATTATATAAAAAAAGGGGAGGATTTGTCCTCACCCTTTATCTTTAATTTGCACGATCACGCGCTTTGGCTGATCGGACGCAGCAGCGTACACGACCGTCCGAATGGCATGAATCGTGCGGCCCTGCTTTCCAATCACCTTTCCGATGTCTTCTTCGTGCACCGATAAAACATAGGTAACCGTATTTTCATGCGAAGACTTCGTTACTACTACATCTTCAGGATAATCGACAAGCGCCCGTACAATCGTCTCAATTAACGCTTTCATCTACGATCACGGCCATTACTTGCCGTATTTTAAATGATGGAATTTCTCTAAAATTCCTTGCTTAGAAAAAAGATTGCGAACTGTGTCAGATGGTTTCGCGCCGTTTTGTAGCCATTTTAACGCCAACTCTTCATTGATTTTTACTTCAGCTGGCTCTGCAACCGGGTTGTATGTGCCGATTGTTTCAATAAAACGGCCGTCGCGCGGTGAGCGAGAGTCCGCTACTACAATACGATAAAAAGGTGATTTTTTCGCACCCATGCGTTTTAAACGAATTTTTACTGCCATTTTTCTAGCACCTCCGTAAATAGTTCACACAAGATAGTATATTAGCAATAATCATCTAGTTTGTAAAGTTTTTTTTCTTAACACATTATCCCCTACATAAAAGGGAATTTAAACCCTTTTTTCTTTCCTTTTGGCATGGTTGTCATCATTTTCATCATTTTTTTCATTTCATCAAACTGCTTAAGCAAGCGGTTAACTTCCTGAACGGATGTACCGCTTCCTTTTGCAATCCGCTTTTTGCGGCTTGCATTAATGATTTCAGGATTGATTTTTTCTTCTTTTGTCATCGAACGAATAATCGCTTCCACGCGGCCAATTTGCTTGTCGTCAATTTGAATATTGTTTAATCCTTTAATTTTATTAGCTCCTGGAAGCATTTTTAAAATTTCGTCAAGCGGCCCCATTTTACGCACTTGACCAAGCTGTTCAAGAAAATCATCGAATGTGAAGGACATTGTGCGCATTTTTTGCTCAAGCTCTTTCGCTTTCTCTTCATCAACAGCGGCCTGGGCTTTTTCAATGAGCGTCAGCACATCGCCCATTCCTAAAATACGCGAAGCCATTCTTTCAGGATGAAACGGTTCCAGCGCATCCATTTTCTCGCCCATCCCGACAAATTTAATCGGCGTGTCTGTTACAGCTTTAATGGACAATGCGGCACCGCCGCGCGTATCGCCATCAAGCTTCGTTAAAATAACCCCTGTTAAGCCGAGCTGTTCATTGAAGCTTTGCGCAACATTCACCGCATCCTGTCCCGTCATCGCATCAACGACTAGAAAAATCTCATCCGGATTTGTCCATTCTTTAATTTGCTTTAATTCATCCATGAGCGTCTCGTCAATGTGAAGCCGGCCGGCTGTGTCGATTAGAACATAGTCATGATGTTCTTCCTTCGCTTTGGCAATTGCCTGTTTGGCGATTTCGATCGGGCTTACTTGATCACCGAGCGCAAATACTGGCATATTCAGCTGCTTACCGAGTGTTTCAAGCTGCTTAATCGCTGCAGGGCGATAAATATCAGCCGCAACTAAAAGCGGCTTGCGGTTGTACTTCTTGCGCAACAGATTTGCAAGCTTGCCCGTTGTTGTCGTCTTTCCGGCTCCCTGTAAGCCAACCATCATAATCACCGTCGGCGGGCGGCTGGCGACCGCAATTTTACTTTGCTCTCCTCCCATTAGCGCGGTTAATTCTTCTTTCACCACTTTAATAACCTGCTGGCCCGGAGTTAAGCTTTTTAAGACTTCCTGTCCAACAGCTCGCTCGCTGACACGCTTGACAAAATCCTTGACAACTTTAAAGTTGACATCCGCTTCTAACAAAGCAAGCCGAACTTCTCGCATCATCTCTTTAACATCGGCTTCTGTTACCTTTCCTTTGCTGCGGATTTTGTTCATGACACTTTGCAGACGGTCGGCTAATCCTTCAAATGCCATCCATTACCGCCTCCTACTCTAATTTCTCTAACGCTTCGATCATCTGAAGCAGCTCTCGGTCATCGGCATACTGCTGCAAGGTCCGCTGCTTTAGCTGCTTAATCAGCTTTTGCCGGTCCTGAAATTTTTGAAACAGCAGCAGTTTTTCCTCGTATTCCTCGAGCATCGCTTCCGTTCGTTTAATGTTATCATAAACCGCTTGACGGCTTACTTCATACTCTTCTGCAATTTCGCCGAGGGAGTAATCATCTAAATAATAAAGTGACATGTAGCTCCGCTGTTTCGGAGTTAACAACGATTGATAAAAATCGTATAGATAATTCATTCTCGTTGTTTTTTCAAGCACGAGACTCCCTCCTCGCTTGTTAAGTAAAATACCTTTACAAATGATTAGTTTAGCGTCTTTTCACAGCGGTGTCAAGTGTTGAGCTTTCAGCTTGTTTCATTTCTTTGCTTGAGTAATAAAACAGGCTCAAAATCGCTTTTTGTAAAAATCCAACAGTCCGTTGTAAAAGTTCGCCGGTCCCAACGATTGTTGTTGTCTAGTATAAACAGAGCTTTGTATTTGCAAAGATAGCGCCTTTCTTGTTTTTGTATATAGGGGCCACTTGACATACTAAGTGTTTGTCGCAGACACTGTGGGTTCCTTCTTGATAAAAAAAGATGTCTCAAAGTCTTGTTGAGACATCCTTTTGCTCTTTTACTCTTCTACCAAGTTGGCAAACAAACCGTATACGTATTGTTCCGGATCAAATTCCTGTAAGTCATCCATCTTTTCGCCAAGGCCGACAAGCTTGACCGGGATGTCCAACTCGTTGCGGATTGCTAAGACAATCCCTCCCTTCGCTGTTCCATCCAATTTCGTCAGCACAATGCCTGTCACGTTTGTTGCTTCTTTAAAAATTTTCGCTTGGCTCATTGCGTTTTGTCCGGTTGTCGCATCTAAAACAAGCAATACTTCATGCGGCGCCCCCGGGATTTCTCGTTCAATGACACGTTTTACTTTTTCAAGCTCTTTCATTAAGTTCACTTTATTTTGCAAGCGTCCTGCTGTATCACATAGCAAAACATTGACTTTGCGCGCTTTAGCTGCTTGAATGGCATCATACATGACAGCGGCTGGATCGGAGCCAGCGGATTGCTTGATTACTTCAACCCCGACTCGTTCTCCCCATACTTCTAGCTGCTCAATCGCCCCAGCGCGGAACGTATCCCCCGCTGCCAGCATGACGGTTTTCCCTTCTGATTTTAACTTATACGCCAATTTGCCAATCGTCGTCGTTTTTCCGACACCGTTGACGCCGACAAACAAAATGACCGTTAAGCCATCTGGCTGCATATTCAGTGTGGCCAATTCATCATGGCTCCCGCGATAAATATCGACAAGCTTTTCCGAAATAACAGCTTGCATTTCTTTCGTCTCTTGAATGTTCCGCCGCTTTACCTCCATTTTTAACTCATCAATTAACTCCATGACGGTTGTAACGCCAACATCAGCGGAAATTAAAATTTCCTCTAATTCTTCAAAAAACTCTTCATCCACTTTTCGATAACGGGCAATTAAATCATTGACCCGTCCCGTGAAGGAATCGCGTGTTTTTGAAAGACCTTGTTTAAACTTCTCTGTGACTGCATCTGTTTGTTGGGTAATTTTTTCTTTTAGCTTCTTGAAAAAATTCATCGTTTTAATCACCTTTCCTGCCTTACGATTTCACAAGTTGTTTAGAATCTTCCAAGCGGACAGATACGAGCCTTGACACCCCTGATTCTTGCATCGTGACGCCATAAAGCACGTCCGCCTCCTCCATCGTTCCTTTGCGATGGGTGATAACGATAAATTGGGTTTGACTGCTAAATCGTTTCAAATACAGAGCATAACGATGGACATTGGCTTCGTCAAGAGCGGCTTCCACCTCATCCAGAACGCAAAACGGCACCGGCCGTACTTTTAAGATGGAAAACAATAGCGCAATCGCCGTTAGCGCTCGCTCGCCGCCAGACAATAGGCTTAAATTTTGCAATTTTTTCCCTGGTGGTTGTGCGACGATTTCCACCCCTGTATTTAATAGATCATTCGAATCTGTAAGTTGCAGATCCGCGCGCCCTCCGCCGAACAGCTGCTGGAATACATCACCAAAATGCGAGCGAATCTGTTGGAATGTCGTCAAGAAGCGCTTTTTCATCTCTTGATCCATCTCGTCAATCACTTGATGCAGCGTTTCCTTTGCATGCTGCAAGTCACTTTTTTGTTCTGTTAAAAATTGATAGCGCTCCGATACGCGGTCATACTCATCAATAGCGCCTAAATTTACCGTTCCAAGTTCATCAATCGCCCGCTTAATGAGCTTCACTTTTTTCCGAGCAGCCTCCGCTTCCATTTGCAGTGGATATTTTTCTTTCGCCGCTTCAAACGTAAGCATATATTCTTCACGCAAGCGGCTAAGCAAGTTTTCAAGCTCCACATCAAGACGATTTAATTTGACTTCTTCATCTTTAATAATCTCTGTTAATTGTTTATATTGTCGTTTTTTCTCTTTTAGCTCGCGCTCACTATTTTCGAGCATTTCTTGATATTGAAGTCTTTGTTCACGTCGGCTAGCTATGAGCTCAAGCGTTTCTTGTTTGTCTTGCACTTTTTGTTGACGCAACTGATCCAGCTGCTCCTCTCCAGAAACATTGGAATTCATTTCGTCTGTAAGTGTCAGTAAATCTTTTTTTGCCGCTTGAAGCTGCTTCTCTGTTTCCTCTTGCTCAAGGGTCAGCTGCGCGATCTTCTCCTGAATATGCTTCAACAGCTGCTGCTTTTCAGCAACCGCTACTTTCTGCTCCGTAATCGCAGCTTGCAACGCTTCTTTCGAGCTTTGCTCATCCTGCTTTTGCAGCGTAAGATGCTGCATTTGCTCGTCAATTTCAGCAAGCTTGGCTTCCATTTGGTAGAGCTTTT
This sequence comes from Anoxybacillus sp. P3H1B, assembly GCF_001560855.1. Lineage (NCBI taxonomy): Bacteria > Bacillati > Bacillota > Bacilli > Caryophanales > Anoxybacillaceae > Anoxybacillus > Anoxybacillus sp. P3H1B. The sequence continues at coordinate 274,900 of NZ_LPUG01000011.1, read as the reverse complement.
GTTCCACCGTTGTGATTTTTTCGCGCAGCTGCCTCATTTCCTGCTCGTCATGCGCTTTTTCTTCATCATATAAAGCCAAGCGTTCGCTCGTATTCTTTTCCTGCCACTCTACTTCGCGCCAAGCACTTTTTATTTCCTGCAAAGCAAAGCGTCTTTCCTCTATTTGCTTCCGCAGCTCCGCCATTTCTGCCTCGCGCTGGGCCGCTTCCTTTTTTTTCGACTGTACAAATAATTCAAGCTGCTCTGTTTTTGCTTCCATGTCTCGGAACTTATCAGTGATCGTTTCTAGCTCTCGGTTTCTGCTAAGTAAAGAATTTGTTTTCTTAGCTACGCCCCCTCCAGTCATCGCTCCCCCAGGGCTAACAACATCTCCTTCAAGGGTGACAAGACGATAACGATAATGAAGAAGCCGAGCTAGCTCATTCGCTCCCTTTAAATTTGTCGTCACAATCACATTGCCAAGCAGATGGGCCAGTACTGTTTGATAGATGGAATCATAGGAAACCAGTTCGTTTGCTACGCCAACAAAAGCTGGATGATTTTTAACAATGGCCAGCTGTTCAGATGGAAGTTGTTTAGGCTGGAGGACGTTCATCGGCAAAAAAGTCGCTCGTCCATATGAATGCTTTTTTAAATAGTGAATGGCTGCGCGTGCCGCTTCTTCGTCAGCAACCACAATATGCTGCATCGCTCCTCCGAGCGCAATCTCTATCGCCGTTTCATATTTGCTGGATACATGAATAAGCTCGACAACGGCTCCGTGAATTCCTGAAAGCTGTTCACGCGCCTTTAAAATTTCCTTAACTCCTTGAAAAAATCCAGCATAATCATGCTGCATTTCCTCCAGCATTTCTTTTCTTGATTTGGTTTGCTGTAAATATTGATAAGCTTGATAAAGCATTGATTCCTTCTGCTCAATTTCTTGTTTCAGCTCGGCAAGCTGAGCGCTTTTTTGCTGAAGCTGTGTTTCCTGCTCCTTCAGCTTTCGCTCCGTTTGCTGATATTTGCTTTCCAAAGCGATATATTGTTCTTTTATACGATTTCGCTCTGTTAAATGTTTTTCGTTCTCTTTCGTTAGCACACTCTGCTTTTTTTCCAATTTTTCAAGCAAAGCCTGCAAATGAGTGCGCTCATTTTTTAACGAAGCTTGTTCATGAACAAGCTCAATATAATCGCTTTTTAACCTTTCCATTTGCTCTTCAACACTGATATCATAGGAGGCAAAAGCACGCTGCTTTTCCTTCAGCTCCGTTTGAAGCGCATGAAGCTCTTCGCGTATGCGGGTTAGCTGCTCCCTCTCCTTTTCCAAAGTTGAGCATAGCTTTCCGCTTTTTTCAGAAAGGGAGGAGATCGTCTCTTCAAGCTGCTTCTGATACTGTGCCGCATTTTTTTTTCGTTCTTTTAATACTTCCTTTCGCCCTTCAAGCTTTTCCAGTTCTTCACTTACAACAAGCAACACTTGCTGAAGACCGTCAATCGATTCATCAAGTGCGGTCATTTGGTCACGCAACTGCTCCACTGTTGCTTCTTCTTTTTGCAACGCCGCTGATAAGGCCATTTCCTTTTGCTGGTGGTCTGTCAGCTGATCGCGTAAATGATTCCATTGGCGATGCAGCTCTTCAATTTCATGGGCAATCAGCGCCACTTCAAACGTTTCCAGCTCGTTTCGTTTTTCAAGATAGTCCTGGGCAATAGAAGCTTGGATTTTCAACGGTTCCAGCTGGCTTTCTAGCTCATGTAAAATATCATTGACGCGATGTAAATTTTCTTGTGTCTCATTCAGCTTATGCTCCGCTTTCTTCTTACGAATTTTATATTTGAGCACCCCTGCCGCTTCTTCAAAAATCGTCCGTCTTTCCTCCGGTTTGCTGCTTAAAATTTCTTCGATTCGCCCCTGTCCAATAATTGAAAAGGCTTCTTTTCCCAATCCTGAATCCATAAATAGATCAATAATATCTTTTAAACGGCATGGCTGCTGATTAATAAGAAATTCACTTTCTCCTGAGCGATAGACGCGTCTCGTGACACTTACTTCCTGATAATCAAGCGCCAAAAACCCATCTTCATTATCGAGTGTCAAAGTAACCTCAGCAATATTTAGCGGCCTGCGTGAGTCGCTTCCCGCAAAAATAATATCTTCCATTTTCGCACCGCGAAGCGATTTGGCTGACTGTTCGCCTAATACCCAGCGAATGGCATCCGTAATATTGCTCTTTCCGCTGCCATTCGGGCCGACAACAGCCGTCACACCCGGCACAAATTCGATCGAGACCCGATCGGCAAATGATTTAAATCCAACAATATCTAATCGTTTGAGGAACATCCGTACCCCGCCTCGCTATCTTTCATCTAAATCTTCATTATTGTATCATAACTACTTGCTCAAACCTATATAGAACTTTTTCTTCAATTTTGCAAATGCAAAGCAGAAAAAGCTTAAAAACACGAAGCTGCTATCTAAATGGAACGGGCGATGTTTGTATTTCCACTTTCCTATCTAGACTAAAGCATCGCTTGTCTGTATGTCATTAGAGAAGAAAAAGGGCCGACTATTTTCGAATGAGCCAACCCTTTTTTCACAGCACTGTTTTTCTTATTCCTGTTTCGGCGTTTTTAGCTTTTGCAGCGCCATTTGTGCAGCTTTTTGCTCCGCTTCCTTTTTCGATCTTCCAGCACCAACTCCAAGCTCTTCACCATTTAAAGAAACGCGAGAAACAAACTCTTTGTTATGCGCAGGTCCTTTTTCTTGCAAAATGGCATATTCGATAACGCCACTACCATCCCGCTGAACAAGTTCCTGCAGCTGGCTTTTATAATCCATCACATGAGAAAAAGCACCTTCATTGATCTTCGGAAAAATGGTTTGCTCCAAAAACCGAATGACCGCATCAATTCCTTGATCTAAGTAAAGAGCACCGATAAACGCCTCAAATACATCTGCTAGAAGCGATGGCCGCATTCGCCCGCCGGTGATCTCCTCTCCTTTGCCGAGCAAAACAAGCTGGCCGAATGAAAGGTCATTTGCAAATTTTACAAGAGATGGCTCACATACAATCGCTGCACGCAATTTCGTTAATTCACCTTCCGTCATATTTGGAAAATGACGAAAGAGATATTGAGAAACGGTCAGTTCCAGTACAGCATCTCCTAAAAACTCAAGACGCTCATTATCCTCATGCGGTCGTTTGCGATGCTCATTCACATACGATGAATGGGTAAAAGCCTGAATTAGCAGCTTTTCATCCAGAAAAAATATGCCGATTTTCTCCTGCAACTGTTTAAATTTTACTCGTTTTTTTTCGCTCATGCGCTGCTCTTTGTCTTTCTGCTTCGACATAAATAAGGACCTCCGGGACTTCATTCAATCAAAGTATTCGGCAATTCATCAAAAGCATAGAAAGCCCCGTTAGAGCAACGGGACTTTTCTGCATTATATCGTTTACTTACATGCGGCTTTTTATGTAGTTCACAGCATCTCCTACTGTGACAATTTTTTCTGCTTCCTCATCGGAAATTTCCATATCAAACTCGTCTTCTAGTTCCATGACAAGTTCAACCACATCTAATGAATCAGCACCTAAATCATCTTTGAAAGAAGCTTCAAGTGTTACTTGAGACTCCTCCACGCCTAAGCGGTCAACGATGATTTTCGTTACGCGCTCTAGTACATCTGCCACGACAATTCACCTCCTCTCATGATTATAGTAAATTTATCGGCAAAATACTAGCGGATAATCCAGATTCGTTACATGACCATTCCGCCATCGACATGAATCGTCTGTCCGGTAATATAGCTCGCTGCATCAGATGCCAAAAATGCGACCATATTGGCAATGTCCTCTGGATTGCCGAAACGGGCAAGTGGAATTTGCTTTAACATTTCTGTCCGAATCTCTTCATTCAAACGATCTGTCATATCCGTCGCAATAAATCCCGGAGCAATAGCGTTTACCGTGATGCTACGGCTTGCCAATTCCTTAGCGGCTGTCTTCGTTAAGCCGATCACACCTGCCTTAGCAGCTACGTAATTGGCTTGCCCTGGATTCCCCATTACACCAACCACTGAAGCGATATTAATAATGCGGCCGTAACGCTGCTTGAGCATTGGACGTGTAACCGCCTTTGTACAGTTAAACACGCCTTTTAAGTTAATATTGATGACATCATCCCACTCTTCTTCTTTCATGCGCATGAGCAAATTGTCACGGGTAATTCCGGCGTTATTGACTAAAATATCCACGCGGCCATAGCGATCGATCACCTCTTTCACCATTTGCTCAACCGCTTCTGTATTCGACACATCCGCTTGAATTGCCAGTGCTTCGCCGCCAAGACGGTAAATCTCATCCACTACTTCCTTTGCTTTCGCTTCGCTTCCGGCATAATTGACAGCTACCTTCGCTCCTTGACGGGCAAATTCTAAAGCAATCGCTCTTCCAATTCCGCGCGATGCCCCGGTTATAAGCGCTACTTTTCCTTGCAACATGTTTATTCTCCTTTCAACGCTGCGATTGTCGCTTCAAAAGAAGCCGTATCGTTTATCGCATAAACGCGCACATCGCGATGAATTTTCTTCACAAGACCTGATAATACTTTTCCTGGCCCAATTTCTACAAACGTATCGACACCGAACTCAATCATCGTTCTTACGGACTCCTCCCAACGAACAGGAGAATAAAGCTGCTCAATTAAAAGCGTTTGAATCATTTCTTTTTCTGTCATTGGCTTCGCTGTTACGTTCGCGATGACAGGCACATTCGCATCATGAATTGCTACTTCGTTTAGCACTTTTGCCAATTTTTCAGCCGCTGGCTTCATAAGCGATGAATGAAAAGGACCGCTTACTTCAAGAGGGATAACACGTTTGGCACCTTTTTCTTTCGCAAGCTGTGCTGCTCGCTCTACTCCTTCTTTCGATCCAGAAATAACAATCTGCCCTGGACAATTCAAGTTAGCAAGCTGAACAGGCTGGCCTTCTTCAGTAATCTGCTTCGTAATGGCTGCAAGTTCATTCGCTTCCATCCCAAGAACAGCAGCCATCGTTCCTTCACCGGCAGGTACCGCTTCCTCCATAAACTCTCCTCTTTTTCGGACAGCATACACTGCGTCTGTAAATGACATCGCTCCTGCTGCCACAAGCGCCGTGTACTCTCCTAAACTATGTCCAGCAACGTAGTCAGGCGTTAGACCGGCCTCTTTTACTTTTTCAAACAGCGCAATGCTCGTTGTTAATAAAGCGGGCTGCGCATTATATGTAAGCGTCAATGTTTGCTGCGGTCCTTCAAAAATAATCGTAGAAAGGGAAAGACCCAGACGTTCATCAGCCTGTTGAAAAATGGAGGCTGCTTTTGCATCCGTTTCTGCTAATTCTTTTCCCATCCCTACTGTTTGCGAGCCTTGACCCGGGAAAATCAAAGCTAGTTTTCCCATCTATCATTCCCTCCTTTATGAGTGAATATGTTCCATTTCCTGCTTAATCGTGCCAATCATATCCGTAATCACCATTTCGCGCGTCTGACGAATGGCGTGGAAAATCGCTGTCGCATCAGAGGAACCATGCGCTTTCACGACAGGAGCGTTCAATCCAAACAAAGCAGCACCGCCATACTCAGAATAATCCATCTTGCGCTTCATTTCTAAAAGCTTCGGCTTCAGCACAGCGGCTGCCAGTTTGCTAGAAAAACTGCTCGTCAACCCCTCTTTTAGCATCGAAAATACGGAAAGAGCCGTACCTTCAATCGTTTTTAGCGCGACATTTCCGGTAAAACCATCCGTTACCACCACATCAGCCACTCCTTGAAGCAAATCCCTCGCTTCAACATTTCCGATGAAATTCACATTCGCCTCTTGCAGCAGAAGAAAAGCGCGTTTAGTCAAATCATTTCCTTTTTGGTCTTCCGTTCCTACATTTAATAGACCGATGCGCGGTTTCGCAATTCCCCTTGCCTTTTTAGCGTAAACAGAGCCCATTAGCGCGTATTGCACCAGATGTTCAGGACGTGCATCGACGTTTGCGCCGACATCTAAAAATACAAAGCCTTCGCCTCCTAGGGTTGGCAGCGTTGGTGCTAATGCTGGACGCTCAATCCCTTCGATTCTTCCGACAATAAATAGGCCAGCAGCCATCAATGCTCCTGTATTTCCCGCTGAAACGCAGGCATCGGCACGACCTTGTTTCACTTCTTCTGCCATTAATACCAAGGATGATTGTTTTTTTCGTCTGACGGCTCGAACCGGCTCATCCGTTGCTTCAATTACTTCATCGGTATGTACAATGTCAATGCGGTCAGCAGCGGGAAGATAGGAGCGAATTTGCTGTTCGTTGCCAAAGAGAATGATTTCTATGTCCTGAAAATGCTGAACTGCTTTCGCAGCCCCAAGCACAATTTCTTTTGGGGCATGATCTCCCCCCATGGCATCAATCGCTATTCTCATCATCTACTCCATCCTTTTTTGCGATGTTTGATCGATACATTTCAAATTCTCCTGAAAACACAAGCTCTTGTCCAACATAACTATTCACTTCGACCATCGTTCTTCCATTTTCATTGATTCCTTTTACTTTTGCCTTTGCCACGACCCGTTCATTTTCTTTCACTTGACGCGTAAATCGAATATTCGCTTTAGCAGTCAAGGCTAGTTCATCATTAATCACGGCAACCGCCAGCGAATTGGCCTGCGCAAACAAATGGTGTCCGCGCGCAATGCGATTCCGTCTAAACACATGCTCAGCCTTGACATCAAAAATAGAGATCGCACTTTTATCTAGAGCAATATCAATAATTTCGCCGACGACTTCTTCAATCGGCAGTGATTTTACCTTATCGGCAAATGATTTCTCGGCAACATGCTTAATTCGTTCGCGCAATTCAGGGATGGATAGCTCTAGTCGGTCTAAACGAATTGTTTGAATGCTGACAGAAAATTGTTCGGCCAATTCTTCGTCTGTAATAAATGGATTTTTTTCAATCGTTTCTTTCAGCATCCGCTGCCGCTCCCGCTTTGTTTTTCGCATGATGCATACACCGTCCAATTTTATGACTAGGTACTAATAGTAGTATATAATTAAAAAAAACAGATTGCAAGACTAAGTTTGCAATCTGTTTTTTAATCTAGTTTTTCACCGCTTAATGCACCGGATTCTTCTAAATAAAGGCGTAGCCAATGATACGCCTCGTCGTGCCAAAATGCATGAGATTCAATTAATTTAGCCGCATCACTTCGCGCTACTTCAAGTACTCGATAATCATGCACGACATCGCCAAGCTTAAAATCTGGCAGTCCGCTCTGCTTTGTTCCAAAAAAATCACCGGGACCTCGCAGCTGCAAATCTTTTTCTGACAACACAAAGCCGTCATTCGTTTCTGTCATAATCCGCATTCGCTCTTTTCCGGTTTCTGATTTAGGATCGGCTAACAAAATGCAGTACGATTGTTCATTGCCACGGCCTACACGTCCTCTTAGCTGATGAAGCTGCGCCAGACCAAACCGGTCGGCATCGTAAATCAGCATGACCGTCGCGTTTGGAACATTGACTCCGACCTCCACAACCGTTGTCGAAACTAAAATATGCACCTCGTTTTGGCTAAAGGCTTTCATGACTTCATCTTTCTCTTCCGAAGAGAGGCGGCCATGCATGAGGCCGATTCGATATTTTCCCCGATAATAATGGACAAGCATGCTATGGACGTCAATCGCATTTTGCACATCAAGCTTCTCCGATTCCTCAATGAGCGGACAGATGACATAGGCTTGCCTGCCTTTTTGCACTTCTTTCTCTATAAAATCAAGAACGCGCTCAAGCATGTTATGTTTTACCCAATATGTTTCAATTTTTTTGCGTCCCGCGGGCATTTCATCAATAATCGAAACATCCATTTCACCGAAAGCTGTAATCGCCAACGTCCGCGGAATGGGAGTCGCGGTCATAAACAAAACATCCGGAGATTCTCCTTTTTCACGCAAAATCCGGCGTTGCTCCACGCCGAAGCGATGCTGCTCATCGGTAATAACGAGCCCTAGTTTATGAAAATTGACTTCATCCTGAATGAGTGCATGTGTGCCAATGACGATATCAATTTGGCCTGCAGCAAGATTGGTAAGCAGTTCTTTTCTCCTCTTTCCTTTTACCGAGCTTGTCAGCAGCTCAACCGACACCTCAGCAGACGCCAGCAGCTGCTTCAGTGAGTGTGCGTGCTGCTCTGCCAAAATTTCGGTTGGCACCATCAGCGCCCCCTGATATCCCGATAAAACGGTGGCATATAAAGCAATCGCAGCGACGACTGTTTTTCCCGAACCTACATCTCCTTGCAACAGTCGATTCATTCGATGCGGGGATCTCATATCTTTCATAATCTCTTGGATGACCCGCTTTTGTGCATGGGTCAATGAGAATGGAAGCTGCTGAATGAATTGCTCCAGCTTTTCCATCGAAAAACGATGGGAAATGCCACTCGAATGTTCACGCTGAATTTTGCGCAAAACATGAATTTTTAATTGAAATAATAAAAATTCTTCGTATACAAGCCGGCGACGTGCTTGCTTCAGCTCTTCATGAGAGCGAGGAAAATGAATGGCTGAAATCGCCGTATGTTTTGAGATCAAGCGATAGGTTTGACGAATAGAAGCGGGTAGCGGATCATGTATCGCTCCCCCATATTGCTCAAGAGCCAGTTTGATAAATCTGCGGATTCCTTTAACCGTCAAGGCTCCTCGCGCAGAATACACCGGTTCTAGCTCACATGCCTCCGATTGCGTTCCTATCTTTATTTCAACAGCGGTAATCGTTTGGCGATGCTGATCCCATTTTCCAATGACAGTGACTGTTTCATTGATGCTGAGCCTGTTTTTCAGATAGGGACGATTAAAGCACACGACGTTAATCAGATAGCGATCAACAAGCAATCGGAATGTCAGACGAGATTTTTTGCGGGAATAATGCATAAGAGAAGGCTCACTATGAACCTTCCCTTGTACGGTTACCTTCTCATCATGCTTGACATCTGCAAGGTCGCGTATTTCATAATCCTCGTAGCGAAACGGAAAATACATCAACAAATCTTCAATCGTCTCAATTCCCATATCCCGCAGCGCTTCGCTTGTTTCTTCTCCAATTCCTTTAATTTGTGTGACTGGTTGTTGCAATTCTTTATTCACGGTGATTGGTAGGAACGCCGAAAATTTTCGCCGCTAGTGCGCGGCCTGTCGGCGTCGCCGCTAACCCCCCTTGTGCAGTTTCTTTGAGTGCCGTTGGCATCGTTTCCCCGATGCGATACATCGCATCAATGACCTCGTCGCAAGGAATGCGGCTTTTAATGCCGGCCAGCGCCATATCCGCTGCTACCATCGCGTTTGCCGCTCCCATGGCATTTCGTTTAACGCAAGGCACCTCGACTAATCCAGCTACTGGATCACATACTAATCCTAACATATTTTTTAACGCAATGGCCATTGCTTCTGCTGCTTGGCTTGGCGTACCGCCCGCCATTTCTACGAGAGCTGCCGCCGCCATTCCTGTTGCGGATCCCACCTCAGCTTGGCAGCCCCCTGCGGCTCCGGAAATCGAAGCGTTGTTGGCGACCACAAAACCAAATGCTCCTGCCGTAAATAAATATTCAATCATTTCTTCACGGGTTGGATGCAGTTTTTCCTTCACTGCAAATAGTGTTCCTGGAACCACCCCTGCCGATCCAGCTGTTGGAGTAGCACAGATGGTTCCCATGGCAGCATTCACTTCATTCGTTGCCACTGCTTTGCTAACAGCATCTAGAATCGTTTCTCCTGACAAAAAACGGCCCTGCTTAATATAATTTTGCAACAGTACGGCATCGCCGCCTGTCAATCCAGAATAGGAAGAAACACCGGCTAGACCTTTCATGACCGCCTGCTCCATTACCTGCAAATTGCGGTCCATTTGGCTGAAAATTTCTTCTCTACTTTTTCCTGTTATTTCAATTTCTTGCCGGATCATAACTTCAGCAATTTTAATGTTCTGACTCTCGGCTAGCTGTACTAATTCTGCAACATTCCGAAACATCTAAGATGCCTCCTTTATATACGAAAACGCTTTCTTTGTTATTCGACAATTTTGGTTACTTGAATAATATGGGGAAGCTGTGAAAGTTCCTCAATTACTGCAGGATCAATCGGCTGGTCGACTTCAATGGTCATTAACGCTTCCTTCCCTTTTTCTTTTCGAGAAACTTCCATATGTCCAATATTAATAGCATATTTCGCCAACACATTTGCCACAGAAGCAATTGTTCCATAACGGTCGTTATGAACAACAAGAATGGCAGGGTGATGGCCTGACAATTTTAGCTCGAATCCGTTCAATTCTGTAATTTCGATTTTTCCGCCGCCAATGGAAATGCCGACAAGCTCTAGTTCCCCTTGTTCATCACCGATTCGAACTCTAGCCGTATTCGGATGAGTTGGGACGGCATCTTCCTCATAAAACACAATTTCCATTCCTTCTTGTCTTGCGATGTCAAGCGATGATTTAATTCGCTCATCAAATGTATCAAAATCTAACAGTCCGCCAACAATGGCTACATCTGTCCCATGGCCTTTGTATGTTTGCGCAAATGAGCCATAGAATGAAATATGGGCCCACTTTGGCTGTCTTCCGAATAAGCTTCGTGCTACTCTTCCGATTCTTGCCGCTCCTGCCGTATGAGAGCTTGACGGCCCAATCATAATTGGCCCAATAATATCAAATACGCTTTTATACTTCATGCTGCCTCTCTCCCTTGAATACCCAATAAAATAGAAGGGGATCCCCCCTTCTGTTATTCTAACATATTATTCGACCGAAAAGATAAATGGATACAATGGTTGTTTTCCATTATGCGCTTCTACCTCAATATCTGTATATGTGGCTTCAATGTAATCAACCAGTTCTTGAACCTCTTCTTCTGTTGCTTCTTCACCGTACAAAATGGTTAAAATTTCTGCATCCTCACTTAAAAGCTCATCTAACAGCTTTTTAGCCGCTTGTAGCTTATCCTTTTCTGACACAGCAATTTTTCCGTCAGCAATCCCCATATAATCTCCTTTAGCAATCTCAATACCATCAATCGCTGTATCGCGCACCGCGAACGTTACTTGTCCTGTTCTTACTTGAGATAGCGCTGCCGCCATCGCTTTCTCATTTTGTTCTGGAGACGCGGATGGATTGAACGCTAAAAGCGCCGATAGACCTTGGGGGATTGTTTTAGTTGGAACCACAATGACACGATTGCCCACTACAGAAGCCGCCTGCTCTGCAGCCATAATAATATTTTTATTATTTGGCAACACAAACACCGTTTCAGCATAAACGCTTTCAATAGCAGTGACGATATCCTCCGTGCTCGGATTCATCGTTTGTCCACCTTCAATGACAGCATGCGCTCCGATGCTTTTGAATAAATCGGCAATGCCGTCTCCCATTGAAATCACAATGATTCCGTATGGTTGCTTTTGCCTTGCAGTCTTAGGAACTGCTGATGCTGCTTCATTCACAATATGAGCGTGCTGTTCACGCATATTTTCAATTTTTATATTTAACAGGCTCCCATAACGCTGTCCGTAAGTGAGCACTTCTCCAGGATGTTCGGCATGGATGTGGACTTTTACAAGTTCATCGTCAGCAACAACTAATAACGAATCACCAAACTGGCTTAATTCTTTTCGGAATGTCTCCTCGGAAAATGGAGATTGGCGAAGCTTTTCCTCTTCAAATCGAACCATAAATTCCGTACAATAACCAAACTCAATTTCATCTGTGTGAATGTGGCTTTGTGCGCTTTTATGATGTTCTGTATTGATAAGTTCCTGCATCGAGAGGCTCGCTGCTTTTAATCCCTCGACATTTTCTCCCTTTAAACCGGCCAAAAATCCTTCATACACATAGACAAGACCTTGCCCGCCGCTATCAACGACGCCAACCTCTTTTAAAACTGGAAGAAGATCAGGAGTACGCTGCAGCGATGCTTTTGCTTCTTTCACTGCTTCTTCCATCACTATCACAATGTCCGTCTGTTTTTTTGCTACAGCAACAGCACGTTTAGCCGCGTCTTTTGCCACCGTTAAAATGGTACCTTCAACCGGCTTCATCACCGCTTTATAGGCTGTCGTCACTCCTGCCTCCAGCGCAGCCGCAAATTCCATGCTGTTAATGGTTAAGGCCCCTTCAATGGCCTTTGCAAAACCGCGGAATAGCTGCGATAAAATCACACCCGAGTTTCCGCGCGCGCCCATTAATAACCCTTTGGCAAGAGCGCCTGCCACATTTCCAATATGATCAGAAATGTGATTTTTCACTTCTTTAGCCCCAGATGTCATCGATAGATTCATGTTAGTACCTGTATCGCCATCTGGGACAGGAAAGACGTTCAGCGCATCCACAGACTTCGCATTGTTGGATAAATGCTGCGCTCCTTGTAACACCATGTCCGCAAAACGTCTTCCATCTAACGTCCGGATTGCCACCGATAAATTCCTCCTTACAGTCCTATAAGTTCGTAACGCGAACTCCTTGAATATAAATATTAATTGATTTCACAGCAAGTCCTAGTGTCTTGTCTAACGTGTACTTCACTTTCGTTTGCACATTATGAGCCACTTCTGAAATCTTGATTCCATAGCTGACGATGATGTACATATCAATATGTACTTCTCCATCCTCTTCACGTACAATGACACCTTTTGAAAAATTCTCCTTGCGCAAAATTTCTGAAAGCCCGTCTTTAATTTGATTTTTTGACGCCATTCCGACAATTCCATAGCAATCTACAGCTGCTCCACCCGCGATCGTAGCAATGACATCATTTGAAATTTCAATGCGTCCATACGTTGTTTGCATTTCAATGGACATATCGGTTCCCCCTTCGGAAATGTTCGCATAGCTACAGCCATTTTACTACAACAGCCTTCATTTTAAAAGTCCATCGTCCACTAGTATTATTTAGCCTAAAATCAAAATAGATGTCAAGGAGATTTTCTTGAAAGGCAGTGGATGGACTATTGCAATCTGCTATTTTGTATGATAAATTATAGTAGTATTTTGGGTATACGCAGTCCATGACTGAATTTGTTTGGCAAGTAAGGAGGGAAAAAAATGGCGAAATGCTTTGCAACTGGAAAGAAAAAATCTTTCGGAAACTCTCGTTCACATGCGATGAATGCGAATAAACGTACATGGAAAGCGAATCTACAAAAAGTGCGCATTTTAGTAGACGGCAAGCCAAAGCGTGTATGGGTTTCTGCGCGTGCGCTTAAATCAGGTAAAATCGAACGCGCATAATCCGGCATGCGTCTGGCGTCTTAAAAGAAAAACGGAGTTTTTTCCAAAAAAAAAAGCACCAGTACTGGTGCTTTTTTTATCCTTTTTTAAACGAATTCAACATCGCCCGGACAATTCCGCCAAGAAACTTTGGCAGCTTAATTGTATAAAACTTCATTCCGATCCCTCCCAAACTATCGTGACGAGCTTTGCCTCATTTCCTTATTAAGTATATTCGACTCATGAAAAATAGTACCTAAAAGGCCTCTTCTAAATCTTTGCTTCTTACCATCATTAATATGCCTTCCGAAAAAGAAAAAGTACCAAAAGATTGGATGAGTTCATTACTAATACATAGTGTAGAGCCAAGCTGAATATGACAATTTTCTAACGGATATTTAAAGCCTTTTAAAGTAATGCCTTTTACTTCATAGGAAATCGGAATGAATGAAATATAATGGTGCCCATCTTTTTCAACAGAATAAGTCCCAGGCAAATGAATGGTCACAACATTTTGCTTATCGACGATTTCGATGGGTTGAGCGATATATTTTGCTAAAAGCTGAATATTTCCAAGCAAATGATCAATTCTTCCTCCGGTCGCTCCAAAAATTCGAATCCGATCGGCTTGTTGCTCTGCCACCCAATCTAAAGCAATTTCCATATCTGTTTTATCTTTCTCCGATGGCCATATATCCAAATCTTTCAGCATCGTCTGTATATACTCTAGCTCCTGCTTGCTGATGGAATCAAAATCACCGAATGCCTTAGTAGGACGAATACCTGCTTGCAATAATGTCAATACTCCTCTGTCTACGCCAATCCATTGAATTTCCTGCTGCTTGTATGGCTGAAATGACGGGAGAAATTCTTTAGGACCTCCCCCTACAATATGAATCAACACCTGTTCCTCTTCCTTTCTATACGCTTTTAACAAAAACGGAAGGTATGCAACCTTCCGTTTTATTAGTGGCCTCGAATCGCTTGAATAGCCGCTTTTCGGTCGATTTCACCGTAAATCGCCGATCCAGCGACAAGTACGTTCGCCCCCGCTTCCACGCAAAGCTGAGCAGTCTTGCGATTCACCCCGCCATCCACTTCAATCTCAAGCTGTAATCCCCGTTCTTTTGCCATTTGCGCAACCTGACGAATTTTAGGCAATACAGAAGAAATAAATTTTTGTCCTCCAAACCCTGGATTGACCGTCATGAGCAGTACTAAATCGATATCATCTAAAATAGACTCAATCATTGCTACTGGAGTGTGGGGATTTAAAACCACTCCTGCTTTTACCCCCAATTCTTTAATCATATGAATGGTACGGTGCAAATGCGGACAAGCTTCTACATGCACAGATAAAATGTCAGCTCCCGCCTTTGCAAAAGCCGGAATATAACGATCCGGGTGTTCAATCATCAAATGGACATCCAAAGGCAATGTGGTAATGGGCCGAATCGCCTCCACAATCAGTGGACCAATCGTGATATTTGGCACAAAATGGCCATCCATGACATCAACATGAATATAATCGGCCCCACCTTGCTCAACATCTCGAATGTCGTCTCCGAGCTTTGCGAAATCTGCCGATAAAATGGAAGGCGCAATTTTAATCATCAGTAGTACCTCGTCTTTCTTTCCTTAATTTCCTCCATGAAATGGCGATAGTGATTATAGCGATAGACCGGAATATCTCCTGCTTCCAATGCGCTTTTTACCGCGCATTTTGGTTCTGTCATATGGGTGCAGCCGCGGAATTTGCATTCATGACTGCGTTGGCGAAACTCCGGAAAACAAAGCGGTAACTGTTCCTCTTCAATATCCTGAAACTCTAATGCACTAAAGCCAGGTGTATCCGCCACAAGCCCATCGCCAATTTCGATCAATTCAACATGTCTTGTCGTATGTTTTCCGCGACCTAAATGAAATGAAATATCATTCGTTTTCAGCTGTAAATCTGGACGAAGCGCATTTAAAAGTGATGACTTTCCCACACCAGACTGGCCCGCAAAGACAGAAATCTTTCCTTCTAAATAAGGAAGCAGTTGCTCAAGACCAGCTTTTGTGACGATCGATGTTTCGATGACATCGTACCCGATGCGGCGATAATCGCTGATGTACCCTTGCACAATCGGCTTTGTCTTCTCATTAAGCAAATCCATTTTATTAACGACAATAATCGGACGAATGTCCTTCGCCTCAATGAGCACAAGAAAACGATCCAGAAGCATCGTACTAAAATCTGGCTCCACCGCAGAAAATACAAGAATCGCTTGATCGACGTTAGCAATTGGGGGACGGATCAGTTCGTTTTTTCGTTCACATACTTCCATAATATATCCATCTGTTTTGCTTTCAGCTTGAAAAATGACATAATCACCGACAAGAGGAGTAATCTTTTGCTTACGAAATACCCCTCTTCCTCGACATTGAATGATTTCTCCATCGCTTAACACATAATAAAATCCGCTTAATGCTTTCATAATTTTTCCTTCTGCCATAGCTTCACCCCTTTGGATAAGGAATGGTTCCTTCCTGTTTTACAATATTATTAACAATGACACGATAGTATCCTTGACCATTATAAGGAATAACAAATTCAACCGTTTCTTTAACTGGTGCTGTAAGGCGATATGTTTTATACGGTTTCGTCATGTCATGGTTGGCATCTTGAATATAGAGCTGAGCCTCTACCGTTTGTCCCGGCTCCTCCGCATCATATGGAATTTCAATTTCCTTTACAACTGTCTTGTTCGGTAACGGTTCTTTTCCCTGCGAAATCACAACAGTAACGGTATCACCTTTTTGCAGTTCTGTATTAGCGCCCGGTGTTTGCGAAATCACGATTCCTTGCGGGACTTGATCAGAATATTCATGCTTCACTACAACATTAAGCTGCTGCTCTTGCGCATAATCACGCACGCTTTTTTCTGTATATCCCGTCAAATCTTTTAGCACAATTTTGGGCACCCCTACACTAATGGTAAATTCCACTTCTGTTTCCTCTGGAACGACCTGTTCACCTGGAGAAGGAAATTGTTCAAGAATGGTGCCAACCGGTTTATCGCTATAACGTTCAATGCGCTTCACCGCTAAATAATGTTCATCCTTCAATTGCTGCTCTACTGTCTCAATATCTTCGCCAACGTAATCTCCAAACTCTATTCTCTTTTTCCCGATGCTTTTATAAATCGTGATCTCTGTTCCTTCTTTGACGACTCGTCCTGCTTCTGGCTTTGTCCGAATGACATTTCCTTCGGCAATATCATTGCTTTCCATGTCAATCGTATCTTTAATTTCAAAGCCTAAGGAAGAAAGTTTTTCTACTGCTTCATCATAATTTTTGTTCGTTACATCCGGAACCGTCACATCCTTTGGAAAGAAGAGCGTCGGTCCCCATATGGCGGCACTGACTCCAGCCGCAATTAGGAATAAAAAAAGAGCAATCATCCAGCCAAGCCATTTTCTTTTCCGCTTTTTCTTCGTTTCAGCATCAGGCAGCTGCTTGTCTTCTTCCTTTTTCTCTTTCGCTTCCTCCCGTATAATGGTTTGCTTGGTTAACTCATGATCCTTCACAATAGGAATCGCCTTTGTCGGTTCATCATCAGCCGGAAGCGTAAACTTTTTTTCGTTCACCCGTTCTGGATCAAGGGCTGTGCGAATATCTTCATTCATCTCCTGTACCGATTGATAACGATAAAACGGATCTTTTGCTGTTGCTTTTAAAATAATATTTTCTACACTTTGTGGGATAGAAGGATTCCAAGCTTTTGGCGAAGGAGTTTCTGTCTGCAAATGTTTCAATATAATGGATACTGCTGACTCCCCTGAAAAAGGCAAATGGCCTGTAAGCAATTCAAACATGACAATTCCGAGCGAATAAATATCAGATTTCTCGGTCGCAATCCCTCCTCGTGCCTGTTCCGGAGATAAATAATGAATCGAACCGAGCACGGAATTCGTTTGGGTAATCGTCGTCGAGCTTAATGCAACAGCAATACCGAAATCAGTAATTTTTACGTTTCCTTCTTCGTCAATCAAAATATTTTGCGGCTTAATATCACGATGAATAATGCCATTGGCATGGGCGTGTGAGATCGCTGACGTGAGTTGCTCCATAATATCCAATGCCTTGGCAACGTGCAATGGAGCATGCTGCTGGATATATTGCTTAAGTGTAAAACCGCGCACATATTCCATCACAATGTAATAAATTCCTTCGTCCTCACCCACATCATAAATGCTAACAATATTTTCATGATTTAAACTTGTCGCTGCCTGGGCCTCACGGCGAAATCGTTTAATAAACTGTTCATCATTTGAAAAATCAAAACGCAAAATTTTAATGGCTACTTCGCGCTCCAGAATCATATCTCTCGCGACATAAACATTCGCCATTCCTCCGCCGCCAAGCAAACTTATGATCTTATAGCGCCCATTTAACCGTTTACCAATGAGCATGTGTGATCACCTACTTTCACATTCCGATGAAAATTCAACAATTACTAACGTAATATTGTCCTCTCCACCATGCTCATTCGCTAAATGAACTAGCGCTTGCGCTTTCTCTTCAAGCGATTGTTCCGATGTTAAAATGTCCATCATCGACTGTTCAGACACCTTGTTAGACAAACCGTCTGAGCATAAAAGCAGTCGATCGCGCTCCTCCACTTCAATCGTCTTAATATCTAATTTGACGCTCTTTTCGGTCCCAAGCGCGCGCAATAACACATTTTTGCGCGGATGATGCTCTGCATCCTCTTTAGAAATCTGCCCTGTTTTCACCAATTCATTAACAAGAGAATGATCTTCTGTGATTTGCTGGAATCCATGTTGGTTGAACAAATAACAGCGGCTATCGCCGATATGGCCGATTGTCACAAACTGATCCGTGCAAATCGCACTGACAATCGTAGTCCCCATTCCTTGGCATTCTATATGGCGCAGTGAATGGTCAAACAGCAAGCGGTTGATGCTTGCAATCTGTTCTTTTAACCACCGCTCGGCGATTTCTGGTGATGTAATGTTTTCGGTTTCTTCCCACTGCTTTTTTAAATAGGAAATCGTCATTTCGCTTGCTACATCACCAGCACGATGACCTCCCATTCCATCTGCGACCATCGCTAAGTAGTGGCCATCTTTATTTTTAAAAATACCGCCGCAGTCTTCGTTATGAGGACGAATTTTGCCAACGTCGGTTTGAAAAACGACTTTCATGGTTTCACCTCGTTTCCTCTTTTCGCTCCTTCGCGCGAAGCTGTCCGCATGCGGCATCGATGTCATGTCCTTGTTCGCGGCGAATCGTGACATTAATTCCATGTTGCTTTAGCGTGCGCTCAAAGGCAAAAATTTGCTCGCGTGGTGTTCGCACATAATTTCGTTCTGGCACATAATTGACTGGAATTAAGTTCACATGGCATTTAAGACCTTTGAGCAGCTCTGCCAATTGTTCGGCATGCTCTATTTGATCGTTCACTCCACCAAACAGTCCATATTCGAATGTTACTCTCCTTCCTGTTTTTTCAACGTAATAGCGAACGGCTTCCATTAGTTTAGGAAGCGGATAGGCTTTATTAATCGGCATGAGTTTTGTACGCAATTCGGTCGTTGGTGCATGCAAAGAGATCGCAAAATTAATTTGCGTCCCCTCGTCGGCAAATTGATAGATTTTCGGAATAATGCCGCTTGTTGATACGGTAATGTGGCGTGCGCCGATGTGCAATCCTTTCGCATGATTCACAATGTGTAAAAACTTAATCAATGCATCGTAATTATCAAATGGCTCACCTATTCCCATTACGACAATGCTGCTCACTCGCTCCGCATATTCATCAAGCGCTTTTTGAACTTTTACGACTTGCGCCACAATTTCTCCTGCTTCTAAATGACGCTTTAGACCACCGAGTGTAGAGGCACAAAAGGTACAGCCAATACGGCAGCCTACCTGTGTTGTGACACAAATGGAGTTGCCATAATCATGGCGCATTAATACCGTTTCAATTGAAAAGCCGTCGTGAAGCTCAAATAAAAACTTGATCGTTCCATCCTTTGAGGTTTGCTGAACAAGCGTTTTTAAGGTTGTCATCGTAAAATGGGCTGCGAGCTTTTCCCGCAACACTTTTGGCAGGTTAGTCATATCCTCAAAGGAGGTGACTCGCTTTTGATAAAGCCATTCATAAACTTGCGTCGCGCGAAATGGCTTTTCTCCCTGCTCTACCATCCATTCTCGCAGTTCCTCCAATGTGAAAGAATAGATGGATGGCTGAGACGCATCGGTTGCTCGTTGATGGCTCGTTTGAATTTTTGCTTTTCTCAATGAAGTTACACCTTCTTTCGTAATGATGCGATAAAAAATCCATCTGAATCAAAATAGTGAGGCAGCAAGCGCAATTGCCCATTTGCTACATAGGGACGCACCTTTTCTGGCAATCTTTCCGAAAGCGTATCATCGACGGTAAACTCGGGATGAAGACGCAAAAACTCAGCCACTACCTCCTCATTCTCATCGTGGTCAATCGTACATGTGCTATAAACGATCGTTCCACCTCGTTTTAACAGCGGAGCCACTTCCCTTAAAATAGCCAATTGCAAACGAGCAAGCTCCCGAAGATCCTTCTCATTTTTGGCATATTTAATATCCGGCTTGCGCCGTATCACTCCAAATCCCGAACAAGGGGCATCTACTAAAATTTTATCAAACGATTCACGAGCAAAATACTGCGAAGCTTGCCGGCTGTCTAATACATATGCAGCAATGTTGGGCAGATGAAGACGCTCAGCTTGCTGCTTAATCAATTTTACTTTGTGCTCATGAACATCTAGCGAAATAACTTGTCCCGTCCGTTTCATAAGCTCTGCGATGTGTGTCGACTTTCCTCCTGGAGCCGCACAACTATCCAGCACTCGTTCATGTTCGCTAGGATGGAGCGCTCTGGCCACAAGCATCGAGCTTTCATCCTGAATGGTCATATACCCGTTTCGGAAAGCTTTCGTATCCACCAAGTTTCCTTTTTTCGCTCGAATCGCTTCTTCTGCCAATTCTCCCCGTTCGACTTCCGTTCCTTCTTCTTCCAACATGGCAATCACTTCATCAACGGTCGCCAATACTGTGTTGACTCGCGCTGTTTGTTTTGGTGCGGTTAAATTAGCCATGCATATTTTTTCGGTTTCTTGAAGGCCATATTGTGATGCCCAGCGTTTGACAAGCCAATACGGATGGCTCGTTTTCACGGCTAGTCGTTCAACATCACCTTGAATTTCATCGACAGAAGGAACGCCATCCCGCTGAACGGCACGCAAAACGCCATTGACCATCGACGAAATGCCACGGTGGCCGCGTTTTTTAGCAATTTCAACCGCTTCGAAAATAACGGCGCGATCAGGAATACGATCTAAATATAGCATTTGATAGAGCGATAAGCGAAGCAGCATCCGCACCCATTTTTGCAGCTTATGTGATTTTTTAATAAATGGCTGCAAATAGTAATCGAGCGTATCACGTCTTTGAACCGTTCCATATACAAGTTCTGTCAATAAACCGGTATCTCTTTCTGGCAACCTTGTGGAACGGATCGTTTGATTGAGCAATAGGTTGCTATAGGCTTCCTTTTCATCAATAGCTAAAAGTACATCTAAGGCAACTTCTCTTACATTTTTATGTTTCATTTTCATCTCCTAGCTTCGTTCCGATTGCTATCGCTGCCCCGGCGCCGCGCAAAAATTGTTCAGCGCTCATCCGCTTTTTCCCAGCCGGCTGCAATTCGGTAATTTTAATGGCGACATCATTGCCAGTGGCTACGACAATGCCGTCGTTCACCACTTCCATAATCGTCCCTGGCTGTGTTTGTGAAGAAGCGCGAATTTTTTCTGAACGCCAGATTTTCCAAACTTGCCCTTGATACATGGTATAAGCCACGGGCCAAGGATTTAAACCGCGGATATGATTATAAATTTCTTCTCCTGTACGGGTCCAGTCAATTTTTTCTTGTTCACGCTTAATATTATAAGCAAATGTCGCCTTTTCTTCATCCTGGCGGATTGGTGTAATTTTTCCTTGAAGTAAAAGCGGAATAGTATCGGATAGCAGCTTGGCTCCGGCCATACTTAATTTGTCGTGGAGGGTGCCAACGGTATCGTCTTCCGTAATCGGGACTTCTACCTGTGTTAAAATATCGCCTGCATCAAGCTTTTCTGCCATGTACATAATGGTTATTCCCGTCTTTGTTTTTCCCTGTAAAATCGCATAATGAATTGGCGCACCTCCGCGCAATTCCGGCAACAAAGACGCATGAACGTTGATGCAGCCATATGGAGGCGCCTCCAGCAGCTCCTTCGGCAAAATCTGACCAAAGGCTGCAGTGACAATTAAATCCGGCTTAAATGCTAGCACCCTTTCATATTGTTCCTTCTCACGAATTTTGGTCGGTTGCCAAATTGGAATCCCATGCTTTTCTGCTTCAACTTTGACTGGCGGCGGCGTCAGCTCCCTTTTCCGTCCCTTTGGTTTGTCCGGCTGTGTAACAACCCCAACAACATCGTATCCATCATGGATTAACTGCCGCAATACTGGAACAGAAAAATCCGGAGTTCCCATAAAAACGATTCTTACCATATGATCCATCATCTACCCTTCTAATTCTTCCTCTTCATAATAACGAATGACCTTGGACGTAAATAAAACACCGTTTAAATGGTCAATCTCATGCTGTAAAGCGCGGGCTAAAAAACCGGTCGCTTCAAGCGTATATGCGCGCCCGCGGCGATCTTGCGCCCGAACTTTCACGTAATCCGCTCGTTTCACTTCTCCGAATAGCCCAGGAAAGCTTAAGCAGCCCTCAGGTCCGATTTGCTCGCCTCTCTGCTCAAGAATCACAGGATTTATGAGCTCAATTCTTCCATGCTCATCTCCGACATCTACAACGGCGATTTGCTGGGCGATGCCTACCTGCGGAGCCGCTAATCCGACACCGTCTGCTTCCAGCATCGTTTCATACATATCATTCAGTAATTTTACAAGTTTGCGGTCAAACTCTATGACTTTTTCACAAACGGTTTCTAACACTTCTGCTGGATATGTGACAATATTTAACTTAGCCAATGCAATTTCCTCCATTTTACATCATCATATACGGGTTTGTGTCGATCGTAATCAACAGTTCTCCTTGTGACATTTCCTGCTGATAGCGGTCGACCACATTCTTTAGTATTTTAGTAAAATTAGCCTCTCGCTTGTATTTTATCATGCATTGATAGCGATATCTATCATGGAGACGAGCAATAGGGGAAGCAACCGGGCCAAGAATGATGGCCTCTTTCGATAACTGCGCACGTAAATAACCCGCAATTTTCTCTGTAACCGAAACCGCTTTTATTAATTCGGGATGAGAAACGGTAATAAGCGTTAAATAATAAAACGGCGGATAACCGTGAAACCTGCGGAGTGCCATTTCTTTCTGATAAAAAGCTTCATAATCGTGACGAGCAGCTAGTTCAATGCTATAATGCTCCGGCGTATACGTTTGAATGACGACCTCTCCCGGCAATTCGTGCCGCCCTGCTCGCCCGCTGACCTGCGTCAGCAACTGAAATGTTTTTTCGCAAGCTCGAAAATCTGGAAGGTGGAGCATCGTATCAGCACTCAACACTCCCACAAGCGTCACCTTTGGAAAATCGAGCCCTTTAGCAATCATTTGTGTTCCAAGCAAAATATCTGCCTTTCCTGCGCCAAACTCCGACAATATCCGCTCATGAGCCCCTTTGCGGCTCGTCGTATCAACATCCATGCGAATGACTCGGGCTTGTGGAAGCAGTTTAGTCAGTTCTTCCTCCACTTTTTGCGTGCCTGTGCCAAAGAAACGGATATGCTCGCTGCCGCATGACGGACAGCTGTAAGCAAGCGGTTCCTCATGCCCACAATAATGGCATTTCAATCGCTGCTGCACACGATGATAAGTAAGCGAAATATCACAGTGCGCACAGCGGATGACATGACCGCAGTCCCGACACATCACAAAGGTTGAGTATCCGCGACGATTTAAAAACAACACAGATTGCTCACCTTTATCAAGACGTTCTCGCAATTTTTCAAATAACGTCCGCGAAAACATCGAGCGGTTTCCACTCCGCAACTCCTCACGCATATCAATGATGGACACAGCAGGCAGACCATTTTCGCTCATTCTTTTGGTTAAAGTAAGAAGCTGATAAACTCCTTTTTTGGCGCGAGCAAATGATTCAAGAGACGGAGTAGCGCTGCCCAGCACAACGGGACATTGATGAAAGCGCGCCCGGTAAATAGCCACATCACGTGCATGATAGCGCGGTGTTTCTTCCTGTTTATAACTCGATTCATGTTCCTCGTCAATGATAATCATACCTAAATTTTCAAATGGGGCAAAAATAGCAGAACGCGCTCCAACCACAAGCTTGACTTCTTTGCGATGAATTTTGCGCCATTCATCATACTTTTCACCAATCGATAATCCGCTATGAAGCACGGCCACCTGCGAGCCAAATCTCCCTTTAAATCGCTCAACCATTTGTGGCGTGAGCGAAATTTCTGGAACGAGTACAATGGCTTCCTTCCCTTGCTTTAATACGGCCTCAATCGCTTGCATGTATACTTCTGTTTTTCCGCTCCCTGTCACACCATAAAGCAAAAAGACTTGATGCTCATTCTCCTTGATGCTGTTAACGATCGGCTCGAGCGCTTGCTGCTGCTCCTCCGTTAACATAAGCGGTTGAGTGGCTGCAAAATGGTGCTGTCCATAGGGATCGCGATAAGCTTCAACCTCATATTCGCAAATGATTCCTTTTTGAATTAATGTTTTTACTGAGGCGTGCGAGGCACCGCTTCGCTCGAGCACCTCCTTTAATGGCAAGTGCTCATTGAAAAGCAGCAGCTCTAACAATTGCTTTTGCTTAACAGCATTGGCCGGAAGTGATTCAATCGCCTTCTTTCGCTGCTCTTCTGGCACGGAAAAAGCAACGTATTTGATCGTTTTCTTCGCTGCTTTGTCCTTAAGATGATAAATAACCTCCAAATAGCCGTTTTGAACGTCCTTTTGTAAGCGAGATAACACATTGGTATTCTCAAGCTCTTTCCACGAAACCGCAGAGCGGTTAGAAAAGAAAGGCTGGACATTTGGATGCAAACGATCGCGATATTTTTCATCTACAAGGCGTATCTCTTTTTCATACTTCGCTTTCATCGCAGCCGGAAGCATCGCTTGGTAAGCGGAAATTGCAAAGCAGAGCGTCGTTTCGGTTAAGTATTGGCCCAAACGCAACAGTTCTTCATTCAATACGGGAGCCACATCTAAAATGGCTTCAATCGCTTTTAATGACTTGACATCAGAATAAGTCTTAATATCTACTACAAATCCTTGTAGCCGTCGCGTTCCAAACGGAACAACGACTCGCATGCCAATTTGCAGGACATCCTCCCATTTCTCCGGTATTTTATAGTCAAACGGCCGGTCTGTTTGCCGTGAAGGCACATCAACGATAACTGCTGCAATTTTCATCCAATCGCCTCGGCAATCTCTTTTAAAATTTCTTCAGCTACTTTCTTTTTCGTTAGCAACGGAAGCTTCGTAATGGATCCATCCCGTTTAAAAATTGTGACAATATTCGTGTCGCTGGCGAATCCCGCTCCCTTTTGGGCAACATTGTTAGCGACAATCATATCCAAATTTTTCCTTTGTAGTTTTTGAAGAGCGTACTCTTCCACTTGCTCTGTTTCCGCAGCAAATCCGACTAAAAACTGCTCTGTCTTTTGCTCTCCAAGCGCTTTTAAAATATCAATCGTTCTTTCCAGTTCAACCACAAGATCCCCAGGCTTTTTTTTCATTTTTTCGTTAAATACATATTTGGGGCGGTAGTCGGCGACAGCAGCTGATTTAATAACAATATGAGCAGAAGAAAATCTTTTGATCACTTCTTCGTACATTTCTTGCGCAGACTCAATTCGGATTGTTTCTACATTGCGAGGTGATGGCAGATTGGTAGGCCCGGAAATGAGCGTCACCTCTGCCCCTAGCTCTGCCGCTGTTTCCGCAATGGCATATCCCATTTTCCCTGTCGACCGATTGCTGAAAAATCGGACAGGATCTATTTTTTCACGCGTCGGCCCTGCCGTCACAAGCACTTTCTTGCCCTTCAATAATAGAGATGAAGGAGAGGAAGAAAAATATTGTTCAATCAATGTGACAATATTTTCTGGTTCTTCTAGTCTTCCTTTTCCAACGTAACCGCAAGCCAAATGGCCTTCGGATGGTTCGATAAACTGGTAGCCAAAACGGGCAAGCCTTTCCATATTCTCACAGACAGTCGGATGTTCATACATATGGACATTCATAGCAGGGGCAAGCCACACAGGCGCCCTTGTGGCCAAAAGCGTCGTCGTGATCATATTATCCGCTATTCCATTCGCTAGCTTCCCAATGGTATTGGCTGTCGCCGGAGCTACTAATACAAGATCAGCCCAATCTGCTAAATCGATATGCGCTATTACTTCAGCGTGTTTCTCTTCAAATGTATCGACATAAACATCATGGCGTGACAATGCTTGAAACGTTAACGGCGTTACAAATTTGCACGCTGCCTCGCTCATCATCACTTTCACATTGGCTCCACGCTGTGTTAATCGGCTCGTTAATGCGGCTGCCTTATACACAGCAATTCCACCCGTCACACATAATAAAATATTTTTTTGTTCAATCATTTTTTGGAGCTCCCCTCTCACTTTTGTAAAAAAATAACAACCTAAAACCTAGGTTGTTATTTTTACTCTTCTTTTACAAGTTCAATATGGCCTGCCGCAATTTCTTCTAACGCTTTTCCAACGAATTTTTTTGATACAGGCCTTTCAATTGTAAGATCGTCTTTTTCCTGCAGTTGGCGCGCCCGTTTTGCAGCAACGCTCACAAGCGTGTATTTGGAATCAAGTTTTTCCATTAAAAGATCAATGGAAGGATAAAGCATCGTTTATTCAACCTCCAACATTTTTTTATACCGTTGTGCCACGCGCTCGCGCTTGCAATGTTCAGCTGTGACAATGGCTTTAATGCGCTCGCACGCTAATTCGACCCGGTCATTTTCTACGACATAGTCATAGGCATCCATCATTTCTAATTCTTCTCTTGCCGCTTTCATGCGGTCGTTAATCAGCTCTTCTGTTTCAGTTCCTCTAGTAACAATTCGATTTTTTAGCTCACTTAAGCTTGGCGGGGCAAGAAAAATAAACAATCCTTCCGGAAATGCCTTGCGTACTTGCAGCGCTCCCTGCACCTCGATTTCAAGAAAGACATCCTTGCCTTCCTGCAGCGTCTTCTCAACGTAATCAATCGGCGTACCATAATAGTTGCCGACATATTCAGCCCACTCAAGCAGCTTATGGTCGCGAATCATTTGCTCGAACTCTTCGCGTGTTGTAAAAAAGTAGTCAATCCCGTCTACTTCTCCCTCACGCGGCTTTCGCGTCGTCACTGAAATCGAATAATGCAAATTAATATCGGCTTGCGAGAATAACGCCTTGCGCACCGTCCCTTTTCCAACACCGGATGGTCCTGATAATACGATTAATAACCCTCTTTCGCTCATAAAAATATAGAAACCTACCCTTCCTCTGATAAATCTTCACGCTCATATAATCGATGTGCCACGGTTTCTGGCTGCACCGATGATAAAACAACATGATCGCTATCCATGATAATGACCGCTCGGGTTCTTCTGCCATGAGTGGCATCCACAAGTTTGCCGCACTCTCTCGCATCTTGAACAATCCGCTTAATCGGAGCGGAATCGGGATTAACAATCGATATGATTCGAGAGGCTGAAACCATATTTCCGTAGCCGATATTGACAAGTTTAACTCCCACTGAACTCCACCTACCATAAAAATTATTGTTGCCGCAACCTAGCCATTATAAACGATTACTCTATATTTTGTACCTGCTCTTTTACTTTTTCAAGTGCGCTCTTCATTTCAACAACTTGTACAGCAATGCGGCTATCATTAGCTTTTGAACCAATCGTATTTACTTCACGATTGAGCTCTTGAATTAAAAAATCCAGCTTTCGCCCGAT
Source organism: Anoxybacillus sp. P3H1B (assembly GCF_001560855.1). NCBI lineage: Bacteria > Bacillati > Bacillota > Bacilli > Caryophanales > Anoxybacillaceae > Anoxybacillus > Anoxybacillus sp. P3H1B. The sequence continues at coordinate 247,548 of NZ_LPUG01000011.1, read as the reverse complement.
CGGTTCTTGATGATGCAATGTTTGGACAAACTGCTCAATATGGCTACGAATTCGTTTGAGCTCTTCATTAATATCCGTTTTTTCCGCGAAAATGGCGACTTCCGTTAAAAGGCGAGCCTCATCTACGTCTCCCTGCACCAATTCCTTCATGCGTTTCGTCAATCGCTCCCGATATTGCTCAATAGCTTCAGGAGCAAGATGCTGCACATTTTGTACACATTGTTTAAGCGTCGCCAATTGCTCCTGTACATCGGAAAGCAATGCCTTCCCCTCTTTTTCACGCATCGTCTTCAGCTGCTGAGCCGCTTCATTGACAGCCGATATGAGCAGGTGTTCAATCTCTTCATTGCCTGCTCCTTCTTCAATGATCTCAGCTACTCCTTCAAGCTGGAATAAATGCGATAAAGTAATAGAATCATGAAGTGAGAAACGATGATTTGCTTCTTTTAGTTGTTCGTAATAATCGCTCATCAGCTGCCAATCGACTTGGAGCTTGCGATTTGTCCATCCTTCTCCTTCAATGGCGATAAAAACTTCTACTCTTCCTCTGTGTACATACTGCGAAATCACTTTTTTTATTTTATCTTCAAAGATAAATAGTTGTCTAGGCATGCGAACAGAAATTTCACAAAAGCGATGATTCACAGATTTTACTTCGACTGTTACTCCCATTGAACCATTTGTTGTTTTGCTTCTTCCAAAGCCTGTCATGCTGTATACCATACTATCACACCCATTATGTTAACATACAAAAAGAAAAGGTCATAGAGAAACTTCTCTATCACCTTGCATATTATAACATATTTGTTCGTGATTTTCTTGTTAAAAACGACCCAGCAAACAAAAATGTCGGCAGCGCCGCGAGCCCAACGATTAAAATCCAATCAAGCAGCTCAACTGAAACCGTATGGAACACACGTTGCAGCGGAGGATAATAAATCACCACAAGCACCAGCAATAGGGAGAGCAATACAGCCCAAACCAGATACATATTTCCGAGAGGATTGCGGTCAAAAATGGATCGTTCACAACGGCAATCAAACACGTGAATAAGTTGAGCCATCACCAATGTCGCAAACGCCACTGTTTGCGCATACGCCAAATTATTCCCACTTCGTTCATAAACCGTCATAAAAGCGGCTAGTGTTACAATCCCAATAATCACCCCGCGGCTAACGATTTTCCAGCCAAGCCCTCTAGAAAACACTCCTTCTTTTGGATGCCTTGGTCTCCGTCTCATGACATTTTCTTCAGCACGATCCAGCCCTAAGGCCATAGCTGGCAGCCCATCTGTCACTAAATTTACCCATAAAATTTGAATCGGTACAAGCGGAAGTGGCAGTGCTAACAGCATGGCAAACAGCATCACTAAAATTTCGCCAACATTTGATGCAAGCAAGTAGCGAATGAATTTGCGAATGTTCTCATAAATGTTTCTTCCCTCATGAATGGCCGATTGAATGGTCGCGAAGTTGTCATCTAATAATACAAGAGATGCCGCTTCCTTCGCTACATCCGTACCGGATTTCCCCATCGCTACCCCGATATCTGCTGCCTTAATCGCAGGAGCGTCATTCACTCCATCTCCGGTCATAGCAACCACATGTCCTCTTCTCTGTAAAGCTTTCACGATTTTTAGTTTATGCTCCGGAGACACGCGCGCAAACACATAAATGTCATCGACGACTTCTTCAAGCTCATCAACCGAAAGCCGGGATAATGTTGGACCATCCATGATCTTTCCATTTGGTGGCAAAATACCGAGCTGTTTCGCAATCGCTTTTGCTGTCAACAAATGATCTCCCGTAATCATCACCGTTTTAATGCCCGCCTCTTTACACTGCTGTACGGCTTTCTTTACTTCCGGACGCGGTGGATCAATCATTCCTTGAATCCCCATCAACGTCAAGCCTTTTTCTGCTTCTTTTTCCGATGGAATCTGTTCCTTTGCAGTTAGCGGACGGTAGGCTACAGCAATCGTACGCAACGCCTTACCGGCCATTGCATGGATGACATGATGCACCGTTTTTCGCCAGTCCGCTGTCATCGGTTGTGTGCGTCCGTTCCACCATATATGTCCGCTAATTTCAAGAAGTACATCGGGAGCCCCTTTCGTAATAATCCATCTTCTCCCTGATTTATCTTTCACAATGACTGTCATCATTTTTCGTTCCGAATCGAACGGAAATTCCTGCTCAACCGTAAACTCTGATTCTAGCTGTGCTTTTGTTAATCCTGCCTTTGCCGCTGCCACAAGCAGCGCGCCCTCCGTCGGATCCCCGTCGATATACCGTCGATGTTCCTTTTCCTTAATTTGCGAGCTATTGCAAAGGACGCTAAATGTCAGCAACTGCTGCAGTACCGCTTCTTTTTTGATATTGATAGGCCGTTCATTTTCATAAAATTCTCCTTTCAGTTCAAGCCCCGTTCCGCTGACTGTCCACATCCTTCCGCTCGCCCATATGTTTGTTACTGTCATCATGTTTTCCGTCATTGTTCCTGTTTTATCAGAGCAAATGACAGATGCACAACCTAACGTTTCTACAGCAGGGAGCTTCCGAACGATCGCGTTTTTCTTAATCATCCGCTGTACACCAAGCGCCAAGGCAATGGTCACAATAGCAGGAAGCCCTTCCGGAATAGCGGCAACCGCCAGTGACACTCCCGCTAAAAACATTTCATACAGTTCATGACCTTGAATAACGCCGACAACGACAACTAAAACGGTAAGCAGCAGAGCAACAATAATCAAAATCTTACCGAGCTGCTCTAATTTTCGCTGCAATGGAGTCGTGACCGTCTCCGCCTCTTGTAGCAGGTTCGCAATTTGCCCCATCGCGGTTTTCATTCCTGTGGCAATCACAACTCCCACTCCACTTCCTCGCGTTACAAGAGTACCCATGAAAGCCATATTATGCAAATCACCAATTGCAGTGTTTTCATTTGCAAGCGGTGTTGCCAATTTTGCAGTCGGCACCGACTCCCCTGTCAATGCCGATTCTTCAATTTCTAAGCCCTTTGCATCAATTAACCTTACATCGGCACCGATACGATCACCACTGGTAAATTTAATGACATCGCCAACAACAAGCTCTTGAGAATGGATTTTCATCCATTCTCCGTCGCGTAATACGGTCGCTTGCGGAGCAGATAGCTGCTTGAGAGCTTCCAATGATTTTTCAGCGCGTCGTTCTTGAAAAAAGCCCAAAAAGGCATTCATAATCACAATTACAATAATCGCGATCGCATCAACATACTCTCCGAGAAAACCGGAAATAATCGTGGCTGCAAGTAGAACAAGAACCATAAAATCGCGAAATTGATTCAAAAATACAATGAGAGCCGATTGCTTTTTAGCCTCTTTTAGTTCATTATAGCCAAACCGCTTAAGCCGTTTTGTTGCTTCTTCCGTTGTTAAACCTTTAGCAAGATCAGTATGTGCCTCCTTTGCTACATCATTTGGCGCGAGCGTATGCCATTGCATCCTTACTCCTCCTCCCTTGTCGCTTTTCTATGAAAGCTTATTCAGACATGTCCAAAAAAATGATATGATAATTGCAGAAATAAAAAATGAGAAAGGTGTTTCATATGGCTTTTGACGGAATATTTACATATGCTATGACGAACGAATTAAAGAAAATGCTTGAAGGAGGACGAATCACAAAAATTTACCAACCTTTTCATCACGAGCTGTTGCTTTACATCCGCTCCCATGGGCGAAATTACAAATTGCTGCTATCGGCACATCCTAGCTATGCACGTGTTCACCTTACAAATGAAGGATATGACAACCCTGCTGAACCGCCGATGTTTTGCATGCTTTTACGCAAGCATTTAGAAGGGAGCGTCATTGAATCGATTCGGCAAATGGATTTTGATCGGGTGATCATGATTGAAGTAAAGGGACGGAATGAAATTGGCGATCTCTCCATTAAGCAGCTAATGATAGAGATTATGGGACGGCATAGTAACATCATCTTGATCGATAAAGAAACAAATAGGATCATTGACAGCATTAAGCATCTATCGCCGGCTATCAACCGCTATCGCACGGTGCTTCCCGGCCAGCCATACGTAGCGCCACCGTCACACGGTAAACTCAATCCGCTGAAAGCCACTGAAGAAATGATCATGAAAACACTTGATTTTCACGCTGGAAAGCTGCCAGAGCAGCTTGTCGCTTCCTTTTCCGGCCTCTCGCCTCTGTTTGCCAATGAGGTGGCTTTCCGCGCAGGGCTCGCCAATCGCTCCACTTTGCCAAAAAGCTTTATATCGCTTATGGAAGAAGTAAAGAGCGGGCATTTTTCTCCTTGTATATATACAAATGGACAAAAGGAATGGTTTTACGTTCTGCCACTTATGCATTTACAGGCGGAAGCAAAGCCGTTCGTCACGCTCGGAGAAATGCTTGACCGCTTCTATTTTGGCAAGGCTGAGCGCGACCGCGTCAAACAGCAGGCACACGATTTAGAACGGTTTGTCGCCAATGAAAAGGCGAAAAATGAGAAAAAGCTTTTGAAATTGGAACAAACATTAGAAGAAGCAAAACAAGCCGAGCAATATCGGCTTTACGGGGAGCTGTTAACCGCCTATCTGTACGCAGTCAAACGAGGGATGAAAGAAATCGGAGTCATCAACTATTACGATGCAAACGGGGAAACCGTCATGATTCCGCTTGATGCACAAAAGTCACCGTCAGAAAATGCACAAAGCTATTTTCAAAAATATCAAAAGGCGAAAAATGCTATTCACATCGTTCAAGAGCAAATCGAACAGACAAACAAAGAAATCGTTTATTTTGATACGCTATTGCAGCAGCTCGACACCGCTGCACCGAAAGATATCGAAGAAATTCGTGATGAGCTGATCGAGCAAGGCTATTTACGAGCAAAAGCTACGAAACAAAAAAAACAAAAGCCGCGCACGATTGAACTCGAACGTTACGTAGCAAGCGATGGCACGGAAATTCTCGTTGGTAAAAACAATAAACAAAACGACTACTTGACAAACAAACTCGCACAAAAAGATGAAATTTGGTTGCATACAAAAGACATTCCCGGCTCCCATGTCGTCATTCGCAGCAAAAATCCGTCCCAACAAACAATTGCGGAAGCCGCTAACCTTGCTGCCTATTTCAGCAAAGCGCGGCAATCAAGCTCCGTGCCTGTCGACTTCACGCGGATCCGCTATGTCAAAAAACCAAATGGAGCAAAGCCTGGCTTTGTGATCTATGAAAACCAACAAACCATATACGTCACGCCGGATGAGGAATTGGTAATTCAAATGAAAAAAACCGTCTGATGAACAGACGGTTTGAACTCAAATTACAGGGAATTTTTGCTTTATTGGAATCTTGGCATGAAAAAGGAATGGCTTGCATAAAGCAGACTTGTGAACGAATCGCCACTTTGCTAGCGCTTCGAAGTGGGAGCTTCTCAGTTCCGCAACGAAAGCTACCTTTCGTCTCCCTGAGCGTTACTTGGGGTCGTCCCCACCCTAGATGTCCGACGATTCGGAGTTCTTTTGTACCTTGGATATTTTACGCATGGAAGGCTCGGTTTTCGCATTTGATTTCTCCATGCACCCCCCTAATATCCCATTCACAAAGAACCTGATATACACGTATTCTATCATGCGTTTTGGCTAACGCCAACCGACATTCATCTCCCGTCTACTCACGGGGCTGTGCCCTTCACGTTCCTTGAGGCGGGAGACTTCTTTCGGAAATTACGTTAAACAGGCAAAAGCCTGTCCTTGCCCGAAGTCAATTCGTCTCCCACTTTCATCAAGTTGCACAAGACTTAGAAATGGGAGACTTCTCAACTGGATAAAGTTAAACAAGTTTCATGTTTTTTTATCTACTGAGAAGTCTTCTAAAATTGATAGAGAACATCAATAAAAGGATGCTATAATAATCTCGTAATCAAAAAAGGAGGTGAAAAAATGAAATGGATCAGATATTGAGTAGGATTTTTGACGAGCTGTCATTTTTGCGTCATCATATGGCGACGAAAGAGGACATGGCTGCAATGGACAAGCGGATCCAGCAAATTGAGGAAACAATGGCCACCAAAGACGATCTCAACAACATCGAGCAGCGCATGGCCACCAAAGACGATCTCAACAGCATCGAACGGCGCATGGCCACCAAAGACGATCTCAACAACATCGAGCAGCGCATGGCCACCAAAGACGATCTCAACAGCATCGAGCAGCGCATGGCCACTAAAGACGATCTCAACAGCATCGAGCAGCGCATGGCCACTAAAGACGATCTCAACAGCATCGAGCAGCGCATGGCTACTAAAGACGATCTTACTAGCATTGAACGGCGCATGGCCACCAAAGAAGATATAAAAGATATTCCGTTTATCAAACAAGCCGTGCTGGAGATGCAGGAAACGGTTAAAGAAATTCCAACGATAAAGCAAACGCTCGCCGAAGCGTTGCAAAAGCTGGATGATGTTATCGCTTCACAAGCACGCCAAGAGCTTGTTCTCCAATCGCTTGCCTTTCGCTCGCTTGAGCACGAAAATGCCATTCGCGCATTAAAAGCAAAGTAACTCCTCTCGTAAATACAACGATTATTCCTCTTTTGACAAGATATCATTTCCCTCAAATAAACAGCAACCGCCAATTGGCGGTTGTTTCTTTGTAAATCGATGCGCAAGTCAGGAAAACACGCAGACTGCACCGTTCCTGTCTGCACTTGAATATCCGCTTGCTCATATAGCTCTTCTTCATTCAAAGCATAGACCGTCACAGCCTCTTTCATCGGATTGACAATTCAATACTCTTTCACACCATAAGCCATAATAAAAAAAGAGCGCGAATGATCGTATCATTCGCACTCCACATATATGTTTATTTCCCCCATGCCTCCGGCTGTTTTCGCCAATCGCGCAGCGTCGCGAGGTCTTGTTCGCCCACAACGCCGAGCTCCACCGCCGTTTCAATGAGGCTGTCATAATCCGTCAACGTATGCACTTGTACATCGCTTTCGGCAAACGCTTGCTTTCCTTTTTCCAAGCCGTATGTAAAAATAGCAATAACGCCTAATACATCACATCCGGCTTCTTTTAAGGCACCAACAGCAGTTAACGAACTGCCGCCCGTAGAAATTAAATCTTCAACAACAACGACTTTTTGTCCCCTCTCTACTTTCCCCTCAATTTGTTTTCCTCTTCCATGTGCTTTTGCTTGGCTACGCACATAACACATCGGTAACCCAAGACGCTCGCTCGTCCATGACGCATGCGGAATGCCGGCAGTCGCTGTTCCCGCAATAATCTCCACATCTGGAAAATGCGCGCGAATGAGCTGGGCCAATCCATCTGCGATTATGCTTCTCACATGTGGATAAGCAAGTGTCAGGCGGTTGTCGCAATAAATCGGTGATTTCAACCCGGATGACCATATAAACGGTTCGTTTGGCTGTAACGAAACTGCGCCAATTTGCAGCAAATGTGTGGCAATTTCTTTGTTCATGATGATTCCTCCTGATTCCATTCTTGTTTAAGGCGCTCATACGCCGCATGCGGATCAGCAGCTCGGGTGATGCTGCGGCCAACAACAACGAAGCTTGAACCGAACTTTCGAGCTTCTTTTGGTGTGACAACACGCGCTTGATCGTTCGCTTCCTCATCAGCAAAGCGGATGCCAGGAGTCACTGTTAAAAATGAGGCTCCACAGTGTTCACGGATCAGCGGTACCTCCTTTGCGGAACAAACAACGCCGTCCAAGCCACTTTCTTGGGCAAGCAAAGCGTAGTGAAGCACTGTTTCCGCCATCGTCCGTGAAATCCAAAGCTCGCGTTGCATCATTTGTTCACTCGTACTCGTCAGTTGTGTGACCGCTATACAAGCTGGACGAGTCGCTCCGCTTGGCGTCCCCGCTTCCAATCCTTCTAATGCTGCTTTCATCATGCTGGTCCCACCAGCAGCATGAACATTCACTAAGTCTATCCCAAGGCGGGCGAGCCCCTTCATCGCTTGCTTCACCGTATTTGGGATATCGTGAAGCTTTAAATCTAAAAAAATGCGGTGTCCTTGTTTTTTTAAAGCGGTGATGATGTCAGGCCCTTCTTGATAATACAGTTCCATCCCAACTTTTACAAAAAGCGGCTCACGGACAAATGGACGCAAAAACGCTTCGACTTCTTCGCGCGATTGAAAATCAAGTGCCACAATAAACGGTTGGTCCACCTTTGTTCCAGCTCCTTCCGATACATTGAGAAATATGGTCAAATCCGAGCTCGTCAAGTAATACCGGCAGCTCAGCCACAATAGTTGGACAAACAAACGGATCGACAAAATTTGCCGTTCCGATCGCAACAGCGCTGGCGCCGGCGTAGAAAAATTCCAGAGCATCTTCAGCCGTTGCAATTCCGCCCATGCCGATAATCGGAATGGATACCGCTTGGCTTACTTCATAAATCATGCGGATCGCAATCGGCTTAATCGCAGGACCAGAAAGTCCCCCTGTACGGTTAGCCAAAATCGGTTCAGCTGTTTTTATATCGATTCGCATGCCAAGGAGCGTATTAATCATGGTCAGACCATCTGCTCCCGCCGCTTCAATCGCCTTGGCCATTTCCACAATGTTCGTCACATTCGGCGACAGCTTTACATAGACAGGGACGGCGGATACTTGCTTAACGAGGCGAGTGAGCTCAGCGGCTACTTCTGGTACGGTTCCAAACGCAATGCCACCTTTTTTTACATTTGGACATGAGATATTGAGCTCAAGAGCATGAACATTCGGCGCTTGCGAAATCCGCTTGGCGACTTCCACATAATCCTCCATCGTCGAGCCGGCGATATTGGCAATAATCGGTACATCGTATTGCGCGAGCCATGAAAGTTCTTCCTCGATCACTTTTTCTAATCCTGGATTTTGCAGTCCAATCGCATTGAGCATGCCGCTTGGCGTTTCCGCAACCCTTGGGGTTGGATTGCCAAAACGCGGTTCACGTGTTGTTGCTTTGATCATAATAGCCCCTAATTGGCTTAAATCATAAAGCTTAGCGTATTCCCGCCCGAATCCAAAACATCCAGAAGCCGGCATAACCGGATTCTTTAAGGAAAGCCCCGGCAATTCCACCGCTAAACGGCTCATAGCACCACCTCCCCGACTTTAAATACAGGACCATCGCTACAAACTTTTTTGTAGGCTGTTTCATTGTTAGGAACGCGGCAAACGCAGGCAAAACAAGCGCCGATGCCGCAGCCCATCCGCTCTTCCAATGAAAGATACACCTCTTTATCCGGAAACTTCTGCTCAAGCGCTTTTAACATCGGCTTTGGACCGCACGCATACAGCACGTCGAACGAAAGCCCGCGTCCGCCGATCACATCGGTCACAAATCCTTTCGTTCCGTATGAACCGTCAGCAGTAGCAATGTAGATTTCACCGAGCGAAGCAAACTCTCGCTCATAAAAAATAACATCTTGTGTTTGAAAGCCAAGTATACTCGTCACAGTTACCCCTTTTTTTACAAGCTGCTTAGCCAGTTCATAGAGAGGAGGAACACCAATACCGCCCCCAACAAGAAGCGCGCGCTGTCCCGCTTGAACGGCTTCAAGCGGAAAGCCGTTTCCAAGCGGACCGAGCACATCAATGACCTCTCCTTTTTTCTTTTCCGAAAGGAGCGCAGTACCCGCTCCTTCTTTTCGATAAATAATGGTACACTCACTTGCTTCTTTGTTAATGTCGCAAAGGCTAAGCGGACGGCGCAATAGCGGATCTGTACGCTCTCCTACTTTGACATGGACAAATTGCCCTGCTTCATTCATCTCTTGAACAAGTGTTCCACCTAGGATTAACTGATAAATGTTTCGGGCAATCGGTTCATGATAAACAATGGTCATTTTTTCCACTTTCATGCATGCACCTTCTTTTCCGACATCGCAGTCATCGCAAACGTCATCGACTCCATCACCTGCAGCATGGCTTTTGCCGTATCAAGCGACGTTAAGCATGGAATTCCGTTTTCCACCGCTTCACGGCGAATTCGAAATCCGTCACTTTCCGGCTGCTTCCCTTTCGTTAACGTATTAATGACCACTTGGGCTTTTCCTTGACGGATAATATCTAAAATATTGGGTGATTCCGAATGAATTTTGTTCACGATGGTTACCGGAATATGGGCGGCCCGCAACGCTTCAGCTGTACCATTTGTGGCAAGAAGCTGGTAGCCAATATGATGAAAGCGGCGAGCTACTTCAATCGCTTCAGCTTTATCTTTATCAGCCACTGTAAGCAACACCGCGCCATATGGACGAATATGAATGCCAGAGGCTAAAAGTCCTTTATATAACGCTTTTTCAAATGTTACATCCTTTCCGATGACTTCACCTGTTGATTTCATTTCCGGGCCAAGCGAAATATCAACATTTCGCAGTTTAGCAAATGAGAAGACGGGTGCTTTAACATATACCCCTTCACTTGCTTGTTTCAATCCTGTTTGATACCCAAGCTCAACAAGCGTTTCTCCTAAAATGACTTTAGTGGCGATGTTGGCCATCGGCACATTTGTAATTTTGCTTAAAAACGGAACCGTTCGACTGGAACGTGGATTGACTTCTAGCACATATATTTCATTTTGGTACATGACAAACTGGATGTTGAGCAGTCCGACAATGCGCAATCCCTTCGCCAGTTTAATTGTATAATCCACGATTTTTTGTTGAATCTCATCTGTCAATGTTTGCGGTGGATAGACCGCAATCGAATCGCCGGAATGGACACCCGCTCGCTCGATATGCTCCATAATGCCTGGAATGAATACCGTTTCTCCATCGGAAATGGCATCGACTTCAATTTCTTTTCCGATTAAATACCGATCTATTAGCACGGGATGCTGCGGATTGACTTTGACTGCATGTTCCATATAGTATAAAAGCTCGGCCTCTTTATAGACGATCTCCATCGCTCGGCCACCGAGCACATACGATGGGCGAACAAGCACCGGATAGCCGATTTCAGCTGCGATCCGCACCGATTCTTCAACCGAATAAGCGGTTTTTCCTTTCGGCTGCGGAATTCCTAAGTGCGACAGCGTTTGTTCAAATTTATCGCGATTTTCTGCGCGGTCCAAATCCTCCAATGAGGTGCCAAGAATACGGACACCGCGCGCTGCTAATTCGGCAGCTAAATTGATGGCGGTTTGCCCGCCGAATTGCACAATGACACCAATCGGCTGTTCCAGATCAATGACATGCATCACATCTTCGATCGTTAGTGGTTCAAAATAGAGCTTGTCTGAAACACTAAAATCTGTCGATACGGTCTCCGGATTATTGTTAATAATAATCGCCTCATACCCTGCTTCTTTAATAGCCCAGACAGAATGAACGGTCGCATAATCGAATTCGATGCCTTGTCCAATGCGGATCGGGCCCGATCCCAACACAACGACGCTTTCCTTCTGCGTCACCACCGATTCATTTTCTTCTTCATAGGTTCCATAATAATACGGAGTTTCTGACATAAATTCAGCGGCACACGTATCAACCATTTTGTAAATAGGGACAATCCCCGCTTGTTTTCTTAATTGGTATACATCTCGTTCATTCATGTTCCAAAATTCTGAGATGGCTGCATCAGCAAACCCCATTTGCTTTGCCTTTCGCAGCACATCCAAATCTCCAACATGCTCGCGTACCATCGTTTCATAATGAACAATGCGGGCAATCTTGTGTAAAAAAAAGCGGTCAATTCGGCTCCATTCATGAATTTGCTCGATATCTATACCGCGGCGAATAGCCTCCGCTATATAGAAAAGGCGCTCGTCCCCCGCTTTGCGGATGCGTTTTTCAATCAATTCATCGTCAGCATGGCGAGCCTCTTTAATTTCTAAATGATGGACGTTTGTCTCAAGTGAGCGCACAGCTTTCAGCAGCGATTCTTCAAATGTTCGGCCGATTGCCATGACCTCTCCCGTCGCTTTCATTTGCGTGCCAAGGTGACGGTTCGCGGATTCAAACTTATCAAATGGAAAACGCGGAATTTTCGTCACCACATAATCGAGCGCCGGTTCAAAGCAGGCGTATGTTTGACCTGTTACTGGATTCATGATCTCATCTAACGTTAAACCGACAGCAATTTTGGCTGCTAGCTTTGCAATCGGATAACCGGTTGCCTTAGACGCCAGCGCAGATGAGCGACTTACGCGCGGATTTACTTCGATGACATAGTAATGGAAACTGTGAGGATCAAGTGCCAATTGAACATTGCAGCCTCCTTCAATGCCCAGAGCGCGAATAATGCGCAAGGAAGCGTTGCGCAACAATTGATACTCTCGGTCGCTTAACGTTTGGCTTGGAGCAACGACAAGTGAGTCCCCTGTATGAATGCCTACTGGATCGATATTTTCCATATTGCATACGACAATCGCGTGATCTTGAGCATCGCGCATCACTTCATATTCAATTTCTTTATAGCCGGCAATGCTTTTTTCTAACAAGCATTGATGAACCGGACTCATTTTTAAACCGCTGGAAACAATGTCAATCAGCTCTGCTTCGTTTGTACAAATGCCTCCTCCTGTCCCGCCAAGCGTAAAAGCGGGGCGGACGATAACCGGATAGCCGATTTTTTCAACAAATGCATAAGCTTCGTCTAAACTATGGATAATGTCGCTTTCTGGAACTGGCTCTCCTAACTCCTTCATTAACGCTCGGAACAATTCCCGGTCTTCAGCTTTCTGAATGGCCTCCAGCTTTGTTCCAAGAATTTCGACCCCACATTCTTCTAAAACGCCTGCTTCCGCAAGCTCCACAGCTAAATTCAAGCCTGTCTGTCCCCCAAGCGTCGGCAAGATCGCATCTGGACGCTCTTTGCGGATGATGCGGGAAACAAACTCCAGCGTCAATGGTTCCATATACACTTTGTCAGCAATCTCTGTATCCGTCATAATCGTGGCAGGGTTGGAGTTGACTAAAATGACTTTATATCCTTCTTCTTTTAGGGCTAAACACGCCTGTGTTCCAGCATAGTCAAACTCCGCTGCCTGTCCGATGACAATTGGGCCAGAGCCGATCACTAAAATCGTTTCGATATCTTGACGTTTAGGCATGAACGATCTCCCTCTCTTTTTTAAACTGTTCAATCATGGCAATAAATTCATCAAACAAATGATTGGCATCCTCTGGGCCTGGAGAGGCTTCTGGATGATATTGCACAGTAAATGCCGGATAATCCAAATGGCGCAGCCCCTCAATCGTTCCGTCATTTAATGCCACGTGCGTCACTTCTAAACGTGTTTGCTTTAATGATGATGCCATGACCGTATAGCCATGATTTTGCGAGGTAATAGCCACCTTTCCTGTTGCAAGATGCTTCACAGGATGGTTCGAGCCGCGGTGACCGAATTTCATTTTTTCAGTATCGGCCCCGCAGGCAAGCGCGAACAGCTGATGGCCAAGACAAATACCAAAAAGTGGAACGCGACCGAGAATGCCACGAATCATCTCAATAGCTTCTGGAACGTTTTTTGGATCGCCAGGACCATTTGAAAGCATCACTCCGTCGGGATGAAGGTTTAGCACATCCTGAGAGGTTGCATGATAAGGAAGAACAATGACATCACAGTTCCGCTTATTTAATTCCCGTAAAATTCCATGTTTCATTCCAAAGTCAAGCAAAACAACACGATGTCCCCGTCCAGGGCTCGGATATGCGCTTTTCGTAGAAACCCGCTTCACTTGATCGGTCGGCAGCTTTGTTTTCTTCAAATCGCTTACGATCTCGGCAACACTGACATCTAAATCACAAATCATTCCTTTTAATGTTCCGTGCTGGCGAATCATGCGAGTGAGCTTTCTTGTATCGATTCCAGCAAGACCAGGAATATTTTTTTCTTTCAAATATTCATCAATCGTGATCTCACTTCGCCAATTAGAAGGAGTGCGGCATACTTCCTTGACAATCAGCCCATGAATATGCGGTTCAATCGCTTCAAAATCATCACGATTAATGCCATAATTACCGATCAAAGGGTAGGTCATCGTGACAAACTGACCACAATAGGAAGGGTCTGATAAAATCTCTTGATAGCCTGTCATTCCTGTATTAAACACGACCTCCCCCATTTTTTGTGCTGTACTTCCAAACACTTCTCCAATAAAAAATGTACCGTCTTCTAAAATAAGCTGTCGTTTCATTCCTCTCTCCCTTTCTGCCATACAAGTTTTCCGTTCACAAACGTCATCGTTGGCCAACCTTTACATATCCAACCAGCAAATGGGGTATTTTTACCTTTTGACACAAACGTATCTGGATCAATTGGATGCTCTGTTTGCAAATCAATAACCGTCAAATCCGCTTTTGCGCCGACCGCTAATTTTCCTTGCCGGAGTCCAAACGCTTCTGCTGGCTTTTTGGTCAGCCAATCAATCAATTGCTTTAACGTACAAATGTGGGGTTCAACTAAATTTGTATAGAGCAGTGGAAAAGCTGTCTCAAGTCCAACAATTCCAAATGGAGCCAGCTCCATGCCTTCTCGCTTTTCTTCCTCCGTATGCGGCGCATGGTCAGTCGCGATAAAATCGATCGTCCCATCAAGCAGTCCCTCGATCAATGCAGCGCGATCTTCTTTGCTTCTTAACGGAGGATTCATTTTAAAATTGGCATCCAGCTCCGGAATATCTTCATCGCAAAGCAGGAGATGATGCGGCGTCACTTCGGCCGTCACGCGAATACCAGCACGTTTGGCTTCACGCACCACACGTACAGATTCCTTTGTGCTGATGTGGCAAACATGATAATGGCATCCAGCCGCTTCAGCCAATAAAACATCGCGAGCAATATGAACGGATTCGGCAATCGATGGGATGCCCAAGAGTTCGTATTTTCGTGCGAACTCCCCATCATGAACACAGCCCTTATATGTAAGTGTTTCCTCTTCGCAATGGGCAACAATAGCCATATCTAAGGCAGCTGCTTCCTTCATGGCTTCATACATCATGCGCGCATTCTGCACACCTACTCCATCATCCGTAAAAGCGAAAGCCCCAGATGCCTTTAACGCTGCAAAATCAGTCCGTTCCTTCCCAAGCTGGCGAATCGTGATCGAAGCATATGGAAGGACGTTCACATAGGCTGTTTGGCGAATGCGTTCTTGAAGCCATTCCATTTGTTCCTTTGTATCAGGAACCGGACGAGTATTCGGCATGGCCGCAATCGTTGTAAATCCTCCTTTCGCCGCTGCTAATGAACCTGATGCGATCGTTTCCTTATGCTCACCGCCCGGCTCACGCAAATGGACATGCAAATCGATCAAACCTGGAGCGAGCAGCTGGCCGCCGACATCTACCTGTTCATCCTCTTCTCCTGCATCAATGCGAGATGCGATCTCTGTAATGACATCCCCAACCATTTTCACCTCTGTCGCCACAAGCTCTCCTTCTTCATTAAGCAAACGAGCATTTTTTAAAATAACCGCCATGCTTGATTCCTCCTTCACAAGTTTCCACAGCTCTTTTTAATACCGCCATGCGCACATAAACGCCGTTTTCCATTTGCTTAAAAATACGCGACCGTTCGCACTCGACAAGCTCGCTAGCAATTTCAACGCCGCGATTGACAGGAGCGGGATGCAAAATGATGCTGCGCGTTTTCATTTTTTGCGACCGTTCCACCGTTAATCCGTATTGTTGATGGTACTGTTCTTTCGTCAGTCCCATCTTCCCTCCATGACGTTCGTGCTGAATCCGAAGCAGCATGATGACATCCGCCTCTTTTACAGACACATCCAAATCAACATAAGTGCCATAACCATTTCGTTCATCCTTCCATTCCTCCGGACTTGAAAAAAGGACAGTCGCACCCAGTCTTGTCAATATTTCAGCATTCGAGCGAGCGACTCGGCTATGGCGAATATCCCCGACAATCGCAACGGTGATCCCTTGAAACGTTCCAAATTCTTGCTGGATGGTCATCAAATCTAACAATGATTGGGTCGGGTGATGGCCACATCCATCCCCTGCATTGATGATTGGAATGTGAATCGAATGGCGGAGTGTTTCAAAATAGCGGTCCTCTGGATGGCGAATGACGACCGTCTGCACGCCAATCGACTCCAGCGTATGGATCGTGTCATATAATGTCTCTCCTTTTTGAACGCTTGACATTTCTGCATCGAATGGTACGACATGGAGTCCTAGTCTTCTTTCTGCTACTTCAAAGCTACATTTTGTTCTTGTGCTCGGTTCAAAAAACAAGTTCGCCACAAAAAACGGTTTTGAACTGGCAAAACTGGCTCCCTGTCGAAACCTTTCTGCTTCATGAAGCAGATTTTGTATATCATCGAGCGACAATTCCGATAAGGTAAGCAAATGGCTCATTTTATTCCCTCCTGTTTTATAAAAAAGCACCCTGCCTTACTCGACAGGGTGCTACAGTTTTGGGCGCAAAAAGGTGTGCAGAAAGAAAGCCATATGATGACTTTCATTTCTTTTTTGCGCGAACAGCAACACCCTTTTAAGTCTCACAGGACTTAATTAAAAGGCGGCACTACGCGACATGATCTTTATTTTCTTCAAGTTCAAACATATTTTCATTTATTTCTGGGCGTCCAGGCAAAAGCAAGTTCAAAATAACACCGCTGATAGCCGCTAATGCCATTCCTTGAATCTGGAAATTCTCAGACACTTTTAAGATGGCTCCGCCAATGCCAATCACCAAGATGACAGAGGAAATCACTAAGTTTCGTTTATCTCCAAAGTCAATTTTGCTATCGACGAGCATGCGCAACCCGGACGATGCGATAATTCCAAACAGCAGGATCGAAACTCCGCCCATAACCGGGGTTGGGATCGTACTGATTAAAGCGGTCACCTTTCCGATAAATCCAAAGATAATAGCGAACGCCGCTGCGCCAGCCAGCACATACACGCTATACACTCGTGTGATGGCAAGCACACCAATATTTTCTCCATATGTCGTTTTTGGCGGTCCGCCAATTAAGGCAGAAATCATCGTCGCTGTTCCATCGCCCAAAATCGAGCGATGCAATCCAGGCTTTTTAATGTAATCTTGTCCAACAACTTTACTTAATACAAGTTGATGGCCAATATGTTCAGACAATGTGACAAGCGCTACCGGAACCATCAGCAAAATAATCTTTCCCGTTACATGCACAGGATAATCAACAAAAGGAATCAAGAAATCTGGCATTTCAAGCCATTTAGCTTTAGCAATCGGAGACAAATCCACCACTCCTACTGCTAGAGAATACACATATCCAACCACAATCCCGATAAGAATTGGCACTAAACTAAGCAAACCGCGCAAATAGACGGAACAGATAATGGTTGCCGCAAGCGTCACAAGCGCTACAGAAAAATAAGTGAGATTATATTTTCCATCTGGACCGTTCATTGCCATGCCAACGGCTGTATTCGCAAGGCCGAGGCCGATGACAATAATCACAGGACCGACAACAATCGGAGGCAATAATTTCATAATCCAACGATAGCCGGCTCTTTTAATGACTAAAGCGACAATTCCATAGACAGCACCGGCTAAGAAGCTGCCAACCATGGCTGCTCCAGGACCTCCTGCCGCTTTTGCTGCAATAATCGGTGAGATAAAGGCAAAGGAGGAACCGAGATAGGCCGGAACTTGCCATTTTGTAATCATTAAAAACGCGAGTGTTCCGAGACCGCTGGAAATGAGAGCCATTGAAGGGCTTAAACCGACAAGATAAGGCACTAAAATGGTCGCGCCAAACATGGCAAACAGATGTTGAAGACTAAGCGTCAACCATTGAACTGGCGAAGGTCTATCTTTAATTCCCAATACAGGCTTATTCATTGTTTTTTCAATCTCCTTCCGACTATGATTGAGTCATAAAAAAACCCCTCTTTGCCCAGATGATGCAAAGAGGGTGCAATCGTTGCCTAAAAAATCGGCAGACCAATTTGACCCCCTTTGTCAGTCTCTCAGGACTGCCTTTAAAAGGGCGGTTACACGTTCTCATGAATGGTGACTTGATCCACTTGATCCACTTCTTTTAATTCTACTACAATAATTTCTGAACTCGAGGTCGGTACATTTTTGCCAACAAAATCCGCGCGGATCGGCAGTTCACGGTGACCGCGGTCAATCAGCACAGCCAGCTGGATTTGCGCCGGACGCCCAAAATCAATGATGGCATCCATGGCCGCACGCACCGTCCGCCCCGTAAATAAGACGTCATCTACAAGTACAACCTTTTGGTTTGTCACATCAAACGAAATATTAGATCCTTTTACAAGCGGTTCCTTATCGCCTGTTTTTACCGTTAAATCATCGCGATATAGCGTAATATCAAGCTCTCCGACAGGCATCGCCGCGCCTTCGATCTGTTCAATTCGCTCCGCCAGCCGCTTGGCTAAGTAAATGCCGCGCGTTTTAATGCCGACAAGCACACAGTTTTCAATTCCTTTATTTCGCTCAATAATCTCGTGAGCAATGCGCGTCAGGGCCCGGCGAATCGCCTGTTCATCCATCACTACTGCCTTTTGCATTTTTTTCACCTCCGCAAAAAACCCTCCCACCGATCGGTGAGAGGGCAGAAAACAACCACATTTGCTGTATTTAGATCCGGCTCCTTCTCAGCCTCACGGGACTGATTTTAAAGGACTACTATTCACTTAGCTTTATTGTAAAAGCGGATAAAGCTTTTGTCAACGATTATTTCTAAGCATGTCCAAAACCTCGACAAATTCATGCGGAAGCGGTGCTTCGAATTCTAAATACTCTCCTGTCCGTGGATGAGTAAATCCAAGTACACCTGCATGCAGTGCCTGTCCATTGATCGGTAGTGTTTTTTTAGGTCCATATTTTGGATCTCCGGCAAGCGGATAACCAATATATTTCATATGAACGCGAATCTGATGCGTTCTTCCCGTTTCTAGTTGACATTCAATAAACGTAAAATTAGAAAATCTCTCTAGAACACGAAAATGCGTCACAGCTTCCTTTCCATTCTCCACAACAGCCATGCTTTGACGATCATGTTGATCGCGGCCAATCGGAGCATCGACCGTACCGTAATCATGAGGAATGACTCCGTGAACGATAGCTTTATATTTACGCGTGACGGTTTTATGAACAAGCTGATTGACCAGCGCTTCATGCGCCATATCATTTTTTGCTACCATAAGCAAACCAGATGTGTCTTTATCAATCCGATGAACAATTCCAGGACGAAGTATGCCGTTAATGCCTGATAAATCCTTGCAATGGGCAAGCAAACCGTTAACCAGCGTCCCCCTCATATGACCTGGTGCTGGATGGACAACCATTCCTCTCGGTTTGTTTACAACCAAAACATCGGCATCCTCATAATAAATGTCTAATGACATCTCTTCCGGCTCTACATCCAGTGGTTCTGGCTCTGGAAGTTCCACCGCTACTTCATCCCCGACAGAACATTTATAATTCGCTTTTATTTCCGTTCCGTTGACGGTCACAAGTCCATCTTTGATCCATTGCTGAACCTGTGAGCGAGACCATTCGCCATTTAAAGCAGCAATGACTTTATCAATTCGTTCGCGGTCATACGCTTCCTCAATCTGAAACTGTATTACATCCATTACTGATTCTCCTTTTTCTTCGCTCCGCCAATAAAGGTTTGTAAAAAGACAAGGGCTACCCCGATGCATAAGGCGGAATCCGCAATGTTAAAAATCGGGAAATTATAAGTAAAAATATATGTATGAATAAAATCCACAACCTCCTTGCGAACTAATCGGTCAATAAAATTGCCGATCGCTCCGCCGAGCATAAAGCCAAGAGCGACACCAAACAGACGCTCTTCGCGCGGCAGACGCCGAATATAGAACACTAACCCGATCACAACAATGATCGTAATTAAATAAAATAGCCAAAATTGACCTTGTAAAATTCCCCACGCCGCGCCACGATTTCGATGGGACGTAATATAAAGCACATTCGGAATCACTGAAATGCTTTCTCCTATTTGCATGCGTGTAGCCACGAGCCACTTTGTAAACTGGTCAATGATAATGACAATCAGGGCGATCAAATAATAAAACACGCAACTCCCTCCACAACTTGACATATGTACTTTATGAATTGTAGCATAACCGACGAATAATAGACAATGCATGTTTAGACGCTTTTGCATATGTCCAAAACCTGCCGGGCCTCGCACACATTGCTCTTCTCTTATATACAATTGAGCGAACCTTTCGCTCTTTCCATTTTCGCAATGTAATCCCGGGTAACCATATCAATAAATATATCAAAACCCCCGATCCAATGAACCAATATGACAGGCGGACAACCGTCATAAAATCGAATCGGCTTTTGAATAGGCGACATGTTTCATCTTTTCGTTTAATCTCGATCATTCGCAAATGGAGTCAATGCCGGAATTATGAATCCCTTATATATACGTCGTTCAACAGCGAAAGGCTTCGCGAACGGCGCATCAGCTAAAAAAGGCTGCCTGTGACGGCAGCCTTTTTGCTGTAACGTGACCTCTTATGCTTGGCTATATTCTTTAACAATTTGCGCGCAGCGTGGGCATAAAGTCGGATGCTCTTTATCTTGGCCGACTTCTGGTGTGACAACCCAGCAGCGCTCGCAAGTGTCTCCTTTTGCCTGTTGGACGACAATCGCCATGCTCGCAAATTTTTGTGCTTCTGCTGGCGCTTCGGCATAATCTCCTGCCACCGTAAATCCAGAAACGATAAATAACTGCTTCAAGCTTTCCGCGATGGAATCAAGCAGCTGCTTTGTTTCCGGAGTTGGATAAACCATTAAGCTAGCTGTCAATGACTTACCAATCACTTTTTCATTTCGTGCGATCTCTAATGCTTTTAGAACATCATCGCGCACACTCATAAACTCATCCCATTTTTTTAGCAGCTGATCGGCTCCTTCCAGCTCTTGCACTTCCGGCATATCAACAAGCTGGACGCTCTCTTCCTTTTCTTTTCGATTCGGAATATGCCCCCATACCTCATCGGCTGTATGCGGTAAAATTGGAGCCATAAGCTTCGTTAAGGCGACGAGCGTCTCATACAGAACCGTTTGAATAGAGCGGCGTTCTTGATGATCAGCTGTTTCAATATAAAGAACATCTTTTGAAAAATCGAGATAGAACGCACTCAAATCTACTGTACAGAAATTATTGATATCGTGATAAATGGTAGCAAATTCATATCTTTCATATGAATGCTTTACCTTTTGGATTAATTGATTTAATTTCACCAGCATATAGCGGTCCACTTCGCGCAGCTTTGCCAATGGGACCGCATGAATTTGCGGATCAAAATCAAATAAGTTGCCAAGCAAGAAACGGAATGTATTGCGAATTTTTCGATATACTTCCGCTACTTGTTTTAAAATGTTATCAGAAATACGCACATCTGCCTGATAATCAACCGAAGCAACCCAAAGCCGTAGGATATCGGCTCCTAATTGTTCCATGACCTTCGCTGGAACGACGACATTTCCAAGTGACTTACTCATCTTGCGTCCTTCCCCGTCAAGCACAAAGCCATGGCTTAATACGGCTTTATATGGTGCTTTTCCCGTCACAGCAACAGCTGTGGAAAGCGAAGAGTTAAACCAGCCGCGATATTGGTCAGATCCTTCCAGATAAAGGTCCGCTGGGCGCTGCAGATCATCACGTTCCTCTAAAACAGCTTGATGTGATGAGCCTGAATCAAACCACACATCCATAATGTCTGTCTCTTTTGTAAAAATGCCATTCGGGCTTGATGGATGAGTAAAGCCTTCTGGAAGCAAATCTTTTGCTTCTCTCTCAAACCAGATGTTTGAACCATATTGTCTAAATAGGTTGGATACGTGTTCAATCGTTTCATCCGTGATGATTGGCTCACCGTCCTCTGCATAAAAGACCGGGATCGGTACTCCCCATGCGCGTTGTCGCGAGATACACCAGTCGCCTCGGTCACGAACCATGTTATATAAACGCGTTTCTCCCCAAGCAGGGATCCATTTAGTCTCTTGAACAGCTTTTAGTAATTCATCGCGAATTTGATCAATGGAAGCAAACCATTGTGCTGTTGCCCGGAAAATGGTCGGTTGCTTTGTTCTCCAATCGTGTGGGTATGAGTGCGTAATAAACTGCAGTTTTAATAATGCACCCGCTTCTTTTAACTTTTCTGTCACAGCTTTGTTGGCATCATCGTAGAACAATCCTGCAAATCCCGGGGCTTCCTCTGTCATATAGCCTCGTTCATCAACCGGACAAAGCACGCCGAGATGATATTTTTGTCCGATGAGGAAATCATCCTCCCCATGTCCCGGCGCTGTATGGACGCATCCTGTTCCTGCATCGGTTGTAACATGTTCACCGCAAACGACGAGTGAATTACGTTCATAAAACGGATGCTTCGCTACGACGTACTCAAGCTCGTTTCCTTTCAGTGTTTTGATCACCTCCGCTTCCTCCCAGCCAATTTCTTTTTTGACCGAAGGGAGGAGAGCAGAAGCAACTACATATTTTTCATCATTGACTCGAACAACGCTATATTCTAAGTTCGGATGGACGGCAATTCCTAAGTTAGCAGGAATCGTCCAAGGGGTCGTTGTCCAAATGATAATTTTCTCGTCACCTTCAAGAACGCCTTTTCCATCTTTAACAGGGAAAGCCACATAAATAGATGGAGAGCGTTTATCTTTATATTCAATCTCTGCTTCAGCTAATGCTGATTCGCTGGATGGAGACCAGTATACAGGCTTTAGGCCTTTATAAATGAGCCCTTTTTTCGCCATCTCGCCAAATACTTTGATTTGCTGAGCTTCATATTCCGGCTTTAATGTGACATATGGATTGTTCCAATCACCGCGAACCCCGAGACGCTTAAATTGCTGACGCTGACTGTCAATTTGTTCATAAGCATACTCTTCACAAAGTTTACGGAAGTCCGCAACACTCATTGTCTTGCGGTTGACACCTTTATTTTTTGTCAAGGCTGTTTCAATTGGCAACCCATGTGTATCCCAACCAGGAACATATGGAGCACAGTAACCGCTCATTGATTTATAGCGAACGATAAAATCTTTGAGAATTTTATTGAGCGCATGCCCCATATGGATATCACCATTTGCATATGGAGGGCCATCATGCAGCACAAATAGCGGACGTCCTTTCGTGCGCTCCTGAACTTTTCGATAGATATCCATCTCTTCCCATTTTGTTTGCATTTGCGGTTCGCGCCGCGGGAGATTTCCACGCATTGGAAAATTTGTTTGCGGCATCAATAATGTATCTTTATAGTCCATCTCCACATTCCTCCATCTTCATCATCATCAAATATAAAAAGCCGCTCTCTCCCAAAAGGGACGAGAACGGCCTCGCGGTACCACCCTTATTGGCTATGTATGATAGCCCTCTTTACATTCGTAACGGGAATGACGCGCCATCGCTTACTCACCAATTCAGCGTGGGAACTCCAGGGTGATCTTCACTCTTTCGCTTATGCCGGGCTTCCACCGTCCCCAGCTCGCTACAATAAGCATATGAAAGAGCTACTGTCCCTTTCATCGTTGATCACAATATTGTATCTTATACTTGAATGGTCATCCATTCATACGCCTTCATTCAGCTGCACAGCTGGTAAACTACTCACCACTTAGCTAACGCTTGAAGTGGGAGCTTCTCAGTTCTACGACAAAAGAACCTTTCGTCTTCCTGAGCGTTACTTCGGGTCGTTCCAACCCTAGTCGGGGTTCTTTCGTGCCTTGGATATTTTACGCATGGAAGGCTTTGCTTGGTTTTCGTATGCGATTTTCTCCATGCCCCCTCATATCCCGTTCACAAAGAACATGATATACATTTATTCTATCATGCGTTTTGGCTGACGCCCACCAAAATTCATCTCCCGCCTACTCAAGGGGCTATGTCCTTCACGTTCCTTGAGGAGGGAGACTTCTTTCGGAAATCCGTTAAAAAGCACATTTGATCCTCTTTATAGATACACATGATCAATAGTTATTTTGATTATATGCGAAAAGGACAAAATCCGTCAAGATTGGCTCAATTTTTCATGTTCTTCCACTTCAATTTCCTTGACCTCATACTCCATTAAATGGTCCCAATCTCCGTTGTTCAACATTTCAAGCTGGGCTTCCACGAGCATGCGAAAGCGCGTACGGAACACTTTGGATTGACGTTTAAGCTCTTCGATCTCCTGTGCAATCTTCCGCGATTTTGCAAGCGCTTCGCTAATGATGCGATCAGCGTTTTTTTCGGCTTCTTTGATGATAAGCTTAGCCTCTTTTTGCGCATTTCGCTTCACTTCTTCCGCCGTTTCCTGGGCAATCAAAATAGATTTATTAAGCGTTTCTTCAATATTTGTAAAGTAATTAAGCTTTTCCGTTAATTCAGATACCTTTTCCTCGAGCTGTTTTTTTTCGCGAATAATCATTTCATAGTCTTTAATGACTTGATCTAAAAACTCGTTTACTTCGTTTTCATCATACCCGCGGAATCCTTTGCTGAATTCTTTATTATGAATATCTAATGGCGTTAAAGGCACGAATGCCACCTCCGTCTGCATAATTCCTTATATTTACTCGCAGTGCTAGATCAAATCGATTCACTTATGATGTGATGTATACTAGATGAACGAACGGTACCTATTAAATCTCACGACCAGAAGGCAAGTTGGTTCCTTGCCTCGGTTGCGCTTGGCGTGATCGCGCCGACCGTCGAAAGCGGATCATCGCCTGCTCACACAGGAACAAATGTTGAGCGATCGAGTGATATCGATCATCGTTGCATGTAATGTCCAACTAGCACCACAGGTTATATTTCATTTTCGACACATTTCGGCGATTTCCTGCAATTGCTTCATTATTTTTGCATTCCCACTTGAATGCGCCATCGTTCTTTTTTTGTTTTTCCATCGATTGCAATCATTTTAAGACGTCCGAATCCACGGGCAGACAAAACATCGCCTTCCCTGCATTCCCAATGCGCTTGATCCACTGTTTTCCAATTCACCTTTACAAGACCGTTTTCAATGAGCGATTGAATTTTTTGTCTGGATACACCAAAGGCCTGCGCTAATACAGCATCGAGCCGCAGCGATGAAGCCGTTATAGATGCTTCCTTCCACTGTTCTTCTAAAGCAATGATTTGGGTGAATGGTTTTTCCTTAAGAGAAATTTTCGTGCCCCCGATCATATGCAAATGAAGGAGAACATAGTCAGCGATTTCCGATGCGGCAATAAATTGAAGATCGCCGTTTTTCATTAAAATATCGCCGAATTTCCCTCGCTTTAATCCAAGAGACATCAGGGATCCAAGCACTTGCCGATGCTCCAGCGATACAAACTTGCTCGGATAGCCTATAGAAAATAGAGTAAGCGCAAAATCCTCCTCCCCCGGCTGAAAGTATGGGGGATATAAAAGGCCTCTTTTTCTTTCAGTAAATGGCGCTCCTCCAAAAAAAGACAGCTTCACATCTTCATCGCTTCCAATCACCATCCGAACGATTTCTTGTTCGCGCGGATCAAGAAAATCGGTTAGCTTTGGACAATAGTGATTTTTGACAAACTCTTTCCATTCCAGCACTTGATCGATAAAATGATGCTCTTCTTTGCGGAAATGCTGATATAAATTCATCATCCTGACACCTTCTCATAAAGAAGGGAACCCTTATGATGGATTCCCTACACTAAATGTAGCATATTAAACAGAGCATGCA
Source organism: Anoxybacillus sp. P3H1B (assembly GCF_001560855.1). Lineage (NCBI taxonomy): Bacteria > Bacillati > Bacillota > Bacilli > Caryophanales > Anoxybacillaceae > Anoxybacillus > Anoxybacillus sp. P3H1B. The sequence goes on along the minus strand of NZ_LPUG01000011.1, from coordinate 221,848 downwards.
AGCCTCTCGTTGCAAAATTTAACACTAAAAACGCAGCAATAGGCGAGATATCAATCATTCCAATAGGTGGAATAATGCGGCGAAACGGTTCTAAATATGGCTCGCAAATCGTCGCTAAAAGCCGGCCGATCTTTGTATCGCGAGCATTTGGAAACCACGACATTAAAATGTACACAATTAATGCGTACGAATAGATATCGATGAGCGTTGTTAAAAACCAAAGCAAGCTATACATAAACTACCACCTTTTCATCGATGTTTCATCTTCAGAAACAGCAGAGATTGAGCCGGTTACATCTACATTGTCAGGGGTGCATAAAAAAATTCTCGTTCCCACCTGCTGAATGTCTCCGCCGATCGCATAAACGGTACCACTTAAAAAATCAACAATTCGCTTCGCTTGGTCATGCTGAATTCGCTGCAAATTAACCACAACAGCGCGACGGTTTTTTAAATGATCAGCAATTTCCTGCGCCTCAGCATAAGCTCTTGGTTCAATCAACACAACCTTGGATGATTTTTGCACGCTTTGTAGGCTGACGATATTTTGCTTCGCCGTTCCTTTCCCGGCAGGTTGAGGATTTAGCTCCTCCTCTTCCTCATATTCTTCTTCATATTCCTCATAATCTTCTTCTAAAAAATAGTCTTTAAATTTCTTTAGTAAACCCATCTCTCTGCACCTCCTTATTGTTCCTTTCCAACAAGCGATGTTCCCAAACGAATAAATGTCGCTCCTTCTTCAATTGCAATCATGTAATCATTGGACATTCCCATTGACAGTTCTGTGCACGGAGCGTTTGGAATCCCCAATGCTTGTACACGCTGTTGCAACAGCTTCAATTGCCGAAAGCATTGACGCAAAAACGGCTCATCATCCGTGTACGGAGCCATTGTCATCAATCCAACAACCTCGATGTTCGAAAAGCTGCGCAATTGTTCGATAAACGGAAGCACTTCGTCCTTAGACAGCCCATGCTTTGTTGCTTCTCCCGAAACATTCACCTGCACAAAGCATCTGACCGGCTGAAGGGCCCGCTTCTCAATTTCACGGGCAAGAGAAAGGCGATCCAGTGAATGAATATAGTCTACTTTATCGATAATAGCTTTTACTTTGCGAGATTGCAATGTTCCAATAAAATGCCAAGTCGCTTTTTGCCCAATGGCTTCATACTTTTGCAGCAGACCATCATCACGGTTTTCTCCTAAATCGGTTATGCCAGCTGTCAGCGCTTCTTTCGCTCGTTCAATGCTCACATACTTTGTTACCGCGATGATTCGGATGGAGGCGGGATCACGATTCACTCGTTTGCATGCTGTTTCAATGTTAGCGCGGATTATGGCTGCGTTGTTGCGAACAGATTCCATGCACTATTCCTCCTTCCTGACGATAAATGCCATCATTCTTCCAGTTTGTCCATTGTCACGTCGATGGGAAAAAAATAAATCCTCGGCACAGCTTGTGCAATAATCGGACACTTGAATATTGGAAGCAAGTACTCCCTCTTTTATAAGCAATAGCCGATTTAGCTCTTTTAAATCAAGAGCATATTGTCCTAGACTGACTTCTCGATAAGGAAGATCTCTTTTTTCCCCTAATGCATTTTGTGCAGCATTCAACACGCGGTCATCTACAATGTAACAGCAGGAACCGATGGCTGGTCCAATCGCTACCATGATTTCCTGAAGCGGAATATGCTCACGCTCGCACCAAAGACGAACCATTTTGCCGGCGATATTTTTTACGGTTCCTTTCCATCCCGCATGGGCAACGCCGACCAGCCCATAGTTCGGTGCGGCAAAATAAAGTGGAACACAGTCAGCAAAGCAGAGAGCCAATAATAACTCCGCTTCGTTCGTATACAACCCGTCCGTCTGAGCAAGCGCTGTTTCCATATCCACTGCTCCTTTTCCGGCATCCTGCTTTGTTATTTTGGCAATATGTGAGTCATGCGTTTGCTCGCAGCATATCCATCTTGCTAGCGGAATTTGCAAAAGCTCTGACAGCTTTTGTCGATTGCGTACAACAGCAGGCTGAACATCTCCGACATGCAAACCAAGATTGAAGGTCGTAAACGGCTGCTGGCTGAATCCTCCTTGTTTGGTCGTAAAACCCGCCAGCACGTTCTGCCATTCTGTCAACATCAGCAATTCTTCGCCATCTTGATGAAAAATTTCTGGCATGAGTGTCATCCTCTTTGTAGATTTTTATCACTTTTTTTCCTATTTTATCATAGTTTGCTTATAGATGATAACCTTATTTATTCACTTTCGTTTAAACGGACTAAAATAACGTCGGCTCCGATCTTCACAATATTTTGCCACGGAATGACTGTTTCCGCCTCGCGGCCGAATAACCCGAGCACTTTGCCTGATCCCAAAATAATCAATGCATTAATTTGTCCTGTCTGTAAGTTGATATCAATATCACCGATATTCCCTAACTTTTTTCCGTTTGCGACATTCACAACATCTTTTGTTTGAAACTCAGAAATTTTGATCATATGAGTCCCCCGCTTTCATCATCTCTATAGATTGCCAACTCGGTAAAAACAGGCTGATCCGAACCATCCATATTTTTGATCGTGAAAAAACGGTCATGCTGCTCCTGCCCATCAGCGAAAATTCCTTGTGGTTTTTCCACAAACTTCCTAACATCAAAAAGACGAACCCTGAAAAAACAAACTTCATCATATATAAATACAACTTAACCCCCATGTAACCAGTGAATCATGATGCAAAAATAGATGTCTCAACAGCTTGAGCAAGTGATCATCGGATTTCACGAACAATCGGGCGACTGGCTTTTACACATCCGTTCGCATTTATGCACCGTAAGGACAATAACGGAATCTGCCACGAGTAATTGAAAGATTGGAACTGTTCAATCAAGAAAAGAGAATGGGCAATGTTTCGCAGGTCGGGAGTAAATATAATATTTTGTCTTTGCCGTACGAACGTATAAATCCATGCCCTCACATGAACTCCCCATCCATATAAATGATGAAGCCACATCATACACTAATATATATGATATGATGGCTCCTAGCTTTCCGAAAAAAAGAGCTGTTCTAAAATGAACAGCCCTTATACTTGAATATTTTTATTCATTTGACGAATCGCAGCTTTTTCCAATCTCGATACTTGTGCTTGTGAAATACCGATCTCTTCGGCCACTTCCATTTGCGTTTTTCCTTGGAAAAACCGTTTGCGAATAATCATTTTTTCCCGTTCATTTAAACGGCGCAGCCCTTCTTTTAATGCAATTTCCTCAATCCATTGGCTGTCGCGATTTTTTTCATCGCTTAGTTGATCCATGACATAGATAGGGTCGCCCCCATCATTATAAATCGGTTCAAATAAGGAAACAGGATCTTGAATCGCATCTAAAGCAAATACAACCTCTTCATGAGAAACCCCAAGGACATTGGCGATTTCCTCAGCTGTCGGTTCCTTTAGCGTCTCCCCTATTAATTTTTCACGCACTTGAAGCGCTTTATACGCAATGTCGCGCAACGAACGAGATACGCGAATCGGATTATTGTCGCGTAAATAGCGACGAATTTCCCCAATAATCATCGGAACCGCATACGTTGAAAATCTCACATTTTGACTTAAATCAAAATTATCAATCGATTTCATAAGACCGATGCAACCGACTTGAAACAAATCGTCCACAAACTCTCCACGGTTATTAAAACGCTGAATAACGCTGAGGACAAGACGCAAATTGCCATTCACAAGCTTCTCTCTTGCCTCTAAGTCCCCTTCATGCATCTTTTTAAACAGTTCTCTCATTTCCTCGTTTTTTAGTACCGGAAGCTTTGATGTATCTACACCACAAATTTCTACTTTGTTTCTTGTCAAGTCTTTCCCTCCTATCAGGAGATGCTGTCATTGTTCAGTATCTCCTTAGGAAGAAAAAATATGCACATGTCCCATTAAGGAAAAATGGGACATGTGCAATTTTTTACATCATCTTATTGAATTCCTTGCGCAATCGCTTAATAATTCGCTTTTCGAGACGTGATATGTAAGACTGTGAGATGCCAAGTAAATCGGCTACATCTTTTTGTGTTTTTTCTTCTCCGCCAGAAAGACCAAAGCGAAGCTCCATAATTTGTTTTTCACGATCACTTAACTGACGGAGTGCATTTAATAAAAGATGGCGATCCACATCTGCTTCTAAATCTTTTGTAATCACATCTTCTTCTGTTCCAAGTACGTCAGACAATAACAGCTCGTTTCCATCCCAATCAATGTTTAGCGGCTCGTCAAACGATACCTCTGATCTCACCTTATTATTGCGTCGCAAATACATGAGGATTTCATTTTCAATGCATCGCGAAGCATAAGTGGCTAACTTAATCTTTTTTTCAGGATTAAATGTATTGACCGCTTTAATGAGTCCAATAGTCCCAATGCTAATTAAATCTTCAATATTGATTCCTGTATTTTCAAATTTTCGCGCAATATAAACGACTAAGCGCAGATTTCTTTCAATCAGCAGCGATCGAGCCGTTTCATCCCCTAAGGAAAGCTTTTGCAGCAATTCCTCTTCCTCTTCTTTCGTGAGTGGTGGCGGTAGCGCTTCACTTCCTCCAATATAATAAATTTCATCGGTCTTGATTCCGAGTTTGATCAGCAACTTATACCATAAATGCAGAATTCGAAGTTTCCATCGTTTCATAAAAAATCCCCCTTCTAATTTAGATAAAGATGCGTATGATATAGTAACAACCCTATGAAGCGGTTAACCGTTTGCCCGCTTGAATCATTTTCGGATGCACAATGCATTGATATTCCCCGTCCGTCGATAAGCTTGCTTCATTTAAACCAACCAGTCCCTTCGACACTCGAATCCATTGTGCTTCATAGCGAATCATGATTTCATCTGGCTTAATAGCTAATAAAAATCTCTGCTCTTTTCCAATTACACGATAAGGAATGATTCGCAAGCGATTGGACCATTTTTCAAACATGGGATCATTTAACCATTGAAAATCGTCTTGTCGTTTAAATTGCTCAAGGATAAGCGGCGGCAATACATCTTTCATTTCATGGATACAGGTAATCATCACAGGCGTTTTTGTGATGGGATCATACAATTGATTTCCACTATCAATAAGCCCCTTCAGTGAAAGTGAAACATCATCAAAGATAAGCACAACATCCACAATGCTATCAAAACGTATTTTTTTCTCACGAATTCCGGCAATCCTCAAATGGGAAAACAACCATAAAAGCGGAAAGCCAACCAATACAAATAACCAGCTAACAGGATCTCCCGTTCCAAGCGAGTAGGTGGAGAGCATCCCTGTGGTCACTTGGATCTCATGCTGCAGAAAATAGTGAACAGCAATCATCCCTCCCCCAACCATAAAAGTAGCGAAGTAAAACGTAAATAAATTCTCGAAAAAATATCGAAACCGTTTAAAGCCAAATGATATCCAAACGATGATCAATGAGAACAATAACTTGCCAAGCGGTGTTTGTACATATGAAGAAAGCGGTGTAAACATCAAAATCACAAGAAGTGAGCCGATGAAAGCTCCTGCAACTATCCTCCACCATACGGCATTTCTTTTCAGGATAATCGCTGTTAACCAGAGCAGCAATCCGTCAAAACAAAAATTTAATAACCAAATAACATCTAAATAAACGGTCAATCAACTAGCCTCCTTTTACAAGGAACACGACAATCAATCTGAAAATAGTATATAGTACATCTTACTGGAAAGTCTGTCAATTTATGATGGTGAAAAAGTGAATTTTTTGTCAAAGGAAAACGAATAGCAGATCGAGAAAGTGCCGTAGGATTAAACTTCATATAGGCATGAACACCTGTCTAAGCCTTATTTACTTTGTCATAAAAAATTAAGATCTTCCACCTAATGCCCAAGTCATATTCATATGTTCACAGAAAAGCAAAAAGAGCATGAAACAGTGTTCATGCTCTTTTGTGAAGCTACATTTTGGCTTATTTTCTTTTTGCTTCAATTGAATGGGCAAGAATGAAAAAGAACGTTCCTACCCTTTTGCATTTTTAGCGGCGACGGTTGCGATTGCGCAGAAAAGCAGGGATATCAAGCGGATCTTCCACCTGTGAAGAGCGAAGCGAACCATAGTCTTGCACGGGCTCTTCACGTTTTTCACGCTTAACGGTCGTTGTCGCTTTTGGAGCGGTGCCAAAACCAGCGCGAACCGGACGAGAAGATGATGGTGTTTCGCTTTCATTGAACCCAGTGGCAATGACCGTCACGACAATTTCATCCTTTAAGTTTTCATTAATAACAGAACCGAAGATCATGTTTACTTCCTGATCGGAAGCCGAAGCCACAATATCCGCTGCTTCTTGCACTTCATATAGACTTAAGTTCGTACCGCCAGTAATATTCATAAGCACTCCTTGCGCTCCGTCAATCGACGTTTCAAGAAGCGGACTTGAGATCGCTTTTTTGGCGGCTTCAGCCGCACGATTTTCACCGCTAGCGATACCGATTCCCATCAAGGCGGAACCTTTATTGGACATAATGGTTTTAACATCGGCAAAGTCAAGGTTAATTAAACCAGGAACGGCAATTAAGTCGGAAATGCCTTGCACCCCTTGCCGGAGTACGTTGTCTGCTTCACGGAACGCTTCAAGCATCGGCGTATTCTTATCCACGATTTCAAGCAGGCGGTCATTTGGAATCACGATAAGGGTATCGACTGCTTCCTTCATGGCTGCAATTCCATTAGCAGCTTGCATAGCCCGCTTTCTTCCTTCAAATGTGAAAGGACGTGTAACAACGCCAACTGTCAACGCTCCTAGCTCCTTAGCAATTTGGGCGATGACTGGGGCAGCCCCTGTTCCTGTACCGCCCCCCATTCCTGCGGTCACAAATACCATATCGGCTCCTTTTAGAGCTTCTTCAATTTGTTCTTTGCTTTCCTCTGCTGCTTTTTTTCCCACTTCTGGGTTTGCCCCCGCACCTAATCCGCGCGTCAGTTTTGCACCGATTTGCAGCTTAGTAGGAGCTTTCGATAAATTGAGCGCTTGTGCATCGGTGTTGACTGCGATAAACTCCACACCTTGTACGCCATGTTCAATCATCCGATTTACAGCGTTGTTTCCGCCGCCGCCAACACCGATGACCTTAATAGTTGCTAACTGATCAACAGTAGTATCAAACTCCAACATGACAAATCCTCCTAATAATTCGATCTCTACTCAAAGAAATAACCGAAAAATTTTTTCATTTTTTGTCCTAAATTTTCATCTTTACTTTTTTGTTTTGCTTTAGAAGGCTGTTGTTTAGGAAGCCGTTTTTCTGGCGTTTCCACCGTTGCAGCCACCGGAACTCCTCGTCCCTGCAGCTTGGCATGCCGATAAGCAAATTTAATCAATCCTACTCCCGTTGTATACTGCGGATCGCGCACGCCGATATAATCAGGAATCGCGATGCGTACACTATTCCCCAGCATGTCCTGGGCCAGTTCTAAAATTCCCGGCATGTTGGCGACTCCACCTGTCAAAACATAGCCGCCTGGCAAATCACGAAAGCCTAGCTTACGAGTTTCTTGGAATATAAGCTGAAAAATTTCTTCAAGCCTCGCTTCAATAATATCAGCAACATCAAGCTGAGTAAACTGCTGATGCTGATCCGTGCCGATGATTGGGACACTGAAAATCTCTTCTTCTGAGGCGAGATCATAAAAAGCATGTCCATGTTTAAGCTTAATTTTTTCGGCATCTTCTGTCGAAGTTCTAAGACCGATCGAAATATCTTTTGTAATATGGTCGCCTCCAACAGGAAGAACAGCGGTTGCCCGTAAAAACCCTTGCTCAAAAATAGCGACGGTTGTGGAGCCGCCACCGATGTCTACTAAAGCGACACCCAAATTTTTCTCATCCTTTGATAAGGCAAGCGAACCAGCCGCCAACGGCTGCAAACAAATATCACTTATTTCCAAGCCTGCTCTCTCCACACAACGAAGCAGGTTATGTAATACTGTTTTGGCTCCCGTAATCATCGTTCCTTCCATTTCAAGACGTACCCCGATCATCCCACGAGGATCGCTAATCCCATCAAGACCATCGACTATAAACTGCTTCGGGATGACACCGATGATTTCTCGATCTGGAGGAATCGAGACAACTTGGGCAGAGTCAATGACACGAGCTACATCTTCATCCGTAATTTCCCGGTTTTCACTGGAAACAGCGACAATGCCATGACAATCTTGCAGCTGCACATGGTTGCCGTTGACCCCGACAACGACCCTGTTGATTGTTAACCCAATCATTCGTTCTGCTTGATCAATTGCCCGCTTAATTGAATGTACGGTTTCATCTATATCAACAATGGAACCTTTTTTGAGCCCTTCAGATTTCACATTTCCAACGCCAATGATATTCAATGATTCATTTAGCATTTCTCCAATAATAACCTTAACACTGGATGTACCGATGTCAAGACTAACAACGATTTCATTGCTGTTCATTCTTTGGCACCTCCTTTAACAACTAACATATCGACGAATTGAACAGCTGGCAACAAGTTTTGTTTCATATATTCAACATATCAAGAAGCATTCCCTTTCATTAAAATGAACTTTTTAGGATTTTTCTCGTTTTTCCATCCATTTTGCGAGCCAAATCCGGCGAATGACAGCGATGTTTTGAAACAATCGAACCCCAAAAGCAAACACAGCTGCTAAATACAAGTCTACACCAAGATAAACACCGAGAAAAGCTAAACTTGCGGCTAAAATAATATTAAAAAAGAAACCTGTAAAAAAAACATTTTCATCATATACATTTTGCAAATGAGCGCGAATGCCGCCAATGAGTGTATCAAAGGCTGCGAGAATGGCAATCGATAAATAATTTGCGTATTCAGCAGGAATGCGCCAATCGGTTGAAAATCCTAACACAATCCCAATAATGAAGCCGATGACCGGAAGCCACATGCTATTTTTCCTCCTTTTCGGCTTTTACTGTTTGCATATAGCGAACGCGCCATTGTCCGTTATATTTAGGAATAGAGACTGCTGGCATCGGCTCTGAAACAGTAATTTGCAAATTTTCTGTAACAAAATCATCATAAATGGTGGATACTTTTAGATGATTGTATAGCGTCGTCACATCATCGGAAATAACCTTCACCTGTATTGGCAATGAAGAAATGGATTTCTTTCCAATCTTCGTTACACCGTTTACTTCACGAATTGCCGTTGTATTGGCAAGACGTTCATCAGCAACAGCAATCTCCTTGGCGCCGTACATATTCAACTCATTGATCAACCTCTTTAACAGCTCTGGAGAAATCGTGTATGTAATAGGCCCCACATAATCTTCCGGATAAAACGGTTCGATTGTCAAAACGACTCCTGGCCCCGTCGTCTCCGTCAATCCCGCCTCTTTCCTCAGTTCCTCCACCGTTTCTTGAAGCGTAGCTGCTTGGTTTCCGGCGGGATTTTGCAGGTAATTTTGAATTTTTTCATCATTGCGGCGAATTTCTAGTAAAAGCTGTTGCTCCAGCTGCTGCTCCTTTTTTAAATCTTGACGCAGCTGCCAAATATCCCGCGTATCGCGCACAGCAGGTTGCTTAGTTGTTTGCACCTGAATCGCAAGCATAAACCCGATAATCGCCATAATCACTGTAAAATGAACCAGCTTTTTTCGTACCAACGCGCTTCACCAAACTTTCTATTTTTACTCACGGTTTGTATGAAAAATCGGATCTAGTGTGATATCATCCTTTTGCTGAATATCAACAACAACATGGTCCCCTGTTAATTGATCCTTCACACCTCCGGCAATAGTAAGCGCTGAGGCAAGCACGTTGGAGTCGCCAATCGCAGAAATGGTAAAGGGAGCTGAATGCTGTGTCCCATCCACTTCAATAACAGGACCGTTGCAAACAATATAGGAGCGGTGTGAAATCCGTTGCCCGTTGATGGCAATCGCCTCTGCCCCAGAGATGAGCAGTTCATGCACTACTTTTAATACATGTTGCTCATGAACGATGTAGTTGGTCGCGCTTTGTTCGCTTGGAATATAAGAAGCATCTGAAAGCGTGACTTCAACCCCAGCTCCTCTGACCTTCACTTTTCCGATGTACATCCGCAATTGTTCTGCTTCTGTTGCTAAATCGCTATATGCCTTTTTTTTATCGGCAAGTGAAGCCTCCATTTTCCGCACTTTTTCCTGCTTGCTCATCAGTTCTGCTTTCAGCTTTTGGTTTTCTTTTTGCGATTGAATCAGCAATTGTCTGTATTCATATTCCTTATTCCATTGCTTATCAGTGATCGTCCGTTTTTCAACACGACTTTTTGTATATTCGTAGGAAAAGGAAAGCATAAACCCTAAAACAAGACAGACCAAGGAAAGGATGACATAATTACCGCGCACTACTTTCATTGTCATCGTCATCCTCCTTTTTTGGTTGATCATAAGCTTTAAAGTAGTTGCTGACCTCTAAATGAATTACACCTTTTACATTCGGATCAAGCTTCTTAACAATCTCAGGATAAAGAAGCATTTTTTCCGCAAAATTTTTGACACTCGCACTTACCTCGAATCCGTCATTCATATAAACGGTAATGTGATAGCGATCTTCATCGCTCGGCGCATAGTGGATTTCAGAAATAGCGCTTAATATGTATGGAGGCAGTTTGGCTAGCTGACCTGCCATGTCTTGAATGTCTTCTCCTCTTTTCCAATCCACTAAAATTGGGGCATCGCTTAATACCGTTTTTGGAGCATTTTTCATTAAAATTTGACCGTTCTCAAGAAGGGGAAAGAACGTCTGTTTATGTTCAATGTAAGCAACCCGTCTGCGTTCTTTTATGTAAAGTACAATTGTATTGGGGAATTTTTTTTGCATTTCTACTTGTTTGATTTCCGGATGCTCTTCAATCGCCTGTTTAATTTTCTCTTCTTTTACTTTCCAAAAGCTTGTCCCATTCGCTAAACCGCTCAGTTGAATAATTTTTTCACTTGAAATATGTTGATTTCCTTTTATTTCAATATGCTTGACATAGCTTAAGGGTGATTGAAAATAAACAATACATAAAATAAGCATAAAAAAGAAGACAATGTAAATGGTTAATCGGCGATTGACTTTTTGCCTGCGCCGCTTCTTTAGTTTAGGAACACGTTCTTCGAGAACGACGACTTTACCTTTTTCCAATTTGCTCACCGCTTTCTGACACTTACAAAACAATAAAACAAACGGCATTTGTCTATGCCGTTAGTTTTTGAAGCAAATCTGTTTTTATTATAGCACAATATTGGAAAATAAGGTGATCTAATTTTCTAGGACTTACGACCAATAATCTCCACTTCTGTCTTCATTTCGATGCCGTATAGCTGCTGAATCGTCTTTTTCACATGAGCAATCAAATCCAATACGTCTTGAGCTTTCGCGTTCCCGGCATTTACAATAAAGTTTCCATGCTGCTCAGAAATTTTGGCGCCACCGATCGCATATCCTTTTAATCCCGCTTTTTCAATCAACTGGCCCGCATAATGTGGGAGAGGATTCCGAAAAACGCTTCCAGCACACGGATAATCCCACGGTTGCGTCTCGCGGCGGTAGTCTTTATTTTTTTGCATTTTCGCTACAATGCTTTCCCTTTCTCCCTTTTTCAATTCTAATACCGCTGCAATACAAATTCCAGGGCGCTTCTTTTGCAAAACGGAGGTTCGATAAGAGAACTCCATTTCTTCTTTACTTAACCATTCAATCGTTCCATCAGGAAACAAAACCTGTGCCTTTTGCAAAATATGCGACATATCCGAGCCGTGCGCCCCCGCATTCATATAAACAGCACCGCCGACTGAACCAGGAATTCCCCCAGCAAACTCTAAGCCTGATAACCCTTGCCTGCTGACGGTCGTTGCCAATTTAATTAAAGAATATCCTCCACCAACGGTTACTTCCTCTTCATGAATGGTCAGCTCAGCAATCCCGTCTCCTAATTTAATGACAACACCTTCAATCCCTTCATCCGCTACAAGCAAGTTAGAGCCACGTCCAATCACTCGCCAATTTACATGATGCTTTCGAATAATTTCCATTACTTTTTTTAGGCTTTCGATGCTGTCTGGCTCTACAAACACATCAGCTGGTCCGCCGATTCGAATCGTTGTGTGGCGGGCAAGCGGCTCCTTTTCTCTCACTTTTCCAATATTCGCTTGAGTGAATTCTTTGATGAGCTGTTCCACGGATTTCCTCCCCTTTCCTGTATTTCTTGTTGTCCTGATGATGGATCATCATGATCTTTTTTCCTGTCCACTACTGTCCACAAACAAAACGAGAGGGGCCGCCTCCCTAAGAAATTAGCTTAGAGAACCTCCCCTTTTCTCGTTCATTAATATCGGGCATGTTTACTGATATTCAACAAAACTCCAATCGCCATCAGCATCAAAGTCAGCGACGAGCCGCCGTAGCTTAAAAATGGCAAGGTAATTCCCGTTACTGGCATCAGTCCTGTTACTACCCCGATATTAATCATCACTTGAATTGCGATCATCGAAATAATTCCGATCGCTAAAAATGTTCCATATAAATCAGGAGCTCCAAAAGCGATGCGCACTCCTCTCCAAAGGAGCAAGCTAAACAATAACAGCACGAGTGAACCGCCAATAAATCCCAGTTCCTCCGCCAAAATCGCAAAAATAAAATCGGTTTGCGGTTCAGGTAAGTAAAAAAACTTTTGCCTGCTTTGTCCTAGTCCTAACCCTAGCAGTCCACCCGGCCCAATCGCATAGAGCGACTGAATCATTTGAAAGCCGCTGCCAAGCGGATCTTCCCAAGGATTTAAAAAGGAGGTGATTCGTTTGATTCGATAAGGAGCCGATAAAACAAGACCAGCAAAGCCAGCCAAGCCTATCATTCCAAGGCCGACAAAATGGCTGATGCGAGCTCCAGCAACGAAAATCATCGTAATACAAGTACCCACCATCACCGTTCCTGTTCCTAAATCGGGCTGCAACATAATCATGCCAAATGCTGAAAAGACAAGGGCTAAAGCAGGGAGTAATCCTTTTTTAAATAATGTAATCTTTTTTTGATTTTCGGACAAATACTTGGCCAAGAAGGCTGCCATCGCCAGTTTCATAAATTCAGATGGCTGAATGGAAAATGCCCCTACACCAATCCAGCTGCGCGAGCCATTGCGCACTACTCCAACTCCTGGAATCAGCACAAGCACAAGCAGCACAAAACATATAATCAGCAAAACTTTTGACCAGTCGCGCCAGACCCAATAATCGACATTCATAATAAAAAACATCGCTGCAATTCCTACACAAGCAAATAACAGCTGGCGCTTAGCAAAGAAAAAAGAATCGTGAAACTTATATTCTGCCCATACAGCGCTGGCACTATAAACCATGATTAGCCCGATTGCTAGCAGCAGAAACGTCAGCAATAGAAGTAAAAAATCAGGCGCAGACTTTTTTTGAGACACTGCCCAACACCTCAGCTTTTATGAACGGTATGTCCTTTCTATTCAAGCTTATGCACTGCGCTTATAAAAATGTCTCCTCTTTGTTCAAAAGTTTTATATTGATCCCAGCTTGCACATGCTGGTGACAACAAAATAATATCGCCAGGCTTCGATATCTCATAAGCAACAGGTACAGCTTTTTCCACATTATCGACATGATAAACCGTTTCTATTCCTGCCTGTTTCGCTACCCGCTCTAACTTTTGTGCCGTTTGTCCAAATAAAATAACGGCTTGAACCTGTTTAAGATAAGGGATCAAGTCATCGAATTCATTGCCGCGATCCAATCCTCCCGCAAGAAGAATGACTCGCTGATCACTAAAAGCAGATAACGCTTTTTGCGTTGCCAATATATTGGTTGCTTTGGAGTCATTAAAAAATTTTCTACCGTTCACAGTGCCTACGTATTGGAGGCGGTGTTTCACTCCAGTAAAGGTTGTTAGTACGCGGGCAATGGCCGCGTTATCTGCGCCTACTAGCTTCGCTGCTGCTACAGCCGCTAATATATTTTCTAGATTATGTTTGCCAGGCAACACAATATCTGATAGGGCGATCACTTTTTCGCTGTTCCAGTAGACTGCCTGATCTTTCACATAAGCGCCGCTATTTAATGGTTTGGTAGTGGAAAAAAATATTTTCGTTGCGCTCGATGCCTCAGCGAGCTTCATGACCCATTCGTCATCTGCATTCACGACAGCATAATCGCTTTCTGTTTGATTTTTTAGCAAATTTCCTTTCGCTTGTGCGTATGCTTCCTTCGTTCCATGATAATCCAAATGCGCATCAAAAATGTTAAGAAGCACAGCAATGCGGGGACGAAACGCTTCAATCCCCATCAGTTGGAATGAAGACAGCTCAGTGACAACCCAATTGTCTTCATGAGCCGTTTTGGCTACTTCACACGCCACCATTCCGATATTACCCGCAATCAACGGTTTTTTGCAAGCTTCTTTTAGCATTTCGTAAATCAGTGTAGTGGTGGTCGTTTTGCCATTCGAGCCCGTAATGCCGATAAACGGAGCTTCACAAATGGCATAGGCAAGCTCGACTTCTGTTATGATCGGCAGTCCTTTCTCAAGTGCTTTGGCTACCATTGGATTGGTATATGGAATTCCAGGATTTTTCACCACCAAATCAAATGGTTCATCAAGGAGACCAAGCGGATGCCCTCCGCAAATCACACGAATTCCCTTCTCATGTAACTGCTTTGCTGTTTCGTTTTCATCCAGCGGCTTTTGATCATTAACGGTCACGCTTGCTCCAAGCTCATGAAGCAGCATAGCCGCTGCGAGACCGCTTTTCGCCAAACCAATCACTAACACTCGTTTCCCCTGATACATCGTTACTTGTTTCAATTACATCCACACCTCGATATAGATTCCGAGTATTGCTAACAATAAGCCAATCGCCCAGAATGTGACAACAACGCGCCACTCAGACCATCCAATGAGCTCGTAATGGTGATGCAACGGACTCATGCGAAATACTCGTTTTCCTGTTGTTTTAAATGAAATAACTTGAATAATCACTGATAATGTTTCAATCACAAACACGCCGCCGATAATCGCAAGCAATAGCTCTAATTTCGTTAATATCGCAACAGTGGCAATCGCTCCTCCTAACGCAAGAGAGCCGGTATCGCCCATAAACACTTTAGCTGGATGGGCATTAAACACAAGAAATCCAAGAACAGCCCCAACGACAGCAACGCTAAAAATAGCTACATCATATTGTTGCTGGTTCCATGCAAGAACAGCATAGGCGCCAAAGGCAATCGCTGCCGTTCCCGACAACAAACCGTCGAGCCCATCCGTTAAATTGACGGCATTTGAGCCAGCCACAAGCATAAAAACAAGAAATACGATATATCCCCATCCTAAATCAAATGATAGATGGGTTCCTGGAATATGTAGCGCTGTGGAAAAATTTTGCTGGTGATAAACCATATAAAACACAAAGGCGATCAGGAGCTGCCCTGTTAATTTTTGCTTGCTTGTTAACCCCAGATTCCGCTTCATGACAACTTTAATAAAGTCATCAATAAAGCCAAGCAGTCCATATCCTATGGTAACAAATAAAAGCAAATAGGTCTCGATCGTGATATGGGAAAATTTTTTCGTCATGAAAAACGTTGTAATCACAATCGAGAGCAAAATCATCATTCCGCCCATCGTCGGCGTGCCAGATTTTTTGTGGTGCGTTTTTGGTCCTTCTTCACGTATGCTCTGCCCAAACTTTAATCTTCGTAAAAACGGAATAAAAAAAGGAGATAGCAGCACCGTAATGAAAAAAGCTGTTACAATTGAAAATATCATCACTTGTTCTAACATGACGGCTCACATCCTTCTTTCTCTTGAGCACCGAACCATTTTTGTTTCAGTTGCTGTAATTCATTTATTACCGCTATATCATATGAATGATTTTGTTCAATATGATGCTGCGGAGCGTCAATGGTCAATAAAAATTGCGTTTCTTTATTGTCCGCTTTTTTTAACGGCAAATACATTTCTAATATGGAAGCTAACGCCTTCAGCTCAGAAGGGACGAAAAAAATTGGAAACTGATTTGGAATGTAAGACGGCAATGTTCCGCCATTTTTCCAAAGAGAAGCAATCGCCCCTTGCTCAATAGCCACTTTTAGCTCCCATTCTGTTCCTGCTAGCGGAACAAATAGTCCTTTTTCTGCCTTGCAATAAGGATTCGTAAAAACGGTGCGAAATTCAAGCGCATTGTCGACAATCCCTCTTGTTAAAGGAAATAATTGCTTGACCATTTGATAAGTTAGCATTCTCCATTTCGCTCCTTAATGGCTTCGCGGGCAACGATGCGGTCATCAAAGTGCAGCACTTGATTTCCAATGATCTGATAGGTCTCATGGCCCTTTCCAGCAATTAAAATGACATCATCCTTTTGTGCGTGTTCTACTGCATAACGAATCGCTGCTTTGCGATCTGCGATTGAGATATATCGCTTGCCCGCAACTCCTTTTTCCATGTCATGTAAAATATCTTCCGGTCGCTCGGAACGGGGATTATCAGATGTAAAAATCGCTGTATCCGCATATTTTACGGCAATTTGAGCCATTAACGGACGCTTGGCACGATCTCGATCCCCGCCGCAGCCGACAACCACATAAATATTCCGTTTAGCGAATTGCCGAATGGTTTTTAACACATTTTCTAAGCTGTCTGGAGTATGTGCATAATCAACAATAACAGTAAAATCTTGCCCTTCATTCACTGTTTCAAAACGCCCCGAAACGCCTGATATTTCTTCTAGCGCCTCAGCAATCGTAGACAACGAGAGTCCCGAAGCAAGGCAGGCAGAAGCAGCGGCTAATATATTATACACATTAAAACGGCCGATCAGCTTCGTGCAAATTCGCACCGTTTCATCTGGTGTCACTAAATCAAATTTCATTCCGTTTGGCGACATTTCAATCTGCTTCGCCATAATATCGCTGTCTTGATCAATCCCATACGTAATAACCGTAGCGGCTGTCATATGTTTATAGTATTCAGACGACGGATCATCTTGGTTAAGAATCGCAAATTTCGGCCGTTGATGATCAAAACGATTACCGAGTTGAGCAAATAACAAACCTTTTGCCAAGCGATATTCTTCCATTGTACGATGGTAATCTAAATGATCCTGTGTTAAATTTGTAAACACCGCGATATCATAATCGCATCCGTGAACACGCCCCATATGCAACGCATGCGAAGACACTTCCATGATCGCCGTATCAATCTCTTCCTCCACCATTTGCTTAAACGTTCTTTGTAATACAAGAGCGTCAGGAGTCGTGTTTTTCACATCATAAGTTTTATCGCCAATTTTTATATGCATGGTTCCAATCAAACCTGTTTTCTTTCTCGCCTTTCGAAACACATAATCGATAAGGTGAGTCGTCGTCGTTTTTCCATTTGTGCCTGTCACTCCGATCAGATGTAGCTTATGCGTCGGTTGACCATAAAAAGCATCTGCCAGCACTGCTAACGCTCGTTTGCTGTCGCGGACAAGAATCACAGGTACGGAAACATCAACTTCACGCTCTGCTATAATCGCCACTGCCCCGTTTTCTACAGCTTGCTGGGCAAAATCGTGACCATCAACCGTAAATCCTTTAATACAAATAAACAGAGCACCTTTTGTTACCTTTCGGGAATCCATCTCAATCGATGTTACAGTCGGATTTTCGCCGACATATGTACCTAAATGATGCAAATAAGAAAACAATGTTCGCAGTTCCATCTTGTTCATTCCTCTCGTTTAAATTCCCTCATAAAGAGAATTGTCAGTCGATTTGGCCAAAAAACGGAAAAGAAGGGAGCACCGATGTCCCTCCCTTGTCCTGTATGCCATCATCATGCTGATATCCAGTTAATCAATGGCAGGCAAAATCGTCATTACGTACGGATCAAAGAATGCAAGCAGCCAGCAAAAACAAATGAATGTTTCGCTGACTCCCTCGCGCAAAAATACCAATCACAAACGATACGCTTATTCACCGGCTCAACGAAGGCTAGATTTCGTGCCCAAATATACGCGAATCGTTGAGCCTTCCTTCACCTTAACCCCCGGCTTCGGTGCTTGATCAATGACGACATCGCCTTCTCCACTAACATCTAATTTTAAATCAAATAGCTGTTGTTGCAAGTCATTTTTTGTCAAACCTGACAAATCTGGAACTTCCACCATTTTTGTATCATTCCAAGCAAGCTCTTTTTCAATTTGTCCTTTCCGTGGTTTTACACCGATTGTACGCAAACTATCTTCCATAATTTTCCCTACAATTGGCGCAGCAACCACTCCACCGAATTGAACCGTTCCCTTTGGATGGTCAACCGCTACATATACAACCAGCTTTGGATCATCGGCCGGAGCAAAGCCAATAAAAGACACAATATAGTTATCTTTCAAATAGTGACCATCTTTCGCCTTTTGCGCTGTTCCCGTTTTGCCGCCTACACGATAGCCTTCCACAAACGCACCTTTTCCCGTTCCTTGAGCAACCACACTTTCCAGTGCATAACGAACTTGTTTCGATGTTTCCTCGGAAATAACCCTTCTTTTTTCCTTCGGGGTATTACGGCTGATCACCTTTCCGGTTTCCGGGTCCACCCATTCTTTAGCAATGTAAGGAGTATATAAAATACCGCCATTCACAGCAGCCGAAACAGCAGCCACTTGTTGGATCGGCGTAACTGAAACCCCTTGGCCAAAAGCTGTTGTCGCCTGTTCAACAGGTCCTACATTTTTTAAATCAAATAAAATGCCGGTCCCTTCTCCTTGTAAGTCAATACCTGTCTTTTCTCCAAAGCCGAACGCTTTAATATACTCAAACAACTTCTCTTTTCCTAGTCGCTCACCAAGCTCGACAAAACCCGGATTGCATGAGTTTTGCACGACCTCTAAAAAGGTTTCAGAGCCGTGTCCCCCTTTTTTCCAGCAGCGCAATGTGGCCCCGGCGACTTTGACATAACCTGGATCATAAAAGTGATCTTTTAACAGATTCACTTTTTTCTCTTCAAGAGCTGCTGCCAGTGTAATAATCTTGAATGTAGACCCCGGTTCATATGTGCTCCAGACCGGCAAATTGCGATTATAAATTTCCGATGGCACATTGCGATAGTTCGCTGGATCAAA
Organism: Anoxybacillus sp. P3H1B; assembly: GCF_001560855.1. Taxonomy (NCBI): domain Bacteria; kingdom Bacillati; phylum Bacillota; class Bacilli; order Caryophanales; family Anoxybacillaceae; genus Anoxybacillus; species Anoxybacillus sp. P3H1B. The sequence continues at coordinate 202,699 of NZ_LPUG01000011.1, read as the reverse complement.
CGTAGGACGGCTCGACATCGCTAGCACTTCGCCTGTATTAGGATCCATAACAATCGCAATAATGCCATCTGGATTATATTTCGTTTCAGCGATATCTAATTCTCGTTCTACAATCGTTTGAATACGCGAATCAATCGTTAGCTTTAAATTTAATCCATCCGTTGGCGGCGTGTAGTGATCGGCCATATTCGGCATTCTCTTTCCTTTTGCATCCGAATAAAACTCAACAGAGCCCTCCTGGCCTTTTAGTTCTTTATCATAATACAGCTCAAGGCCGGTTAAACCTTGATTATCAATTCCCGTAAAGCCAAGCACATGTGATAAGTAGCTGCCGAACGGATAATACCGCTTCGTATCCTCTGCAATATAAACGCCTTTTAAATTCAATTCTCTAATTTCTTTTGCTTTCTCATTGGAAATTTTTCTTCCTTCAGGAATCCGTTCGATCAATGTTTGTTTTGTCACATGCTTATACGCTTCCTCAACTGGCATATTTAGGGCTTTGGCCAGCTTTTGAGCTGTATCTGATGGATTTTCAACCTGTCTTGGTATCACATAAACAGTTGGAGCGCTCATATTAGTTGCTAGCGGAACGCCATTGCGATCTAAAATCTCTCCACGCTTCGGTTCAAATGGAATATTTCGGCTCCATGAATTTTTGGCTTTTTGCGCCAATGCATCTCCAATGAATAATTGGACATACCCTAAGCGAGTATCAATAATCGCAAAAACCAGCACCCCGACCAGCAACACAATGGCAAGCCGTTTGCGAACCGTAACATTTGAAACACGCATACGATGGGAACCTCCCTTATAATAGGCTCGTTCCACTATATGCTTGTACGTTTATTTATAGAACGCTTGAAAATGGATGATATGACACCTTTACTGCACAGGCTGAAAGAGAAGCTATTTGAGTTTCGACTGTCTTGAGCATCATCATTTTTAATCAACCGGCTGCTTTTTCTTTTCGTCCTTCTTCTCTTTTTGCTGGTTGATCCGATCCTTCCATTTGTCCGGTTCAGCTAGCTCAACAATTAAATAGTCATTCGCTTTGACAACCGTTTTTGGTCGAATGCTTTGTGTAATGACATAACCGCTCCCTTTTATGCTCGGATTGAGCTGCAGCAGCTCGGCTGCTTTCATGACATCACGCAATGACCAGCCATTTAAATCTGGCATCGTAGCTGTTCCATCCGTTTTTAAAACGACACGTTCATGAATGATCGTTTCGTCTCCTGCTGAAGGAAGCTGGGCTGCTATTTTTTCTCCATTTCCAATCACGACAGGCTGCAGCCCCTTGGCTTTCAAATCTTGCACGGCTTCATTCACCGGCCAGCCATGATACGACGAAAGTTCTATTCCTTTTTTACTAGAAGTCGTTTTCTCTGTTTCCTCCGAAGCAGGACGGATATTTAAATATTGCAGACTATTTTTCATCACACTGTTAAAAATCATCGAAACAGGTGCGGCTCCTGTTTCTGTATAGGAAAGCTTTGGCTGTTGAACCGCTACATACATTAATAGCTTTGGATCTTCCTTCGGCGCCATTCCTAAGAAAGAGAAAATGTAATTTTCATAGCCTGTCAAATAACCACCTTTTGGAGATGGAATTTGTGCCGTCCCCGTTTTTCCGGCTACATGGTACCCTTCAATTTGATAAGGACGGCCTGTTCCTTTTTCTGATGTCACAACCGTCTCCAGTATATCCAACACCTTCTCTGAAGTTTCCTTCGTAATCGGCTCTCCGACGACCTCTGGCTTATTTTGCATCACCACTTTTTTCGTATCCGGATCGATAATGCGGTCAACAATATACGGCTTCATCATTTTTCCGTCGTTCGCAATCGCTGTAGCCGCCTGAATTTGCTGGATCGGAGTGATGGATGTTCCCTGTCCAAACGCGGTTGTCAGCTTTTCAATGGGATATCGATACAGAATATTTCCTATTCCTTCTCCCGGTAGGTCAATTCCCGTCTTTTCATGAAAGTGGAAGCGATGCAAATATTGCAAAAAGCGATCCTCTCCCAACTTTTCCTTAACGAGTTTTGCAAAGGCTACGTTTGAAGAGCGCTGAACGCCTTCATTAAACGTAATAACACCCCATCCTACTTTATTATGGTCACGAATCTCATTTTTTCCCACTCGATAAGATCCAGAGCGATAGAGCTCATTCCCGTTATAAACGCCTTCATTAATAGCGGCCGCCAAAGTAAACACCTTCATCGTCGATCCCGGTTCATAAGGATAAGAAATCGCATCGTTTAAGTAGTTGGTAATGTTGCGCTTATTCGGATCAAAGCTTGGTCTTGTTCCCATTGCCAAAACCTCTCCTGTTTTCGGATTAACGACAATGGCAATGATTTTTTTCGGCTTGTATTGCTTTTCGACTTGATTCATGGCGTCTTCTAAAAACGTTTGGATTTTTTGGTCGATTGTTAAATATACCTCATCTCCATTATCCGGAGGAACAATCTTTTCTTTTGTATCCGGCAGCCGAAATCCTTCCTTATCACTTTGATAAAAAACATAACCATCTTTTTCATGCAAATAGCGGTTTAAGCTTTTTTCAATTCCCATTGCTCCTGCTGTTTTGCCCGTATCCTCTTCTTTTTGAGCATAACCGATTACATAAGAGGCGAATGTGCCGTTTGGATAAAATCTTTTCGTGTCACGAATGAAGCCGATTCCCGGCAGTTTGAGCGCTTCAATCTTTTTCTTGAGCTCATAACTGATGTTGCGCCCTTGTGCCCCAAACTCTACCTGCTTTGCCTTTTTAGTTAAGATGCTTTTAACTTCGCTGACCTCCATATGTAACAGCGGGGCTAATTTTTGCGCTGTCCTATCAGGATCCACTACATGTTTTGGATCTTTAGGATCGGTCGTCATCTTTGGATCAAGCACCGCTACAAGAGTATATGAAGGGGTATCTTCCGCCAGCACTTCTCCATTCCGATCCAAAATGGTGCCACGCTTAGCCTCGATGGTCCGCTTCTGCTCATATTTTTGCTCCGCCTTTACTGCCAAGACCTGTCCGTCTGCCTTGCCTGTTGTCTGCAACTGAACGAACCGAAAAAGTAACACAAAAAAGAGCAGGCTAAATATTCCAAACAATAATGCCGCTCCTTTATGCGTATTCTTATGCTTTTTGTAAGCCATCGTCCATCATTCCTGTACAACCTTTACGTTATTTTCGTTTAATGTGAGGCCTAGCTCCTTGGCTTTCTCCAAAATCCGTTCATACGTGCTAAGCTGCTGGACTTCTACATACAAATCATTGTTGCGCTTTTTCTGCTCATCCATTGTCCCTTCAAGTTGCTGAATATGCTTATTGACTTGATAAATCGTGACTTGATTGGAAATGATTTTGACAGACGAATAAAAGGCAAATAGCAAGAACGAGAATAAAACGATTTTCTCGCCAAGCGTGAGGCGAAGCTTCAACTTTCGTTTTGGTTTCGCCTGCGGACGGACCGATGAATGCTGTTGTTGCTTCTCTTGAACTTTGACAGCTGTATTACTCACATTTTCTCCTCCTTAAAAATTCTGTCCTTTTATAGCTTCTCTGCAATGCGCAGCTTGGCAGAACGTGCTCGATTGTTTTCCCCTATTTCCTTTTCTGAAGGAATAATAGGCTTTTTGGTAATGATCTTTAATTTTGGACGATATTCTTCTGGAATCAATGGCAATCCGGGAGGGAGCTTGGGCCCTTCACTCGCTTCCTTAAACGCCGTTTTGCAAATGCGGTCTTCTAACGAATGAAAGGTGATCACGCTCACTCGTCCTCCAGGTTTCAACAGATCAATCGCTTGAGTAATCGCTTCTTTAAATGCTTGCAATTCATCATTGACCGCAATACGTATAGCCTGAAAAATTCGTTTGGCCGGGTGTCCTCCGATTCTTCGGGCTGGCGCAGGAATCGCTTCTTTTATGAGTTCCACCAGCTCCCCGGTCGTCTCAATGGGCTTCTGCTGCCGGAATGCTTCAATTTTTCTGGCGACTTGTTTTGAAAATTTCTCCTCACCATATTGGAAAAAAATATGTACAAGCCGTTCATATGGCCAGTGATTCACAATTTCATATGCAGTGAGCGACTCCTCTCGATTCATCCTCATATCGAGCGGTGCATCATAATGATAGCTAAAGCCGCGTTCTGGCGTATCTAATTGCGGGGAAGATACTCCCAAATCAAATAAAATTCCATCCACTTCGTAAATGCTGTGTTCAGCTAGTTTTTCCGCTAAAAAGCGAAAATTGCTTTTAATAAATACGACCTGCTTCTCATACTGCGCTAATTTTCTTTTGGCATGCTCAATCGCCGTTGTATCTTGGTCAAACGCGAACAGCCTTCCTTGCGTCGAAAGCTGCGAAAGCAAGTATTCGCTATGTCCGCCGCCGCCAAGCGTACAATCGACGTAAATGCCGTCCGGATTGATTCGCAGGCCATCTACTGTTTCTTTTAATAAGACTGTTGTATGCTTAAACACAGCCTCACCACCTTTTTCATGATGTATGCTCTATGTAAGTAGCCGTTTATTTATTATACAACAAAACAAAACAATTTTTTAGGCTTTTTCTGTAAAAACACGTCTATTTCCGCATCTTTTTGTCGCATTCCGTCTAACCCCCCTCCAATCAAAACAATCGTTCGCTTTTCCACCTGATTTTCTTGAATTGTTTTTCTCTGTACTATTCTTGTCCCCAAAAAAAAATCCTGTACAAAACAGGATTTTTCGTTCGACTCTTTCTGTTATAGATATACAATTTTATGCAAACCATTCCATTTATATTTGACATTCATCAGACGTTCGACAAAATCAAATCCGTATTTATTAATGTAATAAAAAATGTTCCAGACTCGCTCTTGTGGCGCTTGATTCGGGAACAGCGACATTTCAATGCGGGCAAATTTGCGCAGTTCCACCTCATATTTTCTCTCAATCGAGCGATGCAATGTTTGGTGAAGAAAATCGATCTGTGATTGAATAAAAGCGGCATTTTTCACCAATACATCCGTTAAACCGCGATCAATCTCCACCCCTATCTCCCTCAGCGGCCGATGAATTTCTTCAATTTCTTCTTTAGCACGGGCAATCATCTCATCAAGCGGGTATTGGACTTGACGCGCGTACCATTCTGATTTAGCTTGCTCGATCTGTCCTTGCAACACATCAAACACGGTCATTCCAACTTCACGCAAATCGGTGTCAATCGAACGCTCGACAAGTGTAATATTGAATCTTGGAACAACAGGCGGCATCGCATAACCAAATAACGAAAACGCTTCCTTTAATTCTGCCCAATACGCAATTTCCCCTGGACCAGCGATAAAGGCGAGGGTTGGAAACAAGAATTCCTGCATAAGCGGTCTCGTCACCACATTATTGCTTAGCTGATGCGGTGAGCGTTTCGCCATTTGCAATAGCTCTTCCTTCTTCCATACGATCTCATTTTTTTTGCTTCGGAAATATTCTCCATTCTCCTCTGCTTCCAGCAACAATCTTTCCTTTCCGTCATAGTAAAAGAGATTGGCTGATCGCGGATGAATATCGAGCGTCTTGCGATATCCCAGTTCTTCCAATCGTTTTTGCTGGTATATGACTGCTTCTGTTACCTCACTGTAGCGTTCAATCAGCGATGCAAAAAATTCACTTTCAACGACTCTTAGCGATTCATCAGCTGCATTTACGACTACAAGTCCTTCTGAAGCAAATAACCGGAGAACAATCTGGGCAAAGAAGTCCACAAAAGTATTGGCTTGCCCTACACAATTCTCTAAAAAATGGAGCAGTTTATCTGTCGTTTCTGTCTCTCCATACGTTTCTATCACTTGCTGAATCCATTCGATACAGATTTGCCGATCAATCGGCAATTGAGCAACCATTCGCTTTTCCCGCACTGCATGCGGATATGTATGCTTTTTGATTTTTCCTTGATCAACTACATAAACATGATCCACTTCTGCAATATCGTGGTCTTCTCCAGCCATCCAAAACACCGGCACAACCGGAACTCCCAATTGCTCCTCCTGTTCTTTCGCTAGTTGAATAATGGACATCATTTTATAAATGGTATAAAGCGGACCGGTTAGCAACCCCGTTTGCTGTCCTCCGATGACAACTACGCTAGATGGATTCAACAGTTTTTGAATATTGGCCATCGTCCGTTCACTCGCCTGGAGCGCTTGATGATAAGAAAGCAAATGATCCACCAATCTTTGGCGCGGGTACGTTCGCCTGCTTAGATCGCTCAAGCGCTTTGCAAATACGTCCTCCGCGCGAACGTCGTATGCAAATCCAGCATCCATTGGAAACGTTCCCGCTATGTAATCCGATGCTAGCGACGTCGTCGCTTGTAAAGGAAATTCATATATCTCCATACTTGAAAACTTCCTTTCTTATTTCTTGGTTTTATCAGCACTAAAAATCAAGATATTTCGCTATATCAGGAGATTTGTTTCGTTCTTTTAAGAAGCGAACACTCATGAGTATAGCATTCTTTTCTCCAAATGAAAAAATATGCGCTCACAGCTATTTTATATGTTGTTGACGATTCTTACCAAAATTCCATATCCAAGCAATCCAAAGTAAGCAAAGAAAAATAATAAAAAGCTAAATCGCCAAAATAAACGAAAAACAGTGGCAATATGTAAGTCCCCTTTTTTCTGCCAATATCCTACTGCAAACAATATATTAATTATAATGAGCAAAATGACCATAGGCCACCAATATGATTTTCCCCAAATGGCTTGAATCAAGAAATGAACCGCAATGATAAAAAAGATCGTTGAGATATTGATCGCTGTATAAAATGACTTTTTCTTTTTTTTCGTTAATTTTCTCGTTACCATATAAACGACAAAAAAAGCAAGCAGTGGCATTGTGACAAAAGCTGCTGCTATATGAGCAACCAAATTACCCATTAAATCCCCTTCCTTCCATCCCTTTTACGGCGTTCATTAAAAATTGGCAAATGGGCGTTTGCACACCTTTTTCTTTACCTTTGGCAATCACATATCCCAAAATCGCTTCAATTTCTGTCATCCGCCCATTTTCGAGATCGCACAGCATCGAGGAACGGTTATTAGCTGTTCGTTCGCATATCCGGACAATCCGCTCCCGCGCTTCGTTCTCATCAGGCAATGACAACGCTAAACATATTTCCGAAAATAGCAATTCCATCATTTTTTTATATTCTTTCGTTTTTACCAATTCTCCATTTGGAACACGTAACATCGCTGTTAGCGGGTTAATGACAGCATTGACAACGAGCTTATTCGTCAGCAACTGCTGCCAATTATGTTCAAATTCGATCGGAAAATCGGAACTAGAAACATCCAACAGTTGCTTTAACGGCCCGGTATCCCCCTGAAATAAAGCAATGGAAATCTTTCCAATTCCCGTATGTTCAACAGTCCGGTCATCCTTTTTAAACGCTCCGTGTTCAACGGTGCCCACGGCAATACACTGTGCTTTAAGCTGAGATAAAAGAGAGACATGCCCCATGCCGTTTTGCAAAAAAACAAAGGCCCCCCCATCTGTCCACTGATTGCACAGCTCGATTGCATGAACCATATCATATTGCTTAACGGTAACAAAGAAAACATCCGCTTGCAGCTTTTCATATCCAGCTGCCCATGCACGGATCGGCACGATTCGTTCATCGCCATTCTTTATCATTCGCAAGCCTCGTTCATTAAGAAGATCCGCTTGCGTTTTCCGACGCGTATAAATCGTTACCTCGCATGTGCTCGATAAATAAGCTGCAATTAATAGCCCAATCGCTCCGCCGCCGATAATCCCTATTTTCATCTCGATTTTCCTCGCTTTCCATTCATACACTCCTGCGACTATTTTATCAAATTACGAATCGACCCGTTAATAGAAAAAGCTGATCTCAAAGGATCAGCTTTTTCTATTACTTTTCAATTTTTTCGAGATTGCCATTTCGGTCCATTTGGAACTTTACTTTCGATGTTTGCTCTTCTTCAAGTATCACCATTTTTCTCGCTCTTTCCATAATTCCAATAAACGTTTTGTAATCTTCTTGGACCGCTTTTAATTCTTTTTGCAGACGCTCTTTTTCTAGCTGCAATTTGGTAATCATTTGCTGCAGTTGTTCCATATCTCTTTTTAACGCGCGATTTTCATCCATCACATGCTGATATTGTGCGGAAGATTGTTGATATCTTTGCAAAAAGGCAATGATATCCTGCCATGTCAATTTCGCTGTTTTATCCTCTCCTTGCCCCGCTTCCTTTTGAACGAGCTGCGTACGTTCCTTTTTTACTTCTTTTCTCTGTTTTTTCGCTAGCTCAATGGCTTCTTTATATTGTTTTCTCACATAGGAATTCCAACGAAAACCGCAAGCAGCAGCTGTTCTCGAAAGACGCCTGCCTACTTCCTCAAACGCTTGCAGCTGCGTCCCTCCTTCACGAATATAGCGCAATACTATTTCTGCCAATAATAAATCCTCATCCTGCGTCCATGCATCTTGTCTTACACTCGTCATGGTTCCTTCCCCCTAGTCGCTTTTTTCAATATATGTATGCGACTAGTAGAAAAGATAGAAGAAGAATATTACGATCGATTCAAAAAAGTTCGCACTGCTTCTTCATGCTCATCAGATTCCCAAAGCACGGCACATTGTTCAATTTCCGCAAAAAAACGACCTCGAAACTCTTCTGTTTTCCATTTTTGAACAGCAGCTTGCTTATAGGCGCGAAGAACAGGGGCAGACTGCGCCAAATACGGCTCAAGCAACTTCCGACACTCTTCTTTTATTTCTTTATTTTCCGAAATTAATGAATGAATCCATCCATATTCATGCAATTGCTCAGAAGGCATACGTCTCGCTTTTAATAAAAGATCGAGGGCGTGCGTATAAGGAAGCTTTTCGAAGAGCATCGTCGCTCCTCCCCATCCCGTCGTAATTCCTAACGTTCCTTGAATAAAGCCTGCTTTGATTCCTGTCTTTGCATAGCGAAAATCACAGGCCGTTGCAAGTTCACACCCGCCGCCGACAGCTGATCCATTAAGCAAAGCAACTGTCGGTTTAGAAATCGTTAACAAGGAATACAAAATCGCGCCCATTTTTGAAAGCATTTGATACGCTTCTTCCTTTGTATGTAAACGATGGAATTCACTTAAATCCCCGCCCGAACAAAAAGCTTGCTGGCCGGCACCTGTCAGCACCAACACCTTTGCTTTATCATTTTCTTCCACAAGGCGAATCGTTTCTTGTAAAGCATCCATCACTTCATAATTAATGGCATTTCGTTTTTCTTGCCGATTAATAGTAAACCAAACGATGCCATCATCATCTCGTTCTAGCAAAACCGCACTCACTTTTCTTCCTCCTTTACTCTCATATTTATGTTAGCCACTTTTTCTTATTTTCCTTCTGCTCTGCACAATAAACCTCTGCCACCTACACTCTGTTTAGGGGTGAGAGAATATAAAAAAGAGGCTCTTGTCACACCATTCCTATGTAACCGCTTAACTTTACGTTTTTCTACAACACCGGCAAAGCAAGCATTTCACAATAGCCACGTGCCCCATGCTCTTCCATGAAAAAACAGGCATAAGGATACCCTTATGCCTGTTTTTCATGATTATTTGTTCACAACTTCTTTTCCTTTGTAAGTTCCGCAAGACTTGCAGACGCGATGAGCTAATTTCATTTCACCGCAGTTTGGGCATGCAACCATGCCTGGAACTTGCAATTTGAAATGTGTACGGCGCATTCTTTTTTTCGTTTTCGATGTTCTTCTAAAAGGTACAGCCATTCTTTCCACCTCCTTAAACAGGATTTAGAAGTTATGATGAAGGCCGGATCAAGCCGGTTCTTCGCTTATTCTTCCTTTTTATCAAAAAATTTCGCCAATCCAGCTAGACGAGGATCAATTTTGTTTTTAGCCTGCTCCTCAGTAATAACCTCCCAACCAGCTCCGGATTGTGGTGCTCCATCTTGAATGTTTTCCTGCTCTGAAAATATTTGCATGGGAATTTCAAGCAAAATGAGCTCTTTCACAATCGGCAGCAGGTCAACTGCATCTCCTTGAACAAGGTGCGTTTCTTCATCCGGATGAACATCATAGTCGTTTAAAAAAAACGTTTCAGTCGTATGGATCGCAAACGGATAAGAAACATCAACCAACGTCCGGGAGCAAGGCAATACCATTGTCCCTTCAATCGTTAAATGAAAAGTAAACTTAGTAGCACCGATATCTGCCCGTCCTTTCACACGGACAGGGGAAATATCGCGGATCGATGGCTCCATCTGTTTTAAATCGGAAACATCGACCATTTCATCCATGACAAGCCCTTTTGCTTGCAGCTGATGAAGCTGATGAATAGACCATTTCATTAAAATCACCTCAAGGCAACAAAGAAAATTATACGTTTCGTTTCCCTGTTTGTCAATATTTTTTCTTTACAGTATAATGATTGTCAGTTTACATTCAATGTATCACGTTTTGATCAAAAAAACAAAATTTCAAGCGGGGAGGCAAAAATGAAGGCAGTTGGAATCGTCGTTGAATATAATCCGTTTCATAACGGACACTTGTATCATCTCCAAGAAACGAAAAAAAAGACAGGCGCTGATTGTGTCATTGCCGTTATGAGTGGCAACTTTCTGCAAAGAGGAGAACCAGCGCTCGTTTCCAAATGGGCTCGCACATCTATGGCCATCTCAGCTGGTGTCGACCTCGTCATCGAGCTTCCTTATACATTTGCCGTCCAATCAGCAGAACGGTTCGCCACTGGAGCTGTCGCACTGCTTGATGCATTGTATTGCGCCGAGCTTTGTTTTGGGAGCGAAAATGGCGAAATTGAGCCGTTTCTTCAAGCGGTCCAAACGATCAAATGGCAGCAATCACGGTACAACCAATCCATTCAGCAAGCTCTCAAAGACGGTATGAGCTATCCACAAGCAGTCACATATGCTTGTAGACAGCTTGAGATGAAGGAAATCGATTTAGCTCAACCAAATAATATTCTCGGTTTTTCCTATGTGAAAGCGATTATCGAGCAAAAGAGCGCGATGGTTCCCCAAACGATTCAACGGATCGCTTCCGGATATCACGATGAAGTTTTTTCTCATCCGTGGATCGCCAGTGCAACGAGCTTAAGAAAAGCACTAAATGGAGCGATTGAAGCGCTTGAACACATTTCGCCCTATATTCCCTTCTCTACCAAAAAGGCTCTTGAGAAATATTATGCAGTATATGGCACATTCCATCGTTGGGAGCCATATTTTCCGTTTTTGAAGTACCGCATCATGACAAGTGAAGAAAGCGATTTACAAAGCATTGTCGGCGTAGATGAAGGCATTGAGTATCGACTCAAACAGGCCATTACAGAAGCCGAAACATTTGAGCAATTTCTCCATTCTGTCAAAACCAAACGATATACATGGACTCGTTTACAAAGAATGTGTGTCCATATTCTAACCCATTTTAAAAAAGAGCAAATGAATGGGATCAAAAGCCCCTCTTATATTCGTCTGCTTGGCATGAGTGACAACGGACGCCTCTATTTGCAAATGATAAAAAAACGGCTTTCGCTGCCGCTTGTAACAACCGTATCACGCCTGCAAAAGGATGTGATATACCAGCAAGAAAAAAAAGCGGTAGCTGCTTATACCGCTATTTTTTCCGAGACTACTCGCATTCAAGCACTTAAAGAGGAATATGCGACATCTCCTGTTCATTTCAACTCTTGCAAATAACGAAGGGCATCAGAAAACGTGTCGACCGGAACAATTTTCATCTTTGTTCCGATTTTTTTTGCCGTTTTGACAGCTTCGCGATAATTCGAGTTTTTCGCTCCCTTCTCGTTTGGAGCAAAGAAAATATCGGCACCAGCTTGATCAGCAGCCACAATTTTTTGCGATATTCCCCCAATAGGGCCAACCTCACCATTCATGTTGATGGTGCCGGTTCCAGCAATCTTATATCCCTTTGTAATATCTTCATCAACAAGCTGATTATAAATTTCTAAAGAAAACATCAGTCCTGCAGACGGCCCGCCAATTTTTTCTGAATCAACGCGAACGGAGGGCTGCGTCGTAATATGATAATCAGTCATTGGCGAGATACCAAGTCCGATTTGCTTTGGTTCTTGCGGAAATGGTGCCAACGCAATCGAGGCTGTCTTTTCTTTTCCATTTCTTTCCCATGTAATCGAAACGGAATCTCCTTTTTTCTTTTGCCGCACATATTGGATTAATTGTTCTGCTGTCCCAATTTCTTTTCCATCTACACGAACAATGCGGTCTCCCACATGCAAAATATGCGCTGCTGGCATTCCATCGACAAGGCTCATGACATAAACACCATTCGGACGATAAGAAACAGGTTTATGGGCATGTTTATAGGCGACAACAATCGCAGATTCTTTTGACTCCTTCATTAAATGGAGCTGTCGAAGGGTATACTCTTCATCCGTTTCCCCTTCTTGCTTGATTTCCTGCAATGGATAAAGCTCGTAATACGAACGGATATGAGCAAGCAAGTAATAGGCGATATTCGCTCGCCCCATTCGCACAGTTGTCAGCATAAAGCTCCCTTGATCCTCATCTCCTTGATCAACGTGAACGAGCGGTTCTAATTTTTGGGCTGTACCCGGCATCGTCACATAATACGGAAGCTGCACAAAAATAAAAAGCAGGCTAGCTGCTACCCCAATTAACAGTGAAATAATATAGGCTCTTGCTCTTTTTTTCATTTATGATGTTGCTCCTTCCATTTCGCAATTGCTTGACGGATTCTAGGAATTTGCTTTCGCGCCTCTTCTTCCCCGATTTCAATAATTTCTTCAATATGAGTAAATGCTCGAGAGCTATATTGCTCTACACGCGGACGGATCATAACATCTGAAGCAAATTCACGATGACGGACAAGTTCATCCTGGAGAATATCAATGCTTTGCAAAATGACATCAAAAATCGAGGAGATGGCATCGGTTACCTTTACATGAGAGACATCGACGCCAATCACGACATCCGCTCCCATCGTGCGCGCTACCGAAACTGGAATGCGGTCAATGACGCCCCCATCGACAAGCATCCGACCATCGATGGTTTCAGGAACAAAAATTCCCGGAATCGAAATGCTGGCACGAACAGCATCCGCTACCACGCCGCTTCGAAACACCACTTTTTCGCAGCGCTGAAGATCTGTTGCTACAATGGCAATCGGAATCTGCAACTCCTCAATTTTTTTCCCTTTTGTTACCAACCAAATAAATTCCTTTATTCTCTTTCCTGCAATAAGCCCCATTTTCGGAATCGTCACATCAATGTAGTCGTTTCTGCGGAAGGCCTTTGCTAATTTGTATAGGCGCTCGACCCCTAATCCGCTCGCATATAACGCCGCGACAAGCGCCCCCATGCTGCTTCCTGCTATGTAATGAATCGGAATCCGCTCTTCCTCCAACACTTTAATAATACCAAGGTGCGCAAAGCCTCTTGCTCCTCCGGAACCTAGAGCTAAGCCAATTCTCGGTTCCATCCCCTTTCCTCCTTTTGACTCTTCCATCTCTTTCAGCCTCAGCTTCCCCTTGCATATTTAATTTATGTCGATCATACGTAAAAATGCTTTTTATCGCTCATGTGTCGAGACCACTTGCTCTCCATCGCCATATGCCTCGCTTTACTTCCTGTGGACAGCAGCAAATCCCGTATGCCAAGCGAACCGCTCTCTGAACGTCGTTACGCCATACGAAAACTACATCGAGCAACTTGACATGTGAAGGGAATTGGCGTTGCTCCAAGCTTCGCCGCGCATCCGTGTGACAAAAAAGCGAGTCACGGGATTCTTCCAACTATGGATTTTTACAGCTACCGCTCGTTTCATTTTTAAGGTGTTTATATCGTTTCTATCCATCAAGAATTCTCTATTATTTTACTATGATAAGCGAACAAGAGAAAAGCTATGAGCATTTATATAGAGAAAGTCGCCTCCCTTGTGCCGCTTTCTCAATCGGAACTTATCTATTTCGTCTACTAGCTAAAGCGATTGCATTCGATCATGATCCGTTTTCGGTTTATATCGATATAGCTGTTAAGCATAACAGGCAACTATGTATAAAGATGAAACGTACCGTCCATTCAAAGGCTGCCACTCATTTTTTCGACAACTGGAGGCAAGTTATACCGAAATAGGGCCTTTGTCCCTTTATAACTAAGCTAGCCCCAGACGACCGATCTCCCATCCGTCTTCAAGATTGTATGGACATAGCAGCTTTTTACGGCCATAATAAAGAGGCTGACTGAAGCAAGGACAATTCCTTTTCAGTCAGCTTTCTTTTTACAAGACTATTGCTGCGATAAAAAAGAATGAAATTTTTGGCGAAGCGCTTCTTCGACAATTGGCGGTACCAGTTCAGAAATGTTGCCGTTATATTTTGCCACTTCCTTAACAATGCTTGAGCTTAAAAAAGCATACTGGCTATTCGTCATCATAAAAAAGGTTTCAATATTCTCATCAAGTACGCGGTTCATCGACGTAATTTGCATCTCATACTCAAAATCGGAGACTGCCCGCAACCCTCTTAAAATAGCGTTAGCCTTTTTCGTACGAGCATAATCAATGAGAAGACCGTTAAAAGATTCGACCATAACATTTTTAAAAGGCTTGACCACTTCTTTCAACAGCTCTATTCTTTCTTCAACTGAAAACAGCGGCTTTTTTGACGAGTTATTCAAAACCGCAACATATACTTGATCAAATACCTTCGCTCCGCGGCGAATAATATCTAAATGTCCATATGTAACCGGATCAAAGCTGCCCGGACAAACAGCAATGCTCGCCATGAAACCTATTCCCCCTTCTGTGTATAAGCGTAAATAGAAACAGCGGTAATGCCGTAAACTTCGTGCTTTATTCTCACTAAGTTTCCGATTCTGTCAGGAAGCTCAATATCATGCGCATGCTCCGCAACAATAAACCCATTTTTTTTCAAAAGAGAATGCTCATCAATAAAGGAAATGAGCGCCTGCAATTTTTGCTTCTTATAAGGTGGATCAAGAAAAATTAAATGAAATCGCAGCTGACGTTTTATAATCGCTTTTAATGCTCGCTCTGCGTCATTGCGATAAATTTCTGACTGTTCTTTCAACCCGCACGCTTCTACATTTTTGCGAATCGTCTGGACCGCTTTTGCGTCATGATCGACAAAAATCATCGAATGCAAGCCGCGGCTTAGCGCTTCTATTCCCAATCCGCCGCTTCCTCCGAATAAATCGAGCCCGATTCCTCCTGAAAAATAAGGGCCAACCATATTAAAAATCGCTTCTTTTACTTTATCTGTCGTCGGTCTTGTCGACATGCCTGGAACCGCTTGCAATACTCTCCCCTTACACTTTCCAGAAATTACTCTCATGATGCCTCACCATACTTCAAACATTTCTTTCCCTATCCTATCACAAACGTGCTGACCGTTTCCAGTCGTTTTTATCCCCGCGTTTTTGCAAAAAATAAAATAGGATGTATACAAATTCATTCATTGGTCATACTGATTAATGGCAACGTCCATATGGGTGTTGTTGCCAATCACGGAGAAGACTTACGTTTCCCCATAAGTTCTTCCTCCGGTTTCTCCTCTCCCTTTTCCTTTAGCTTATGCGTTCCTTTTCGATGCGCAGGAACAAATAAGCATAAAAGGCCCTGCAGGAAAACTGCAGGGATTTTTTTATGATATGAGAATTGATATATGACTCTTTTTTAAAGAAAACAAGCGCCATCGGTGAGCGCTTTTCTTATGAGCCATGCACATAAATATTTTGAGAGCTTGTCCAAACCTCGATGGAAAACCAGTGCTGAATCATATCTGCACTCATGTATAAAGTACCATTTAAATCATGGATGATGATGGAGGGCATCCCAAATTGATCGTTTTCTTTCATGTAAACAGGTGAATTGACAAAAAAACGCCAACGGTTGCTGCCCTTTTCAATAAATACAGCATCGCCGGACTGAGTAACGTGATAGCCAAGTTTCTCCATCACTTCTTTAAACGGCAATAGCAACTCACCGCCTCGCAAAACGGCTTTTCCTTCTTTCAAAACCTTGTCATTTACATATAGATTTCCTTCATTAGTAAACACGAGATCAAGATTTTTTTTGGCTGTTAATAAATCAGCAAAATAAGTCGTCTTCCCTAAATGAGCTTTTGTTAACGCCTTATCCAGCAAAGCCGGAGTCAGTTTTTCTCCTTTATGCTGCAAAATAGTGGAAAGAAACTCTTGTCTCTCTTCTTCCGTTAGATTTTGCTGAAACTGCTGCAGCACCGCTTTTGCCCGAGAGGTGGTCGCTGGCTTCTGAAAGGTGAGGGCTGTCAATAAATCTGCGAGCCACTCGTTCATCAAAGCATTTGGTGCAAAATAAGAAGCATAATAGGCCCGCATATATTGTTCACGAACAGCAGAAAGTGATCCCGATTCCGGTATGACAACTAACACGGGGGATATGTGCTGATCGTTCTGTGGCGATTGTACAATCGTCAAGGATGGGACGTCTGCCCATTTTTGCAGCTTTCCATTCCCCATTGAACGCTTTCCATATACTTCAATGTCACCATCTACTTGCCTTGGCAGCTCAGAAGGATAAAAATAAAGCGGAAATGATAGCAAATTCGCTTGCGACCAAGAGTAAAGGGTGAACGCTTGCTTCTTGATCTTCGCTTCGAGCGGAGCCCCGGCTATCCACATTCCATCTTTCGTCGCATAATCGACAAACTGCACATGAAATTTCTGTGTTTGCTTTGTCACAAACATAACAGACCAATGTTCAAGCCAAATCGTTTTCGATATCGGCAGCGGAATCATGTATTGCATAATCAGCCGTTCATGTTCTTTTCCTTCAATAGACGACGCTCCAGCATTCAAGCCGTTCTGCATGTTTTCTTTATCTCCGAATCGATATCGAAATTGCTGCGCTTCCTTTGGTACAACAATTTCATACGATTGATTCTTTAGCCCATCAACCGTTTGCGTAATTTCTAGACTCCCCTCTTCATGTCGAATATCAATGGAATGAACCAGCGGTGCGTGATCGTTGACCTGATTACTTTTTTCATAATCTCGCCATTGCATATAAGCAGTGCCACCGCTTATCCCTAAAAAGATCATCATCATTAAAATGGCCGTTCGTACCATGCTGCGATCCCTCATTCGGTTAGTTTCTTACAATATTTACTACACATTAAAGATATCAAAAAAACGCTAGAATTTGTATAAAAATGTCGAAATTTGTTTATCTTTTTTGGAAACAATGGTAAAGTAATAAATTGGAGAAAAACAGGGAAGGGGGGAATTCTACATGATTCAGCGATTTATTGAACTTGGAGAAGGGTATTCAGATATTTATGAGCTCATTGAATTAGCCAAAGTCAACCAGCACCGCCTATCGGGACTTTTTGCCTTTCACACCGTTAAGCATGGACAGCCGGTTACATCCTTAGTCGTTGTGCTTCATCCAACAGATCCAGGCGATTTTCAGCCTTTGTACATTTGCCGCGAAGGCATTCCAAATCCGTCAGTCAAACCAAATAAGCGATACGATCTGTTTGCCGAGTTAGCAAAAGAGCTCAACCTTGAGATTATCCATCTTGAAGTAAAACCATCCACTTTTTTCGCGGAGGTAGAGCTCTATTATCAGCATTTGATTGGCATTATGCGAATGAATCGTTTCATTCCGCCTCTGCAGTAATTACAACGTCAATCAATAAAAAGCGGCTGACTTCAAGTACAAAGTCAGCCGTTATTCGACCGTATAGCCCAGCTTGTAGCTTTGTTCTTTTTCCTTCTCACCGTCTCCTTTTGACTCAAACTCCATCTTCAAAAACGGACGATAGGAAGGTTCCACTTTTTTTACAAATGGCAAAGAAGCGATCTTCTTCATAAGAACATCCGCCTCTTCCATATTGCAGTACAGCACTGCATATTTCAAGCGCTTCGATACATAATGAATGTTGCCAAATTTGCGTAAATGCTTACTATGCTTCAATGAGTATAGCCAAACAATGATTCCTTGACGTTTCCGAAACATACTCTTAATTCCCCTTTGACAGATTACGATCGGCAGCCGCAGCTTCCTCCTGTGCCACATCCGCCTGAACAGCCGGATAAAGCAGTAAAATACGGATTCCCTGTCGGTACTTTCACTTGTTCCGATACAGCTCTTCCAATAAGCACACTCACTTCATCTAACAATTCTTGCAGCTCATTTTCCGCTTTTTTGAATGCGGCAATGCTATCATGAAAGTCTAATTTTCGCTTAATTTCGCGTATTTCCTTCATCACTGTTTGGTAATCTGGATGGTACTTTCCAAAACGCTGTACTTCTTCATAACGCTCTTTTATGGCTATAAACTGCTTAATCAGCTGCTGTGCCACACGGTCATTTTTTAAACGCTGCCAACAGCTGCGGTAATATTCCGCCGCCGCCGACTGAACAATCATTTTTCCTAACGATTCGGCTTTATTTAAAATCTCGAGCCGTTCGAGCGTTGCAATCATCACTTTGTATAAGCACCTCCATGTTATCATCATATCATGAGAACAGTCTAGAAGAAAAGCAAAGCGCAGAACAAAAAAATAGTCTGACTTACCCGCCAGACCTTCCATTATGGAATATTCACTTCAAATTCGCTTGATACACCATATTTACTTTCATCATCACGAACAAGCTCAAGACGGATCTGATGCTTTCCTGATGGCAGCCCTCTTAAAACAAAAGCAGCTGTAAATACTTCATTTATTTTCTGTCCATTTAAATATACATTAATGTGTCCATTGCCATGAGCTTTGTCACCTTTAGTAAAGGAAAAATGATCGACAACGCATTCAACCAATACATCTTTTCCTCGCATTTCATGCTTAACATGCATCGTCTGAGCTGCTGGGGCTTGCATGGAAACAGCAGCCGAGACCTGCTGCATCGTTTCAGGCTGCGGCTTATGATTAACGCATGCGGTCAAAGCCGCTATCGCCAACACCATCGCTAGTTGTTTTAGTTGCAAAGACATCACTCCTTTAGGAGTAGTCTTTGCATTTTTTTTTAAATTACTCTTGCATCCCTTGGAACATATTGAACATAAGTGCCGCCATTTCCAGAGAATTAGCTATTTTCTCCACTTTTTGCGGCAATGTTTGTTCATAATATTCTTTCGCTGCTGCTTCGAATGCTGCCACTTGGTTTGGATCACGCGATAATGTTCGGTACCATCGCGGTTGCTCGCGAATAAATGCCTGAAGCATTTTTTTAGAATGAATGTATTGAACAAGTTCTTTTCTCATCAATCGCAACCTCTAATCTTTGCGGAATGAAAACGGATGATGCTCGCGCGAAACCGTTGACGACGGCTGTCTCATTCCTTGTAACTGTCCGATCATACTTTGAATAGCAGAAATGGCTTGTTGAGCACTTGAAATATGCTTCTGCACCTCATTCGGATCCATATTTTTTAACGTAGCTAAAAGTTTATTGATAAATGGATGATGCTCCCCGTCTTCCTCTGCTTGCTTTACTTGCTCCGCTTTGTATTCATTCCAGATCTCATCTTCTTCGCCAAACAAATACCAATCTTCATAAAACTGCTTCCACGTTTTTTTTCCGTTTCTTACTTCTTGAATGATTTTAGGATGCTTTTTTACAAACTGTTTAAACTGTTCCACAGAAGGATGTAGATTCTTTTCCATATCCCTTCTACCTCCCCTTTACTTACCTAACATATACTATTCGACTAAGCGAATATGGCGTGCGCCCATTTTTATCTAATGGAACAGATGGATCTCTCACACCTATCCCCCGTTAAAAGGAGAGCTTCTCGGTGGAGTATGTTCAACATGCGGGTTACGCCATGCTTTTTCTTTTTTGAATTGTTTTGGTTCAAGCGGAAAGGTACTTAGCCTTTTCCTATTGGAGCTTTCTATAAATTTAGATTGAAAAATCGACAGAATGAAAAACGTTTCTAATGAACGGAAAAGAACCACTGAAAATGGTTTTCGAAGGTTGAAAAAGAAACTGGCCTTTATTAAAATACAACTTTAATTCGCCAACATTTGTCCTCAAATGAGCGAGCCGTGATTTGATTTTGCCGATCGGGCAACCGAATAACGCCGCTTCCTGACCAATAAATTGGTCAGGAAGCGGCTAGTTGTTCGCTCATCAATCATCCGGGACAAGTCGATGACTGGACTCCGACCGTCGCTTCCCTTATAAAAATTAGGGTGAAAAAGAAAAAAAGTGAACAGCCATCACTTGCATTATAAAGTCATTGCCTAATTCGTCGAGACTTCCCATGGTTTCAGAAAATCTTGGGTATAATATTGTCCTGACACGCCAACACCAAGATGAGTAAATTGCGGGCTAAGCAGCGTGTCTCGATGGCTTTTGCTGTTGAGCCATCCTTTAACAGCCGCAATTCCATCTATATATTGGGCCGCAATATTCTCACCAGCGATTTGAAACGGGATATGAGCCGCTAACAAGCGTTTTTTTAGATCACCATAAATCGGAGACTGATGAGAAAAATAATGGTTTTCGTTCATATCCTGGCTATGCGCATAAGCAGCCTCCGCTGCTTTATCGTGCCAACGCAATGGTGCAACCTTATAGCGGCTCCTAATTACATTGGTAATCTCAAAAATTTGCCTTGCATTCGCCGTCTCTACTTGCTTTTGCTCCACTAAAGATAAAGGGCGTGCTGTCGGCAGCTCTCCTCGGTACACTAGTTCATACGGTCGCAGTTTTACCAGTGTTTCCCCATCCATAATTCGAATGCCTGAAATCGTTTCATTAAAATGATCAAGATAAAATTGCACATAGACATCATTTAAACGAACGATGGGCTGGATCGTCATATCTTGTTCCGATAGTTCAAAACGGTATGTTCCCGTACGGAGGGATACTTCCAGCGTTGAAGATACGGGAATCCGCTTAAATAACTGCTGCACAGGCTGACCAATTCGAAAAGGAGAGACATCTACCTGATCACCGCATATAAAGACAGTGACAACGCGGCCATTCAGCACGCCAATTTGTAAATACGTACTCGCTTGCTGGTTGTAAATCCACCATTTGTAGTCATAAGCTGAGGCGTCCACTCGCGTTGGTTGTCCAAACTGCTTTTTTATTTGCTCTTCTGTCTTGCCAATCAAAGACAATGCTCCTGTCATGATGACCGGTTGCTTTTCAAGCTGCTGCTGACTTTCTTTTTGTGATGATGAAGAATTTAACGGAGGGATATGGGTAGGGAAAAAATACAAAAAGCTAATTAATAAGATAAAAAACAGAAAAAACCATTTCACTAGGCAGCCCACCTTCATACAATCTCTTATTGACATTATATCCTGTTTTGTCTGCAAAAAAAACGAAACCCCTTATGAAAAAGGGATTTCGTTTTTAATCGACAATATGTTGCTCTGAAATAGAGGTCAATGCCTGACCAGCACTTTCATCCGAAGCTTCGTTTGTCGCCAAGTCTCCAAGAGAGATAATGCCGATCAGCTTATTATGTTCAACAACCGGCAAGCGACGAATTTGCTGCTTAGCCATTTGCTGTGCTGCCTCTTGAACAGATAGGTCCGGCGATATTGCCATGACATTTCGCGTCATCACTTCGGTTACTTGGCTAGATCCTGGTCGTTTTTCTGCGATCCCGCGAACAACAAGGTCACGGTCGGTCACCATTCCAACAACCTCACCGTTTTCTACTATCGGTATCGCTCCAACATTCAGATCCCGCATTTTTACCGCTGCTTCAAACACGTTATCAAGAGGCGTGCAATAATCCACCTGTGTTGTCATCACTTCACGTACCGTTTTCATGGTTTTCGTCTCCTCCTATTTTCTATTTTCCAATCAACATTTGCATCCAATAATAGCCATACGGGCCGCCCTTTGCATCCCCCACTCCAATCGGTGTATACTCCTTGTTGGAAAGATTAGTCCTAAGACTATCTATCTAAGCGCTGACCTCTTACCGAGTCGAGTATCACCACTGCAGCATTTTCTCCTGCTGATCGATCGCTAATTCCAAAATGATGGATCATCGTAAATGATGATTTACACACATATGAAAAATAATTTTTATCTCTCATGTCCACCGATTTATATCGTGCGACACCAGCCAATTCCCAATCAGTCTGCAGTGGACGCAAACAGCATTTTGCCCTCTGCTCGTTTGTTAAACGGATCACTTCACTTTCCGTTTGTTTGGCACAATCTAAAACGCAAATATCTCTGGGATCCATAAGCGTCGGGTGAAAAAATGGCGGATTGACAGCCATCTTCTCTGACAATCCAACTTTGTAACGAACGGCTATTTTCCACAAACTATCCTCCGGTTGGACCACATAGGTCGTCGTTCCTTGCTCATGAACGCTAAGTGGTATACTGATAGTAAAAATCAACATACTCATCAGTAAAGATATCCCGATTTTTCCGTGTTTATCTCCCTCCTTTGCTTTTTAGTTTCACCAAAAAAAATAAAAAACGACGAATATCATAAAATTTTTCACACTGTTTCGTCAAAAATAAACTATTGATTGAAAGTTGAACGCTTTCATACTATTATAAATGGAGAAGGATTTTTCCTTTACCGGGAATTGGTGCATAGGAGGGAATATAGAATGAAATTTGAAAATACAGGAATTGAAAACCAAACAGCTGAATTATCTGATTTAGACGAATTGATGGAAAATCTAGGATTTGTACGTGCAGGACAATGGGATTATGAACGTGTTACATACGATCGCAAATTCGAAATTAAAAACGATGTATACTATCTTCGAGTACAAGGCTATGCAGTTGAAGGAGAAGTTGATTCGCGTTATGCGCTCATCAAATTAATCACTCCGATTCTTGGCAAGCACTATTATCCGCACGGCGTTGAGTATGGGGAAGGAGAAAATTTTCCAACTTCGTTGATTAATCAATGTCAAACCCTTTTAGAAAAACTTAAAAGTGAATTAACAAAAATCAATGCATGAGATCACGATCTCATGCATTTTTTTCTTGATGATCTATTAGACGTTTTACAAAAATATGGACATGCTTGACCTTGAACGGAGTCATTGTTTCGATTTCACGAGCAATTCGCTCCTGCATTTCCTCACACACAGAAATAATGGACGAACTGGTCCGCATCACAGCAGTGATTATAATCGTACAGGCAAAACCTTCATTTAGCAAAATATCAACCGTTGTTTCATCTATGACGATTTCTTGCCGTTCGTGCAAACACATCATCGCAACGGTCATCAATGTCGAATAAGCTGCATTCGGTCGACGCAAGCGAATGGCCCCTTTCATTTTTCATCACCCGAACCTATATGAAGAAATTCATACCTTTTCTAACATCCAAACATGCGACCGATATACCATCGCTGAACACCTCAACATTTGTATGAATAAAAGCCCCGCATGTCTTTCAACTGATTAGACTTTGATCAATTCCTTCGCGTCGCACAACTTGTCTTCGAGCGCCAAAAACAGCTGCCACCTTCTCACTTTCCGGATCTGATTCATGCCCTCTCAAGTTTTATTTATATATTATAACCATGATGCTAGAGGAATGTTACGCGCAACGATATAGACATAACTTGACATGCCTCCATTTGCATGGAGACGGGGCTCAATAGTCAGGTGAGCGAACCGCGCTGATTCACAAAACCAGCCATGAGCCTGAACACGTTGTCGTTTCATCCTTTGCTACACAATTATCCTTCCATTCCGACCGTAAATTTTGCAGATACCGTTCGTTTCATCTTTTCCGTTGTCTTTATACAGCATGAGAACACTAAAGTGAATCGATTCTACCTGACGCCATGCTTCTATAATGATCAGGAGTGTTAATTAGCCAATCCCCGAAGTTGGCGAGCAAATCGGCTTCATGCTTAAGTAAAATAACGGATCTTCAACACTAGTGCTATATGATATTTATATGCTGCCTGCCCTCTCTTGTTTCTTCATAAAAGAAAACCCCCGGCATTTGCCGCGGGGAGCGCTAATACCCTAAAATCGCTTTAATCATGGAGGTAGTTTCCCCACCATGATAGACGACATAGAGAAGGCAGTAAACGACAACTCCTGTCACTGCCGTAAAAAACCAAATAACACTTGTAATCGGTCCTAATTTTTTATGTTTAATCAAATTGTTTTTCCATCCCGTTAAAAGTGTAACAACGCCAAAAACAGCGCCGACAGTCGCTAGTACGATATGGAAGAAGAGAAAAATAGTATAATAAACTTTTACTGAAGCAGGGCCACCAAAGCTTGTGTTCCCGATAAATACAGTTCTTGACAAATAAATCAGAAAAAAGGCAAGTGCAAAAATCGCTGCCCAAAGCATGGTTTTCTTATGCGCTTCGATCCTTTTTTTTCGAATGAGATACCAGCCATACGCTACCAGCGCAGCACTAATAACAATGCAGCTTGTACTGATAGTGGGCAAAATTGGCAATGAATGTGTCATATCCTCTCCTCGCTTCGTCTTTAATTATGATTCGGAAGGGTGTGGTGGTACAACTGTTTCTATCGATTCCTTCTCGCGTTCTTTTTGATACCATTCAATAAACACAAAAAACAGCATAGCTCCATACACAATTTCTTGAATAATTTTCATTAAAACACCGCCTAGCTGTTGGTCATGAAGAAGAGGCATCGATAGAAACATTTCTGGTCCCGTTAAATGCAAAGATGCCAACGTTGCTTTAGGCACACACAGCTGCAAAGCGTTGAGCCATGCCTGCGGATCGGAAAATGTTCGATAAAGCGGTTCATCCGCAAAAATAATTAGAGCACATGCAGGCGTCAGCAGCACACCATTAGCGAAAATATACCCAACCTTTTTAATTCCTGAAAGAGTTTGCCATTCGGTCAGCTTGTTCAGCATCGGCCACCACATAAAAAACGCTGCTATAAAAATGAGGGTAGTCACAGCTGCATGATACAGCACATTCGTTTTAATAGCATCAAAAATCAATGGCACATGATAAAAAGAAAATAAGCCATTAAACAATAACAAAGAAATAAGCGGTTTTGTAAAAAAGGAAAACAGCTTTTTGATGATGGCCATACTGAACAATTTTTCATACATCCAATTAGGAATACCTAAAATAAAGCATGGTGGAATAATTAAATATAAAACTGCCATTTGCGTCATATGGGCACTAAACATTAAATGACCAAGTAAATCAATTGGCGATCCTTTTATTATATAAAGCAGAGCCATTCCGATTAAAAAATACGTTTTTTGCTTTGCCGATGTGGGGCCCTCTGTCGTCCATTTTTTTTGCCACGGCCCAACTGCCAATATATAAAATAAACTGATCAATAATAGCGCGATGAGAAAAAACGGGCTCCACAAAGCCATAAACCCAAACATTTGCAATGATGATAGCATACTTCCCCCTCCTTCACTATTATACTACACGACTGTCGTTTGTCCACGAACTTTCACCTATGACACGAAAAAGGAAATCAGCTTGGGCTGATTTCCTTTTTCTATTACCACCAAACAATTGTCATAAAAGCCCAGATCGTAACAAAAGCTACCAATACACCACCATAAAGAAACAAAGCTGGAATTTCATGGCCTTTATGACTCATATGCATAAAGTAATACAATTGGAACGCTACTTGCACAGCGGCAAGGAGCAAAATAAACGGAACGGAAAACCAGTGTGAAAATTCATCATAACCAACTGCAAAAAACGCCACAAGTGTCAAAGCAATCATTAAAGCAAACGAAATGACCTGATGCTTCATTTCAGCAGCATTTTTTTTGCGACGATACGCTAAGTCTACCTTTGGGTTGCCTGCATTTGTAGGATTTGCCATAAAATCACCCCACCATTCCCATTAAGTATACAACGGTAAAAATAAACACCCAGACAACGTCAATGAAGTGCCAATATAAACTTGCTACATAAAATTTTGGCGCATTGTACAAGTTTAAGCCTCTTTTCGCATTACGGATCATCAATGTTGAAATCCACAATAATCCGAATGCAACGTGGCCACCGTGTGTACCGACTAGCGTGTAGAATGCAGAAGCAAAAGCGCTTTTCGTAAACACATGTCCTTCATGAACATATTCATTAAATTCGTAAATTTCAAGCCCTAGGAAGCCGGCACCTAAGAGCAATGTAATTCCAAACCAAAGCTGCATTTTTTTAAAATCGAAATTTTTCATATGGTAGATCGCGTACACGCTCGTTAAGCTGCTTGTTAATAAAAGCATGGTAGCAACGAATACAAGCGGCATTTTAAACAATTCATCAGCAGATGGACCGCCAGCTGTTTTATCTCTTAGCGCCAAATAAGTGGCAAAGAGGGAGGCGAAGAGAACAGTCTCCCCCCCTAAGAATAGCCAAAAACCTAAAAATTTATTTTTCCCTTCAAGGGTGGCTTTTTCAGGCGATGCAGGAAACGTTTCTGCAGTCAATTTTTCTTCAACATGCATTATGCCTTAACCCCCTTTTCCGTTTCAAGGACTTCTTCCTTATGAATATGGAAGCCATGATCATCGACAACTGAACGTAAGAACATACAAATAAAGGTAATTAACAAGCCGCCTATTCCAACAAATAGGCTCCATGAATATTTTGCATGGTACATAAAACCAAATGCCGCAATAAATAAGCCAAGCGAGATCACAAATGGCAAAATTGAAGAATTCGGCATATGAATATCGCCTAAAGGTTCTGCTGGCGTTAAGCCTTTTTTGCCTTCCATTTTTTCAATCCATAACGCATCTAAACCACGCACAAGCGGCGTTTGAGCAAAGTTATACTCTGGAGGCGGAGAAGCAACAGCCCATTCAAGGGTACGTCCGTCTCCCCATGGATCTGCAGACACTTTTTCACCTTTCACAGATGTAATGACCACATTGATCAAAAGAATGATCGTTGCTGCGGCCATGAAAAAGGCTCCAACAGTACTAATAAAGTTCCCTGTTTCTAAGCCCTGCCCCGGTAAATATGTAAAGATACGTCGAGGCATCCCCATCAGTCCTAAGAAGTGCTGGATAAAGAATGTTAAATGGAAACCGATAAAGAATAACCAGAATGTAATTTTTCCAAGCGTTTCATTTAACATTTTTCCAAACATTTTTGGCCACCAATAATGAGCACCAGCCAACAAGGCAAAGACAACCCCGCCGACAATGACATAATGGAAGTGGGCAACAACGAAATAGCTATCATGGTATTGATAGTCTGCCGCAGCTGCCGCGTTCATAACCCCTGTTACTCCTCCCATGACGAAAGACGGGATGAAGGCTACAGCGTACATCATCGGTGTCGTAAACTTGATGCTTCCGCCCCACATTGTAAATAGCCAGTTGAAAATTTTAATACCTGTTGGAACGGCAATGGCCATCGTTGCCACAGCAAAAATAGCATTAGCAATTGGTCCTAAACCGGTTGTAAACATATGGTGTGCCCATACCATGAAGCCTAAAAACCCGATGAGCACCGTTGCAAATACCATTGAAGAATATCCGAATAAGCGTTTGCGTGAAAATGTCGCAAAAATTTCCGAGAAAATACCGAATGCTGGAAGCACGAGAATATATACTTCTGGGTGACCGAAAATCCAGAATAAATGCTCCCAAATAATCGTATTTCCTCCAGCCGCCGCATTGAAGAAATTACCCCCAAACAAGCGATCCATCATCATTAAAACAAGACCAACTGTTAGTGGAGGAAATGCAAATAAGATGAGTGCAGATGTTACAAATGTCGCCCATGTAAACATCGGCATACGCATATATGTCATTCCAGGCGCTCTCATATTGATAATGGTAACAAGGAAGTTAATACCGCCTATCAAAGTTCCAATACCGGAAATCTGTAATCCAAGCACATAAAAATCAATACCGTGCCCTGGTGATTCAAGTGATAAGGATGCATATGAAGTCCATCCAGCATCAGGCGCTCCGCCTAAAAACCACGAACAGTTGAGGAACACGCCTCCAAAAAAGAACAACCAAAAGCCTAATGCATTTAAAAATGGGAATGCCACGTCACGAGCGCCAATTTGAATCGGCACAACCGCATTCATCATAGCGAACACAAGCGGCATGGCTGCCAAGAAAATCATCGTTGTACCATGCATCGTTAACACTTCGTTATACAAACCGCCAACTAAAAAGTCATTGTTCGGCTTAGCAAGCTGAATCCGAATAAATAATGCTTCAAGACCACCTACAAGAAAGAAAAGACCACCGGCAATTAAATAAAGGATGGCGATTTTCTTATGGTCGACCGTTGTAAGGTAGTCCCATATCAGGCTCTTTTTGCGAGCTACTGTACTCACGATTTAACCTCCCTTATCGATATAGATCCCCTTTATGTTACTCCACTTTTAAGCTCATTAAATATTTGGTTAGAGCATCAATCTGTGCGTCTGTTAATTTTCCATATGTACCCGTCATTTTGTTGCCAGGCTTCACACTGTCCGGGTCTTTTAACCATTTCTTTAAGTTCTCTTCATCATGCTTTAAGATACCAGCAATGCGTTCGCGATCGCCGAAATTGGCCAAGTTTGGCGCTGTACGTGCCTGTTCTGGACGCTTGTCAGCAGGAGTAACAGCATGACAGCCAATACAGCTCTTATTAAAGATTTCTTCGCCTTCTTTTGCGACTGCGTCTGTTGCAGCTGGTTTGGCATTTTTCATTTTTTCTACCCATTGGTCAAACTCTTTTCGAGGAAGTGGTTTCACCTTAAAATCCATTAAAGCATGTGATGGACCGCAAAGCTCGGCACACTTTCCATAGAAAACCCCTTTAGCCTTGTCTGCAGCTTTCTGATCAAACTCCAACCAAAATTGGTTGTTGTTCTCCACGTTTGTATCCAATTTTCCGCCCACGGCAGGAATCCAGAACGAGTGCTTCACATCAGAAGACTTGAGATTAAAGTATACACGTTCATCAGTCGGAACGACTAAATCTTGGCTTGTGATAATCCCATAATCAGGATATTCGAATTCCCACCAATAAAGATTGGCGCGCACATTGACGACGACAGTATTCTTATCGCGTTTTTCTTTGTTCATCGGCTTTACATCAGAAAGCTTAAATGTCGCCGAAACTGTCGGTACCGCCAAAATAATTAACAAGAGAATCGGAATAACAGTCCAAATAATTTCAAGCTTATGACTTCCTTCTACTTGCTTAGGAATCTTATTCTCTTCACCTTTACGTCGTCTGAAGCGAATCACAACGTAGATGAAGATAATCGTTACAACAACAATAACAAGCACCATAATGGCTGTGCTAAGCAGCATGAGCGAATACTGCATGTCTGCTACTTCGCCGGCTGGCTGAAGCGCTGATAAAAACGGCTTGCCGCAGCCGGCTAACAGAAGCGCCATTACACTAAAAAGAGAAAATAAGCGCCAATTGAGTAGCCATTTCTTCATAGCCTAATCAAACCCCTCTTTCAATATTAGATAAAGTATATGAATTCTTTCTCTAAATAAAAGTAGAAAGAATTATAAACTTGTGTTAGTCGATTGCGCAAATAACCATCGCTACAAATAAGATAGTTAAATAGTTCAAAGAATAAACAAACATCCATTTTGCCCATTTCAAATCATCTTTCATTTTAAATCCATAAAGTCCTAACGCTAGCCATCCTACATTTAGCAATGTAGCAATGATAAGAAATGGAATTCCTAATGAAAACAAATAAAATGGAAGCGGCAGCAAGCAAGCAACCCAAATCACAATTTGGCGCTTGGTCATCGCAAAGCCATGAACAACAGGTAGCATGGGAATGCCTGCTGCGCGATATTCCTCGCAGCGCTTCATCGCTAAAGCTAAAAAATGTGGCGGTTGCCATAAAAACATCAATAAGAACAGCACAAATGGAACAACATGAAAGTGCGGATCGACAGCTGTCCAGCCAATTAAAGGCGGCACAGCGCCAGAAAAGCTTCCAATCACTGTATTTAAGGTGTTGTTCCTTTTTGACCACATTGTATATAGAAATACATAAGTAGCTACACCAATTAAACCAATTACGGCCGCTGCCAATGTCGTCATTAGCAAACTAAGCATTCCCACAGATGTCAACAAAACGCCTAGCCATAAAACCCGTTTGGGCTCCATTGTGCCTTTGACAGTCGGTCTTGTCTTTGTCCGCTCCATCAAATGATCGATATCGCGATCAATAAAGTTATTTAAACTGCAAGCTCCTGCAATGACAAGAGCTGAACCAAATAAAGTAAAAAAGACCGTTTGAAGATTTTCTAAAAAACCTTCTCCTGTAAAATAAAACGCTAACCACAGTCCAGTAAATGCTGTAATTAAATTGGAATTCACGATGCCAATTTTGATAACCGAAAGGAAATCCTTCCAAACAGTAGTGACCTTTATCTCCTCTACCTCTTCACGAACTTGAGTGGCCGCTTCATTTGCCATTATTAATTCCTCCTTACGTTCCCCGTTCCAACTTTAGAAGCGCAGGCAACATGAATACGTTTTCAAGCATTATGCAATATCTTAAATATCTTAACGTATTTTAACACATTTTTCACTGTTAATCATTTCTTTATATATTAAATCACATTTTTTTAGCGAATTGTGAATTTTTTTTGAATAATTTGTGTCAAATTTTTGAATGTCATGTCACTTTTTACATCCATCCATTATTATTTCTAACAGACTCACGATGAACATTCAATATTTTTTGCATTCGCTGTTCAATAAGCATTCATTTGTGTTTCGATGCGGCTATGGTGTACAATAGTGTTGCCTGTCGAGATTGCTCTTACTTATCTGCTTTGTGTAGATAAGCATATGCTTTACTAGATTATTGACAAAATCAATATTTTCTAATACAAGTGGGTGAAGAATTTTGCAACGCACTTTAAAATGGTTTGCTACAACAACAACGATTGCCATGCTATTTGTATTAATCGGGGGGGCATTAGTTACAAAAACAGAATCCGGAATGGGCTGCGGGCGTTCCTGGCCCCTTTGCAACGGCCAACTCATTCCATCGACGATTACCCCAGAACTGGTAATTGAGCTCAGTCACCGACTAGTATCTGGCCTTGCCGGGGTGATGGTGCTCGTTCTCTCGGTTTGGACTTGGCGAACAATCGGCCACATTCGTGAAACAAAATTTTTGGCGAGCGTTTCTTTTATCTTTCTTGTTCTTCAAGGACTCATCGGCGCAGCGGCGGTCGTATGGGGACAATCCGCTGCTGTCCTTGCCCTTCATTTCGGCATCTCGCTTATTTCGTTCGCCTCTGTTTTTCTACTTACGCTGCTTATTTTTGAGGTCGATAAGAAGTTTGACGCCGATTCCTTGATCATTGATCGCAAAATGAAGGTTCATATTTATGGCATTATCGCTTACTGCTATATTGTGGTTTATACAGGAGCGCTTGTACGTCATAAACAAGCAAGTTTAGCTTGTCCCAGCTGGCCGCTTTGCGCCAAAACGCGTCCGTTTCCTGTCCAGCTTCACGAATGGATTCAAATGGGACACCGTCTTGCCGCTGGCTTGATTATTATTTGGATTTTGTTCGCTACGATTCGTGCGATTAGATACCACAAACATCAACGTGTGATTTACTGGGGATGGATCGCATCTCTCGTTCTTGTCCTGTTGCAAATGATCACCGGTGCACTGATTATTTTTACACAATTAAATTTATACATTGCGCTCGCTCACGGATTTTTCATTTCCTGCTTATTCGGTGTCCTTAGCTATTTATTGCTTCTGGCAACAAGAAGCAAACGAAACGAACAACAGCTATCCTTGCATAAGCAATCTGTCATTGGCATAAAAAAAACAGGCGCTAGAACCTCCTAGCGCCTGTTTTTTTATTTAGTTAATTCAATTAATAAATCTCCTGCCTGAATCGCATCTCCATTTTTTACATAAATATCTTTCACTGTTCCTGAGAATGGTGCTTGTACAGTTGTTTCCATTTTCATTGCCTCTGTTATCATTAAATGATCGCCTTTATTCACCTTTTCTCCTTGCTCCACAAGCACTTTTACAACCGTACCAGGCATTGTCGCTGCAATATGGTTTGGATTGCTTTTATCTGCTTTAATCCGTTCCGCAACGGCAGCTTTAATACTCTCATCGCGTATGACAACCTCGCGCGGCTGACCGTTTAATTCGAAATAAACGATGCGTGTTCCATCCGCCTGCGGCTGTCCGATCGATACAAGCTTCACAATGAGCGTTTTCCCTTTCTCAATTTCTACTTCAATTTCTTCGCCAAGTCTCATCCCGTAAAGGAAGGTTGGCGTATCAAGAACGGAAATATCGCCAAATTTATCAACCGTCTGTGTATACTCTACGAACACTTTTGGATAAAGTGCATAAGCAATCGCATCAAAATCAGTCACTTGTCTTCCTAACATATGGAATAGCTCTTGCTTCATTTTTTCAAAATCCACTGGTTCAAGCAATTCGCCCGGTCTGACAGTAATCGGTTCGTGCCCTTTTAAAATAATGCGTTGTAGCTCCTTTGGAAAGCCGCCTGGCATTTGTCCCAAATATCCTTCAAATAGTTCAACGACAGAATCAGGAAAATCGAGCACTTCTCCGCGCTCGTAAATATCTTTTTCCGTCAAATGGTTTTGCACCATATAAAGCGCCATATCTCCTACCACTTTAGAAGAAGGAGTCACTTTCACGATATCGCCAAACAGGTCGTTTACACGACGGTACATCTCTTTTACTTCATCCCAACGATCACCAAGTCCCACCGCTTTCGCTTGCTGCTGCAGATTGCTATATTGACCGCCAGGCATTTCATGTCTGTATACTTCTGTATGTGGAGCGTTCATGCCGCTTTCAAACTCTTGATAAAAGCTGCGCACATCCTCCCAGTAGCGGGATAAGTGCTCCAAGCCTTCAATGTTAACCTCTGGAGCGCGCTCTGTTCCTTCTAGCGCATAATATAGCGTATTCGCGCTCGGCTGCGATGTTAATCCTGCCATTGAGCTAACGGCTACATCGACGATATCAACTCCTGCCTCGATGGCTCTCGCATACATATAAATGCCATTGCCGCTCGTATCATGTGTATGAAGATGGATCGGAATATGAACCGTTTCTTTTAAAGCGGAAATGAGGGCATAAGCAGCTTGCGGTTTTAAAAGCCCCGCCATATCTTTAATCGCCAAAATATGAGCTCCTGCCTGTTCAAGTTCTTTTGCTAGCTCTTTATAATACCCAAGACTATATTTTGGTCGATTCGGATCAAAAATATCTCCGGTATAACAAATGGCAGCCTCAGCGATTTTCCCTGTTTGTCTAACGGCATCAATCGCCACAGTCATTCCTTTGACCCAGTTTA
The DNA here is from genome assembly GCF_001560855.1 of Anoxybacillus sp. P3H1B. Taxonomy (NCBI): domain Bacteria; kingdom Bacillati; phylum Bacillota; class Bacilli; order Caryophanales; family Anoxybacillaceae; genus Anoxybacillus; species Anoxybacillus sp. P3H1B. The sequence goes on along the minus strand of NZ_LPUG01000011.1, from coordinate 169,352 downwards.
AGCTGTCGAAAATGCGAAAAACATCAATTCCTGCTTGTGCTGATTTTTCAACAAACTCGCGAATGACATTATCCGGATAGTTTTTATAGCCAACTGCATTCGCTGAGCGCAACAGCATTTGAAACAATATGTTCGGAATTCGCTCGCGCAGCTTTAATAGGCGATCCCAAGGATCCTCTTTTAAGAAGCGGTAGGCAACATCAAACGTTGCTCCTCCCCACATTTCAAGCGAAAATAAATTAGGCAATAGATGCGCAGTCGGTTCAGCAATATGGAGTAAATCCGTAGTCCGCACGCGCGTAGCAAGCAACGATTGATGAGCATCACGGAATGTCGTATCTGTGAGCAGCACTTGATTTTGCTCTTTAATCCAACTGACAAGTCCCTCTGCGCCTCTCTCATCTAAAATTTGCTTTGTGCCATGAGCAAGCGGCTGTAACGGATCAATTTTTGGAATTCGTGGCTTTTCAAAAACCGGTTTCTTTTTCTTTCCAATTCCAGGAAAACCATTCACCGTTACATTTCCGATATAGGTGAGCATTTTGGTTCCCCTGTCTTTTCTTTTCGGGAAGACAAAAAGCTCTGGCGTCGTATCAATAAACGATGTATCGTACTCTCCAGATAAAAACTTTGGATGTTGTACAACGTTTTCCAAGAAAGGGATATTGGTTTTTATTCCGCGAATGCGGAATTCGCGCAAGTTGCGCAACATCTTTCTGGCTGCTTGCTCGAAAGTCAGCGCCCATGTTGATAATTTCACAAGCAAAGAGTCATAATACGGCGTAATGACTGCGCCTTGGAATCCGTTTCCGGCATCCAACCGCACGCCAAAGCCACCGCCTGAACGGTAGGCCATAATTTTTCCCGTATCAGGCATGAAGTTGTTTAGTGGATCCTCCGTCGTCACCCGTGATTGAATCGCATAGCCGTTAATTTGAATATCCTCTTGCTGAGGGATACCGATTTGTTCACTGTGCAATGAATGGCCTTCCGCAATTAAAATTTGCGACTGGACAATATCGACTCCCGTAATCATCTCCGTAATCGTGTGCTCTACCTGAACACGCGGATTTACTTCGATAAAATAAAATTGGTCTCCTGCAACAAGAAATTCGACTGTTCCCGCATTGACATACGCAACATTTTTCATTAGTTTGACCGCCGCTTCACAAATACGTTGGCGAAGCTCGGCCGATAACGAGACGCTCGGAGCGATTTCAACAACCTTTTGATGACGGCGCTGTACCGAACAATCCCTGTCATACAGATGCACAATATTTCCATCGTAGTCCCCTAAAATTTGGACTTCGATATGCTTCGGATTTTCAATTAGCTTCTCAACATATACCTCATCGCTACCAAATGCTGCTTTTGCTTCTGATTTTGCACGTTCATAAGCTTCTTTCACCTCTGCTTTTGAACGCACAATCCGCATGCCGCGGCCGCCTCCGCCCAAAGCAGCTTTAATAATGATTGGGTAGCCATGCTGCTCGCCAAAGCGAACCACTTCTTCCAAGCTATGTACGGGACCATCGCTTCCAGGAATGACCGGAATACCGGCTAATTCTGCTTGACGGCGGGCTTTTACTTTATCACCGAACATATCTAAATGTTCTTCATTCGGTCCAATAAAAACGATTCCTTCCTCTTTGCATCGTTTGGCAAACTGAATGTTTTCCGAAAGGAATCCGTATCCCGGATGAATCGCATCGACATTATGTGCCTTCGCAATTTCAATAATTCCTTCGATATCCAAATAGGCTTCGATCGGCTTTTTGCCTTCTCCAACTAAATAGGCCTCATCTGCTTTATAGCGGTGATAAGAGCCGGCATCCTCTTTTGAGTAAATCGCAACGGTTCGAATGCCTAGCTCATTGCAGGCGCGAAAAACACGAATCGCGATTTCGCCGCGGTTTGCTACTAATACTTTCTGAATTCGACGTGTACTCATTTTTTTGTTCCTCTCCTCCTTTCTAATAAAACTATAACGGTTTTGCAAATTTGTAAATATGCTTTCTAAAAAGTCAGACCTCTTTTTAACGGTTTTTTTGCATGATCAACGTGTTGTTCTTTATGTTTATACTTCGCTTCATATTTAACAAACATCGAAATATTGACCATAATCCCAAGCGATGTCATAAAAAGAATGAGCGCAGACCCTCCGTAGCTTACTAAAGGCAAAGGGACACCTGTGATCGGAATCAAACCTGTTACACCTCCAACATTGATGAACGTTTGAATTCCAATCATCGAAGAAATACCAATAGCAAGCAAGCTGCCAAACGCATCATTGCATTTTCTGGCAATCATGAATCCCTTTAGAACAATAAAAGCTAGCAGCAGCAAAACAAAAGCCACCCCAAATAAACCTAATTCCTCCGCGATCACTGCGATAATAAAATCGGTATGCGACTCAGGCAAATACCCATACTTCTGAATACTTTGCCCTAATCCCAGCCCTTTTAATCCGCCAAGGCCAATCGCCAAATATGAATTCACCAATTGAAATCCCTCATCGTCTGCATACTTAAATGGATTAACAAAGCTATAAAACCGCGACAACCGTTCTGGAGAAAAAATTTCATCCCAAATAAACGGAAGCGAAACAGGAGCGACCACCGCTGCCACCATCATAAAAAACAGCAGCTGCTTCCACAGCAAACGAAAGCTTAAACCCGACGATAAAATCACACAAGAAGCAATCAGCAACACAATCATGGCTGTTCCAAAATCGGGCTGAATGGCAATAAGAAAGCAGATCCATAGTGTATAATAAATTGGAAATAACTGTCCTTTAACCGGTTCCGCCAGCTTTTTTTGCTTATTGGCAAATACTGCTGCCAAATAAATAAGCAAGCTTAACTTGACAAGCTCAGCAGGCTGAATGCTAAAGAATCCGAGTTTAAACCAGCTTGTGGCATTATTGGCAGTATGGCCGAGAAATGCCACAGCAATTAAAAGGATCGGAGAAGCAAAAAAGATCCCTTGAATGACTTTTTTCCCCATCCATACCTTATAAGGAACAAGCATCGTGATTAAAAAACAAATTCCTGAGGCAGCCAACCACATTTTTTGTTTTTGAAAAAAGTAATCGCTTGCCACTCCATAACGTGTAACCGCTGCGACCATACTTGAGCTGTATACCATAACCAATCCAAATATCGCCAGCATCCAAACGGCAATGATCAGCGGATAATCATATGATTTAACAATATTCTTAAAGAGTTGTTTATTCATCTTTCCTCTTCCCTACCAAATGTTATACTATAGTTACTAAGAAACATTCGTAATAAGATTGCGTTTTCCTTCCAAAAACGCAAAAACTCAAACGATTGCCGCAAATTCAACCGTTTGAGTTCATGTTTATCATTATCGTACGCGTTTTTTTGTAGAAGCTTCATGAAGCATTGAAAGCTCCCGTTCCAATGTATCAAGAATCGCTTTTCCATCCTTTGCATCGACCAGCCCCAACCGAATCGCAAAATCAATTTCACGCGATAAACCAAACATTTGCGTGTCAAGTACTTCTTCGTAAAGAGGGCACTGGGGCATTGTCAAGTTATCCATTTGCACTTGAATGAGCTTAACAATCTTATCCGCGTCTGTTTTAAGAAGCGCGTACGCTTTTTCACGATAATTAATCGTATCGTCCGTCACATCGATCCCTCCGTTCTCCCCTAATCCTTCTATAAATCTTAACGTGAATCGAAAAATTTTGCAAGATGAAAGACTTGTCACAAATGATCGGACATGACAAAATATTCATTTATCATTATACTAAAAACAGTACAAGATGAAAGAGGAGAGAGCAGCTATGGATCGTATTATTCCAATTAAAGGTAAGGTTAAGTTTTCCATAACCTTGGATCCCGGTGTATGGATTTTTGATGACCGCAAAGTTGACTTGCATACTTACTTTTCAGGACAGACAGAAAAAGCCGAAAAAGAGGATGAAATTCAAAAAATATCGGCATACTGGGACCGAGAAATTCAAGAAGGCGCATATTTTCCGCCAACCCTAAAAACAGAAAAGAAATTTGTCAAAGAAAAGATCATTACTGGAACATTCGGAATGCCGCTCGCTCCATTTTTAAACAATGCCGAAGTGCTAGATGATGCAACAGAGCTAATGATTGTCACCGACAACGGTAAATTCACAATTCCGCTTCAACAAGCCTACCAACTTGTTCTCGGCTTTTCGAAAGATGGAAAGCCTTTAAAAGAAGATGGGCCTGTCCACGTATATTTCGGAGACGGCTCAAACCAGAACACCCCCATCACTCATGTACGTGAGTTGATCATTCAGTGATACCGGCCATCGCAGCTGTCCGTCAGCAACGGACAGCTGCGATGGTAGACAAAGTCCATTTTGAATTTGTCTACCATCCTTTATCCAGCATAAGGACATAAGTGAATGGATTTTAGATTTGTGTTGATGCCCCAGTAAAAACGAAGGGATATCACTCGCTGCTTCCTAGCTTTTCTGCCGAAGCCGGCAAGCCCTTTATGAACAACGAACGCTTTGCGGGCCATTCCGTTGCCTGCTGGCGTTCCTGTTCGGGAGAAGAGGCAGAAAAAGCTGGGGATTGAACTAGGACAATCAGTAGTTTTTAGTAAAACAATGAATAAGCAGCACTTGTGATTTTATGAAGTATTTATATCATAGTAAATCAGCGGCCAGCTGCGCTAATCCAGAACGTTCCCCTTTGATTAAGCGAACATGACCAGCAATCTTTTGCTCTTTAAATTTTTCCACGACATATGTTAACCCATTGTTGTATTCATCTAAATATGGATGATCAATTTGCTCTGGATCGCCCATTAAAATAATTTTGCTTTTCTCACCAACGCGCGTAAGGATTGTTTTCACCTCATGCTTTGTTAGATTTTGCGCTTCATCAATAATAATAAACTGCTCAGGCAAGCTGCGGCCGCGTATATACGTGAGTGCTTCCACTTCAATGGAGCTCATGCCGGCTAAAATCGCATCAAGCTCTCCAGGCTTTTTTGTGTTAAATAAATATTCAAGGTTATCAAAAATCGGCTGCATCCACGGCCTCAATTTTTCTTGCTTTTCTCCCGGCAAAAATCCGATATCCTTGCCAACCGGAACAATTGGTCTTGCTACAAGCAGTTTCTTATATGTTCCCAAATCTTCTGTCTGCATCAATCCGGCTGCTAATGCAAGGAGCGTTTTTCCTGTTCCAGCCTTGCCAATAAGAGTGACAAGCGAAACATCCTTGCGCATGAGCAGTTCAAATGCCATCGTTTGCTGAACATTGCGCGGACGAATCCCCCACACATGATCATAATGGAAAAGCAGCTTCTTCACTTTTTTTCCGGAGTGATCAACAATGCCAATAGCCGATGCTGAGCTGCCAAGCGCATCTTTGATAATAATAAACTGGTTTGGATAAAATGGATGGTTGGCGATTTCCGAAAGAACAATTTCGCCCTTTTCATAAAATCGTTTTAAATGGTCCATGCTGATATACAGTTCAAGAAAGCCTGTATAAATGTGATCGATATCAACCACACGATCGCTCAAAAAATCCTCTGCCTGCAATCCAATGGCATCCGCTTTCACGCGAACAAGCGCATCTTTACTTACTAAAATCACTAAACGCCCATTTTCTTTTGTTTGCTCTTCAAGAGATAAATTTTTCGCAACCGCTAAAATACGATTATCATTCGTTTTTTCAACGAAGATTTCTTGCAATTGATGAAAGGAGCGATGATTCAATTCAATACGCAGCACTCCTCCATTATCAAGTAAAATTTTTTCATGCAGCTTTCCATTTTCTCGCAAGCGGTCAATCAGTTTCGATACTTGCCGCGCATTTCTCCCAACCTCATCCATATATCGCTTTTTTGAATCCACTTCTTCTAACACAACAGCAGGAATGACCACTTCATTGTCTTCAAATGAAAAAATGGAGTAAGGATCTTGCAAAAGTACGTTAGTATCAAGTACATATATTTTATTCCCCAAATTTCCACGCCCCCATTTCATTATATTGGTTAAATTTTTTTGGACGGGATTGATGTTATATACTATGAGCCAATGTATAAAGATAGAAGGTGATTCACAAAATAAAGTTAAAAACATTAGAGGTGCTTAAATGATGAATGCTCGCTCTTTTTTCAGCTTTATCCTTCCTTTTTTTGTTCTGATGGGATGCAGCATGAGTAATGACAAACAAGAAATACCAAATCGCTCCTTTGTTCATGTGAAAAATACAACGAATGAAAAGATTGAAAATAAATCCGGTCAGCAAATTGCCCATCATTTAGCCGATTTAGCAGACCGCGTTCCAAATGTGAATGATGCAACAGCTCTCATCGTCGGAAAATATGCGATTGTAGGGATCGATATTAATGATAATATGGATACTTCACGCGTCGGTACAATTAAGTATTCGGTGGCTGAAGCTTTGCAAAAAGATCCTTACGGGGCCAATTCGATTATTATTGCTGATCCCGATTTATATGCACGATTAAAAAATATCGTCCGCCAAGTCGACAATGGACGGCCTGTACAAGCTTTTATGAACGAAATTGCTGCTATTGTAGGTCGGGTAATGCCAGAAATTCCAAGCGATTTATTGCAAACGAAAAATCCTTCACCGACTAATACAAATGACTCCGAGTTAAACAAGCAGGAGGAAAAACAGCTCAATCAGCGTCAGGATAAGCAATCGAACCATTACTTAAACAAATAGAGCCTAGCCGAAATTGGCTAAGCTCTTTTTTATGCATTCCGTAGCGCTGTCATCACTTGATTATCCAACTTGGCAGCAGCCTGCGCATCATAGGTTTTTTCATACTTCGGCTCCACCGAGATTTTTGAGCCATAAAACATAACATCGCGCACTTCCACAATATCCAACTCCACTAACGCAAGCTTCAGAGGCACTCCTTCCATTTTCTCGGCTTTAATGCTCGCTCGGCCGCTGATGGCATAAGTCGATTCATTCGCGATAACATTTACAACAACAAGAGGATTTTTCTGGATATTTTTCACAATCCGTGAACGATTATCAACAGCAAAATAAAGACGCTCTTCGTCCGGCGCGAAAATCCAAGAAATTGAACTCACATTCGGGCCTCCTGTTTCGTGATCGATTGTCGCAAGCGTGACAAATCGTTCCTTTTGCAGTGCTTGAAACAGCGGTTCAATTAGCTTTTTCTCTACTGCATTTGCCATGAAAAATTCCTCCCAAATGTTCATTATGTTTTAATCATACCCATTTTCTCCAAAAAGGAAAAGAGAAATGATATAATGAAAATAAAAGCGCGAAGATAAGCATCGGAATATGGCTTGGATTAAAGCCTCTCTGTTGCGCAACTGCGTTCCCTACCGATGATATGCAAATAAAAGACTGACTTGAACTAACGAGGTGGATGATGAGAGTTAAATGTGTTCTCTGTGAGCAAATGGATACCATTGATGATGAATCCCTGCTTGCCAAACGGCTGCGCAACCGTCCAATTCATACATATATGTGCGAACAATGCCACGAACGGATTGCGGAAAAAACAAAAGCGCGGCTTGCGACAGGAAAATTCCGCATCTATCGTTCATCAGAATCACATGATGAATGGTAAAAAGCACCGGATGCCGGTGCTTTTTTGTTATTTCGCTAAAACAAAAGTTCATTATCGTCTCTTCCTCGACCGTCAAGAAATGCGAATTCTACTTTATAACTGGGCTATAAATCCAATGCATGCGTTGAAGCAGACTAAAAACACAAGAAGCATGGCTTACGGCGGAAACCGATCTGTATTTCTATAGCAAACAAATGACGGACGATCCGTTTTCTCTGCTCGGATCATATAAAGCGTCAGTTCTCATATATCCTTAGGATAGTTCGTATATTTTTCGGGCTCGCTTTGAATTTGCTCAAGCATCCCTTCAATGAATTCGACCGGAAACCGTGTGGCTTGCTCTTTTCCGCCTTTTTGGTAACTCACAATGTACATTTCTTCTTCTTTTACAAAAGCTACCTTTTCGATTTGAAAGTCAATCTTTAATATATTTTTAAAAAGTTGTGCCGTGTCTTGTGCAGCATGGTCTTCAGGCCGGGCATCCGCCACCACTTGAATCGTCAACCAATTGTACAGGGCATCTTGTAATGATTTCATGATTTTACCGCTCCTACTCACCGGCATTCATTTTTTGCTGCTGCGACTGACGCAAGCGAATCTTATAAATAATCAATACAATGGCCGCTATCACCAGTCCTTCAGCAATCGGCAAAAAGACAGCGAAAAATGTTAAAATTGTACAGCCGAGCGCAAGCAGAACATAAATAATGACGTTTTTTAACAAAGGAAGCTGTTTAGCAAAACCAAGACGATAAACAATAGCCGATAAAATAAAAACCGTGATATAAAGAAGCCACATTCCCCGTTCGGGATTGTCATGCACCTGATATAACGAAGCAAAAAAGGAAAGCCGCTCCATCACATTCATCCTTCTCCCCCCCCTTTTTTTATCTTGCTTGCTCGGCTGCTTTCTTTTTCTTGGCCAGCTTCTCCCGTTCGTTTTTATCTAAAATTTTCTTCCGTAAACGAATGGATTTTGGCGTTATTTCACAATATTCATCATCATTTAAGTACTCGAGTGCTTCTTCAAGCGTCATCAGCCGCGGTTTTTTCATGGTCACCGTCTGCTCTTTCGTAGATGAACGAATGTTGGTTGCGTGCTTTACTTTGCAGATATTGACGACTAAATCATTCTCGCGCGTATGCTCGCCAACAATCATGCCTTCATACACTTCTGTTCCCGGCTCGACAAAGATCGTTCCCCGATCCTCGACCTGCATAATGCCGTACGATGTCGCTTTACCTGTCTCCATTGAAATCAGGACACCTTGTCTCCGTCCGCCGACCAATCCTTTTTGTACAGGAGCATAATGATCAAATGAGTGATTTAAAATTCCGTATCCTCGAGTTAAGGACATAAATTCTGTTCGATAGCCGATTAAACCGCGAGCCGGAACCATAAAAATCAAACGGACCTGCCCATTTTCGTTATGAATCATATCCGCCATCTCCCCTTTACGCATGCCAAGCGATTCTATAATCGCTCCTGTATATTCCTCAGGGATATCAATTTGTACCCGCTCTATTGGCTCAGACAGCGTTCCATCCATTTCCTTCATAATAACCTCTGGCTTCGATACTTGCAATTCAAAGCCTTCCCGCCTCATATTTTCAATTAAAATGGATAGGTGGAGCTCTCCTCTTCCTGAGACAATCCAAGCGTCAGGAGAATCTGTATTTTCTACTCTCAGACTAACGTCGGTTTCCAATTGCATTCGAAGGCGCTCTTCAATTTTTCGGGCCGTGACGTGCTTTCCTTCTCTTCCGGCAAATGGGCTATTATTGACTAAAAAAGTCATTTGTAATGTCGGCTCATCAATATGCAGTGCCGGCAACGCCTCCTGATGCTCGACAGGGCAGACCGTCTCTCCCACATTAATATCCTCCATCCCTGATACAGCAATAATATCTCCTGCTTCTGCTTCGGTGATTTCTATTCGTTTTAATCCAATAAAACCGAATAGCTTCGTCACCCGAAACGTCTTCACCGTACCATCGAGCTTCATTAAGGCCACTTGCTGCCCCATTTTAATTGAACCGCGAAACACTCGGCCAATTCCGATTCTTCCTACATAATCATTGTAATCAAGCAACGCTACTTGAAACTGCAAAGGCTCGTTCCGATTATTGATAGGAGCTGGTATGTGTTCAATAATGGTTTCAAACAATACCGACATATCCGCTTCCTGCTTGTCCGGATCAAGGCTGGCAGTTCCATTTAAAGCAGAGGCGTACACAACCGGAAAGTCCAGCTGTTCCTCCGATGCGCCAAGTTCAATGAATAAATCAATGACTTCATCAACCACTTCTTCCGGCCGAGCAAATTCACGGTCGATTTTATTGACAACAACAATCGGTGTCAGCTGCTGTTCGAGCGCCTTTTTCAACACAAAGCGAGTCTGTGGCATGCAGCCTTCATATGCATCGACAACAAGCAGAACACCGTCAACCATGCGCATAATCCGTTCGACTTCTCCGCCAAAATCCGCATGTCCCGGGGTGTCCAAAATATTAATACGTGTATCTTTATAATGAATCGCTGTATTTTTAGCCAAAATAGTAATCCCGCGTTCTCTTTCTAAATCATTACGATCCAATGCCCGTTCCTGCACCTGTTCATTTGCGCGGAAGGTTCCTGACTGGCGCAATAACTGATCCACCAACGTCGTTTTGCCGTGGTCAACATGGGCAATAATAGCAATATTTCGCAAATCTTCTCGCCGTTTCACCTTTTTCACTCCTATGTGTAAATTGCTCGTTTATTATATCATAAAGATCATAGAAAAGCGGAATATTTTCGTGTAGACTGAATAAAGAAGAGAAAAGATAATGAAGAAGGGAGATTTTCATGAAATCGTTTCAGCCGATCTTTTTGCTGTTTGCAATCTTAGCAGCTTCCTCCATTATGGCTATTGGCATTTTTATCGCTGAACAAAGCGTGATCGGTATCATTATTTCATTCCTTATCTTTATCATCATCATGGGGACTGGATTTGCTGTGAAAAAACGAAAGCGGCAAAAGGGAACATTATAAACCGGGACAAACAACAGCTTGTCCCGGTTTCATTTCCGGATGTATTGCTGCAAAATCTCACGATGGAGCCCTGGCTTCGATACAAATACAGAACTCGGACCGAGAAGATCCAGCGGTTCACCATCTATATTCGTCACAAGCCCGCCCACCTCTTTAATAATGACAAGACCGCCGGCAAAATCCCATGGCGATAGCCTCATTGTCAAATAGGCATCAAGACGCCCCGCAGCAATATATGCCATTTCTAACGCAGCGGAACCATATGAGCGCGTTCCTCTGACTTCTTGTACAAGCCGGGCCAATTGTTTCGGATCGACTTGTTTATTTTCAATAATCCAAGATGCATTTAAGCAAATAATCGCTTCTGGAATGGATACAGGTTGCAACACTGGCAGCGGCTGATCGTTTAAAAAAGCGCCCTTGCCTTTTTGAGCATAATATAGCTCATCATGCACAACATCATACACATATCCAAGCATCCCTATACCATCTGCAAAAATGCCAATGGAAATCGCAAAATTGCGGCGTTGATGAATAAAGTTCATCGTTCCATCGATCGGGTCAATAATCCAAACTATGCCATCAAGCGCGGATATACAATCGCCAAATCCCTCTTCTCCCAAGACGCGATGGGAAGGAAAGGTTTGTCTGATTCGTTCAATAAAAAATTGCTCAACTTCTTTGTCCACATTCGTAACTAAGTCGCTGCGGCTTGATTTCGTTTCAATCGTTAGCGTTTTCCGAAAGGCTTGATGAATGCGTTCACCTGCTTCTTTTATCCATTCCTTGGCGCACTTGTCGATATGCTCCCAATTTGTGCTCATTTTACTCCTCCTAAACAAAAAAATAGTCATAAGCTTGTATGTACGAATATAAATTAGAATAGTGCAATTTGGTATATTCAGCAAGAAAAAACGAACCGCATCGTGCGTGGTTCGCCATATGATTGTCTTTTTATAATTGAAGACGCATAAACTCTTGGCGCAGCCTCTCTAATTTTCTTTTGCATTCCTGTTTTTTTTCTTCATCATTTTCCACCATCGCCTCATAAAGAGTCGCTAATTCATAATCAAGTTCAAGGCGCAATACCGCCATTCGTCTTTCGCCATCCGACCGTTTTAATGAATTGACTGTTTTTTTCATTCACACCATTCCCCCTTTCTTTTGTCCATTCTCGACCCAAATAACGAAATTTTCTGATAGTTGTTGTTTATATATATTTATGTCAAGAAAGGGGGCTATGCAACAAATTTGTGTATTCGTCTAATTATTTTTCATTTCCTTGAATCCAGTCGCCATTTTTGGCTTCCTTTGCTTTTTTAACCACTTGATAAGACGAATACCCGCTCGCCTTTTCAAACTCATCACAAAGCTTTTTTTCCTCGCTTTTGCTCGGGACAATTTCTTTAAATCGACGGTACAGGCTCATGAATTGTTCCCGCTCTATTCCCCGTTCGTATGCGGTTTCAATCGCTTCAAAAAATTTAATCACATCAATAACCTCTTGCGTTGTCCAATCATAAGAAAATGGGTATGAGTAATCCACGATCTTTTTCACCTCCGCTGTTAGTTTGTCCATTTGTTGCGAATTTGTTCCGCTTCCCGAATCATCCGCTCCAACAGCTCTGCCACAGTCGGAACATCATGAATCAGCCCCATTACTTGTCCTGCCCACGCAAACCCCTCACTCGTTTTTCCGTCATAAATAAATCGGCGATTGGCTTCTCCGCTTATGTATGTTTTCAATTGCTCATATGTTCCGCCTTGCTGCTCAATCTGTAAAATTTTTTCCGTCCACTCATTGGCAATGGCCCGTCCAGGAGCGCCTAAGCTGCGTTTAATAACAACTGTATCACTTTCTGATCCCTTAACAAGCATTTCTTTATACAACGGATGGGCGTGGATACATTCTTGTGTCGCAATGAAGCGCGTGCCCATCTCAATCCCTTCTGCACCAAGAGCTAACGCAGCCATGAGCCCTCGGCCATCTCCAATTCCTCCCGAAGCAATCACTGGAATCGATACAGAATCGACGACTTTTGGAATCAATACAAAGGTTCCTATATCATATTTTCCTAAATGGCCGCCTCCTTCCTGCCCAACCACCATCACTGCATCAGCGCCCAATTCCTCCGCTTTGACCGCCTGCCGCACAGCCGCAACAAGCACTAGCTTTTTCACATTCACTCCCTTTAGCTGTTCGAAAAATGGAGCGGGGTTTCCGCCTGTAACCGATATAACCGGTACCTGCTCTTCAATGGCCGCCTCCAGCATGTGTGAAAATGGCCGCCCATGCTGCCCAATCGCGAAATTCACTCCAAACGGCCGATCGGTTTTTTCTTTGACTTTTTTGATCTCAGCGCGCAAAGCATCAGGAGACGGAAGAGACATCGCCGTAATCTGTCCTAAGCCTCCAGCATTAGAAACGGCAGCCGCTAAATCAGCATAAGCCAAATACGCCAATCCTCCTTGTATAATTGGATACTGAATCCCTAGCAGTTCTGTCACTCTTGTTTTCCAACTCATCTTGTTCCCTCCTCATTTGATAAGGCTGTTCATTCATTGCAGCCAGTTTTTCTCCTTTTTCATCATAGTCCTAGCGACAAAAAGGCATTTGCGGCCCTCCTTTTAGCATGAACGCAAGCCATCACCAGCCTGTCCTGATCGCTAAAGCCTATAAATGCAAAAAGCATTTTTATATTAAGTATACTATCTTTCTTGATAAGCTGGCGATTTTCCTGTTTATCTGTTTGTTATTTATCAATCACATGCTGAATCGATCATGCCAAGGCGTGACTGACCGTTGACTCTCTAGAGATTTTTAGACTGCACGCATATCACCCTTTACTTATATACATGAGAAAAAACGCCATGATGCAAGCGACAAAAATCCTATAGAAAAAAGGTGGCTGATTTGTCAAAAATGATTCTTTGCAAACAAATAAATAAGTGCTATAATGCATTTGTTTTATTTTTATGCAAAAAGAGGTGTGAGGAAGAATTGTCACAGTATGAAACGCCGTTATTTACCGGACTGCTAGAACATATGAAAAAAAATCCGATCCAATTTCACATTCCGGGCCATAAAAAAGGAGCAGGAATGGATCCTCAATTTCGCCATTTTATCGGCGAAAACGCATTAGCAATTGACTTAATTAATATTGGACCGTTAGACGATTTGCACCAGCCAAAAGGCATCATTAAACACGCCCAAGAATTAGCAGCTGAGGCCTTTGGTGCTGATTATACGTTTTTTTCTGTACAAGGAACAAGCGGGGCAATTATGACAATGGTGATGTCCGTAGCAGGTCCTGGTGATAAAATCATTGTTCCTCGCAATGTGCATAAATCGGTGATGTCCGCGATCGTTTTTTCTGGAGCGACTCCGATTTTCATTCATCCTGAGGTTGATAAAGATCTTGGCATTTCGCATGGAGTTACACCAGAATCGGTAGAAAATGCCTTAAGGCAGCATCCTGATGCAAAAGGAGTACTCGTGATAAACCCTACTTATTTTGGCATTGCTGGCGATCTGAAAAAAATTGTGGACATCGCCCACGCTTATCATGTTCCCGTTCTTGTTGACGAGGCGCATGGCGTGCATATTCATTTTCATGAAAGATTGCCGATGTCGGCCATGCAAGCGGGAGCGGATATGGCAGCAACAAGTGTCCATAAGCTCGGCGGCTCGATGACGCAAAGCTCTATTTTAAATGTCCGCGAAGGGCTTGTATCCGCTAAACGTGTTCAAGCGATTTTAAGTATGCTCACGACGACCTCTACGTCCTATTTGCTGCTCGCTTCTTTAGATGTCGCACGCAAACGCTTAGCCACAGAGGGACGAGAGCTTGCTGAAAAAGCCATTCAGCTAGCTGAAATGATCCGGGAGCAAATTAATCAAATTCCTCATTTGTACTGTGTAGGAAAAGAAATTTTAGGCACAACCGCAACATACGATTATGATCCAACCAAATTAATTATTTCTGTTAAAGAGCTTGGACTAACCGGTTATGACGTCGAAAACTGGCTGCGCCAAATGTATAATATCGAAGTAGAGTTATCTGATTTATACAATATTCTATGTATTATCACACCTGGAGACACGGAGAAGGAAGCAGATATTTTGATAACGGCTCTTCGTCATTTATCAGAGGAGTTTCGCCATCAAGCAGATAAAGGAATCAAACCGAAAGTATTGCTGCCGGATATTCCTTCTCTCGCTTTTACGCCGCGCGACGCGTTTTATTCAGACACAGAAGTCGTACCGTTCGAAAAATCAGCTGGAAGAATTATCGCTGAATTTGTGATGGTTTATCCTCCAGGCATTCCCATTTTTATTCCTGGAGAAATTATTACAGAAGAAAATTTAGCCTACATTAAAAAGAATTTAGAAGTAGGATTACCGGTGCAAGGGCCTGAAGATGATACACTGCAGACATTGCGCGTGATTAAAGAGGTTCAATCCCTATAAAAAGTACCATGTGGTAGACAAAGTAGAGATTTACTTTGTCTACTATTTTTTTAGATCCAGCCGTTTCAATATTTTTCGATATCAAACGGTCTGAAACAACTGACAGGCAATCGATGCAGAATGAAAGCACTTGCCAACAACCTGAGAACACAAGTCGATGGATCAGCCTGTGTTTTTTATAACAAAAAAAACGCATGCTTCTCCCGTTCGCATGCGTTTTCTTTATTTTGAAACCCTTCCCCCATCTTTTGACCGTGACTTATTGGTTGTCATCTATTTTGTCATGTGTGCATTCTGCACATTTTCCATAAAGTGTTGTTACTTTTTCATCTTCAAAATGTCCAATTGTCGAATTGCACGTTTGACAAACGATTGTACCCATCCATACAACTCCTTTATGATGACTTAATGACTGACTGATTTAATAATAATATATCACATTAAGGGTGTCAATGGTTATTTTGTATGTCACATTTTTAAAAAAAGATACAAAAAAAGCAGGCATTGATGCCTGCTTTTTTTCTCTCCTGTTTTAGTAATCATACTCGGGATGCAGCGGTGCTGGTGGAATAAGATCAGAAAAGAAATCAGCCAAATCGGCAGTCTGACTTGCTGTATCAATACGAAAAATATTCTGTAAGTATTCATGGTTTTCTACATCTCTTGGATCGAGGAGAGCGGAACGTCCAGTTTGCATACAAATGACAAGCGGTTTACCAAAAAACAAGTTTGTATACACGATTCCGAAATCATAGCGTGTGTCCTTCGTGGCAAATCCCACAAATTGGACCTTCACTTGTTCGTGTTCGTCATACAACTTATCTACTAAATCCATAAACTCCCCTCCTTTTAAATATACTGAATTTTATTATAATTCAGTATATTTAAAAAATCAATAGAAAATTTTTTCTACTAATGCTAAAATGCGATTAGAGAGGTGATCATTTATGTCAACCCATGCATACATAAAGCTCGTTCCTGCTTCACGGCAAAAGACGGTAACGCTCGAAGAAGTAAAAAAGCTGCTCGATTCATATCAAGAGATGACAAAAAAGACAGGAGAACAATTAGGTTGGGAATATAAAGAAGCTGCTTTTCCGTATGAAATCATGGAAGTGAACACTGAAAACGGCTCTTGGCTTTATTTAAAAGGAAAAAATGGACGCTACCAAGCCATTTTCATTGGTGTCGGCCAAACGCAGCAAAATGAAACAGAAGCAAGTTCCTTTATTCAAATTACCCTCCCTAACGGAGCCACTCACGGAGATAAAGGAAAGGCCAATGAATTTTGCAAATTTTTAGCCAAAAAGCTTGAAGGAGAACTCCATTTATTTAATGGACGCATCATGTATTTTTATAAACGATAAAATGATAGAGAAAATCCCATTTTAATTTTATGTACAAGGGATGTTGATTGTCTAATTGACATCCCTTGATTCTTAGTGCCGTAGTGGGCAAGCGATGTGCTTGCCCACTACGCATGTTTATAACCTAACCATACTTTCTCAAATCAGAACACCAACTGGCTCGTTCACTTGCGTTCGCTGTTTGAGGACAAAGGCAGAAAAGCCTGCGTTTAGCTAGATGATTTAGTATTTTCAGCCACACTTTTATGTTTGTCCCCTATCATTTTGATCCCCCATTCATTCCACTTCAGACTGGCTTGTCATTGCTTGATCAACAAGTTGTTCACGGGCGGACAAGCGCAGCCAGTGACGCAGAATATAAAAGCGCTTATCAATGAAACGATAGCCAAATAGCGATCGTTTTCTTTATTGATGAAACAGAGCTTCAGCCTCTCCTTTCCTCCAACCGTCCAAAAGGGGAATTCTGCTTTCGAATCAGCTGTATGTCCATCTTCTGTCGTATCTATGATCTGATTAAGAAAGCCTGTAAGTCGGCTAAAAGAACGAGGAAAACAATGGGCTTCTGTCAGAACAACCATTTATATTTACAAACGATCATGCTTCCCAGACAAGCCGCTGACAACTAAAATAAATAATCGCCGTCAGCAAGGTAATCCATATGGCTTTCTTTGTGCGCAATCCCATTTTTCTCGCCAGCAAAAAAGCAAAATACAAAAATATGCAAAGCAACAAACCCCGGAACAGCGGGCGATCGCGGCCAGACAACCATTCAATGAGTGAAAAGCTGCTCCAAATCATCATCTGCGACAAAAAAACAACATATTCTTTCATTGGACGATCCCCTTTTTTCTTTATACCATAACGATATGAAGCAAAAAGAAAAATTAGTCGCAGTCAATAGATAAAAAAAGGACATCCCTTCTGCTGGGATATCCTTTGATGCTTTTACTTAATAATATGAATCGGACTGCCAAGAACAGCTTCAGCTGTTTCCATCGCAATCTCGCCTAATGTTGGATGGGCATGAATCGTCATGGCCACATCTTCCGCCGTCATTCCCGCTTCAATAGCAAGACCAAGCTCAGCAATCATATCAGAGGCATTTGGTCCAACAATTTGCGCACCGATTACAACACCGTCTTCTTTACGCACGACAAGCTTCATAAAGCCATCCGTATCGTTTAATGCGAGCGCTCGTCCGTTTGCTGCAAATGGGAATTTAGCGGTTAGAACTTCAATTCCTTCATTCTTCGCTTGCTGTTCAAAATATCCGACAGAAGCACACTCAGGATCTGAGAAGACAACAGCAGGAATCGCTAAATAATCGATTTCAGATGGATGTCCCGCAATCGCCTCTGCCGCAATTTTCCCTTCATAGGACGCTTTATGAGCAAGCGGCGGGCCTTGAACGATATCGCCAATCGCATAAATATTTGGAACGCTTGTGCGGCATTGTTTGTCAACCTCAATGAGCCCGCGCTCTGTCATTTTGATGCCTACTTGTTCTAGGCCAAGTTCATCCGTATTCGGACGTCTTCCAACGGTTACAAGCACATAGTCCGCATCGATTGTTTTCGTTTCACCTTTGCTTTCAAATGTAACCGTTACACCGTCTTCCCGTTCCTCAACACCTTTTGCCAACGCATTCGCAAAGATTTCTACACCTTTTTTCTTCAAGCGGCGTTTAACAATGGCGCTCATTGATTTTTCAAAACCGGATAAAATTTCATCTGCACCTTCAAGAATCGTCACTTGTGTGCCAAAGTTCGCATACGCTGTGCCTAATTCTGTTCCGATATATCCACCGCCGATGACAACCATGGATTTTGGAATTTCAGGGAGATTTAATGCCCCTGTTGAATCAAGGACGCGCTTCGAAAATTTGAATGCTGGAAGCTCAATGGGACGAGAGCCTGTCGCAATAATCGCGTTTTTGAATTTATATGTTTGTGCGCTGTTTTCTGTCATCACACGCACCGTGTTAGCATCAACAAAATAAGCCTCGCCGCGGACAATCTCAACCTTATTTCCTTTTAGAAGCCCTTCAACGCCGCCAGTTAATTTTTTTACAACGCTAGCTTTCCATTCTTGCACTTTTGTGAAGTCAACTGTGACATTCTCCGCTTTAATTCCCATGTCCTCTGAATGCTTCGCCGCTTCGTAGCGATGAGCAGCTGAAATTAAAGCCTTGGATGGGATGCATCCTACATTTAAGCAAACACCGCCTAGGTTCGCCTTTTCAACAATTGTTACCTTTTGGCCCAATTGAGCTGCGCGAATGGCAGCAACATATCCACCAGGCCCTGCGCCAACGACAAGAGTTTCTGTTTCGATTGCAAAATCACCGACTACCATTGTTTTACGCCTCCATTAATAATAATTCTGGATCATTTAACAGACGTTTAATATGGTTCAATGCATTTTGTGCTGTTGCTCCGTCAATCATGCGATGGTCAAAGCTTAATGACAAGGCTAATACCGGAGCAATGACAATTTCTCCATCGCGAACGATAGGTTTTTCAGAAATACGGCCAATACCCAAAATCGCTACTTCCGGATGGTTAATAACCGGTGTGAACCATTGTCCCCCAGCAGAACCAATATTCGTAATCGTGCAGGACGCGCCTTTCATTTCAGCTGGAAGAAGCTTACCTTCGCGCGCTTTTGTTGCAAGCTCGTTAATTTCTTTGGCAATTGCAAACATTGATTTACGATCCGCATGCTTCACAACAGGAACAAGAAGGCCTTTATCTGTGTCAGCCGCTATGCCAATATTGTAATAATGCTTGTGGACAATTTCTTCTGTAGCATCATCAATCGACGTATTCAGCGTTGGAAATTCACGCAATGCCGATGTTAATGCTTTTACAACATAAGGAAGGAATGTGAGTTTGATTCCTTTCTGTGCTGCAAGATCTTTGAATTTCTTGCGGTGTGCCACCAATTTTGTCACATCTACTTCGTCCATCAATGTGACATGTGGAGCCGTATGCTTAGAGTTAACCATCGCTTTAGCAATTGCGCGACGGATACCGCTCATTTTCTCGCGTGTTTCAGGGAACTCTCCCTCAAGCACAGCTGGTTGTGGTGCTGCTTTTGACGCCGCTTTTTCTTCTGATTGCTCTGCTGGAGCTGTTGAAGAAGCTTCTGCTTTCGGCGTTGCGGCACCTCCCGCTAAAAATGCATCAATATCGCTTTTAAAAATACGACCATTTTTTCCTGTCCCTTGCACAAGACGGATGTCAATTCCTTTTTCCCGAGCGTATTTCCGTACAGATGGCATCGCAATGACGCGGCGATTCGGGTCCGCTTCAGCCGCCGCTGAAGAGGCTTCCTGCGCTGGAGCAGCTTCCTGCTTTGGCTCTTCTGCTGCTTTTGGTTCGTCATGATCCTGTCCCTTAAATTTTAAGTTTTCGTACCCCGGTGCGTCAAATTTAATTAATGTTTGACCAACCGTTGCAACCGTTCCTTCGTCTACTAAAATTTCGAGCACTTTTCCTTTGACAGGAGAAGGGATTTCTACAACCGCTTTATCGTTTTGCACTTCACAAAGCACATCGTCTTCGTTGACTTCATCCCCAGGCTTCACAAACCATTTGACAATCTCGCCTTCATGAATGCCCTCGCCGATATCTGGTAATTTAAATTCAAACGCCACTGTTTGTCGACCTCCTAATTGTTTCCAATGTGCTAGAGGAGGAATTTTCCTCCTCTTTCGCTTAGAAATTCATGACTTTTTTCACCGTTTCGATCACATCTTTGAAGCTTGGCAACCAAACAGGCTCTGCTTGAGAGAATGGATAAACCGTATCTGGAGCTGCTACGCGCAATACCGGAGCCTCTAGGCTTAAAATCGCGCGTTCATTAATTTCCGCTACCACATTCGCAGCAATTCCCGCTTGTTTTTGTGCTTCTTGAACAACAACAGCTCTGCCTGTTTTTTCTACAGATCCGATAATCGTTTCAATATCTAATGGCTGAACGGTGCGCAAATCGATCACTTCTGCAGAAATCCCTTCTTTTTCAAGTTCTGTTGCTGCTTTTAATGATTCATGAACCATCGCGCCGTAAGCAATAATGGATACATCTTTTCCTTCCCGCTTAATATCCGCTTTGCCAATCGGGATGGTGTATTCTCCTTCTGGAACTTCTTGGCGGAATGAGCGATATAATTTCATGTGCTCCAAGAAAATAACTGGATCGTTATCACGAATGGCAGAAATCAACAATCCTTTTGCATCATATGGAGTAGAAGGAATAACCACTTTTAATCCAGGCTGCTGTGCTACTAATCCTTCTAAGCTGTCCGCATGCAATTCAGGTGTATGAACGCCGCCGCCGAATGGAGAACGAATCGTAATTGGAGCATGGTAGCGTCCACCTGAACGATAGCGCATACGAGCCATTTGTCCGGAAATGGAATCCATGACCTCATATACGAAGCCAAAAAACTGAATTTCAGGAACCGGACGAAATCCTTCGAGCGCAAGACCGATCGCAAGACCGCCAATTCCAGATTCAGCAAGCGGTGTATCAAATACACGTTCTTCCCCAAATTCCGCTTGCAAGCCTTCTGTCGCGCGGAATACGCCGCCGTTTACTCCAACGTCTTCCCCAAACACCAACACGTTCGGATCGTTTTTTAATTCGATGCGCAATGCATCCGTGATTGCTTGAATCATTGTCATTTGCGCCATGGCCTATTTCGACTCCTTCTCTTTATAAATTTCATATTGTTCTTTTAAATGAAACGGCATCTCTTCATACATGATGCTCATTAAATCCGTTACTTTTTGTTTCGCTGTTTCGTCTGCTTTTTTGATCGCTTCTTTAATATCTTCTTTCGCTTGCTCAATTACGCTGTTTTCTTCAGCTTCGCTCCAAAGACCTTTTTTCTCCAAAAACTTGCGGAAGCGAACGATCGGATCTTTTTTCTCCCACTCGTTTTCAAGTTCTTTTGTGCGGTAACGAGTTGGATCGTCCCCAGCCATTGTATGTGGACCGTAACGGAAGCACAATGTTTCGATCAGCGTTGGACCTTCCCCATTAACCGCGCGCTCACGAGCTTCACGCACAGCTACGTAAACAGCTAATGGATCCATGCCATCCACTTGAATGCCAGGAATACCCGCTGCTGCGGCTTTTTGAGCGATCGTTTTTGCTGCTGATTGCTTTTCTACTGGGGTCGAAATCGCAAAACGGTTGTTTTGCACAACAAAAATAGCAGGGGCTTTAAACGCTCCGGCAAAGTTCATTCCTTCATAAAAATCGCCTTGGGAAGCTCCGCCATCGCCTGTGTATGTAATGGCTACCGCTTTTTTGCCGCGCTTTTTCATTCCTAAAGCAACGCCGGCTGTTTGAATGATTTGCGCTCCGATAATAATTTGTGGCGGCAATACGTTAACGCCTTCAGGAATCTGATTGCCATGAAAATGGCCACGCGAGAATAAAAAGGCTTGATAAAGCGGAAGTCCATGCCAAATCATTTGCGGTACATCACGATAACCAGGCAAAATGAAATCTTCTTTTTCAAGCGCAAATTGGCTTGCAAGCTGGCTTGCTTCTTGACCAGCCGTTGGCGCATAAAATCCTAAGCGTCCTTGGCGGTTTAACGAGATCGAACGTTGATCAAGCACGCGTGTATAAACCATTCGACGCATTAATTCTTTTAGTTGCTCATCGCTTAAATTCGGCATCGCTGCTTCGTTTACAACTTCGCCTTCTTCGTTTAAGATTTGGAAAGTCGGAAATTGCTCAGCCACTTTTTCGAGCTGCTTCTTCAAATTGAATACGGATGTTTTCGCACCCATTCCATTCACCTCTACCTTTCTTGTATATAAAGTAAAATCAACCATACCAAGCATCTGCAAGCACTTTCATACAGCATTAATTTACCCAAATTCCGCTATAAACAGACAATATTTGCCGGCCGTCTGCACATGATGTGGCAGGATTACGAGAATCAAAAAAACTGTATCAATGTTTTTACAAATAAAATTAGTACAATGATTATTTGCAACTTCAAGTTTACACCTTCTTAACCCATCCGTCAATTACTTTGATTTCTCGAATCGTCCCCATACATATATTGTAAACGAAAACAATCTGTTATAATATATAAATGATGTTGTGTTATATTCTGTTATAGTATATTAAGGCATTAAAAAAAGCTGCCTTTTCGACAGCTATTTCCATTCACGATATAATCGCTTCTTTTCTTGATTATACTGTTCCGTATAATGATTAAATTGGTCATTGGCTGAGAGCAGTTCTTTATATGCACGATTAATTTGGTCCGTTTGGTGTTGCAGCTTTTCTAACGTTACATGCTCATCTTCAAGAAGACGATAAAATTCCTTTTCTAGCGCTAACGCTTTATGATAGTGATCATATACTGACTTGTACGCATCGTACCGCTTACCGATAATTTCTATCAAGGGACTCGCCTGTTTTTTCATTGTTTCATCTTGTACGTGTGAAAGTCTTTCCTTCACGATGGTTAATTGTTCCTCAGCCTTTTCAATGTTTTTATATTCTTCCTCTATTTGTTTGTTTCTTTTTTCAATAAGCACTTGAGCCTTTCGTGATAATTTGGACACTTCAGAAAATCGTTTCATTCCAAGATCCATGATCTCGTTGTACAGCTTTGTCTGCTCCTGTTCGAGACGGACAAGCTGTTCATGCTCTTCGTTCATTTTGTCCTCGTATTTAGCCATTTTTTCCAGCGCATCCATCACTTCTTTTTCAGGTGCTAACATCTTGCACCCTTGCACGAAAACCATCAGACAAAGAATCAGAAAAAATAGTTTAGCTTGCTTCATCTTTCATTCCCTTCTTTCCTGACCCATTTTATCGTATGTTTATTTACGATACACAAATTTGTTTGATAGACTATTATAGATGAAAAACATTTAATTCTTCTATATAATATGGTATTGTTTTCGACGGTGGGGGGTCGCTTCATACCCCCGTGAATGGGTCTGAAAGCGGCGTGTTCCGCGTCTTTGTCACGCGAATATGTGGCGAAAACAGGTCCGAAGCTTGCCTCCAATCGTCGATTGTTCACAGATCATTTTTTGATCTTTCAGTTGCACAGATATTATTTCACTAGTGTTGATGGTCCATTATTTTACTTTAAAACAGATGATATGGCTCACCATCCGCTTTTCTACTGAAGCAGAAAAGCGAGGAATTCAGTACTGTTCATTTGTTTTTATTCAATCATCAACACGCTTGATATGATTTCATTATACAAGGAGTGATAAGCGATGATTACCATGAAAGATATTGTTCGCGAAGGCCATCCGGCTTTACGGGCCGTTGCTGAACCAGTTGCTTTGCCTGCTTCTAAGGAAGAGCAGGACCTTTTGCGAAGCATGCTGGAATACTTAAAAATGAGCCAAGATCCAGAGACGGCGGCAAAATATGGACTGCGTCCCGGCGTTGGATTAGCAGCCCCACAAATTAACGTCTTAAAACGAATGATTGCTGTTCATGCCCATGATGAAAAAGGAACGCTATATAGCTATGGTCTGTTTAATCCAAAAATCATAAGCCATTCCGTTCAGCTCTGCTATTTAACAAGCGGAGAAGGATGCTTGTCTGTTGACCGCAACGTTCCCGGATATGTACCGCGTTATGCCCGAATTACGGTTACCGGTACAACCCTTGAAGGCGAAAATATCACTTTGCGCTTAAAAGGATATCCGGCCATTGTCTTCCAGCACGAAATTGACCACTTAAACGGTATCATGTTTTATGATCACATCGATCAAGAAAACCCTTTCAAAGCACCAGAAAATGCGATTCCGATTGAACGATAAAGCGTAAAAAGAAGGGCGGACCGCCCTTCTTTTTACTTAATCAGCTCGAGCTGCTTCAGTCCGTATAAAATCCCTTCTTCATCCACTCGCTTTGTTACAAAATTAGCCACTTCTTTCACTTTCTCATTGGCATTTCCCATAGCCACACCTGTACCGACAAACTGAAGCATTTCGATATCATTTAGCCCATCGCCAAATGCATAAACATCCTCTTTGTCAATGCCGACTCGTTCGATCAGCCTGCGAATTCCTTCCGCTTTCGAACCACCAAACGGCAATACATCTGTAGATACGTTATGCCAACGCACAAAATGAAACTCAGGATACGATGTGATATAGACATGCTCTTCCTCTGGTTTGCAAAACAAAAGCGCTTGATAAATATCGCGCTGCTCATAGTAAAGCGGATCAAATGGAGGATGAGAAAATTTTAGGCTTTCCATACTTACATGAATATATGGATGTTCTTCAACGCTCGCCCTCATCCTTTCGGCATCCATAAACACAAGCGGATGCCCATTCTCATGAGCACGCTCTTTCAATTCATGCAACTTAGAACGATGCAAAGGATTTTTATAAATGACCTCGTCTTCAAAAACGACATATTGACCATTAAAGCTGACAAAGGAATCGATTCCTAATTTCTTCCGCAAATTTTCAAACATAAAAGGAGCTCTTCCTGTCGCAATCGCTACATACACTCCCGATGTTTTAAGCTTCTGAATAGCTTGCACAGTAGAAGCCGGCAATTCTTTGTTTTCATCAAGCAGTGTGCCATCAATATCAAAAAATACAATTTTCTTCATCGTTTTCTCACCTTTATAAAAAATCATTGCATTTCTTCATCATTACGTTAATGAAAAAAAGCAGGAATGTCAAACAAAAAATCTTCCAGCTTTCACCATGAAAAACCCTTCTTAATCTTCATATACTAAATAAAAAAAGTGGACATTTACTTTCGACAAGAAATGAGTACAATAAAAAGTAGGGAGTGATGAGAGATGTTGAAGAAGCTCAAGAAAAAATTGCTCCAACAATGGAAAGATTTGCTCCGTAAAAAATCAATCGCTTAACCGGACAGCCCTTCTTAAGAACAAAGAAGGGCTTCTTTTAAAATGAAAGACATGAATGAAAGCTCGGAGTTTCGTCAAAGATGATAGAAGTAAAAGGCAGCGCTGCTTGGAACATGTGCCGTGTCCAAAATAAAAAGCATGAAAATCAACTATATTTTATATATAATAAAAAAGTTAGGGAAATTATCGGTTAGTAAGGAGAGGTTTTACAATGATTTTTAAAGTGTTTTATCAAGAAAATCTTGACGAAGTGCCTGTAAGAGAAAAAACAAACACGCTGTATATCGAAGCGGAATCAGAACGGGAAGTACGCCAAAAACTTAAAAATCGCGCAATCAACATTGAATATATTCAGCCTCTTGAGGGCGCTCATTTAGAATATGAAAAACAAAGCCCAAATTTTAATGTACTGGAGATTTAGATGATGAAGTTTTTAAAAGAAAACCAAGTTGGTGTATTTGCGCTCGGCGGATTAGGCGAGATCGGAAAAAATACATATGGCGTACAATTCCAAGACGAAATTATTATCATTGACGCGGGAATTAAATTCCCGGAAGATGAACTGCTCGGTATTGATTATGTTATTCCTGATTACAGTTATTTAGTCAAAAATGCAGAAAAGATTAAAGGATTATTTATCACTCATGGTCATGAAGACCATATTGGCGGTATCCCCTATTTGCTTCGTCAAGTGAACGTTCCAATATACGGTGGAAAGCTTGCTTTAGGACTCATTCGCAATAAACTAGAAGAGCACGGATTATTAAGCCAAACAAAGCTCATTGAAATTAAAGAGGATGATGTGATCCGTTTCCAAAAGACAGCCGTTACGTTTTTCCGGACCACTCACAGCATTCCGGATAGCTATGGGATTGTCGTAAAAACTCCAGCGGGGCAAATCGTGCATACAGGTGATTTCAAGTTCGATTTCACTCCAGTAGGTGAACCAGCCAATTTAACAAAAATGGCTGAAATCGGAAAAGAAGGTGTTCTATGCTTGCTATCCGACAGCACCAATAGCGAAATTCCACATTTTACAATGTCAGAACGCCGCGTCGGTGAAAGCATCCATGATATTTTCCGCAAAGTTCAAGGCCGGATTATTTTTGCCACATTCGCTTCTAACATCCATCGTTTGCAGCAAGTAACTGAAGCTGCAGTACTTAATAATCGAAAAATCGCTGTATTCGGCCGCAGCATGGAGGCAGCCATTGAGATTGGACAAGGACTTGGCTACATCAAATGTCCAAAGGATACATTTATTGATGCCGGACAAATCAATCGCCTCCCAGCCCATCGCGTCACGATTTTATGTACAGGAAGCCAAGGAGAACCAATGGCAGCATTATCTCGCATCGCCAACGGCACGCATCGGCAAATTCAAATTATTCCTGGGGATACAGTTGTCTTTTCATCCTCCCCAATCCCTGGAAACACGGTCAGCGTGAACCGTACGATTAACATGCTGTATCGAGCCGGTGCCGAAGTGATTCATGGACCGTTAAATGATATCCATACATCCGGTCACGGTGGGCAGGAAGAGCAAAAGTTAATGATTCGTTTAATGAAGCCAAAATATTTTATGCCGATTCACGGAGAATACCGAATGCAAAAAATGCATGCGAAGCTTGCTGTTGACTGCGGGGTTCCTGAAGAGAACTGCTTTATTATGGACAACGGCGAAGTGCTTGGTCTAAGTGCAGAGGAAGCAGGAATCGTCGGTAAAGTTCCGTCCGGATCTGTTTATATTGATGGCAGCGGCATTGGAGACATCGGCAATATCGTGCTTCGCGACCGTCGTATTCTTTCTGAGGAAGGCCTTGTGATTGTCGTTGTCAGCATCAATATGAAAGAATTCAAAATCGCGGCTGGTCCCGATATCATTTCACGCGGTTTTGTTTATATGCGGGAATCTGGCGATTTAATTAGCGATGCTCAAGCATTAATTACAAAACATCTTGAAAAAGTGCTTGAACGGAAAACCAATCAATGGTCAGAAATCAAAAATGAAATCACAGATACTCTTGCGCCGTTTTTGTATGAAAAAACAAAGCGCAAGCCGATGATTTTGCCAATTATTATGGAGATCTAATCAGAAACAGCAAAAAGCAGGGAGAGTCTCCCTGCTTTTTGCTTTCCATATTCCCGGTTTGAAACAACCACTCGGCGAAAAGACAACCTTCTGCTTTTGGATGGATTATACGTTTCAGCCTCTCTTAACATCTAAAAAAGCGCCATAAGCAAGACATGAAGGGCGGCTGAAAAACGAGGAAAATCATTGTCTTATGCCACGTATTGATACAAAACAGCAGCGGTTCGTTTCCTCCTATGCTTTTAGCCGCTCACCACTTTTGCTTCAAAGCGGTCAATATCTTCGTCGGCGCCGATGACAACCAATATGTCCCCTTTTCGAATCATTTCAGAGGCCAACGGAGAAACAATAACTTCATTGCCTCGCTTAATCGCAACAATATTGATCCCATAACGCGCCCGAATATCCAACTCCAGTAATGAATGGCCCTCAAGGCGATGGCTTGCTGCAATTTCAACAATGCTATGAACATCAGAAAGCTCTAAATAATCAAGAACATTATTCGAAATAATGCTGTGTGCAATTCTTTCTCCCATATCGCGCTCTGGATGAACAATTTGGTCGGCTCCGATTTTTTTCAATACTTTTTCATGATAGTCGTTGGTAGCTTTTACGGTAATATTTTGCACCCCAAGCTCTTTTAAAATTAACGTCGTTAAAATGCTTGCCTGGATATTGTCGCCGATCGCAACAATCACATGGTCAAAATTGCGAATGCCTAAGCTTTTCAGCACGGCCTCATCAGTTGAATCTCCTACCACAGCATGTGAAGCAATGGAGGCATATTCATTGACGCGATCCTCATCAATATCAATCGCAAGCACTTCCATCCCTTGTTCACTTAATGTACGGCAAATACTGCCGCCAAATCGACCTAATCCAATTACAGCAAACTGCTTTTTTTTCACATGTATTCCTCCAATTTCACATCGCAACATGATCTTCTCTTGTTAATGTAATACGTTATGACAAAAAATGCAAATCAAAAAGGAACGAGCGGTATCGTTCCTTTTGGAGCTTTATTCTGCTTTTTGCTTTTCCTCCAGCACTCGATTGACGCGTTTTTCCAGCATCTTCATTCCGCTTCCACCCGCTTGAAAATGGCGCAGTTTTCCTTCTGCATCGAATACATAGTAAGCAGGAACGTATTGGTTTTCAAATGCATCCGTAATATGGTGTTCATTGTCTACTAAAATCGGCTGTGTCATGCCATGTTCTTCTGCCGTTCTTCTGACTAGATCAATATCTAAATCTCTTTCCGAGCGTGGCATATGTACAGCCACCACATTTAATACATCCTTATAGCGATTGCGAAATTCATTGACTTGCGGCATCGCTTCCTTGCAAACATGGCAGCTTACGGACCAGAAATGAATAAGCGTCGGTTTTTTTCCGATCAAATCCTCGTTTGTAACAGTGCCATTTACATAAGCTGTTGCTCCGTTCAATGTAGGCATTGTCTCACGTAATTTCATCATATCCCTCCTCGTAAACGAAGGTCTAACATGATGTTGTTAGACCTTCTTCGATTATACCTCCAGCGTTTTTTGCCTCGGGTTTGCCGGGCAAAGCTGGCCTGTTTGCAGCGCTTGCAGAACGCGCAATACTTCATCCACATTACGACCGATATCGTTATGATGTGCGACTGCGTATTTTAGCTCTCCCTCTGGATCAATAACGAATAAACCGCAAAGCGCGACTCCTTCCTCCTCAATAAGTACGCCATAGTCACGGGATACTTGATGATTTGTATCCGCTGCTAATGAATACTTAATCTTTCCAAGGCCATTTTCTGTGCGCGACATATTTATCCATGCTTTATGAGAATATACAGAGTCTGTAGAAGCACCAATGACAACCGCATCTAAATCTTCAAATTCTTCATAGCGTTCAGAAATAGCGGTGATTTCTGTTGAACACACGAACGTGAAATCTAATGGATAGAAGAAAAGAACCGTCCATTTATTATTTTTGATATTTTCTTCTAAGCTGACCATGCCAAAATCTCCGTTAGGTAAAACAGCTTTCATTTCAAAACGAGGAGCCTGCTTACCTACCATACGCTCTGCCATATGTATCCCTCCATCATTTTAGATTGAGAAAATATTATATATTTCCTCAATGGTATACCATATATGCGGAAAAATTATACAAAAAGCTATATGGTTATGAAAGATTATATAATAATCGATTCTGAAAAGCTGTTGAGCGACTTCTTAACATCCCTATTCATTCACAACAGACCAAACACTCACGATTCCATGAAAATGTTATGAGCCAAAACACAGATAGCGCGCTGATCAAACTGATCGCCATTATTCTAGTGATTATAATTCGCTCACTATTTTTTCTATATCCATATCATCGTTTTCTAATCGATTGACATGCTTGCATCGTGGACTTTATACATAGATCCCATTAGAAGATTAGGCTTATAGCCCATTCCAAAGCCCCGCTTTTCGTCGTTTGGAGAACAAGTCAACGATTTGTCCCGACCACGCCAAAACATGGCCAAGCGCCAGAATCAATGATCACTAGGTCACTCGGAAACAAATGCTGACACATCAAGTGGTATCTATATGTCACTTGCATGCAAACGATTGAGAGCAAAAAAAGACTAGGAAGGCGCCTAGTCTTTTTTCAAAAGCTGTTGATTTACGAGACGCTTGATTAGCGTAACTTCTCCTCGACTTTTTGGCAAACCTCGTCTGCGGTCAAACCGCTCGCTTCAATAACAGAAGCTGAGGATACAGCATTTTGGATGCCCATCACATTTGAATCCTGGCCAGTCACAACGCAGCAATCGCATCCTTTTGCATCACTTTCCTGTTGAAGTGCAATCACTTCATGACCTCTTTCTTTTAATGCTTGTTGAACATTTGTTAACGATGGTTCTACCCCAATCTTTGCCATCATTCATCCACCTCCTCATTCACATAATGTGCCTTATCGGAGAGGAAAATATGCCATTCTAATTATTTCCTTTCCATCCAATATAAGATGCCAGCAAGGAAATGGCTTGATCAATCGCAAGTTCGTTCGGATTTAACCTTGCATGATGCAACCCGTATTCTGATTCTACACCAAGCCAAAACATAAACCCTGGAATTTCGGCAAGCATATAGCCAAAGTCTTCTCCTGTCATGGCCTCTCGACATTCTATCATGTGAATATCAGAATGCTGCTGCACAAATGTCATGAACTCTTTCGTCAGTTTTTCGTTATTATATACTTGGTAGTACATGGAGCCATAATCAATCGATGCTTCACATTGATAGGCGATTTCCATTCCTTTAACAAGAGATTCAATTCTCTCTTTCACTTTTTTCATAGATTCTGCTGATAGTGTGCGAATCGTTCCTTCTAAACGCGCATTCTCAGCAATTACGTTTTGCACCGTTCCTCCCGAAATTTTCCCGATGGTGATAACAGCGCTGTCAAGTGGGTCAACGTTGCGCGCTACAATTGATTGAAGTTGTGTAACAAGAGCGCAGGCGGCGACGACCATATCATTTGCTAGATGAGGAAATGCCGCATGTCCACCTTTTCCTTTTAAATCAATGAACAGTTCTGATGTATTGGCAAATAGCAATCCTGCTTTTATAGCAATCGTACCAACAGGATATTCCGGTGCTATATGCAGTGCGATAATCATATCTGGCCGCCACTGCTGCATGGGCTCGCTTTGAAGCATCGGCAACGCACCGCCTGGACCTTCTTCGGCTGGCTGAAAAATAAATAATAAATCATCACGAATGGGATGATGCACAAAATGGGTTAATACACCCAAAGCAATACTCATATGAAAATCATGTCCGCAAGCGTGCATTTTTCCTTCATGTTGAGAACGATAGGGAAGTTCTGTTTCTTCATGAATGGGAAGTCCGTCAATATCCGCGCGGTAGGCAATCGTTTTTGTCGGCTGAAGGCCATTGATTTTTACAAAAATACCTGTTTTCCATGTTTGAATTTCCAACCTTTCCTGCGGCAATGACGCAATATAATTTAATAAATATTGCTGAGTTTTAAACTCTTGAAACCCCAATTCAGGAATTTTATGCAAATCACGGCGAATCGATACAAATGGGCTTACCATGCTTTTCTCCTCCTCGTAAAAAAGCGTGGAGCATCTCCACGCTTCGCTTGGCTGTTTCGCCTTAACGGGTATATTGATAGATAGCCTTTGAAAACGGAACAACACCACTTTTATAGTTGGCGCAATTCTTGCTTAATTTCTGTTTTGGCTTTTGTTTTTTCATCAATTTGTTTAATCACACGAGCTGGTACCCCTGCCACAACAGAATAAGGAGGCACATCATCGATTACCACCGCGCCGGCTGCAACAACTGCGCCTTTTCCAACCGTTACCCCTTCTAAAATAACGGCATTCGCGCCAATCACTACGTCATCCTCTACAATGACCGGCTTCGCTGAAGGCGGTTCAATCACTCCTGCCAATACCGCTCCAGCACCAACATGGCAATTCTTACCTACCGTTGCCCGACCACCAAGCACTGCATTCATATCAATCATCGTTCCTTCGCCAACAACTGCGCCAATGTTAATAACAGCCCCCATCATAATGACCGCATTATCGCCGATCTCAACCTGATCGCGAATAATCGCACCCGGTTCAATGCGAGCTTTAATTCCTTTTAAATCAAGCAATGGAATAGCAGAGTTGCGGCGGTCATTTTCCACAACATAATCTTCAATGCGGTCTTTATTCGCTTCCATCACCGCTTGAATTTCCTGCCATTCACCAAACACGACTCCAGCATTTCCCGTTATAAACGCTTTTGAGCCGGTTCCAAAATCTAATCCTTCAAGATTTCCTTTTATGTATACTTTGACTGGCGTCGCTTTTTTACTATTTTGAATAAACGCAATAATTTCATTTGCATCCATCATTTTCATGTCAGCATCCTCCTTTTATTCTCTTATTCCTTTACTTTAGCAAAACAAAGCCTGCGCTGACAAGCACCAATTCAGTCCATCAGCTCTCGGACCACTTGATAAAACGCTTGTACTTGCGGAAGCTGCCACGCGGTATCTGCACCGATAAGCCACGTACCTCTCTCCATCAATCGCCCCGTTCGATCCTTTAGCGGAATTTTGTTCATAGAATCGTCTAAATCATGAAGCGCTATTTCCGGCAAAATCGCATAACCGATCCCATGATAAGCCAACTGTTTGCACGTCTCAATTTGATCAACAACCATTGTCCGTTCAGGCGGTGTTTCAAATTGTTCATGCCACCATTGTTGAATATGGAGAAAATAGGTGGAATCGCTTTTAAACTGAATAAACGGTCGATCGGTTTTGGGCAGCTGCTCAAGACCGTTAATTTTTTGATCGATTAAATACAGCCGATCAGCAAACAAAAAATGCTTGATGCCGTTCCAATGGGGAACACCGCGCACGATCCCGATATGAAAATCGTTTTGATACATCCATTCCATAATATTGCTTGTCCATCCTGTAACTAACGCAATTTTGACGTTCGGATATCGCTCGGTAAACCGTTTTAAGATGGATGGAAGCCAGTGCTGGGCAGCAATAGAAACGACTGCTAACCTTAACGTCCCGCTCGCCCGTCCATCCATTTGCTCGACTTCCTCTTTTACTTGCTCAGTCGCTTGCACGATTTCTTTGGCCAGCTGGACAATTCTCTCTCCAGCCGGTGTCAAAATCAGCCCGCGAGGTGTTCGAACGAAAATTTTTGTATTCCAGTCATTTTCAAGCGTCTGCAAACGTTGAGAAAGAGCTGATGGGCTTACATATAATCTTGCCGCTGCTTTGCGCATGTTCAGCTCCTCAGCTAAAATCACAAGCCATTCATATTCAGTCATGCACCCATTGCCTCTTTCTGATAAGTTTTGCTTATCATTCTTGTTTATTTTTATGAAATTTCCTTATACCATTAAATTGTATATGATGATAGTAGAAAATACTAAACCAAGGAGAGGACGGTTGCATATGGACTATGCCTTATTTATCGTCATCGGGGCATTAACATCGTTTGTCGGAACTCTGGCCGGCGGTGGTGGCTTAATTGGCATGCCTGTCCTGCTTTTAACAGGCGTACCTGTCCATCAAGCGATCGCCGCCGCTAAATTTTCCAATATGATCAGTTCATTTTCAAGCTTTTTTGTACTTCTTGGCGAAGGAAAAATCGGCTGGAAGCAAACCGCTTTTATCGTTCCGATCAGCTTAGGAGGGGGGATTACAGGCGGATTGCTTGCTTCATCCCTGCCTGAAAAAACCATGACGGCTATCGCCATTGCGTTGTTGACATTTGCTCTCAGCCTGCAGTTTTTTCGAAAAAAGATGACGCAGCAGCGGTCAGCCGTTTTTTCGAAAAAATTATATGCGCCGCTTTATGGAATTAGCGTCTACGACGGAATGTTCGGTCCAGGTCAAGCCACGTTATTAATGTATACTTATTTGTCAACAGGACTTGACTATTTATCGGCGATCGCCTTTACGCGATTCCAAACGTTTATCAGCTGCTTTGGCGCCTTTGCCACGTATTTGTACGCCGGCCATGTGAACTGGCATATCGCCCCTTTTTTAGGGCTAGGGTCCGTCATTGGTGCACAAGTGTCTGTCAGACTTGCCCAAAAGCTAAAACAAGAACACTTGTCACTCATTTTAAATATCGTCACATTCCTGCTGATTATTCAGCTTGTTTTTAAAATGATCGGGTAAAGCACGCTGAAGCCTCATCCATTATAATGATTGAAGCGCCTCAGCTGCTTGTTCAACCGTTTTAATACTTCGCGTCTTGTAAAAATCCCTTCAAAATAGCCTTGCTCGTTTTCAACACAAACGAAAGGATGATTGACAATCAGTCCGATTCCCTTAATCACATTGTCGTTTAAAGATAAACGTGGAATATCTTTATTCATCACTTCCTCAACTTTCATTCGCTCCAATCGTTCAAGCTCAATTCGCTCTAGTCCTAAAATAGCATCCATAATCATCGTTGTACTGATAAGTCCATGCAGCTTATAAGATATATCAAGTACAGGAATTGCGGAGTATCTAGTTTTTGTTAAAACTAACAAAGCGTGATCCAAGTAATTTCCAACTTGAACATGAGCCACTTTTTCTGAAGGAATTAAAAATTGTGCAATCGTTTTGCCGGTAAATTCTTTGCTATCAAAACTGATCATGCCTATTTCCGCCTTTCGCATATACTTCTTCCCTTTTCAGTTTAACATACTCAGCGGTGTTGGATAAAAAAATAACTATCGCTTTTAAAGCGATAGTTCTTCATGAATTCGATGATACAGCTGTACTAATTTTTGATGACGCGCTTCATCTACATATTTGTAGCCCCTTTCGATATCAGAGAGCTCGCAGCTAATAATTTCAAGTGCATACTGCTGAGTAAAAAGCACATCCAGCAGCAACATCTGCTCATCTAAAGATAATCTTTCCAGCCATTCGTTTCTCATGATTCATCCTCCTTGCCAACATCCATTAGTATATATTCACAAATACGATGAAAAAGTCCAAAAAAAAATAAAAAGCCTTCGCTATTCGAAGACCTTTTATCCTTTACTTGTATAAATGTTGCGCAGCATAAACTGACAAGAAGGACATGCATAAATCACATTTTGATTGGATTGTGCCGTTAATACCTCTTCTAAATAAGCTTGGCTTCGGCATACAGGGCAAATAACAACCGGCTTTTTTTTCATGATTTCGCCTCACTTTTTTTCATCTAATAACTCAAAAATTTCGATCGCAATCATATCAATATTGTCAAATTGGTAAGTATTTGGCTTCTTCCCTTTCTCATATACCTCTAGCATAAATGTATCGTTTTTCGCTAGGTAGGTGACACTGCATTTTTTTTCTCCATTCACTTCAAAATTTCGCTGCGGCGCCTCGTTGCCACTCGGCTCTTGGTCACGAAGCTGCATAAGCCGTTGAATAATCCCTAGCAGTTGAGACATAAGCTCTTCCTCCTTTATACGAAAAGGGCACTTTATGTATAGTATAGGCCTGATGCTCTCAAAAAAATAAACATATGCCCATGTTTCCCCCATTGATTATATCAGAAAAAACGTGTAAAGTATCCTCTTTCGTCAATCTCCCTCGTCAAAAAGGGCAACCCTTCTAATGGATCGCCCCGCTTGTTTATCCTCTGTTTAAAGCAAGATAAATAATCATGCCTAAAGCCAACAAGCCAGCAAGCACATATGCCAGCAGGACAGGATTGCGAATATACGGATGCTCTTGTATTTTTTCATTCACCGGCGCATCGTATTGTTCCTGCAATTTTTGGCGCCGTCCAAGTGAATACGTATAGAGAAATCCAATAATCG
Organism: Anoxybacillus sp. P3H1B; assembly: GCF_001560855.1. NCBI lineage: Bacteria > Bacillati > Bacillota > Bacilli > Caryophanales > Anoxybacillaceae > Anoxybacillus > Anoxybacillus sp. P3H1B. Next base: position 133,545 of record NZ_LPUG01000011.1, on the reverse strand, counting down.
CGATAAGTAATACGATTATTGATAATATAAATGAAGTTTGCGCCATCGTATTTTCACCTCGTGCTTACTTTCCCCCATTTCCCCTATATTTTATTCAATACTAATAATGAGCATCGTGCTCAAATAAATAGCTATAAGATAAATCAATGAACAAGTAGTGGCACTCATCAATCGGATAGGAGTACGTACGAATTGTCTCTCCTGTTTCGATATCTCCGTACAAGTCTGATAAAATGCCCCTTTTACGCGAACGCATACGCACAATATTTTCTAAAAAATATGGACGCCAACTCCAATTCTTCATATAGTACTCCGGCTGCAGTTCCCAAACATGACTCTTTTTGAAAATATTTGCTGATTTTTGAAATCCATCCTCGTCACACACATAGATGCGAAAGCATACATCGCTCAGCTCAGCAGCTAGAGACGAAATGAGTTCGTTAAAACTTGCTGTTTTTTTATACTTGGAAAGCAGCGCTGTGACTCTCTGTTGAAACTGTTCGGAAATATTGTATAGTATTTGCAGTTTTTTCTTTTCCAGCTGAATAAATCCGTGGCACTCTTGACGCAAACGGTCTTTTAGAAAATCAGCCGGTAGCAACGCAGACTGCGGTTCAGCCAAATAATACCCTTGATAATAACGGCCGCCATTTTGCCAAGCATATTGCAGCTGAAAAGAGGTTTCAATATCCTCATACAAAAGAGTAGCCCCCATTTTGCGAGCAAGCAAAGAAATCGAATAAAGCACATCCTGATAGGAGTAGCTGCTCGAGATTTTTCGCAGTTCATGCAAATCCATTTTTAATATATCTGGCGCCAACAGGCTAATGCGCTCAAGATTGCTGCTGTGTTCCCCAATATGATCGAGAGCCACGCGAATCCCGTATGTACGAATATAGGTTAATAAATGACTAAGCTGATTAAAGTCTCCTTTAAAAAACGGCTCGTTAATTTCCAGCACAATACGATCTAAGGACAAGCCCTTCTCTTTATATTGAAACAATAAAGATAAAAATGACTCTGCCCGATCCATCATCAATAAATTAGCATCTTGATTAAGAAAAATAAGCAGCGAATGGTCATCATTCAATAAAAAATGGTCAAGCGCCTTTCTTGTTACGACTTCATCGACTTCTAAGCGAAATTCCTCCGGAATGGCTTCGTCATGAAAAAAAGGGCCTAAGCTTACAATTCCATCCTCAGAGCGATATCTGCCTAGTACTTCATAGCCGATGACGCGATGCTCATCAGCGCTAAAGATCGCTTGGTAATACGGGATGACGCGTTGCAAATTAGTTACAATATCTAACGCATCCATGCTGCTCACCTCTTTTTGCACTCGTCATTTTGCATATTATACCACACGATTCCCCTACCTCATAAAGAAAAAAATCGTTGCCATACTATAAGTCCGAACATGCTTTAAGGCATGCGCTCGTCGAACAGTGAACGCTTTTACGGGCCAATCCCTTTGCTCGCTGGCGTTCCTGTTTAAGGGAAGAGGCAGAAAAGTTTGTTTGTAACTATATAAATACAACTTGATGTCTCAACATGTGCCTCCCATGCCAAAAAGGAATGAGCCGATTTCGACGGCACGGTTTAGCTTGATCGAAGGAGGTCGATGACTTACCTTCCAACCATAAGTTTTCACACATATCGTTCATTCATATTACACAGCATAAAGACAACAAACGAATGGATGTGTTCAATACCAATATATAGGCTCTCATGATAAGGTCTGTCATTCGTTTCAGCTTCATATCTGTTTCAGATCATATACTGCTTCAAAGTGAATTTCGATTGGATTAGGTGATGAACATGAACTATCTTTATATGGGAATAGCGTTTTTTATGCTGCTTGGCTGCTCAAATGAAGAGAAAAAAGCAGCACCTCCGTCCCATTTGGCAAAAGAGGCAGAAAACCCTCATTTCCGTTATGAGCCGAAAGCGGTACAAAATCCCGAAAAAGTGATTCTGCATGTACCATTAATTAAGCAAGTTCCTGAGTTGAAATATGGATGTGAAGTAACAAGCTTAGCCATGGTGCTGCAATATGCAGGAGTCCAAGTAAATAAACTGACCTTAGCCAAACAAATAAAAAAGGATTTAGATCCAAAAATAAGAGATCGACATGGAAACATCATTTCATGGGGAAATCCGGCAGACGGATTTGTTGGAGATATGACTGGAAAATCGAGCGGTTATGCCGTGTTTGATGAACCGATTGTAGAGCTGATGGAAAAATATCTTCCAGAACGTTCCATTAATTTAACTGGACAACCTTTCACTGAGCTGCTTAGGTACGTTTCCAATGGCCATCCCGTTGTTGTTTGGACAACAGGAGATTATCGCCTTCCAGATCGTTGGGAAAGCTGGAAACACGGTGGGCAAACGATTCGTACACCGCTCGATTTGCATGCGGTTGTTCTTGTCGGTTTTGATTCAGATTTTGTTTATATCAACGATCCTCTCTGGGGAAAAAAAGCACATCAAGTAAACAAGCAGCAGTTTATTCGTTCATGGATAGCCTTAAAAAAAAGAGCGGTTTCCTATAATTGAAACCGCCTTCTTTTATCAATTAAAACGGATATTGGTTTAGCCATTGCCCCCCATCTATTGTAATGCATTCCCCATTGATGTAAGCGGCTTCATCTGAAAGCAAAAAAGCAGCAAGTCCAGCAATTTCTTCAGGTGTTCCAAGCCGGCCAAGCGGCACACTTGCCAATGTTCGCTTCGCTGCTTCCTCGGATTCCCAAAGCTTTTCCGCTCCTCCTGTTCGTTCAATCGGACCAGGAGCGATCGCATTCACACGAATCCCATATTTTCTGCCCCATTCTACAGCAAGTGTGCGCGTCATCGCTAACACGCCAGCTTTCGCGCACGCCGAATGGATAACGCCAGCACCGGCATTCCACGCATATGTAGCAACCATGTTAATAATGGTGCCTTTTGCTTTTTTATTAATCCAATAATTCCCTATTTCTCGACTGCAATAAAATGTTCCGTTCAGCACAATGTTGATCACGCTATTCCATCCATTAATTGATAGCTTTTCAGCTGGACAAATAAAATTTCCTGCTGCATTATTAATTAATGCGTCAATTTGCCCAAATTCCGCATCCGTGCGCTGAACCATTTCGGCGACGAGTTCAGGTTCACGCACATCCATTTGAATCGGCAGCACCATTCCTTCCGCTGTCTCAATTTCCTTTTTCACCTCTTCTAACGCCTCTAATCTCCTTCCTGTGATCACAACACGAGCTCCCTCTGCCACAAACCGCTTGGCCATATATTTTCCCATTCCGCTGGATGCACCTGTTACAATAATCACTTTTCCCTGCACATTTTCTCCCCCTTAAATTACTGACTGATTATTCATTCATTTTTATTTTACTATAAATATACATAATTTTCTAACATTTTTATCGGTCTATATCCATACTTCTTGAAAATAAAACAAACGGAAAGACAAATCGGCTGTTTCCACGACGAAAAACCGATATTTTTACCTGCAAGAGGCAATCAATGAAAAGCTGAGCTTGATCTATTACTTTTCTGTTTTTGATTCTCCATTTATAATAATGGGGAAAGGACGTAGATAATTCATGAAAACCACGCCACAAATGAACAGAAGAACATTTCTCAAAAAAAGTATTGGCTCCCTGCTCGGAGGCATGTTTATCGCTTCCTTCGGGTATTACTACGCTCGTTTTATCGAGCCAAGCCGGCTGACCATCAGTAAACATTCAATTACTCATCCATTAATCCCCAAGAGCTTCGATGGTATGACGATTGTACAATTTAGCGACACACATCTCGGAGATTATTATTCACTCGAGCGGCTGAACCAGCTTGTTAGCCAAATCAACGATATCAAGCCAGATCTGGTTGTTTTTACTGGGGATTTGATCGATGCTCCTCATCAATATCCTCATGCTCATCAAATTATTCCTATCCTTTCCAGAATTCGTGCTCCGTTTGGGAAGTTCTCCATTTACGGAAATCACGATCATGGAGGTTATGGAACGAATCTATACCGAAATATCATGAATCAGGCCGGATTTCATATGCTTGTGAACGAACATGCGATCATCCAGCTCGTCGATAAAAGCAAAATCGCGATTGCGGGCATGGACGATTTAATGCTTGGCCGCCCGCATTTTGAACAAACCTTTCAACAAATTCCTCCATCTACCTATACCATTTTATTATTGCATGAACCAGATGGAGCCATTCAAGCGGCGCATTACCCTGTCCATCTGCAGTTATCAGGGCATAGTCACGGCGGCCAGATCCAGCTTCCTTTCATCGGTCCTCTGATCACACCTCCACTGGCCATTCAGTATTATGAAGGATTTTATGAGGTGGGGAAAATGAGGCTTTATGTCAATCGAGGCCTAGGCACAACTCGAATGCCATTGCGCTTTTTAACTCCTCCTGAATTAACAATCTTTACATTAAAGCATCAACCATCGTCGGCGTCGGATGGTTGATGCACTGATTTAAGGTTGAGAATTCAAGCAGTATGGACCATCGTTGCCTCATCATCCTCAACTAGTATCACGGGTTTATCCACCTTCCTCTTTCTATTCTTCATCTTCTTTGACGCGATAGGCTAAATTAAATAGCCACAATTGACTGTCAATTTCCCGTTCCCCCTTCGCTTTTTTCACATAATGATACTCACCATACCTATCCTGTTCCCTAGCTTTCACATTATCCGCAAGCAAGATAGACAAAATGTCCACAATTCTTGATTTTAAATGATCGGCTAAAATCGGAAATAAAATTTCCACTCGTTTATCCATGTTACGCGTCATCATATCAGCTGATGATAGAAACACTTTCTCCGCTCCATTATGCTGGAAATAGTAAATTCGGCTATGTTCAAGAAACCGACCAACAATACTGCGGACGCGAACGCGATCACTAACTCCCGGGATGCCCGGGCGAAGGCAGCAAATTCCGCGAACAATTAAATCAATATTCACCCCTGCTTGCGAAGCTTCATACAGTTTCGTAATCAGCTCTTTATCTGTCAGCGCATTCATCTTTGCAATAATACGTCCATTTCCGTGTTGACGATGCAGGCGAATCTCCTCATCAATGAGGTGAATAAATTGGCGGCGAATATCGAATGGAGCAACGGATAGATAGTGAAAATGAGGTTTTTCCATATATCCGCTTAAATAGTTGAAAAAATTCGTAGCATCCTCGCCAAATTCACGGTTGGATGTTATGAGACCTAAATCGGTATACAGTTTAGCTGTCGCATCATTATAATTTCCTGTACCTAAATGAATAAAGCGCTCGATTTTCCCATTTCGCTGCCTGACAATTAGGGTGATCTTACTATGTGTTTTTAAATGCGTAATGCCATAAATGACATGACATCCTGATTTCTCCAGTTCTTTGGCCCATTGCACATTATTCTCTTCATCAAAACGAGCTTTCAACTCAACAAGAACCGTTACTTGCTTGCCATTTTCCGCTGCCCGCTTCAAAGCTTCGATAATGGGAGAATCACCGCTGACGCGATACAATGTTTGCTTGATGGCGAGCACCTGCGGATCATCTGCCGCCTCCGATACAAAATCGATGACGGGTTCAAATGATTCATAAGGATGATGAAGCAAAATATCCTGTTCTGCCGCTTTTTCAAAAATGTCCTCCCCAGAATCCAAATCTCTTGGGGGCTGCGGAATAAGCGCCTCATATACCAAATGCTCTTTATATAAAGATAGTTCTTGATAAAAGCGGTAAAAGAAGGTCAAATCAAGCGGTCCGTCGATTTCATATAGGTCATCATGACCAATTTCTAATTCCTCTAATAAATAATTTAAAATAAATGGATCAAACCCGTCCTTTCTTATTTCCAGACGAACAGCAGCTCCCCATTTTCGTTTTTTTAGCTCTTTTTCAATTTCTTTTAATAAATCGCGCGCACCTTCTTCATGGATCGTCAAATCGGCATTGCGCGTAATGCGAAATGGAGTCACTGAAATCACATCATATCCAGTAAATAACGTTTGAATATGAGCCGTAATGACATCCTCGAGCAACACATATACAAAGCGGTCAGATTCCGATGGGAGACGGATGAAGCGATTTAACACAGAGGGGACCTGAACAATCGTTAATTTTCGTCTTTCCTCCTCTTCTTCAGCATCAAGCACAACTGCTAAATTTAAGCTTTTGTTCAGCAGCATCGGAAACGGACGGTACGCGTCCACGGCCATTGGAGTTAAAACAGGGAAAATCCGTTCAGTAAAATACGCCTGCAAAAACTCCCTCTGCTTTTCCGTCCATTCATCTATAGCTGCCAAGTAAATCTTCTCTGCTTTTAACATGGGCAAAAGCTGTTCATTATAAAACCGATATTGAGCAGCTACTAGCTCATATACTTTTTCGGAAATTTTGTTTAGTTGCTGCTTCGGCGTCAGCCCCGCTTTATTTTCAGGTTTATTAAATCCTGCCTTTACTTGATCTTTTAAGCCGGCTACACGCACCATAAAAAATTCATCTAAATTCGAACTGAAAATCGCTAAAAATTTTAATCGTTCAAGCAATGGATTTCTCTCATCAAATGCTTCTTGCAACACACGTTTATTGAAAGCAAGCCAGCTTAATTCGCGATTATTATAATAATTTGGATTATTTAGCTCCATCGTGCTTCCCTTCCTTATTCATTTTGCTGAAAATGCAATTCAATCGGGCGTTTGAGTATTTTCTCGATATGTTTTTTATTTTTTTCCGCCTGGTACTCCTCTGCTCGAAAATCTCCGCTACAAATGATGTTCATGATAATGGTGTCGCTCTGCTCAGACCATCTAATTTGCTGAACAATCTTTCGCTTCGTATCGTTTAGGCTATAAGCAAATTTTAAAAGAGCACCAAGAAAGCGAATGCGCTTTTGTTCTTCTTTCGTAAACCAACTGCTAAACGGAGCGATATACTGTTTAAATAACGGTTTATTTTTGTAAGAAGCCATAAGGGCAAGCTTTACGCGGTCCTTATGCATCAATCCATCAATGGTTCGATTGGCCAATAAATAAAATGTATGCTGACTGCTTGATTCTTCATCAATATACTGCCCTAAATAAAACACCCGTGCAGCCCATTTCATATCCCGCACATCTTCATCTGTCAACGGGTATAATTGAAGCAAACGAATTTGCTCCACCATTTGCGAAAGAAGATGGGACACATATTCCACATCGTCTAAGCGAATATCATAATCCTGTGCCAATTCGAAAAAGCTTTCTTGGAGAACGTTGGGAAATACTCTAGTCCCAAACGGTTGAGTGAATTCTTCATAAAAAATGCCATCGCGCAAGCCTTTTCTGCTCAACACAAACGAAGAAGCTTCTACGACATCATACAGTACACGAAAAACCTCCAATGCAGGAATCATTAAATCCGCACGATCCTTGGATAAACCTTCTAATTTTTGAATGTCTTCAAATGGAAGTGAGGTTAGTAGCTTTCGAACGTCTAGCAGGTGCTTTCGTTTCATTTCGTATTGATGAACACCAGCAAGCGGATATCGGCACATAAGTTGATGAACTTGTACCACATTTCGAGCACTTCCCCCCATAGCAACAATAGGAACATTTCTTTGCAGCAGCCATGGCAAAGAGTGAAATTGCTCTTCTACATATTCGGCAAGAAGCTCTAACTCCTCATCTGTTGGAACGTTGCCCGCCACAAACTTTTGCTTTAATGACAAAACTCCGAACGGAAAGCTGTGTAATTCATATAGTTGCCTGTCTTTATAATAAGTGATTTCTGTGCTACCGCCGCCAATATCTATTGTTATCGCTTCAGAAATGGGCGTAGAATTAACGACGGCAAGAAACCCGTAATAGGCTTCCTCCTCTTCAGTAAGTACCCGAATACAAAAATCTGTATTCGCTTCTATCCATTCAGCGATTTCTTGTTGGTTTTTCGCCTGGCGAATTGTAGCGGTAGCCACACATTTGACGCGTTCTAAACGATGATAGCGGGTAATTTCCTGAAAGCTTTGCAGTGTATTTAATAAAAGCGACACGCCCGATTCCGCCAACATCTGGTCTTCTGTTAAATGGCTGCGAAGTCTTGCCACCACTTTTACATTTTCAACTTCACGCAACCGACCGCTTTTTTGCCGTTCATAAATCACTAAACGAATCGTATTTGATCCGATATCAATGATTCCGTACTTTTCTTTCATGCTTGTTCATCCTTACGTTTATTTTTCATTAATCATATCATATGTTGCAAACAAATGTTCATGCTGTATAATAAAAGTACTAGACAAGCCTATTGAAAAGGAGACGAATCATGGAGAGTTTAGAACCAACGATAGATAACTTAGCGAAAGCGATTTTCACTGTTAATCGCCATGCGAAAACAGCATTAAATCCATCTTTTTTATATCTGTTAAAGAAAAAGACGATTGAGAAGCTGATTAGTGAGGGCAAAGCCAAAAAGGTGGGTCTTCATTTCTCGCCGAATCCGCGCAACAGCCAACAGCAATCTGACGTTCTTGTCGCTGTCGGCAACTATTATTTTCATATTCCTCCGACAAAAGAAGACTTCGCAACTCTTCCGCACTTAGGGGCCTTAAATGGCGTTTATCGCAATCCTGTCGCAAAAATGCCGCTGTCGCAAGCCAAAGCATTGTTACAGTCATATGCCGGCATCAGTGAAACACCAGCTAACAAACCTTCGCCAAGAACATACCAAAAGCCGGTATTTAAACGGCTCGGTGAACGTTAAGGATGGAATGGAGCCGCTCTCTTTGAAATCTGGTCATTTCAGAATAAGCAAAACGAGACGCGCTTTTGCTCGCGCCGGTTGTCGGGTTTACTCGCCTTCGGCAACCGGCGCTCGTTTTTCTATTCTTATTCTTTTCTGTCATTTCGGTTCATGAACAAGCAAATACACTTTATCATTCAACCGTTTCTCTTACAGCCATCTTTTTTGTCCCTTTCTTTTTTATTTTTCATCAATCCCCTGCTTTTATCCCTTATTCTAATGAAGGCCTCAGCACTTTATCGACCTGTCAGTTGTTCCTTGCAAAAGAGGAATCCTCTCTCGTTTGTATCTTTATATGAAATTCATCCTGCTTTTAGACGAGAAGCCCCTTGTTTCCGATCATCGTGAACCATTAAGGCTTTTCATACCTAAAAATAGCATTTACATAAAAAAATGGACAGCCTTTTGCAGAGACTGTCCAACGGTAACAGGAGGCTCTCAAAACCGCCATTCTATCCAGGACAAGGACAGCAAATGAATCGGTTTTATCTGTCACCACGGATTATAAAATATATTTATCGATTACTTTCACAAGCTCGCCCACTTCTGGTTTGCTGACTTGCGCCGTCGCTCCAACTTTTTCGCCCTTATGACGCAAATCATCGGTAATAAGCGACGAGAAAATGATAACAGGAAGCTTGCTTAGTTTTTCATCCTCGCGGATTCTTTTCGTCAAATGATGTCCATCCATTTGCGGCATTTCAATATCAGTAATCACAAGCTGCACTTCCTGCTCAATGTCTTTCCCTTCTTTCACAATTGCTTGTAAATAATGAAGGGCTGCTTCTCCATCCTCGAAAAATTCAACAAGCACATAACCTGCTTCAGCAAGCGTGTCATGCAACAGTTTACGCAAAAGCGGGGAATCCTCGGCAACCACGATTTTTTTATTCGAGCGTTCCCGTTTTCCGAGTTTTTTCACTTGCTGTACGTTAATCCCTGTTTCCGGGTTAATATCCACCACCATTTTTTCAAAATCAAGCAATAAAATCATTTTGCCTTCAAGCTTAACAACCCCGATTACCTGACCATCAAGTCCTTGATACATTTGGGAAGGCTTTTCGATTTGCCTCCAAGAAATTCGATGAATCCGAGTAACATTATGTACATGGAATACCACTTTTTGCTGATTAAACTCAGCAACAATAAATTTATCTTGCTGAGGCGTTTCCGATGGAGGAAAGCCGAGTGCCTTGGCCATATCAATAACGGGAAGCACCTCTCCCCGCAATTCGATAATTCCTTCTATATTAGGATGAGAATGGGGAACTTTTGTAATGGGGACAGGATTTAAAATTTCTCTTACCTTCATCACATTAATAGCAAATTGGTTTGTACCGATTAAAAATTCAACAATCTCCAATTCATTGGTTCCGCTTTCTAACAAAATCTCCCGTTTTTCATTCATCTTCGATAACGTCCTTCCTCGTATAATGTCCTAATTTTATTATATTTTTTCCTAAGCAAATAAGAAACCTTTTTCTTTATAAATTCCTCTCTAAAAAATAAAGCTGCCTTCTTATCGGCAGCTTTTCTAATATAAAAAATCAAGCAATCGGCGGTCAGCTAGGTTGGTGTCGACAGGGCATGCTTCGGCATCACGTCCGTATTGCCAGGCCCATACATTCGCTTTACAATTTGGCGAAGCCGGAGAATATTTCGGAGCTTTTTGCTCGGATGTCGTTCCGGGTCTCGGTGCTGAACTCCAAATAACGGATTGAACAGCCACTTGGTTATTTTTTTGTACTGCTTCGCAATAAGCTGCAGAGAAATCCCCTTTGGATGGATCTGCATAAAATCCAGGACGATAGCCAGTAGGCTGAAGCGTTTCCACCCAAGCGCGAATCCATGCCTCATCAACAGCAAAAAAATCTTCAATATTGGCAAACAACATTTTATTTTTTGGAATCCCAAGCCGACGCGCATGAAATACTGCATTGCGTGCAACGACTTGTCCGTTGGCATATCCTGTTGCTTGGCGAAAAGCGTTGTAGATCGGCAATATTTTTATACCATAGCTATGTAGCCGAGCTATTTCTTGAGCTGTTAATCCATCAGAGACATTCGGCACCTCTACTAAGTAACGCCCCCAAAATTTTGGATAGCCAAGCTCATTTTTCACGCAATAAAACGATTGATCTGTCACTGTTGCCGCGGAATCAACTCCCCAAACCGTTCTCGCCATAATTTCTCTCATTCCTTTCTCTCTGCACTTTTTTCTATACGAAAAATGCAACGATGGAACGAAGATCTGGAAAATCGACGCTCAAAGGTATATTTGCAGACTGGCATTGGTCACGCATTCGTATAGCAAAGGTCCAAATACTCCCGCTGTCAGACCCATTCATGAATCTATGAAGCCATTCATCGTGTAGCTACCTGATCGTCGAAAAACATCATGAGCTCCGTATAGCTGCTTTATATTATCATATGACTGAGACGGTTTGTCTTATTTCATTAAAGGCAATGTAATCTCTACGCGCGTTCCTTTTCCAGGATGGCTCATATAATGAACGGTTCCTCCCATTTCACGGATTAAGCGATTGGAAATCATGCTCCCTAACCCCGTTCCTTTTGACTTCGTTGTGTAATAGGGAAGACCAATCTTTTTTAACTCCTCCTCTGTCATTCCTTTTCCGTTATCTTCAATCACTACTTTGACAGTCTTTTGCTGCATAAGAGATTGTGTCGTAATAAAGACACTTCCGCTGCCATTATCAATTGCTTCAATCGCATTTTTGATAATATTTAAAAATGATTGCTTTAAATATTGCTCGTCTCCCCAGACGTAACATTTTTCAATATTCTCCCATTCGATAGACACATTGGCAAACGCTCCTAACGGGCGAAGCAAGTCCACACAGTCACGCAGCACTTCACTTAAATCAATCGGCTGCAAGCGAAAATCAGCCGGCTTTGCCAATTTTAAATAATCCGTAATGATTTTATTTGCCCGATCTAGCTCCTCTAGAATAAGGGGAGCAAATTGCTCTAATTGTGAATTTCCAGCATCCTTTTGCAGCAATTGCACAAACCCGCGGACCGTCGTAATCGGATTGCGAATTTCATGAGCAAAGGATGCCGCCATTTCACTGACCATCGTCAGCTTATCCATATATACCATCTCATCAAATTGGCGATTATACACAATTAAGCGTTCAATTAAAACAATAATCAACAGGTAAGTCGCCAAAAACATGGCAAAATACGTACTATAAAATTCCCAATTCAAAAATGAAACCGTTTGAACAATGATCGTAAAATAAAAAAGAAAATACAGCATCACAATCATTAATGCATGCCATAATTTATTTTTTGCTTTCCAATAAAAAGGCCGAAATAACCAAGCAGTGATAAACGAAAGAACGGAAACAAGCACTCCGATTCCGGCAAAAGAGCCGCCAATAATCAGACGCGTAATCACCACAATCAATGTGCATATGCCTCCGGCCGGCCAGCCAATATATAGCGTCACAATTAAAATGACGATCATCCGAAAATCAAAATGTGTCTCCCCTAGGGTCTCAATTGGATAAAACATACACAGCATGGCAGCAAACGCAGCAAATAGCCCATAAATAGCTTGCTGCCGCATCGTTAAAGTCAGACGGTCCCGAAAAGGGAAAAATAAATTCGCATTAAATGTTAATGAGAGCAAAATCGTAATATTGACAATGAGAGGCTTAATCATGAAAATCATTCTTGATTTCCCCCGTTCATCGATACATCGCCCATCATTGTATCATACTCTTTTCATTTCTTGAATGAGTTTTACAAAAATAAAAACACGCTTGGCTAGGTAATCATAGCCAGCGTGTTTTTTCGTCATCTTTTCCAACGGTGAAGCAATTCGTTACGCTCTCCACGCGCAAAAACATCGAGACGATTTCCTCCCCATGAAATAGCAGCGGGTTCAGATGTAATACGCCTTCCATCAAGATGAAGAAACTCGCTCCAATGCGCGCCATCCCAATATTTATAAAGAAGTTCATGATTCCCACCGCGCGCAAAGATATCTAAGCGGTTTTTTCCTCTAGATGCCGCTGCTGGGCTCGAAGTAAGAATACCTTTCAGATCTTCCCAATGACTCCAGCGCACGCCGTCCCACCATTTATGCAAAAGTTGCCGCTCTGCTCCTCTCGCAAATACATCAATTCTTTGCTTTCCCCATGAAACAGCTCCGGGAGCGGATGTAATAATGCCGCCCAAGTTTTCCCATTCACTCCAACGCACACCGTCCCACCATTTATGATACAGATGACGATCCTCGCCGCGCACAAACACATCCAGCCGATTGGCTTCCCATGATGCCACCGCAGGAGTTGAGCTTAACACTCCTCCTAAGTCTTCCCATTCACTCCAGCGTACACCGTCCCACCATTTATGCAAAAGCTGCCGTTCTGGCCCGCGACCAAATACATCAATGCGATTTTCCCCCCATGAGACAGCAGCTGGAGAGGAAGTTAATGTACCGGAGAGATTTTCCCAATCGCTCCAACGCACACCGTCCCACCATTTATGGAGCAATTGATGCCTTTCACCTCTTGCGAATACATCCAGCCGATCTCGTCCCCAAGACGCCACAGCCGGTCCTGATGTTAATGTTCCTCCTAAACTTTCCCACGCGCTCCAATCCTGTTCCGGCCTATATCCGATATTCTCTAGCACCAAACGAATGACGGATCTTACAATTTGCTCGATTTCATTTTCCGGAACGCGATACGCCTGCAACACAGTAAACAACCAAGGGGAGTTTCTTCTAGTTAGCTGAAACAGCTGCTCAATCTTTTGATCCATTGTTCCTTCCACATGTTCCTTATGATCTAACGCTGTTTGGACAATGACACGAAACATATAGCGTGATATATTGCGCGGAACATAATATTGTTGCAGCTTCGCATATAGTGGCTGCAGCTTCGGACGAATCATGCGCCATATATTCTCCATTTCTTGGTTTCTTTCACTATTTTCCCTGTCATGATAATCGATTAACATTTCAGTAAATCCCGGTACATAGGCAGAAAACATGCCATACGGATCAAGACGGTCCATCCTATCCCCTCCTCTTTGTCAAAGATCCCATCACTTTATCGTATGATGCTGTCCGATTATATAGTCCTTTTTTTGTTGCAAGTACAAAGACTTCGATTAATGTATATAGAATATGGTGGGTGGATAAACAAACATGATGCCACGTGCTATCATTTTGTTTTCATTAGTCATAGGAGCTACTCCTCTTCCAACGGAAATAAAAAGAGGGTGCCCAAACTATTCGTTGGACACCCTCTCTTTTTAATCGCCAATTCTCCCTGTATTTCTTTCCCTATCAAGCGGCTCGGAAATGCGGTTAAAAGCCAGATCCACTGCAGCTTCTGCTGAACTGCAAAACGCAATCTCCACCGTGCGCCGCTCATCCAAATACCCTCCTTCATAGGCCACCTCTTTTATTTTTGTCGCCCATCCGCCTGTCGTTTCAATAATAACCACCGGTTTTTGATTCATATATGCCGCTGACAGCTCCCCAAGCGTCCCATTGCCGCCGCGGATCATAATAAGGGCATCCGATGAATGAACGAGCACCATGCTGCGAAAATCAAAATGAAGCCCTGTTGTAATCGGTACATCTAAATAATCATTAGCGACATCTGTGCGATCTCCGGCTAAAATGCCAATCACTAATCCCCCTGCCTGCTTTGCTCCTTTAGAAGCTGCTTCCATGACTCCGCTTCCTCCGCCGGTTAATAGGACCGCCTTTCTTTTCGCAATTTCTTCGCCTACCTGCTCCGCAATTTTTCGTACGCTGTCAGGAATATCCCCTGATTGTCCAATGACTGCAATTCGCTTCATTCGTTGTCTCTCCCGTTTTACCGATTTCCTTTATGAAAACGAAACCATCCTTTTTTCTTAAACAAGAAAAACATGGCTACCGCAATGAGTGCCATTATTCCTAGCACAGCAAAATACCCGTATTTCCAATGCAATTCAGGCATATTGTCAAAATTCATCCCATACACACCGGCAATGAACGTCAACGGCATAAAAATCGTCGTAATCACCGTTAATGTCATCATAATTGTATTCATCCGATTGGAGTTCAATGACAAATAACTATCGCGAATATCAGAAGTAATATCGCGATTCGCCTCAATCATTTCCACCAATTTTAATAAATGATCATAAATATCATGAAAATAAATATGCTGTTCCTTCATTCGCTGTAGCCGATCAGAGTTAATAATCCGATAAAGCAAATCACGCATCGGGACAATGGTTCTTCTTAGTTTGGATAAATCACCGCGAATATCAAATACTTTTTCGAGGATTTCCTGAATGGTATGATCGTTTGTATTTTCATCAAGATCATTTAACATATCTTCCATTCGATACATCGGCGGAAAATAATCGTCTACAAGCTTATCTAAAACATGATACATCACGTGAAATGGTCCTGCTTGAAAATGCTCTTCTGTTTGCAGCCTTTCCCATACTTGATTTATTCCCCATACGGATTGTTTATGAAACGAAACGAGAAAGTTTTGTCCGATAAATAAATCCACTTCTTCCGCTTCCAATGTTTCTTGATTAATAGAGTGCACAACCATAAACAAATACTGATCATAAAAATCCAGCTTCGGTCGTTGAATAAATTCCAAACAGTCCTCAATCGCTAATGGATGAAAATGAAAAAAATCGGCCAACAATTTTGCCTCTTCATCTGTCGGTTCGTGGAAATCGACCCAATACCATGAAACGGAAGGTTTTTTTAAAAATGGCAGTGGTACATCATAGACTACTTCAAAGTCTTTAGTAATCGCACAAGTTCGGATCATCACTCTCCCCCTTCCTTCGACGTCAATGTATCAAAACATAGGCATGTAGATGAACGAACGAAAAACCTTCACCTCTAGCTTCATTTTTTCACAGGCAGCAAACGCATCGTTCGCTAAAGACATATCTTAATTCTTGGCTTTTCTGCCATAGCCGGCAATCCTCTTGCTAACGACTAGCATGCTATATAGGCGATCAATGATTTTGGCACTGGATCTATCTGTGAAGGATCAAGATCCAACGAGAAGATCGAGCAGATGGCTCATGCAAAAGCCAAATGGCATGTTTTCGACGGTCGGAGACAAGCCGCGGACTTGTCTCCGTCACGCCCCAGCTGCCAAGAACCGAACAACCGTCATACCTGCTCATCGGAATGGGAAATATTGGCACATCAAGCTGTATCCATATCATACCACGAATTTATAGATGGAGCATTGATATCAGACGATTGTGGTTGTTCAATTGGTTCACTCCGCTCGAAAAAGTTTATCTCTCCCCAGCCATCAGCTTTTCAAAAATAATTTTATTCCATTCTCAAGCTGTATTTATCTATATAATACCCGAAAAATAGTCGCTTGTTTGTAAAAATTACTACCTTCGAATTTATCAAAATTTTCTTTACTTTTTTATAAAAAAAGACGATAATATAAAAAAGGGAACATCTTGTTCCCGAATAAGGGGGAGTTTCCATGTACGAAAAACAATTTCCTCACGAAGGGATTATGATGTTTGGGCAACCGGAAGAAAAAAACAGCTACGGACCGCTTGCTGAAATGATTCTGGAACAAGCTATTTTCCTTTATCAAAAAAATAAATTAATGGAAAAGATTGATGAAGCGCTAGCTACCAAAGATCAAGCGCTGTTTTTAGAATTATCCACCCAATATAACGAATTGCTAAAAAAACACAGAGAATAGGCAGGGAGATTTTTCGAAATGATGGAATGCGAAGCCTCACAGCACTATAATCATGAATCGTTTGATTAGGTGAGCCACTTCTTCGTCTTTATACGCAGAAGAAGGCTCACCTTTTATTGTACTTCCGTGATAAAATAAAACAAATGGAGTATGGAAGGAAGGAATACTATGGAGCATCTCATTCATCCGCGTATTAAAAATATTGAAATCTCAGGAATCCGCAAATTTTTTAATATGGTTGCCGATCGTCCAAACCTCATTTCATTAACAATTGGCCAGCCGGATTTTCCGACTCCTGAACATGTGAAAGAAGCTGGGAAACAAGCCATTTCTGATAACTTCACAGTCTATACCCACAATGCAGGCTTGCTTGAAGTGCGTCAAGCGGCTTGCCGTTTTGTCAACGAAAAATATGGCTTGCACTATAATGAAAACGAAGTGATTGTGACGATTGGTGCAAGTCAGGCCATTGACATCGCTTTTCGCACCATTTTGGAGGAAGGAGTCGAGGTGATTTTACCAGGCCCTGTGTATCCCGGTTATGAGCCGATTATTCGCATGTGCGGAGCCAAACCTGTATATGTCGACACCCGCCATAACCAATTTAGGCTTTCCGCCGACTTGATTAAACCGTACATAAATGAACGAACGCGCTGTATCGTTTTGCCGTATCCCTCCAACCCAACTGGTGTAACGTTAGCGCAGCAGGATTTGCTAGAACTGGCTGAGCTGTTGAAGGATCGCCCAATTTGGATCTTATCGGATGAAATTTATAGCGAGCTTGTTTATAGCGGCAAACATGCTTCAATTGCCAAATGGCTGCGCAATCAAACCATTGTGATTAACGGATTAAGCAAGTCACATTCAATGACGGGATGGCGAGTGGGGTTTGTCTTCGCCCCAGAGTTTTTAACAAAACATCTGATTAAAGTGCACCAATATAGCGTCTCATGCGCTTCTTCCATTTCGCAAAAAGCCGCTTTAGCCGCCTTGACAGCGGGAAAAGAAGACGCCAACGACATGCGGAAGCTATACGAACAGCGAATGGAATATGCCTACAGCCGGCTTGTTGACATGGGCTTTCAAGTGGAAAAGCCAACAGGGGCTTTTTACTTATTTCCATCTATTGAACCATTTCATACTTCCTCTTTTGAATTCGCACTTGATTTAGTGGATAAAGCTGGCGTAGCCGTCGTTCCTGGAAGCGCCTTTTCAGCATATGGAGAAGGATATGTTCGGCTTTCGTATGCCTATTCATTAGAAACGCTAGCAGAGGGGCTGAATCGCATCGAACAGTACGTTCAAAAACATAAAAGGTGAGAGCTTGGGTAGCTTCTCACCTTTTTATCAAGGAGGCAGCTGGTCATGCCATCGACTGGCCTCTGACAGTCGAAAATTTGAAAACGTCTATAAGTTCCCTCTTCTTAGTTGGCGCAATAGAGAAGGTGCCATTTTCTTAGTGCTAGAGGGCGTTTATGAATGATCATAGTGCTTGTATAACGCATGTGTTCCGCTGTTCTCCTCACCGCTTGCCGTCAGTTCTTCATACATTTTTTTAGCTAAGCTCAGTCCGGGCAGCTGCAAATTCATTTTTTCTGCCTCTTCCAGCGCAATTTTCATATCTTTAATAAAATGCTTTACATAAAATCCTGGCGCAAAATCCCCCGCCAACATTCTTGGGGCTAATTGGCTCAGTGACCAGCTGCCGGCAGCTCCTTGTGAAATGCTTTCCAACACTTTATAAGGATCAAGACCTGAACGTTTCGCATAAATGAGCGCCTCACAAACACCGATCATATTGGTAGCAATCGCAATTTGGTTACACATTTTCGCATGCTGGCCCGCTCCCGCTTTTCCTTGAAAAACAATATTTGTTCCTAGCGCTTCAAAAATTGGCTTGCACTCATGAAATGCCGCTTCATCGCCCCCAACCATAATCGCAAGCCGGCCTTCTCTGGCACCAACGTCTCCACCAGAAACAGGAGCATCTAGCGCAAATACCTTTCTCTTCTTCGCCTCATCATAAATTTTCTCGGCCAACGACGGAGGAGAGGTTGTCATATCAATTAAGTACGTGTTTTCCTTCACATTTTCAATTAATCCGTTTTCGCCAAAATATACGGCTTCTACATCCTGTGGATAGCCCACCATCGTAATAACAACATCCGCCTCGCGGGCAAGCTCGCGAACCGTTTCCTTCCAGACCGCCCCTGCTCTTAATAGCTCCTCTGCTTTCTCCTTCGTGCGCGTGTGCACAAGCAAATCATATCCTGCTTGCAGCAAATTGCGCGCCATGCTTTGTCCCATCACACCAAGACCAATAAAGCCGATTGTTTTCATACTCATTCCTCCACATATAAAACACCTTGGCTTGCGGCCAAGGTGCTAATCTTCTAACACGACATTATATTTTCGATTGAACTCTTCATCGGATTTAACGAGATAAACGATTCCCTCAATAAAGCCGATGATGCTTGGAATTCCTGTCCACGAAAATAATAAATAAAGAATGCCTTGGCCAAGCTTTCCCAAATAAAATTTATGAATGCCGAGACCACCTAACAAAATGGCTAAAAGACCTACAACCACCTTATTTTTCACGATGCCTCTTCCTTTCTCCGCTGGGGTAAGTCCTTTTATTTATATTCACCCAAATGAGAAAGTAGCACCTTTGGTTAAATCGCTTTGACCATCCCCCCATCGACGAGAAACGATTGGCCTGTCATATAAGAATTGGCTGCTGAAAGAAGGAAGGTCACCACATTGGCAAACTCCTCCGGCGTTCCATAGCGGCCAAGCGGAATGGCACTTTTCATCCGCATTTCCATTTCTTCCTTTGTGATTCCAAATTTTTCTGCGTTCATCTGATCTAAAAAAGCCACCCGTTCCGTTGCAATTCTTCCCGGCGCTACGGTATTGATTAAAATGTTATATTGAGCAAATTCAGAAGCCAACGTTTTAGTCAAGCCGACAATTCCAGTGCGGAATGTATTTGATAGCAATAAGCCAGGAATGGGCTCTTTGATGGAAGAAGAAGCAATATTGACAATTTTTCCGCCATTTTTCTTTAAATAAGGCAGTGCTTCACGAATGAGGCGAATATAGCTTAGTAAATTTAATTCAAATGCTTGATACCAATCCTCATCCGTAATCGTTTCAAAAGTTCCCGTCGGAGGTCCTCCCGCATTGTTGACAAGCAGTTCAAGAGCTCCATATGTTTCTGCCGTTTGAGCAACAAGCCGCTGAATTTCTTCTTTTTTCGTTACATCCGCTCGAATGTAAGCAACCCTTCCTTTATGTAACTCGCTTAGCTCTTGAGCCACCTCCTTCAGCTTTTCTTCATTGCGGCTCGTAATCATCACATTGGCACCTTCCAGCACCAGCCGCTGGGCAATCGCTTTACCAAGCCCTTGACTAGACGCTACAACAAGCGCTGTTTTTCCCTCTAACTGAAGCTCCACCTTCTTCACTCCTTTTCTTTATTATTACTATACCATTCGGCAAAGCCGCTGAGTTTTCCTCCTTCTCATCAATAAAAGCGCACGGATTTCCCGCGCGCTTAAATGATTATGCATCGAATTTTTCAACTAATTTCTTGAGCTGCTGTCCCATCTCACTTAATTTTTCAGCAGACTCTGTGACCGTGCTGAGCGCCTGCAGCTGATCATCGGCTGATGCTGCCACTTCCTCCGCAGAAGCTGCCGCCTGTTGAGCAATAGCGGAAATATTTTGCATCGCTTCAACCACTTGATCCTTACTTTCGTTCATATGCTTCACTTCATCACTAATATGAGAGATGGAGTTTGTCAGTTCTTCCATCATGACGGAAATTTTCATAAAGGATTCGCCTGTCGTATGAACGGCTTGCTGTTGCTCTTCGTTCATATCTTTTGAACGCCCAACTGCTTGCATTGCTAAATCCGCTTGTTGCTGAATCGTCGCGATTGTCTGACGGATCAACTCGGTCGCTTGAGAAGATTGTTCCGCCAATTTGCGAACCTCCTCAGCCACAACCGCAAATCCTTTACCATGTTCGCCTGCTCGTGCTGCTTCAATGCTCGCATTTAACGCAAGCAAATTCGTTTGTGCGGAAATCGCTGTAATCGTTTGAATGACTTCATCAATTCTTTTCATTTTTTCAACGAGATCATCCATTACTTTTTCTACAGACTGCAATTCATTTTTTGCTTCATCTGATTTTAATTGCAGCTCATTTAATTTTTCTAATCCATAATAACTTGCTTCTTTTGTATCATTTGATAAAGTTTGCATTTCTGAAGCGGATTGAGCGACTGCTTCAATTTGACTTGACAGCATGGTTGTTCGTTCGTTGATCGTATCTAGGTCACTCGCCTGTTCAGATGTTCCTTTTGCAATATCATTAATCGCTGTCGCTACTTGCTCGCTTGAAGTCATCGTTTCTTCGGAAACAGCGCTTAAATGATCGGCAGATTGAGCGAGCTCAGCAACTGACTGATTCACTTGATGAATGAGTGCCCGCATTTCATGAACCATATGGTTAAAATGAGAAGCCAGCTGCCCGATTTCATCTTTTGCTTTTACTTTCACTTGAACCGTTAAATCTCCCTCTGCTACCCTCTCTACTTGCTCTTGCAAGTAGACGATTGGTTTGACAATGGAGCGAGCCATCAAATAAATGACAATCATTCCGATAAGTACTGCGATAATCGTAATCATGAGCATTTGTGCTGCAATTGAATTACTGACCGCAAATAAATCTTTTTCTTTATATACCGCTCCAACTTTCCAGCCCAGCTCAGGAATAGTTGTAAAATAAAGCATTCTCTTTTCGCCGTCTCTCGTATACTCATACACGCCGCTGTCACGGTCAAGCATGTATTTCACAGTGGCGTCGTTTGCCATATTCTTTCCTTTGTATTGAGGATGGACGATAGCAATACCTGTTTGATCAAATAAAAACGGATAGCCTTTGTATCCTACATCCATTTTATTCACAATTTTTGTAACGGCATCAAGTGACAAGTCCATCCCGATGACACCAACTACTTGTGCACCGTCTTTCACCGCCTTGGCAAGAGTCACCACATACTTTCCTGTAACCGTATCTACATATGGATCCGTCCAGGCAACCTCATCAGGATGCTCGATTGCTTTTTTATACCACGGACGGGAAGTCGGATCAAAGCCAGCCGGAAGGTCCACTTTCGGCGTCGTATACATCTTTTTCCCTTCAGTTCCAATATAAACAAGCTGTGTATTGCTATGAATCTTTAAAAACGTTTGAAATTCCTTTTCAACTGTCGGCGATTCTTGATTGCCTTTCGCCATTTGGACTATCGCCGGCGATTCGCTAAATTGCTTCATACTATTCACTTCACTTGTAAAGCTTGATTGAATATCGTCAATCAGCTGCTCAACAAGCGCATGCCCGCGGCTGCTGACATCCTTGCGAATCATCTGCTTTGTTTCTACGACCCCGACAATTTGTGTAACGGCTAAAGAAACGACCATTAGTAAAGCTATTAAGACAACCAGTTTTGTTCTTAATGTTTTGAACACTTCGCTTTTTCTCCCCCTTGTCAAAATTCATCCTATTTTGTCGAGTTGCCATTTCCATTATAAAACCATGGTCTATAGCCGTCTATAGTAGCATATTCTCAATCATAGCAAAATGAATGAAAAACTTTTTTTGCTATCGCATTTATCACGGTAAAAATTCCAATTGTTGACGATCCATGATTTTACTAAAAATATGGAATCATATAGCTAGACACAAGCTTTTCGCTTGCCGACTACGGCAGAAAAGCGAGGAATCAAGCAGTGTCCATTGATTTGTATTGGATCATCACACACCTAGATAAAAATAGAAATACGATAGAATTAAAGATGGAATAAATGGTCCCTGTATGTATTTTCATCATGAGGCGATATAATTGATCTACACGCCTGTTGTTCGGTTCGTCTTGATCAGCTGCTTAGTAGAGGAAAAATGTGAGACTATGGCCATTATGTCCAGCGCCTTTCAGCGACTAAATATGGACAAAAAAAAGATCATGTAGCCAGCAAAATCAAAGCTTTTTGCTTCATTTGGGCCATGCTGTTCGATCAGTGGCTGAAAATGATGGAGAAGACGCAAAAGCAGCAATCATACTGTATGAATGGAGTGGAAGCCTCTTTTAAATAATAAGCGGTGGTTACGGCCACCGCTTATATTTTTACTCAATATGGAAAGTTTGTTTCACAAATGCCACCACTTCTTCTGCTGTGCTCATGGATAGAATGGCTTCTTTAAAGCTAGCTGCTTCTGTTTTTGAGAGTTTTTTCATTTGTGAACGAGCACGTAAAACCGAAGTTGCGCTCATGCTAAATTCGTCCAGTCCTAAGCCGAGCAAAATTGGAATCGCCAATTCATCTCCTGCCATTTCTCCGCACATTCCTGCCCATTTTCCTTCTTTATGAGCGGCTTCGATCACATGATGAACAAGGCGCAAAATGGCTGGATTATACGGCTGATAAAGGTAAGAAACCCGTTCGTTCATACGATCAGCCGCCATCGTATACTGAATTAAATCATTTGTTCCAATACTAAAGAAATCGACTTCCTTGGCAAATTGATCGGCAAGCACCGCGGCCGCAGGAATCTCCACCATCATTCCAATCTCAATCTCTTCAGCTACTGGAATTCCTTCATGTTGAAGCTTCTCTTTTTCTTCTAAAAGGATGGCCTTTGCTTGCCGGAACTCTTCCAGTGTTGCAATCATCGGAAACATAATTTTTAAGTTTCCATACACACTTGCGCGCAGCAACGCACGAAGCTGAGTTCGGAACATGTCCTGCATTTCAAGGCACAGACGGATCGCTCGGAACCCTAGAAACGGATTCATTTCTTTTGGAAGATCTAAATACGGCAATTCTTTGTCGCCGCCAATATCAAGCGTACGAACAACGACTGGTTTGCCTTGCATTTGTTCCAGTACTACTTTATATGCTTCGAACTGCTCCTCTTCTGTCGGCAGCTCAGAGCGGCCCATATATAAAAACTCTGTACGATATAAGCCAATTCCTTCTGCACCGTTGGCTAGCACACCTTTAACATCTTCTGGCGTGCCAATATTTGCAGCTAATTCAACATGATGGCCATCGCTTGTCACCGTCGACTCGTGAACAAGCTTCGCCCACTCCGCTTTTTGCTTCTCAAAGCGCTCCCGCTTTTCTTCATAATGAGCGAGCACATCACTCGATGGATTCACAACAACTTGTCCATCCAGTCCATCAATAATGACCACATCGCCATTTTGGATTTCCGCTGTGGCACATTTCGTTCCCACCACTGCTGGAATTTCAAGAGAACGAGCCATAATCGCCGAGTGAGAGGTTCGGCCGCCGATATCAGTAGCAAATCCTTTTACATATTGACGATTGAGCTGTGCTGTATCAGAAGGTGTTAAATCTTCGGCAATGATGATCACTTCTTCGGAAATCAAGCTCGGATTGGAAATCGCAATCCCGAGTAAATGGGCAAGCACGCGCTTCGCTACATCGCGAATATCAGCTGCTCGCTCTTTCATGTACTCATTATTCATCGATTCAAACATCGCAACAAACATGGACGTTGTTTCATTCCATGCGTACTCTGCATTGACTTTTTCTGCTTTAATTTTATCCTTTACCGGATTTAATAGTTCCGGATCACTTAACACAAGAAGATGCGCAGAAAAAATGGCAGCTTTGTCCTCCCCTAATTCGCGTAATGCATGGGCCTGAATTTGCTCAAGTTCGCCTTTTGCTTTGACAATAGTTGCTTCAAAACGTTCAATTTCAGCCTGTGGGTCCGTAATGTCATATTTTTCAACAGTAAAATTAGGGGTTTCTAAGCGGTATGCCTTAGCAATGGCAATACCGCTTGATGCAGCAATCCCTGTAATATTCTTAGACATTATTGTGCGAGACCCTCTTTTGCCAATGTATCTGTTAATGCTGCTAACGCTTCTGCTGCATCTGAACCCTCAGCTGTAATTTTAATTTGAGCACCTTGTGGAACACCTAGCGACATAACGCCCATAATGGATTTCAAATTCACTGTTTTCCCGTTGTACTCTAAGTTAATGTCGCTGTTAAATTTGCTCGCTGCTTGAACAAGTAAAGTAGCAGGACGAGCATGAATACCAGATTCAGCAGTTACTTTAAATACTTTTTCAGCCATTTAAACCATTCTCCTTTAACAATATATTTTTTTGTCATCATAACAAACATATCTGCTCTTATTCAACAGAAAAGAAATTTGTCGATCGTTGTATCACCTTTTGGTTATTCGATGACAGCTACTTTGTGCTCACCTTTTGTTACTGTCGTTTCTGTCTCTAAGCGAATCTGCTCGTTCGCTTTTAAGTTTGTAAAAATAATCGGTGTAATGATGGAAGGAGCATTATTTTCTACATATTGCAAATCTACTTTTAAAATCGGCTGTCCTTTTTTCACTTCGTCTCCTTGCGAAACAAGTGCTTCAAAGCCTTGTCCGTTCAATTTTACGGTATCAATACCAAAGTGAATTAAAATTTCTCTGCCGTTCTTCGATTCAATCCCAATCGCATGCTTCGTCGGGAACACATTGATAATTTTTCCATCAACAGGAGAAACTACGGTTCCATCTGTTGGCATGATGGCAAAACCATCCCCCATCATTTTTTGTGAAAACACTTGGTCTGGCACCTCTGACAACGGAAGTACTTCACCTGTTAGCGGAGCGATAATTTCATCTGCACTCGCACTCGCTGCGACTTGAGCACTTGCTGTTTTTGGCTCTTCTTTCACACGAACCGGCGTGCGCCCTTCCATAATATCCTTAATTTGCCCTTTTAAGATGTCGGATTTCGGTCCAAAAATCGCTTGTACATTATTTCCTACTTCAAGTACACCAGCTGCACCTAACGTTTTTAACCGTTCTTTATCGACATGTTGAATATCATGAACTGATACACGTAAACGAGTGATGCATGCATCTAAATGTTCGATATTTTCTTTGCCGCCAAGCGCTGCTAAAATCTCGTACGGTAAATCTCCCGCGCTTGCTGCTTCGCTCGCTTTTTCTTCCGTCACTTTTTCACGTCCCGGAGTCGCTAAATTCCATTTGCGAATCGCAAAACGGAAGCCGAAATAGTAAATAACGGCAAATACAAGACCTACTGGGATCACAAGCCACCAGGCTGTTCGGTTTGGCAGCACTCCAAATAGCAAATAGTCAATGACACCACCGGAGAACGTCATCCCGATTTTCACATGCAATATATGCATAATCATAAACGATAATCCGGCAAAAATGGTATGGATCGCAAATAGTGCCGGTGCGACAAACAAGAACGAAAACTCAATTGGTTCGGTAATTCCTGTTAAAAACGATGTAAGTGCTGCAGATGCCATAATTCCGGCAACGACCTTTTTGTTTTCAGGGCGGGCCTCATGATAAATAGCCAGTGCAGCGGCAGGAAGACCAAACATCATAAATGGGAATTTCCCTGTCATAAATGTTCCGGCCGTTAAATCGACTCCATCTTTTAGTTGAGCAAAGAAGATTTTTTGGTCACCATGAACAACTTCTCCAGCCTTGTTGACATACTCACCAAATTCATACCAGAATGGCGAATAGAAAATATGATGCAAGCCAAATGGAATAAGCGCGCGTTCAATCACGCCAAAAATAAAGGCTGCCAGCGTTTTATTCGCATCAATCATATTATGTGAGAATGAATTCAAGCCATGCTGGATAGGTGGCCATACCCATGTCATCACAATTCCCAAAAGAACAGCAGATGCTGCTGTGATAATGGGTACAAATCGCTTGCCGGCAAAAAATCCTAAATATTGCGGCAGCTCGATATTGAAAAACTTATTGTACATATACGCTGCTAAAATACCGACGATAATACCGCCAAATACCCCTGTTTGCAATGTTGGAATCCCTAAAATATTCGCAAACGACGGATCTGTGCCGATTTTATCAGCCGTGACGCCCAATATAACGCTCATCGTTTTGTTCATAATTAAGTAGCCGACAATCGCAGCAAGGCCCGCAACACCTTCGCCTCCGGCTAACCCGATCGCTACCCCGACCGCAAAGAGCAAAGAAAGGTTGTCAAACACCGCACCTCCTGATTGCTCCATGACTTTGGCCACAAGAACGACCCAGTCTGCCTTAAGTGCAGGAATTTTGTCTGTTAGCGCCGTATTCTGTAAAGCGTTACCAAAAGCAAGCAAAATACCTGCAGCCGGTAAAATCGCTACGGGAAGCATTAACGCTTTTCCGACTTTTTGCAGCGTTCCAAACGCTTTTTTCATAATGTAATCCCCCTTCTCATTCTAAATTGGCAGCAAACATTTTTTCTCTTTATAGTCATCTCACCAAATGCCTGATATTTGTAAGCACTTGCAAAGGATGAAAAAACAAAAGGCATGAGCAAAGAAAAACAAAATTGAACATGAATAGCAACAGGATAGAAAAACAACCATCCATAATTGCTTGTTCCATTTTGTCTTCTTTACTCATGCCTGATCGAATCAGTAACACGTAAAGATGTAGACAATTATTTACTTTTTTTTGCAAGCCTTTGCAAATGCATCGTTAAATAGACTGCTTCTGCATCGTCCACAGGCATCTGCAGCGTTTGCTGCATAATTTTTACTAGCTTCCATGCAGCATTATAACATATCGGATATTCTTCTTTCAAGATTTTCGACAACTTTTTTGGTTCTTCGACACGCTCACCTTTTTTAATTCGTTCGATCGCATACCGTAAATGCTGAATAAATCGCAAATAATAAATACTTTCACGGTCGATGGCAATATGAAGCTGTTCTTCTACAATGGAAATCAGTTGAGCAATTAATTGTGAGTGCTTATTTACTTCCGAAAGACTTTGATGCGAAATCCCACTATGGATATGTAAAGCAATAAATCCCTTCTCTCCTTCAGGAAATTGCACGTGCAGCTTTTTTGTTAACATGTCAACGACTTCTCCGGCAATTTCATACTCTAAAGGATATAAGCTTTTTGTTTCAATCAAAAATGGATTTTTCAGATCAAGTCCTTGCTGAATGCGCTTAATCGCAAAAGAAATATGATCGGTCAGAGCAACGTGGATATGCTCATTCAATGGCGCATTGACCCGATTTTTGATGTGCTGCATCACTTCATTCATGACACCGATGAATTCTTCGTCAAGGCTTGGAAGCAACTTTTTATATTGCTCCTGCTCACGTTCATTTTTCAAGATAAACCATTTTTCGACCGCGTTTTGCTCAATGAAATCTCCCTTTTTCTTGCCGAAGCCGATCCCTTTTCCTAACAAAACCACTTCATCATACTCTTCGTGCGAAGCAACCAATACGTTATTATTCAATACTTTTTCAATCCGAAAGGACTTTCCCACAAAAGCCCAGCTCCTTTGATTTAGACGTTTACAATACTATCATCTTACGCAACGATTTACCATTCGTCAATAATCGACTTTTTTCGAAGCGAGCTTTTTTGCTGCCAAAACATACAATATAACCAAACTATACAAATCCCATTTAATTAAGTAGAGATCGAGCAACAGCCAGTTTCAGAAAGAGCAATGGACCGGTCTTTCAAGTCACTCGCAATCGTCGAAAAACAATCGTTAAAAAGCTAAGCCTCATTTATAGACAAAAAGGAGACAGAATGATGAATCAGATAAATCCTAAAAAACTTCACGTGCAATGGGAAAACAACGCACGTCTGCACATTCCACCTAACACAAGAAAATACACGTTAATCCATTCTGACGACACTGGTGATCTTTATTTGTACATTGGGTCATCATTTGCTTTCAAACATCTTCATCCGATGCGCGATGAAGTATTAGCTGAATGGAAACGAGTGAAGCAAACACTCATTTTATTCCTCTATGTATACGTAGGAAACAAAAATAGCGGAAAAGAAACAAATGAGCAACGAATGCAAGCGTTCCAAAAAAAATTGCCGCTTGCGCTTGAAGCCATTCGTTATGGAGACCAACAGCTGTTTCAAGCGTATCCATCTTTAGATTTTAGTCCTATTCTTGTTCATTTTACATCAGAATATCCCGATTTAAATGTGACAGAGGATTACGGATCTCCTTATCTGTATAAATAATCGATTCCCTGAAAGTGAAAGCTGATATTTCTTTTCCCTTCGATCCATACTATTGAAATGAACATGTCATCCATTACCCATGGTGCTAGTTGCGCATAATAGCTTGAGCGCTCAATATTTCCTCTCCTATATGTACAGGGGATGAGCCGCTTTCGGCGATCAGGCAACTGAACCACACCGCCTCCAGATAAATTCAAATGGCTTATTGATCGCCGCGCGCTCGCTTAGGCTGACCGAGACAAGTCGATGGTTTGCCTCCTGACCGTGAGGTTTGAATCAATACGGTTCATTCATCATATGGATTACCGCGCGAGAACGATCAGTGAAACCGATTGGATCTGGCGCCACGCGTATCCATTATGTCATGGGAAAATGGAAAATATAAGGCTTAGCAAAGCTTTTTCAACAGCGACGATAAAAATAGGATGAAGCACAAACTTTTCAATGAATGGAGG
Source organism: Anoxybacillus sp. P3H1B (assembly GCF_001560855.1). Taxonomy (NCBI): domain Bacteria; kingdom Bacillati; phylum Bacillota; class Bacilli; order Caryophanales; family Anoxybacillaceae; genus Anoxybacillus; species Anoxybacillus sp. P3H1B. Next base: position 104,416 of record NZ_LPUG01000011.1, on the reverse strand, counting down.
ACCTTACACGTGCCATACATGACGATAGAAAACGATATTCGCCTATATTATACGGATGTAGGAGAAGGAAAAGCTCTGGTGTTTATTCACCCGCCAGGAATGGGAAGCAACGTTTTTGCTCAGCAGCAAGCGTTGACAGCCAACTTTCGCGTTGTCACCTATGATATGAGAGGAAACGGAAAAAGCAGCGCTTCAAACAAACCAATAACGATTTCTTTGCTTACGGAAGATCTTCATCAATTGCTTCGCTCTCTCCAAATTGAACGAGCGATTATTTGCAGCTACTCAAGTGGAGGCTCTGTTGCGCAAGCTTTTGCGCTTCGCTATCCAGAACAAACGGAAGCGATCGTATTAATCGGTGGGTTTCCCGAAGTACGCACATTATGGCTATATTTCGAATTTTTATTAGGCATTTTCACAGCGAAAATCGGAGCCATTTCGTTACTTGCTAAAGTATTAGGAACCGCTCACGGAAAAAGCCAAGACGAAAAAAGAGCAATCGAACGATATGCGCGGCTCGCCAATCAAAAGGATTTATTCAGTATGTATAAAACGATGCTGCACGATCGTAACACAGAGCATTTAGCAAAACTAACGGTTCCTCTGTTGATCATATACGGCAATCGCGATTATTATCTCCATGCTTATGAAACCATTTTTAAAACATACGTCCCTCATGCTCGCGCCATCTATATTGATAAAGCTAGACATCAAATTCCAACACGGCATGCTGATGAACTGAATGCCATTTTAACATCATATTTTTTACCGTAAGACGAGCGATATAAACACCGCTCATGCTTCCACCTTTGTTTCCAAGTGGAATTTCACCAATTAGACGACCGAACAACACCACTTCTAAACAGTTTCATTTGTCTGGAAGTGGCTGATTGTTCGGCGCTTAGTGACTATTAGTAAAAAATAGAGCTTTGCTTTTGAGTCAACGATCAACCCAATCTTGTCATGATGCCTATCCATAAACCGGCATAAGCAAGGCGTGGAAGTCATCGACGAAAAAACGATTGGTTTAGGTTGGAAAATATATCTGCTAGCCAAAAAACAAAAAGCCCGTTTCAGTAACCAGTCTCAGGTTGTAGACAAAGTCAATATTGACTTTGTCTACAACCATTTTCATTTCCTTCATCGATTGTGAGGGCTGCACGTCAGACTGGTTGAGAAATCGAGCCGCGCTTAAAAATCATTTTTAATAGCGGAGGAGTCACTAATGTCGTTATAAGGACGACAACAATCAGAACAGCAAATAAATCAGCCGTTAATAAATTAGATTCCAAACCGATACCAGCAATAATCAGTGCTACTTCGCCACGCGAAACCATTCCGGCTCCAACCGCCAATGAGCTTCTCCATTCAAATCCAGCTAATTTCGCTCCAAATGCAGCACCAACTAATTTTGTCAAAATAGCTAGTACGCTTAAGCCGATAATCAACCAAAGATGCTGGCCAACATTGGAAAACTCTACAGCAACACCAATCGAAGTAAAAAAGACTGGCACGAAAATCGAGTAGCTAATGGTTTCTACCTTATGAAAAATTTCTTCTTTATAATCGGTAAAACTGATCCCTAGTCCAGCTATATAAGCCCCGATAATCGCAGCAACTCCTGTCGCTTCTGCCAAATATGCGAACGAAAAGCAAATGATTAATCCCGCGGAAATAAGAGCTTCATCAACACGAAGCGGTGCAAAAAATCGCAATACAACCGGAACAACTTTCCATGCCAGTAAAATGGCAACCGCAAAGAAGACCACTTTCTTAACGATCACAGCACCAAGCTGGACGTCTCCCCCAGCTAGACTCATCAAAAACGCTAATGCGATAATGACAAGAATATCATCAATGACAGCCGCTCCTAAAATGGCCGTCCCCTCTTTTGATTTTAATTGGTTCATCTCTTTTAACGCCTGCACGGAAATACTGACGCTTGTGGCTGACAACAATAGCCCTAGAAAGACCGCTTGTATTGTTGAGAGCTCAAGAGCAATTCCTGCCATATATCCCAGCAATAGCGGTACCACGATTCCAAGTACCCCAACATAGGTAGCCGCTTTTCCCGTTCGTTTAAGCTGGTCTACATCGGTCTCAAGCCCCGCAATAAACATTAACAATATAACACCAATTTGGCTGACTTCTTTTAAAATTTCTGTGTCATTGATTAATCCTAATACCGTTGGTCCAAGAATTATACCGATCAGCAATTTTCCCAGCACTGCTGGTTGGCCAAGTCGTGCGCTAATATCCCCCGCTATCTTTGATGCAAACAAAATAGCTGCCAACTGTAAAATAAACATTTTTCACTCCCCTTATTAAAACGTTCAAACAGGACTATATACGATTAGTGTGCGTCAAAGGTTTCAGTTTCACTAAACAACATGTCCATTCCTTTTGATTTTTCCCGGCTCACCCTATCATAAAAACATTTAGCAAACGAGGAAAACACAACTAAGCGAAGACAAAAATTAAATCAAGTCGGTTATGAGCGGACGGGTGAAGCCAATAACGGAAAAACGCAGTGCTTATCAACCGCCTGAACGCATATCGAAATGATTGATGCACTTTTCCGTTTTTCATCACATCGCTACTTATACTCTCTCACAGTCCAATCATGGACAGCTCTGTGTACACGATAACCCAATACGACAAGAATGATGTCACCTCATCTATAACAAGGACCTTTTTATTAAGCCTAGATTAAAAAAACATGAAGTTTAATCAGGGAGAAAACTAGAAATGATTTGTGGAGAGGAAAATGAAATGAATAACGGTTAAGTCGGTTAGAAAAAGAAACAGCATATTTTTTATTATTTAGAAGAAAATAACAAACATGTGTAACCGCGGTCCAAACGATGCCGCTTCCAGCCCATAAACAGGGCTGGGAAGCGATTCGTTATCGGCTGCTTGATCATCGTCGAAAACGACAAGAACGGCCATTAAGCGATCCACTATCGATCAGATGGCTTGTCTATTAATAACGACAGAAACTCCTTCATGACAACGGATACAGGCTAAAATATTAGAAAAAAACCGGCATCATAAGCATCATACGCGCCATGGCTTCATTAATTCTTGTACCTTCCCCAGTGTATCCAACAGTTGTTCGAATGGAACCGGAGCACTGAAATAATATCCCTGTATTTCCTCACAGCCTTTTTCAAGCAGAAAACGAACTTGCTCTGCTGTTTCGACCCCTTCCGCCGTGACAAATAAATTTAATTTGTGTGCAAGCAAAATAATAGCCTCTACAATTTCCTCGCTTTTTCGCCCTTCGCTAATGCTCCGGATAAAGGAACGATCGATTTTTACAGCATCAATCGGAAACCGGTTCAAATAATTTAATGAAGAGTAGCTCACTCCAAAATCATCAATCGCAATCGTGATACCAAGCTGTTTAAATTTCTGCAAAATCGCGATTACTTCCGAAGGCTCTTTCATAATAGCAGTTTCCGTAATTTCAAATATAAATGAAGTCGGATTCATGTTCTCCTCTGCCAAAATCCTGCATACTACTTCTTCCAAGTCTTTATTTTGGAACTGTCGGGCTGATAAATTGACGGCCATTTTTAAATGGGGAAATCCCGCTTTCTCCAACCGCTTTAAATCGCGGCACGCCTGGCGCAGCACCCATTTCCCAATTTCATCGATTCTGTTTGTTTCCTCCGCAATCGGAATAAACTCCGCCGGACTGACCATTCCGAGTTGCGGGTGCTTCCAACGAATCAACGATTCGACACTAAGAGTGCCGCTTACAACATTCACTTTCGGTTGATAATACAAAGAAAATTCCCCATTTTCGATCGCCTGCTGCAAATCATTCTCAAGGCGCACCTTTTTGGCAAAAATATCGCGCATATGAGGATCATATTCAACAATGCGATTCGTCCCATTCATTTTCGCATAATAAACAGCTTTATGAGCATTGCTAAGGAGCGTTTCAACCGATCGCTCGGCATCAGCTGCGTAGCTTACACCGATATTCGTCGTAATATTCAGCTTTTCCCCGGCAATAAAATATGGCTCCTGTAAGCAGGCGTCAAGCTTGTCAAGCAGCTGTCTCAATTCATCCTTTTGATCATAAACAAAGGCAACCACGAACTCGTCTTCACTAATTCTTGCTAAAAACGTCCGTTCAGATTCAAATTCCTTCAAGCGATTGGCAACCTTCCGCAACAATTCATCCCCGTTTAAATATCCAAGAAAATCGTTAATGAATTTAAAGCGGTGAATATCAATCAATAAAACCGCCACATTTTTATAAGCGAGCATAAACTCCTTTAGCTTTTCACTTAAATAATTCCGATTGGCTAATCCTGTAAGTGAATCATATTGCACCATAAATGCAATTTCTTTTTCTTTGCTTTTTTGCTCTGATAAGTCGTGGATCACAAGAAATCGCGCCTTCTTCCGATAATATGGAATCGTCATTTCGTTCACTTTCACGACTTTTTCTTCTCCATTCAAGGAGGTCATGGTCCATTCGTCTCTATCGCTATCTGCCTTTTTAAGAAAATCGTTTATTTTTTTCCCTTTTACCTCGCTGACCTGTTTGGCGTTTACCATTTTTAATCCAGCGGGATTCATATAAGTGATAATCCCGTTGACTTGAATCATGACCGTATCAGGCAGGAATTCTACCACTTTACGATATAGCTCCTCGCTTCTCCTTAGCTGCTCCTGAACTTCGACTAAGTCCGTCACGTTCTTAATAATGGATAAACCAGCTATCACGTCGCCGTTTTTGCCAAAAAGCGGCGTAACATTTACTGATACATATACTTTCTTTCCGTTTTTATTCGCAAGCGATAATGGAAGAGAAGTTAAACTTTTCCCTGCTTGAAGCTGTCGTAAGCTTTTTTCTAGTTCCAATCGGTATTCTGGTAAAAACTGTGCAATATCTTTTTCCAGAAGCTCATCCTGCTTCCAGCCTACTAATTGCTCCAATTCACGATTGACGCGTAAAATGCGCCCGCTTAAATCGAACATAATAAATGCATCGTGAGAATGTGTAAACAATGAATGAAAAAGCTGATAAATTTCGTCATATTGCTCCTCTTTACGCATCAGCTCTGTGACATCCCGCGTCAATGAAAGTATATAGGACACCGCACCCGTTTCATCAACAATTGGAATCAGTGTTGATTCGGCCGTGCGTTTCTCATTCGTGACATTCATCCGATCGCGGTAAGTCACAACACCCTTTGTTTCAACTACTTTACGATATCGAGAATTTAGATGATCAGCAACCGACTTTGGATAAATATCGTCGATGCATTTTCCCATATCTTCTTCGGCCAAACTGGCTAAATGAAGCGCTTTAGGACTTACATGAACATAGCGAAATCGAGGACCTTCTTCTACTTTCATCAGAAAGACAATATCAAACAGCTGATCCATTACAGTAAACCACAACTGTTCATCCGCTAATAGCTTTTCAACAAATTGATTATGTTTCATCTTCTCCATTCCTTTATGTTAATCTCACGCTGCAATCCCCTCTCATTATTATATTTCGGCAAAAAATCGCCTGTTTTAATATGAGCCAAAACAAAAACCTGATCCCCCTATGCGAGGATCAGGTTTTTGTTTTACATTATTCAGCACGCCAGTCAGCAGCTAGCTGTTCAGATAAACGTTGAATGGATTCAATAACACCATCCAATTTAGCCTCGATTCGATGAAGCAGATAAAGAGTGACAATGACAGGAAAGCCAACGTCGGAAATAAGGGACATATACGCATCCACATGAATCTCTCCATTTGATATGGAATCATGTTTAAATAATAGGCCGGTCGCTTTATAAGCCGGCCGGCCATTTCGCATGTTTTTCTCCTCAAATGATCTTGAGAATATTGGGTAGAGAGGCAAGTGATACTGTATGAAAGTGTTGATCAACATTGGGCGGACTTGCCTATCCGATTATGGTAACGCTATCTCCTCTTCATTGCGCTGCAGCAATCTTGCACCCTTTTTCCCCACAAGGTCCCCTCCACTTGAAGTGAAAATATTGGCCGCGATAATCGTATCCATAACAGAAGATATGTGCTGCGCATTGACCGGCTCAATAGGACGATCAATCACAATCCGGAACACATTCCCTTGCTGGTTAATAAATTGTAGCTCCAACGACTTTTCCATCTCTCATCCCTCCTTCATTTGTAATCAAATGCAGATCGCTGCGCTCGACCTGAACAAGCGGATCGCTTTGCAAAGAAGCAAGTGCTTGAGAAACAGCAAGAAGCTGCTCTGGAGATGCTGTTACTTTTATATTGTTTAATTGTCTCCGTCTATAAATAGGTTTGCCTGCTTCATCAACACCCGCTTCAAATACTAAACGCAGCTGCGACTGCTGAATGATGGATTGTGCCATCCCCCGTTCACCTCCTTTCATCTCTACTATCGCATCAACGAGAAAAAAGGATAGGTGGAACATGCATTTTTTGTTTTCGGCCATCTAAAAAAAGAGGCGCTTCTTTCCGAGCAGCTATAAATTCAAACCTCTACATGAATTCCACTAAATTCTTACCACAGACGTGTTTATTATCCAATAAAAACCAATTGACATTGTTTGATTCCTAGCACAATCATTCCATATTTTTAGTAAAATAATGGATCATCAATACTTGTGTTCTTACTACGTAAAAATCCATTAGATAGATTGACATTCCGCTTATTAGTATGGGGACGCTTTAGATCATGTTGAAAAATCAAGCTGGATTTATGTAAAAAGCGAAAATTATATGCATTTTAGTGGGGGCATATATTCGAATAAGCCTCTCCCACTTCCACTCCGTTAAGAAAGGGAAGACTCATCAATGGATGATATTAAAATATTTGACAAATACAAATAGTAATTTTATGATAGGATTGTTTATATTACTTACCAAAAGTTAGTTAATTTCTTTTTTTAACAATCAGATGTAGGAGGGTATACCAATGGCAACGCAAACATCAACAACGAAAGATTTTTTGACCGTAATAAATGAGCGTCAGTCCGTCCGCAAATATGATCCAAGCTTCCCTATCAGCAAAGAGGAACTAAAAGAAATTCTTGAACTAACAGGTAAAGCACCATCCGCGTGGAATTTACAACAATGGCATTTTTTAGTCTTTCATGGTGAAGAGGCTCAGAAACGCCTTCTGCCTATCGCTTATAATCAGCAGCAAATTGTCGATGCTTCTGCCGTTATTGCTGTACTTGGGGATCTTGAAGCCAATCGCAATACTGACAGCGTATACGATCCATTAGTCGAAGCTGGACATATGACGAAGGAAATCAAAGAAACGCTAGCAAAACAGATTGCTGGTGCTTATGAAAATAAACAATATGCACGGGATGCTGCTTTCACAAATGCTTCGCTTGCGGCTATGCAGCTTATGCTTGTTGCGACTGCAAAAGGATGGAGCACTTGTCCAATTGGCGGCTTTGATGCTGAAAAATTCATGAAGGAATTTCAAGTTCCCGAGCGCTATATTCCAGTAATGCTGGTTACGATTGGAAAAAGCACAGCCCCAGCTCACCGCTCCACTCGTCTTCCAGTTGATGTAACAACAACTTGGATTGAAAAATAAAACAGCAGCTGGGTTAGAACCTTTCATTTGATAAACATTGTTTAAAGATCAAAAAATGGCCGTCCGTAACGAAGAATGGGAGCATCTACCCACAATCTAAGAGGCTGATCGTTAACGATCAGCCTCTTTTTTCTCTTGGTATAAGGGCAACAGCAAATGGACCGTCGTTCCTTTTCCAAGTTCGCTCTCGATTCGCAGCGTTCCTTTGTGCTCCTGAACGATTTTCATGCTTGTTGTCAAGCCAAGTCCCATTCCTTTTTCCTTTAATGTAAAAAATGGTTCGCCGATTTTTTTCAGACGATCTTTCGCAATGCCCACACCCGTATCAGCAATGGTGACGTGTACATTCTCGCCTTCTTCCTGTATATGCAAACGCAGCCTTCCTCCTTGAGGCATTGCTTCAATTGCATTTTTCACAATATTAATTAAAACTTGAATCATTTGGTTTTTATCACCGTGAATTTGTGCATGCGGTGCTGTATTTTCGATGGAAATATCCACATTGTTTAACACCGCTTCATGGCTAATTAAATGAATAACGTAACCGGTCGCGTCGCTCAGCAAAAAGGGCTTATAGCAGTGGCTTTGCGGCTTTGCAAGCACAAGTAACTCGCTTACAATTTGATCGATTCTCTCAAGTTCATTAAGTACAATTTCTATATACCATTCATTCGTTTTCTTCGCCTCTTTCATCATCTGCATAAATCCTTTGATAGAAGTGAGCGGATTGCGAATTTCATGGGCGATTCCCGCCGCCAATTCGCCAACAACCGATAGCTTTTCTTTTTTCAGCAATAACGTTTCTGCTAATTTTTGCTGTGTAATATCACGCCCGATCGTCAGTAACCCTTTCCGTTCTCCATTTTCGTGAAAGAGCGGCACTTTAATGACATCAAAAGTCTTAAATTCCCCATTTGTGGTCATGAACGACTCTTCCGTCCTCGTCATCATTCCTTTTTTCCATGTTTCTTCATCCGTCTGCGCACAATATCGAAACGTTTCTTTAAAAAATGGCACCATTTCGCCAAGATCAAGATCTGTTTTTCCCAGATAATCTACATTTTCTAAATTATATAATTTTCTTCCAAAATCATTCACACGCAGCCAGCGGCCCTTACTGTCTTTAAAGCAAACAAAGTCAGGCATCGAATTAATCAATGTCGACAATTGCTGCTCTTCTTCTACTGTTTTCTTCAATTGTTCGGCCTTTTTAATCATTTGATGAAGAAATACGGCAGATAAAACGACGAAAAGCCCGCCTTTTCCAATATTCACGATCATTTGCATGGAGTGATCGAAACGAAGAAGCTGCATGAACAAGTCCGTTACAATAATCCAAACGATACTAAATATTAAATAAATAACCACGGCTTTTTGCTTTGTAAACACTTTTGCATCGAACCCCTAACCTATAATCATAACGTAAAAGCGGCGAAGCTATGAAGCTCCACCGCCCTGTCTGGTTCTGCGGTACAACTGTATTATTTACATTTCACGGACCCAATATAAAAGCTTGTCCACTAATGGTTCTGCTTGTGCTCCCTCCACTTTCTTCGAAAGCGATGAAAGCAGTTTACTTCGCAACAATTCTGTTTCCTCTTCATAGCGAATCAAAAACGACCATTCCATATGAGGAATCGCAACAACAATGTGCTCTTCTTTTTTATTTTCATAAATGTAAACATTGGTCGTTTCCCGTTCATTTAGTATATTGGCCTTTCTTATTTTCACACTGCCACCTCTTCAACAGCTGTTGATGATATTTTTATTTTATCAAAATGTTTCCAAACGTTCAAATATAAAATTGCCGAACACGAAATATATAGAATTTTCAGAAATGGTTGACTAATACTATTAAAAATGTGAAAATAGAAAAAAGCAATAAGGAAGTGATCTGAATGGCAATTAGTAAAATTATCAAAAATGCACTTATGTCTTATATTACGGTGCTATTTATTCTCGCCTTGCTTCCTGCTTATTTAGTAACAAACGATATTAGCTTAATCAGTGGAATCATCGAATCCATGAACACACGATAAATAGTTAAAAGACCGCCACAATTGTGCAGCGGTCTTTTTTTGCTTTATCGATATGGATAGTATGGTGCTCCGCAGCAGCCTGAACTTGAAGGAAAGCCACCCATTGGTCCGGTCGTTCCCCCCATCGGATACGGCATTCCCATCATCGGCGCACTTTGCATGCCTGGCATTGGCTGCATATTAGGTATTGGCGCCGCATTCGGAGATACGACTGATCCCACTTCGACATGCCCAGGATTAACAAATGGATAAGATCCTCCCATCCATTGATCTGTTCCGCACCATGTCGGCATTGGTTGACAACCGCATGAAGGAATGTATGCATGTTCGACTGGCATCGGCATTTGGGATACAGGCATTACTTGTGTTGGAGGCATCGTTGGCAAAGCCGGCGCGTTATTGGCTGGCATCGTCGGAAAAGCTGGCGCGTTATTGGTTGGCATCATCGGAAAAGCTGGCGCGTTATTATCATGACGAAATGCATCCTCGACATCATAATCATTATCATAAAAACCAGAATAATTCGCATATGGGTTCCAATTACTCATTTCTCTCTTCCTTCCTTTTATTCATTTAGTATGGGTACGTTCTATGATACATACCCATCATATTGTATGAATGAACAAGTAAAGGGTGTTTGCCTGAAAGGAAAATGGGTATTTACCCTACCAAAACCTCTCCAGCTGCGTTACAATATCCTTCGGAGGTGGAGGTATGGACGAAAAGCTTGCAGCAAAATTGCTGGATGATTTGCGAGATCGAAACATTTCCGAGCTGCTTGTCAAAAAAGAGGACTTTTTACTATTTCGCAAAATCCTTGTCAATCGCAGCGATTTTAAGCATTTCCGCGGCATTGCCCAGCATGGTGGAGACGTTATCTACCATTACCTAGAACATCCGCGTAGTTAATCGCCTCCGGCTATGGATACCGGAGGGCAACTGACTATTCCCATCGCTGCTTGCGCAATTTTTTAAGCGCCTCAACCCGCCACTGCTTAACCGTTCCAACTGCCACTCCTTCCTCTTCAGCAATTGCTTTTAATGATTTCCCTTCGATAATGTAACCAATCAGCCATTTTTTTTGCCGTTCTGTCAATGATTTGAGCGCCTGCTCCACTATTCCCTCCTTATAAATTGTTCGATCGTCAAACAGTATATGGATCAATCCATCCGTCAAGGCACATTCCCATTTTTTTCGATGGCACTGTCGACGCAAATGGGAAACCATGGCCCAATATACTTTTTTGTACACAAAGGACGAAAAGCTGCCCTTCTCCTTCTCAAATTGGCACGAAGCTTCCCATAACGCAATTAAGCCAATTTGATAATATTCATCCCATTCTTTTGTGACATGCAGTTTTTTTATCATACTAATAATCATTGGACGATATGTTTTTTCTAATTTTGCAAAGGACGACATCCTCTTCTACAAAACCCTTTCCCAAAAGCGCGCTTTCGTAAATTCCGCGGTACTATAACAATAAAAAGCTTCGTCCCTTTCGTCGAACCGATAAATTCGGAAAAAAGGAAACAAACCATATAGAAAATACCCGCATCAATGTAAGAAATCGAACATTTAGCTTGGCGTTGATCAGAAAATAAGGCATTTCTCCATATTCATATGATGGCAGATGATGAACAAACGGTATTTGTCAAAACTCACAGACGGAAGGCAAGTCGGTAACTTGTCTCAGGCTAAAGCGTGACTGAGAACCGCACAACCGCCCCTTTTAGACAAACGAATTGATCGGTCGTCCGATTGTCATACCCGCCACTAAAAAAGGAAAATGTTGACACATTCCATCCTCTTTATATCGCTACACGAGATTACACCACTAAATTGAAAAGGCGGAATGACGCACTCATTTCTATGCAGAGAGAACAGATCAACTGAACTTGACCGTGAAAATATTTCCAAAGTTGCTATTTAAGCTGTTATATCAACAAAAAACGGATGTTTCCAACATTTAGATAATGACCAGAATAAAAATCCTTGTTAGTCTAGTAGCGAGCGAACAACAAGGAGGTAATTTTATGAAAAAGCTTAAACATTTCACTTTAGCAGCTGCATGCTTTTCTGCATTGTTGTTTGCGAAAGATGCTCAGGCTCAAACCGTTTATACCGTTCAAACCGGGGATACTCTTTGGAAAATCTCAAAGCAACATAGTGTTTCACTTGTCCAGTTGAAAAATATAAATAAAAAACAAAACGCCTGGCTGTTCCCAGGAGAAAGGCTGCTCATTCCTCCAACCATTTCAGCCAGCGACAAAGATTTATTAGCGCGCCTTGTCCATGCTGAAGCAAAAGGCGAACCATTCGCAGGAAAAGTAGCGGTAGCCACAGTCGTATTAAATCGAGTGGACCATCCTGATTTCCCGAATACCATTAAGGATGTCATTTATGAGCGTTCAGGCGGCTATTATGCATTTACTCCTGTACAAAACGGAACGATTCGTGAACCAGCAGATCGCGAATCCTACCTTGCCGTTGAAGAAGCCCTGGCTTTTCGCGGTTTAGGATCTGGATCCTTATTTTTCTATAATCCAAAAACGGCGAAAAGCAGTTGGCTGCGCTCGAAACAAGTAACCGTTGTCATTGGCAATCACGTATTTGCCAAGTAAGATGGCCTAAGGCCATCTTTTTTCAAAATTAGGAACAAAGGGTCTTTACTTATAAAAGAAAATGAGGCAAACTATAACAAATACATGAAAAAGGAGAATGTATATGGTGCAAAAAGCAGAGATAGGCAATATTATCGAGTTTAAAAACGGCTTGCGCGGTATTGTCGAAAAGGTGAATGAAAACTCTGTCATCGTTGATTTAACATACATGGAAAACTATAAAGAATTAGACTTACAAGAACGGACGGTTGTAAACCATAAAAACTATAAAATCATCGAATAAAAAAGCCGGCCGCAGATGGCCGGTTTTTTATGAAATATGGGCGACTTGATCCGATTCATAAATATGCGTTCCTTTCGGGCAAGATCTTGCTGCCTGGAACATTGCCAAAGCCATTTTCTTGGCCTCAACGGGCTTGTATTTGCGCCATTTTCCAATAAACAGAAATGGCATGTGGCTTAAAAGCCACTCCGCTGCCTTTTCTGACAACCGAAATTCCTGACGATCGCCAAGCAGCAAAGACGGGCGAAAAATGTGCAATGATTGAATCGCGAGCCGTTGCAAAGCTTCTTCCGTTTCCCCTTTAACACGATTATAAAAAAACGGAGATTGCGGATCAGCGCCGACAGATGAAATAGTCAGAAAGCTCTTGACGTGGCATTTTTCCGCTAACGCCGCAGCCCGCAGCGTATATTCATAATCCACTTGAATAAAATTCTGCTTCGTTTTGGCTTTTTTCATCGTTGTTCCGAGACAACTAAACACATCATCCACACAAAAATAGCGTTCGTACTTCTCCAAGCTTTTAAAATCAATGACCACTTGTTCCAGCTTGTGATGCTCAATCGGTAATTCTCGACGCACTAGAATCGTCACATGCTGATAATCATCGGATTGGAGAAGCAGCATTAAAAGCTCGCTTCCGATTAACCCGCTCGCTCCGATTAATAGAGCCGTCCTGTCTCCCAAGACTAAACCCCCCAAATAAAAAAATCAATTGTCATTATATATAAGTTTCCGAAAAAAAACTACTACTTTTTTTAAAACCAACCTATAATTTGGTCTATAGCGATTGGAATGGAACAATCGACATAATGAAAAGCAAAAACGGTTTAAGTTGGGCAATGAATATTCGAGCTCCACGATCGCCAGCTATCCAAACGAGGATCAGGCCCATATTTGACATGTTGATTATCCAATGAAAACGAATGAACAGGACTGGGGCTCTCTCGTTTCTAGCATAGTTGACAAGCAAATAGTATGCCAACTGGATGCTGGCAGTACGCTCTTAGGCATTTCGCTGCGCAAAATAAAGCCTCCTCGTTTGGAGGCGAGGAGGCTTTAGCTTAGCGATTGTCTATTTTCTCTGGATACAAATCATGATTCATTAAGCGATACTCGGCCATTTTTTCATATTTTGTTCCGGGACGTCCCCAATTGCAGTACGGATCAATCGAAATGCCGCCGCGCGGCGTAAACTTTCCCCATACTTCAATATAACGTGGATCCATAGCTTCGATTAAATCATTCATAATAATGTTCACACAATCCTCATGGAAATCCCCATGGTTGCGAAAACTAAATAAATAAAGCTTCAACGACTTACTTTCCACACATTTTTTATCAGGGATATAACTAATGTAGATAGTGGCGAAGTCTGGTTGCCCAGTTTTCGGCAACTACTTAAAAAAGTAGGTGGACTATATCTTATTCTTATCCGACTGCGATATCCGATAAGAACCCTTGCGCTTCCACCGTGATCGTCAAACTCACGATGTACTCTACTCTCTTCCTTCATCACTACTCTTCAGTCGCTTCATGATGAAGTGATTTCGATAGTCTCTGCACCTTCCCTAAAAAGAATATGGTTTAACCCGTGGTGCTTGTTGAGCATAGCGCACAACTAACTATCTGGCTGCTTCAGCATTGTCACCGTTGTGGATAGGTGATGCGTCAGTCACGCTTTGGCGTGACTGGGGCAAGTCACTAGCTTGCTTTCCTGCATGTCCATTTGCTTATCATTGATACAGCACAGGGACAACCAATCAATCGATGGGATCTGAAACCACGAGTAAGCATGGTTTGCTTTTTAGGGCTTGGCTCAGGATTGGAGAAACAGGGAGAAACTTCACATACAAGTGACGTTTTTTCATCAACTATAAAAGTCTTTTATCGGCTGATGATATTGCCTGCAAAATCGTTTTCCCCTATTCTCTTCCCCTGAATTCACAAGGTTTAATCGACAGTGTCACCACTGAAGTGTGCCCTCATTGACACAAGCTTGTAAATTCTGGGCAATTAAACTTCACAAAATAGTCGCGGTCTGGATGTTTGTTATCAAATACTTCTAATATTTCTGGACTATATTCAAATAAATATTTGGTTCCTTGATTGCCAAGGAGAGTGACACCTTGTAATTCTTCTTCTTTTCTTCCTGACATCATTCATGCTCCTTTCGTTTGTTCATTAAACTCCTCGCTTATTGCCCCAAAGAAGCGTATGCAGCTGCGGCAGCACGCGGACATCGTTCATTTCTGGATCATAAGCAACTCTTTCTACTAGCCATCGCAGCTGATTGAGCAATTTTGTGCGCAGCATCGCCTCGTCCATTCCTGCTACATCGTCGTTGCCCACTTGCAAATAAAAAGGAATGTAGCGATAACGCTGGTGCACATGTTTCGCATAAGCAAAATCCCGTTCATCAAAAACGACGACTTTTAAACTCATATGAACGGTACGCCCGTTGGCCGTTAGCTTATCCATTATTTCATCCAATATCGCAAAATTGGTTTCCATTCCTGAGCTTGGCGGTTTTGGCGATATCGTTAAATCATCGATTTCATAAAACCAATCTTGCCAACGGCTTCCTTGTGTTTCCAATGCTACACGGATCCCTTTTGCTTTTAATAGCCGAACGAGCCCGCCAAGCGATTTAAGTAAAGCGGGATTCCCTCCAGAAATCGTCACATGGCTAAAACAGTCACGCCCTATTTCTGCAAGCCTCTGCCAAATTTCTTCAGCTGTCATTTGTTGAATTTCTTCCTTTGCTGTTCCGTCCCATGTAAAAGCGGAATCACACCAGCGGCATGAATAATCGCAGCCAGCGGTTCGGACAAACATTGTCTTTTGGCCAATGACCATTCCTTCTCCTTGAATCGTTGGCCCAAAAATTTCAAGTACGGGAATCGTCTTTCCCACTATCGGTCACCCGCTTTCGGGCGGTACACAACATAGCTTGTCGGAGTCTCACGCACAAATACTTGCAAACATTTTGGCTTGTGAGGCAATGCATCCAAATAATCTTGTACCACTTCGTATGTTTTTCGTGCGACAATTTCTGTCGTTGGGAAATGTTCACTATTTTTAGAATCGAACCAATCTTGATGATCATTTAAAAGCGTATGATCGAGCTTACCGTGAACAAGCTGTTTCAATTTTTGAAAATTCACTAAAAAGCCCGTCTCATCAAGTGCATCCCCAGCTACCGTAATGTTCACGACGTACGTGTGACCATGAATATGGGCACATTTTCCCGCCAGCTGATGCGGAATAAAATGAGCAGCAGCGATATGCATATCCTTATTAAGTTCATAACAATAATCATGAAATACTTGTGGATAAAGCTGATGCATCATCGCTGCTCCACCCCGGCTTTTGCTTGCAAATATTGCTCCAATCCTCTCCTGCGCAGCACACAAGCTGGACATTCTCCGCATCCATCAGCCATGATCCCGTTATAGCATGTGAGTGTTTTGGTTTGTACGAATTCCAACGCTCCTAATTCATCAGCAAGCTGCCATGTTTCTGCTTTATTAAGCCACATAAGCGGCGTATGAATAACAAATTGGTAATCCATCGCCAAATTTAATGTCACGTTAAGTGATTTGATAAAAACATCTCGGCAATCTGGATATCCGCTAAAATCCGTTTCACACACACCCGTTACTAAGTGACGCGCGCCTTTTTGTTTGGCGAGCACGGCCGCGAACGACAAAAATAATAAATTCCGGCCATCAACAAAAGTAGAGGGAAGCTCTCCTTCTTGATGTTCAATCGCCATATCGCTTCGCGTCAGCGCGTTCGGCGCCAATTGGTTCAACAAAGACATATTAAGCACCGTATGCTGGATACCAAGATCCCGTGCAATGTCAGAAGCGACTTCAATTTCCAAGCGATGCCGCTGATGATAATCAAAGGTAACCGCCTCTACTTCAGCAAACTGCCGTAAGGCCCAAAACAGGCAAGTTGTACTGTCTTGCCCCCCGCTAAATACAACGACAGCTTTTTCCTTCTTCATTTCGTTTCGCTCTCCTTTCTTTATTTCAAGAAGAAAGAGCATTCTAAAACAAAAAAGCCATACCCCCTAAGGATATAGCCTTCCCTAGTTTTTTATAGAGGGTTGTTCTAGAACCTCTCCCGCACCGATACGACAGTCGGGCGGATTTCTTCTATCCATCATTTTTTCCTTTCATACTATATCACATTTCTTTATTTTGCACTAGCTTTAGATTTAAACAACTTGGCTATTGACACATAGATCCATAAAAATGGAATATAGGCCATCAACACATAAAAGCCAACGGTTGAGACTAAATTGCTAAATTGATCAATCTGAGCCCGCTTAGTGAAAAAAAACGAGGAAATAAATAGCAAAAGTAAAATAATCGGCAATGAGATGCGTTGCTTTAACGAAATAATTTGTTTTAATCCGCGTGTGACCGACCAAACAGCTAAGCAAATAATCGGAAAAATAACCATGACATAAGTTGAAATGACAATATACTCCATCCGTTCAATAAATGGAATTTCCGGGATTTTTGCTAGTGTCAATGTTGGCCATATAATATGCCGAATTTGCTCTTCATTATAAAAAACGATAGCAATACAAACCACTATTAAATAAAGAAAGGTGGTGAATGCGTTGCCCCATTGCGCCCATTTATGTGATTGAGGAGCATTTTTTACAAACGAATAATACATCAGGATCATTTCAAAGCCGAGATAATCAAGCGTCGACGCTTTGGCCCCCTTGATCACCTCAAGCACAGAATGGTCAAAGATCGGCAAAAAATTGCGATAATGAGCATATTCAAGCGGAAATACTAGCATAGGAACAATGATAAGAAGAGGGATCATAACTCCCCAAAAGCATAAGCCGACTACAACTCTGAATCCACCGGAAACCGTATAATACGTTAGCACTAAAATGATGAGACAGAACTGCCATGCTCCCATCAACGGAAATACCCACACCTGAATAATTTCCGTATAGATCCGCATCACAATTAAAGCGAACGAAAAAAAGTAAACGAGCAGGACTACATTTACCATATTTCCGATCCATTTGCCAAAGTATTGTACATTCACTTGAATGACATCTTTATTCTCCCCGGCCGATTTAAAAATTTTATAAATCATCCATATCAAAATATGAATGATCGTTCCAGCGATGATGACGCTCATCCATCCGTCATGTCCCGTCTCTTCATTGAGAAGATTGGGAAGGCTCAAAATTCCTACTCCTATTTGCGAGCAATGAATCGTAAAAAATACAAAAAACGGAGAAATATGAAAGCGTTCATGCTCTGTCTGCTGCATGACACTCCCCCTTTCCAATGCAATCACTCACCAATGCCTGTTTGAACAATGTCAACTTTTACATGCGGGCGAATTTGCAAGTGTCGATATTGCTTATAAAAGGCTTCTTCATCCCAATGTCTCGTCTTGCTCCGCACAAAATCACCAATTCCGAGCGGATCGACACCTTTCTTTTGGAAGAATGAAAGCAAATTCTTAATATCTTGGTTAAGCTTCTTTTCCATCTGCTCGCTCACCTTCTGGAAGGAACGCTGTCCAGAAAGGTCAAGCCACATTGGATAATCGCGAATAGAGGCACGAATGCGAAGATGAATATCGATCACTGGAGAGCTGCCTTTTTTCAGTGAATAATGACTATGGGCAAACAAATTTTCTAATAAAACTCGCCCCTTTTTTTCATTTTGTGAAATTGGCAGCTGATAAACACCATTTTTGGTTTCATCCAATAACAGCTTAACAAGAAACGATTTCCGTAAATCAATTCTCCCAACATAATGGCCATATTTGAATAAAGCCAGCCCCTCCAGCTTTACGGTATCTCCCTTTTTTTCTAAATAGGGCAAAAATGGATCGCGTCCTTTGCCGAAGTAATTGTATAAAAAAATGTGCAAATTCGTCTTCGGCAAATTCATTTCACGAATATTTTGTTCAATGAGATTGGATAAATAGAGCGTATCGCTCAATGTCGTTTCAGCGGTGATGCGCAGCAGTTCTTCCGCATCGCCTTTGGCGACCGCCAGCTGCAAATGACTCCCCACCTTGTTGTTCCTTGCTAAGCTATGAACGATTTCGGCAATGCCTTGCTTAGCAAACTGTTGTCCAAAAAGCACAAGCCGTATTTGCCCTTCTTCAATCGGCAAGGCTGATTTCGACGAAAGCCGCGGAATTAAATCATACGTCGTCGATGATTCCGTCGTTAAAATGTCCGGCTTCGTCATCGGTCCTTGCTTAAATGTCGGATAGATGGCTGTCCCTGTGTATTTGCCATTTTTCACATCATACCCCATCGCATGAATAATTTGAATTTGGTCAACGATGCGGGAGCTTTTACATCCAGAAAGCACTAAGAGAGCGACCAACATGAAATAGAGAGCTCGTTTCATCAGCATCTCCTCTTCTACTCATCAATATCTTTTTTCTTCTTCGCTTTTTTTGGATCATATCTCCATAATGTCAAAGGCCGTAAATAACTTGGACGTTTTACGGTCAAATGATAAGGAGAACGAATAAAGCTGTCTGCAAAATCTTTAACCCGAAACGGATATAGAGGAACGAGATAAGGACTTCCGAACGACTGTAGCTTGCCTAAATGAATCAGAAGCAAACAGGCGGCGAAAACAATGCCGATTCCTCCCCAGCAGGCAGCAAATAAAATAATCGGAAACCGAATAAACCGAATCGTATTCGACATTTTATAAATTGGCGTCGTGAACGAAGCAAGGGCGCCTAATGCGACGATAATCAACAAAATATTACTTGTAAGCGCCGCTTCCACGGACGCCTGCCCAATGACAATACCGCCGACAATCCCCAGGGTCTGGGCTACTTTTGTAGGCAGGCGCGCCCCAGCTTCACGCAAAAGCTCAATCGTAATTTCCAGAAACAACACTTCTAATATCGGCGGAAAAGGAACGTTGGAACGAGAAAAAATAATCGGACCCAGCAGATCCTTCGGAAGCATTTCATAATGATAGGTTAAAACCGCCACATAAATGGGGGATGCCAAAATCGAAAACATGACTCCGATCATTCGAATCAAGCGAAAAAATGAACCAAGAAGCCACGGCAAATAATAATCTTCCGGAGAGGTAAAAAAATCAAATAACGTCGAAGGCCCTGTGATGACATATGGAGAGCCATCGGAAAAAATCGCAACCCTTCCTTCAATTAACGCATATACGATTTTGTCCACCCGTTCACTTGATACAAATGAAGGAAAAGGAGATGAAGAATTGTCTGATAATATTTGTTCAAATAGCGATGTGTCAAACATAATATCAAACTCGATTTCACTTACTCTCTGCACGACAGTCTGTAATGTTTGTTCATTAACAATTCCATCAATATAAGCAATAACGACTTTCGTTTGTGACATCGAACCGATCGTTAATTCCCGAAAGACAAGATGAGGAGTCACAATTTGGCGGCGTAATAAATGTAAATTAGTTCCAATATTCTCAACAAATCCTACTTTTGGACCGACCACGCTAAACTCATTTTCCGAATCATTATTTGGCCGTAATCCTAGATTTTCGCTGGCCAAATTAACAAGGGCGCAGTGGTCCGCGACTCCTTTCAGCTGAATCATCGCAAATCCCTTTAGCAGCTTTGCTTCAATCATCTCAACATCTGCCGTCACCTCGATTCGCTGTACAGGGATAATTTGCTGCAAGTCTTCCAGAGCAAGAGAAGCATAAGACGATAAATCCCGCTGCAACCGGCAAATCACCTGCTGTTGCAAGAGCTTTGGATCAATCAATGAATCAAAATAAGAAATGCAAAAATGATATCCGTTTGTCTGGAATTCAACCGTAGCAAAGTCGCTCGATTGCTTAAAAATTTGCAATAATTGCGGCAGCGTTTTTACTTGTTGCTGCTTACCGTTTTTAAACATAAATGAAAAAATAGACATGGTCATCCCCTCAAGCCTTCATTAATCAAACAAGCATTTATTTGCTAGTCTCCCTTGATTTTGTTGTTTTATGCATAGACATCCTTTTTCCTAGGTTGATAAATCTAAATTTTCAGTATATATTGAAAGAAATAAGAACGGAGGGGGACATAATGAATCGACTACTCAAAAAGAAAGAGGCACAAGATGCACTGAAAAAAGTTGTTCAAGTGTCTGAACAAATTCGGCAAAAAATAGACAAAACCAAGCCTCTTGAACAGCAAATGGATCGCATTCGCTCATTTCTTGATGAACAGCTGCAGCATGATGAATATTTTGTTATCGTTGATGAAAGAGGCTATGCCATTGTCCACACGAATCGGCTGCGCGAAGGCCGAACGTTTTCTGATGAAGTTGGTCAAAAAGCTGCTCAAACAACCGAACCGCTTCTGCAAGCGTACAAGCGTGATACCGGTGAGCTGCTCATCGATGCAAGTTGCCCTCTATACATAGACAGCACAGGCAAGCGATTAAATTTGCGAATGGGCAGATTATCTTATCAGTCTACTTTGCAAATTCAATTAGCATGTCTATCGGCCATTCCGGCCACCATCAGCTTTTTTATCGCTCAACTGCTCTCTTTATCGCCACTATTCATTTGTAGCTTAACGATCGTAATCAGCCTTATTCTCCATACCTTCCTTTATCGAGCGATCATCAAAGAATGCCGCCACTGGTACTATGTCACTCGCACCGTTTCGTCAGGAAATCTTGACGCGCAAGTACAGACAGTTCAAAAACGAACGATATTTCATCAAATTGGGTATGAGCTTAACAAAATGATTCTAGGTATGCGCACGATTTTAGCAGAATTAGCCAAAGCTACCCAAACCGTAAGCAAAGTAGGCGAGCAGCAAACAAATGAAACGAGACGCCTTTCAGAGTCGTTTGACGAAATTGCCGCTGCGATGGAAACATTCCGCGAAGGGGCGAAGCAGCAAACCGCATCAGTAGAACATGCCAATCAATTTGTCACTAAAATGCTTGAAGAAGTATGGGATATGCAAAAAGAGTTTGAAAGCGTTGTTAACCATGCGAGAGAAGTAACGGAATCGATGCGCCAAGGAAGCCGCTTGCTTGAATTGACAAAAGAGCAAATGGATGGGATGCAGCATGATATGCAAGAGACGGCTTCGCTCATCTACTCCGCTTCTCAAGAAGCCAATCAAGCCGTGGGAATTGTTTCGGCCATTACAGCGATTGCCAAGCAAACAAATTTGCTTGCGCTAAATGCTTCGATTGAAGCATCAAGAGCTGGAGAAGCTGGAAAAGGATTTGCCATTGTCGCTCAAGAAGTCAGAAAGCTGGCGGAAAACACTAACACCTTTTCCGCACAAATTTTATCTTCGTTGCAAGAGATGAGGCATTTGCTGGATCGTGCAGTGGAAGCGGTTCAGCAAAACGGGCAAACCGCTGCCACCACTATGCATTCCTTTTTAAAAACAAATGAAGCGATGAAATCATTTTTGCAAGTTTTTTCACAAATGAATGACCTGCTGCTGCGTAGCCGAAATCATGTGGAGCAGATTACGAACCATGGTGATGAATTAAAACAAACGATCGAAGAAGTGCATAGCATTGCTAAAGATTTTACCAATATGGTTCATGAAACAACTTCAGGATTGGAACAGCAAACCATTGCCATTCATGAACTGGCCAAGGATGCCGCTGTTTTATCCACCTCTGTTCAACAGCTGCAACAAATCGTCACCCGCTTCCAGCATTCCTAGTTTATACTAACCGTTTGTCGAACGCTTCACGGCTAAAAACGCCCATTATCTGAGCTGAGCGAATCGCACAAATGCCCTATCTTTTTTAAAACCAAAAGGCTTGGCTGCACCGCCAAGCCTTTCATTTTTTTGAAAAGCAGATTTTTGCCGCATCCTATTTTGGCGTCTGAGGAATTTTGCGAAACAAAAGCAAAACAAGAAACAAAAGACTGATATATCCAAACAAAGGATATAAGAATGAGAGCAAAGATCCGTAGCGAAATGAACTGATCGTATACAAAATCAAAAACAAAATCGCCAAAAACAACGTCGAGGAGAATGCCTGAAACTGTCGCTGCAGCCCAAATACTCCACCAATGATGGACGTAAAAATCTCGCCATAAATAATGAATAAATACAACCAATAAAAATACGTAAAAAACGTGCGAACAATTTCAGCCATAGGAATTTCATAACGCAATACATGCGGAAAAGACAGCAAAACAAAGTGGCTGCTCAATAAAATGCTCGTTAGCAATATCCCGCCAAGCAACGCTCCCCACTTGACCACTCGATCGTCCTCTGCTTCAGAGGCGAGCGGAACAAGAACCGGCTGCGCCATCGCTAAATTAAAGGCCGCATAGGAAAGAGGCGAGAAAAAAGCACTCCAAGAGGAAGGAGAGGAGCTAGAAGGACCGCACCATTCTCCCCCAAGCAGTAATTTCCCTAAAAGCACAAAGCTAAATAGGATCATCATCGGAACAACGAACACATTCACGGCAAATAAGCCTTTTGCATCATAAAGCATCACGGCAAACACAAGAACGATCGTCGCCAGCATCCCTAGAGGCTTCGGCAATCCGAGCTGCTCCTCAAATAACGCTCCTGCTCCTGATAGCATCACAGAAGTCACGCCAACAATCATGATCGTCATAATGAACGTAACGAATGTGCTGGCCGTTTTGCCAAACAAATAATCATTCAATTGCTTGTACGAGGAAGCCCGCAGCGCTCTCGCCATCATCATCATCCGCATTCCTAGCCATGCAAACAGCCAACCGCTAACCAAAACTCCCATCGTTCCAATTTTTCCGTATTGTGTAAAAAAAGCAATAATCTCTTTTCCTGTCGCAAATCCCGCTCCAACGACAGTTCCTACGTATACAGCAGCAATCTGCCAAGCTGCCAGCCATCTTTTAATCATTTTCTTCCCCCTGTCTCTCTTTTCCCTAAGCTTATCGTGGCAATCCATTATTTATTGAAAATACAAGCTCACGAGGCTGAGCACCGAGCTTTTCTCCCCTCTCCTCAATCAAAGCTTCGAGCCCAGCAATCCAGCCGTTAGCCATCGCCCTAAACGCTATCTCCATTTCGATTGCAGGCTGCTTATAAGCAATGGCAGAACAGTGTGGAATGAGCCGTGGATTTGGTTTGATCAGTTCGCTAATATGCTTGGTTATATATATGAAAAAAAGGACAAAGAAAGACGAAAAGAAAATAGAAAAAAGGAAGCCTTTGGGGCTTCCTTTCTATTGAACCATCACTTGCTTTACTTGATGTTCATGCAATTCGTTCGTTTCGACATGCACTTTAACTGAAAACGTTCCCTTTTCTTTAAATACCGTTTTCGCCTGGTACTTTCCACTGCCTTGTTCATTCGCATCGATAAACTCATGCTTCATCTGGTCCTTCCAGATTTCAAAACGAACTTTTGCCGCCGTAAGTGGCTGGCCATTATACGCAATATCGGCTACAATTGGTTCCTCCTTGTTGACTGTAAACATCTGTGGATGCAACGTTACAGCCACACCAGCAGCATCGTCATGGTGCGAATGGTCAGAACCGCTTTCTTCATGCTCCGATGCGGAACCAGCATTGTCACCTACAATCACATCTGTTTTGGGCATATTATGCATATTGCGAGCTGTAACATGGGCTACAACGGAATATGTCCCTACCTCGGTAAATGTTTTTTCAATAGCGTATTTTCCATTTCCTTTGCTCTTGGCTGAAATCATTTCATGCTGGTCGTTTCCCTGCTTCCAAATTTCGAACTTCACCTCATCCGCGTCGTTCACTTTTTCCTTTCCATATGTAACAATACAAGCGATTTCTGTTTTTTTCTGAAGCTCAATTGGCGACTTCACATCTATTTTTACATCTAAAATGGCAGGTTCATCAGCCGATTGATCTTTCGTTTGGCCACATGCCGAAATCAATAACACCACCATCATGGCAAGCATCAAGCGAATATAAACTTTCATCTTCACGTTCCCCCTCTTTCTTCTCTCATTGTCCACTATATCACACCTCTTTCTAGCTACAAATCATTGTTCACATTTTTTTCAAAAACATTTCACCAATCGCACAAAAAATTTATAAAAACCTCTTGAAAGTCAAAAAAGGTCAAATTATAATAAAGTTAAAGTCAAATATAGTCAAAGTCAAAAAAGGAGGTTATGCCTCATGCTTTGCCAATTATGTCAGCAACACAAAGCAACCGTATTCGTTCAGATGCAAATTAATCATGAAAAAAAGCAGTTGCAGCTTTGTCATGAGTGCTATACAAAACAAAAACAAGAATTGACCATTCCAATGAATTTTGAATTCGGAACATTTCCGTCCATTCCGCTAGATTCGTTCTTTTCAGGAAATCTGGCGGCCGATTCAGCATTCTCTTCTTCGGCAAATCCAATACCAATGACGCCATCGCACAGAGGCGGCGGCTTTTTAGATCAATTTGGTCGCAATTTAACCCAGTTAGCAAAGGCCGGATTGATCGATCCAGTCATTGGCCGCGACCAAGAAATTGAACGAGTCATTGAAATTTTGAACCGGCGCAATAAAAACAATCCTGTGCTGATTGGAGAGCCGGGTGTCGGAAAAACAGCGATCGTCGAAGGATTAGCCTTAAAAATTGCGGAAGGACGCGTTCCAGAAAAACTGTTAAACAAAGAAGTATATTTGCTTGATGTCGCTTCTCTCGTAGCCAATACTGGCATTCGCGGGCAATTTGAGGAGCGAATGAAGCAGCTCATTGCCGAATTGCAACGGCGAAAAAATATTATTCTTTTTATCGATGAGATTCATTTGCTAGTCGGAGCCGGCTCTGCTGAAGGCTCCATGGATGCAGGCAATATTCTGAAGCCGGCTCTTGCCCGCGGCGAACTTCAAGTTGTTGGAGCAACGACATTAAAAGAATATCGACAAATTGAAAAAGATGCTGCTCTTGAACGTCGCTTCCAGCCTGTTATTGTTCATGAGCCAACAGTGGACGAAGCCATCCATATTTTAAAAGGAATCCAAGAAAAATATGAACAATTCCATCGCGTAAAATATACGGATGAAGCGATTCAAGCGTGTGCAGCTTTATCGCACCGCTACATTCAAGACCGCTTTTTGCCGGATAAAGCCATTGATTTATTAGATGAGGCTGGCTCAAAAGCCAATTTACGCATTGCTGCAACAGATGAAAAAAATATTCAACAACGATTGGCCTTTTTAGCGAAGGAAAAAGAAAAAGCAGCGGCGGAAGAAAATTATGAACGCGCCGCTCAATTGCGGGCTGAAGAGCTCCGATTAGAAAAACAGCTGCAAAACCAGCAAGCTGATGAAACACCGATTGTTGATGTTGCTGATATTCAGCAATTAATCGAAGAAAAAACGGGCATCCCTGTCGGCAAGCTCCAAGCTGATGAAAAAACAAAAATGAAGCAGTTGGAAGAAAACTTAGCGAAAAAGATCATTGGACAAGAAGAAGCGGTGAAAAAAGTGGCTAAAGCGATCCGCCGCAGCCGGGCTGGACTAAAAGCGAAAAACCGGCCAATTGGCTCCTTCCTCTTCGTCGGCCCAACAGGAGTCGGTAAAACAGAGCTGACAAAGACGCTGGCAGAGGAGCTATTTGGTTCAAAAGACGCCATGATTCGTTTAGATATGAGCGAATATATGGAAAAGCATTCTGTATCGAAATTAATCGGTTCACCTCCTGGCTACGTTGGACACGAAGAAGCGGGACAGCTAACAGAAAAGGTGCGCCGCAATCCTTATAGCATGATCTTGCTTGATGAAATTGAAAAAGCCCATCCTGATGTGCAACACATCTTTTTGCAAATCTTAGAGGACGGGCGTTTAACAGATAGCCAAGGCCGCACAGTTAGCTTCAAGGATACCGTTATTATTATGACAAGCAACGCCGGTGTTACCGATAAAAAAATTACAGTCGGCTTTGAAAAAGAAAATCGCGTTGGCCAAACAAGCATTCTCGACTCTCTAAGCGCGTACTTCAAACCGGAGTTTTTAAATCGCTTGGATGCCATTATTGAATTTAAAGCGCTGCAAAAAGAGCACATGCTACAAATTGTTGAGTTAATGCTTGCTGAGCTGCAAACAACCTTAAAAGATGAGGGCATTCAGCTTGAAGTATCGCAGGAAGCGAAGGAAAAGCTTGCTGAAATCGGCTACCATCCTTCATTCGGAGCTCGTCCGTTACGCCGGGCCATTCAAGAGCATATCGAAGATCAAGTGGCTGACTTACTTCTTGATCAGGATGAAGTGAAAAAAATTCAAATTACAGTTGAAAACGAGCGCATCGTCGCCCGATCAATAAATTAAAGAAGAGGCTGTCTCAAAAGGGCATTCAAACATCCTTTTTGAGACTAGTCTCTATTTTTTATTTCTCTGTGGAATCCAGGATTTCTCTTTCATTTTATTGTGTAGGAACAGAAACAACTGTTCCTTTCTTCCTATAAACCATCCCTTCGGCGAGAGCAATAATCTCCTCATTATCATTCAAAACAACAATCCGGTATAATCCGAGACGATGTGGGTCCGTTTCTTCCTGTGCAACGGCTATCAGCTTTTCGCCCACGACGCTCGCTTTGATGTAATGCATGGTCATCGTAATTCCAACAGCGATTTGATTATGGGAATTGCTGGCGCAGGCAAAAGCTATATCCGCTAAAGAAAAAATCGCACCACCATTTGTGCTTCCATTAAAATTCAACAAATGGTCTTTAATTTCCATTGAAACTTGCGCATATCCTTGTCTAACTTCATCAATAGAAACACCTAAATATCGAGCGAAAGGGTCTTCCTTCATCTTCTTTATAAGTTCTTCCATCATTTTTTATTCACCCCGCTAATTATAATAGATGAAACTTACCCTTTTAACCTTTATATCTTCAATATGAAGCTCGTGTCGTTTTTGTATCCTAACAACGAACCGCTTCCAGACCCATTTATTAGTCTGAAAGCGGTGTCGTTCGAGCTTTTATCACGTGAATCCATAGCTAAAGGCAGATCCACAGCTTTCTCTCATTTAGCAACTTTTCAAAGACCATTCAGCAAATCTTCACATTTCATTTATAATTTCAATTAAATTCCTGAATATCAGAAATATAGTTACGCATACGCTCCTTGTCTCCTCTTTCATCCCCATTAAACACGGATTCAAGCATAGCACTTATTGGTCCTTACTATATATCATCTAACTCCATGTTTTACATCACAATAATAAAATTATTCGCTTTCTTAATTCTCAAGCAGCGTCCATTTTCCATCTTTGACAACAGCCATAACCATACTATCGGAAGTTAAGCCATTGTGATCATCTGGAGAAAAAGTGAACATGCCTGTTGCCCCAACCCAATTCTTCACTTTGTTTTCTAAGAAATCACGAATAGACTCGCGATCAGTGGCACCGGAACGCAATGCCTCAATGACAAGCATTAT
The DNA here is from genome assembly GCF_001560855.1 of Anoxybacillus sp. P3H1B. Lineage (NCBI taxonomy): Bacteria > Bacillati > Bacillota > Bacilli > Caryophanales > Anoxybacillaceae > Anoxybacillus > Anoxybacillus sp. P3H1B. The sequence continues at coordinate 76,461 of NZ_LPUG01000011.1, read as the reverse complement.
ATTATCATGCCCATATGCTCCAAAGTTGGTTGGTTCATTCCCATATTTTTCAACATATGCTTTGTGGAAAGATGTGATCACTTCGTACTGAGCATCATCTTTAGGAATTTGCTCAGGAAACAATAGCTTTCCTGTGGGAATAACAACGCCTTCCGCTGCATCCTTCGCTAAATTAATGAAATTTTGATTTGCTATACCATGGCTTCCGATCATCGGTATTGCCATATTCAACTTCTTCATATTACTAGCAATCACCGCAGGACCTGGGTTTGTTCCCCAAACTACAACCGCCTGCGCTCCTGAACTTTTAATACGCGTCAGCTGTGCACTCATATCTGGATCTTGAGTGTTATAGCTTTCTTTTTCTGTAATTTCAATATCGTATTTTGAAGCCAATTTTTCCAATTGCTCTAATCCGCTAGTTCCAAATGAATTTGAATCTGTTAGCGTACCAATTCGGTTAATGCCTTGTTTGTTAAGGTACTCATAAATTCTTTGAACAGCATGAACATCGGAATGCGGTGTTTTAAAGACCCATTTAGATTCCTGTACAGGGTCAATAATATGAACACTTGCTCCTGCTGAAATCATGGGAACTTGATTCTGCATAGCAATTCCTTTCATCGCCAAGCTTTCGCCACTTCCAGACGATCCTAAAACCACTAGCGCCTGTTCATCATGAACAAGACGATTCATCTCTTGAGTCGCTTTTTCCTGATTTGATTCATCATCTGCTAAAATTAAGCGGATAGGCACCCCGTTAATTCCACCTTCAGCATTGATTTTATCAACGATTAATTGTGTTGCATTCCATTCCGGCTCGCCAAGAGGGCTATTGGGTCCTGTTTTAGAATAAATGGCCCCTATCACATATTCAGAAGCTTTTTTATTTCCTTGACCGCTATTCTCCTCTTTGCTGCTACATGCAGCAATAAAAAGAAACACAGACAAAACGAATATGAGCAAAAACCTTTTTTTCATCATTCCCTCTCCCCCTATCAATTTTTTATGAGATCGCTTGGCCTAAATAAGCTTCTTTAACTTCCTTATCGTTTAACAATTCTTGTGATATTCCTGATTTTACAATTTTGCCATGCGAAATAACGTATCCGCGATCGGCTATTTTTAATGATGCAACAACGTTTTGTTCAATCAGCAATACAGTGGTTCCGAACTCTTTTTTCAGTTCTCTAATCAGTCGAAGAACCTCTGCTGCGACAATTGGCGCTAATCCTAAAGTTGGCTCATCTAACAGAAGCAGTCGCGGCTTAGACATAAAGCCTCTAGCAATCGCTAACATTTGTTGTTGTCCCCCTGATAACGTACCAGCTAATTGTAATTGTCTCTCTTTTAAAATAGGGAACAACGCAAAAACTTTTTCTAAGTTTTCCTCCATTTCTTTTCGTCCTGATTTTCGATAATGATGAAAGGCACCTAAATGCAAATTATCCAATACAGACAGAGTAGTAAAAATTTTCCGGTGCTCAGGAACATGAATCAAATGCTTTCTGACAATCTTTTCGGCAGTTAGTGAGGTGATGTCTTCACCGTAAAAATAAATTTTTCCGCCAGCTGGTGTCAGCAACCCTGAAATCGTTTGTAGCAATGTTGTCTTGCCCGCTCCGTTAGCACCGATTAAAGCCACAATCTCTCCCTCATTCACTGTCAAAGATACTTCGTCTAATGCTCTAATGGGGCCATAATTCACTGATACCTTTTGAATATCAATAACCGACTGTTGTTCCATCACGCTCCCTCCCCTGCTTTTTCCTCTATATCAGCTCCCAAGTAGGCACTGATAACATCCTCATTATTTTGAATTTCCTTTGGTGTCCCTTCAGCAATTTTGCTTCCTTGATCAAGAACGATAATTTTATCGCATATCCTCATCACTAGATCCATGTCGTGCTCAACGATAAAAACGGTTATACCCTTCTCTTTGATTTGTTGGATTAATCTTGCCATCTCCTTTGTCTCTTTATGATTTAATCCTGCCGCAATTTCATCAAGCAATAACAGCTTTGGTTTTGTTGCCAATGCCCTAGCAAGCTCTAAAAGTCGAAGAGCCCCTAGTGGAAGGCTGCTCGACATTTGATCATATAGTCCTTCGAGCCCTACAAATTTCAAATATTCCATAGCTGTTTCGTATAAAATTTGTTCTTCTTTTCTCGTTCTCGGAGAAAAGAAAGCGGCAGAAAGCATGCTGCTTCTTGTATGAATGTGGAGCCCAACCATCACATTCTCAATAACTGTCATGTTTTTGAAAATTTTAATATTTTGAAATGTACGGGCAATCCCTAAACGGCTTACCTCGTAATTAGGAAGCTTCTCGATATTTTTCCCTTCAAAAACAATTTCTCCTATTGTTGGAGGGAATACCGCAGAAACCATATTAAACATCGTACTTTTCCCTGCGCCATTTGGACCAATGAGCCCTACAATTTGTCCTTGCTCGATAGAAAAGCTAACATCTTTATTAGCCACTACCCCTCCAAATTTTTTTGTCACATTTCGCACTTCTAACAACATCTCTGCCTCCCCCCTTTAGTAAGAACCTTTAGAACGGCGGTACAATAATGCTGATAAACCATGCGGGATAAAAATGATTACACATACTAAAATCAATCCATAAATCACTTGTTCAAAATCACTTGTAATAAAAGTAAATTGCTCTCCAAGATTATGAACGACAACACTAATAAAAGTAATAAAAATGGCGCCACCGACCGCTCCCCATATACTCCCGCTACCTCCAAGAACAACCATTGTTAAAAAAATGATCGAAGCGTCTAGTGAAAATGAGCTTGGTGAAATACTGTAACTCATATGAGCGAATAACCATCCAGCCAAGCCCGCTAACATAGCGCTCAGTATAAAAATTTGCATTTTATACTTTCCTGTTTCTACCCCCACTGAACTTGATGCAATTTCGCTGTCATGAATGGAACGGAGCACTCGTCCAACATGTGAATGGACGATATTTAAGGACAGCATCACAACAAGTGATACAATTCCCCAAACGAAATAATAATAGGATACGCCTTGACTTAATGTATAACCAAATAAACTCATGGATGGGATGCCGTAAAAGCCAGAAGCTCCTTTTGTTACTTCCCGCCATTCTAAAAGAAGTACGTGCACAATGATGCCAAACGCTAATGTTGCCATGGCTAAGTAATATCCGCTTAACCTTGACATAGTGTAACCCATTATAAAAGCTAACAGGGCTGGCAGAAGAATAGAGATGAGCAGGCTAAGCCATGGAGACCACCCGTAAGTTGTTGTTAGTATGGCGGTTGCATAAGAGCCTACACCATAAAAAGCAGCTTGCCCTAACGATATTTGGCCTGCATATCCCATCAATAAAGCTAACCCAATGGCAATAATGGAATAGATCCCGGCAAATGTTGCTTTTGTTAAATAAAAAGATTCATTGACCAATATCGGAAGTAGAAGCACCAATGCTAAAAATCCGCAAAAACGGATCCAGTTTGTTTGTTGAACCCCTTTCAAATTTCCCTTTTTTCGAAACCTAGATAAAAATAACCGTGAGCTTGTTTGTTCCTTCATGCGATCATAATCCCCCTTTCCCAACACTTTTTTCTCCTAAAATACCGCTTGGTCGAATTAATAAAATGACTAGAATGCAAGTAAAAACAATCGCATCTTTTAAACCGGAGCTGATATATCCAGAACTGAATGATTCTAAAAACCCGATCACTAATCCGCCGAGTACCGCTCCAGGAGCACTGCCAAGCCCGCCTAAAATAATAGCCGAAAAGCCTTTTATGCCTAACATAATTCCCATATCGTAAGCGGGGAACATAATCGGCGCAACTGCCAGTCCAGCCAGCGCTCCTAATATTGCACTTAACACAAACGAAAAGGAAGACATTTTTCGTGGGTTGATTCCCATTAGTCTAGCTGCTATAGGATTGACTGAACAGGCTTGAAACGCTTTTCCGACAAGGGTTTTATTCATTAATAAATACAGTGCAAGGACAACAGCTAGCATGATTATGATGATCCAAATACTTTGCGGGGTGATCGCAGCTCCTCCTACATTAATCGATTCATTTGCAGTAAAAGGTTCAATCCGAACCGGATTTTTCCCCCATATTATCCCAGCCATTCCTCGGATAAAAATTGAAATACCAATCGTTAAAATGATTAAGCTTAAAGGATCTGCTCCTTTTGCTTTACTGAGAATCGTCACTTCCATCCCCCAGCCTATCACCATCACTATGGCAATGGTAAAAAAGAACGCAACCCAATATGGCAAACCGCGGCTGACAAGGGTAAACATGATCATTCCACCAAGCATAACAAACTCACCCTGGGCAAGATTAATCACTTTTGTAACGCTGTAGATCGTCACAAAACCAAGAGCCACAATTGCATAAATACTTCCTATGGTTGCCCCTGTTACGAAAAACTGTAAAAAATTCTCCATATCAAATTCCCCCTTTTACATTTATTACATTTTTTTATATTACGTTTTTTTATCGTCATCTATTTTTTAGAAAATGTTAGCGTTTTCAATCATTAATGTCAAGAATTTTTAGAAAATTACATTAAAATAATTATACTATTTTTACGTTGTTAAAGTTGTTTGTTTTTATAAAAATGATAAAACAAAAAATTTTCGAATGGTGAAAAATAATCGACAAATAATGACGGTCTAAGACTTCATTTCTATGTTTTTTAGCTAGCATCCTTCAATACAATAGATTATTAATATAACGTTTTTATATAATACGTTTAATAAACGTGATTTTAAAAAAACAATAATGAATATCAATGGAAAGAGAGAGGTGATAAAAAAATTATCCTAGTAATATTGAGGTAACACAAAAGAAGAACTTCAATTAAAACATTTGTATAGGACATTCACAAAATTAACCATTTATTAACAAAAATCCACCCTTCTTGGAATTTATGGTTCCAAAAGGGTGGATGAAATTCAAATGTTATAATAGAAAAATTCATCACTACAGAATAAGCGAATTCCCCCGCTTTTCCCTCCCTAAAACAGCTGAACTTTCCTTTTCTACCATCTCGGTCTTGTCAATGAAAGGATAAACACGAGGTAAAAAATGATGAGCAATCTTTTATTTTAACACCTCTCCCCGTCTCCCTTCTTAAAATGGCCTATTCCGTTTCTTCGCTAGATTGCGAATGATCAGTTCCCCCGCTATTGATGCACGAACATATTTCCTTATCTTTTATTACGCCAAGTCATGCGCGTTGATGATCTGAGCTGCAAACCCAGCTTAGGCTTTTTATAGCACATCCCTGAACAAGTATTCGATGTAGTAGAAAAATTTGAAATTAATCGTCCGCTTTTTATCAACAGCCATGTAGAAACGAAGCGAATAAAAACGGCGCACATCTGCAAAAGAAGGGAGTTCATTCTTTATAGCAATATATCTTTATACAGTGTTTTATTAAGATAAAGAAGAGACTGATGCCAACACCATCAGCCTTCCTTCTTTAATCCATGCATAAGCATTTGGATGGTGCGCTCCATTTCCTGCTCATCATCCCATTGGAGGTTCGGTAGCAGGATGAAGCGAGTGAGCAAAAAGCCGACGATCGTTGTAATCGTCATCCGAATAATCGTATTCGCCGGCAAATCAGCAAGCTCTCCCTTCTGCTGAAAATGATCAATAACTCGCTTAAATTTCCCATAGATATTTTCCATAAATACCGTTTGAATTTGCTCTTTAATATCTGAATGAAATGCAGTTTCCTGCCAAAAAATCCGAATCATCGGCAAATATTTTTTCACGAATTCATAACGGTTGTTCATCAGCGCTCTAATAAAGTCTTCATAGCTTGAATATTGGCTTTCAAATACTTCTTTAACAAATTCTTTCGCTAAAAACGGGGCCGCAATTTTCATAATGGTTGGCGTCACAATCGCCATCAGCAGTTCTTTTTTCGTTTTATAATGGCGGAAAATCGTTCCTTCCGCAACGCCCGCTCGCTTGGCGATTTCGCTTGTTGACGTTGCAGCATACCCTTTTTCTGCAAACATTTCAATCGCCGCTTCTAAAATTTTTGCTTGCTTATCACTTAGCTTTACTTCCTCATCATTTATTTTCAAGAGCTCCTGCAGCCATTGCTCATCATTCATGTTCATTTGCTCCTTACAATTTTCGATATTTCTTTAACGCTATTACATTTAATATCATAAATAACAAAGAAAATCCAAGCAAAACATATACGTCTATGGCAATCTCGTTCCAACCATTGCCGCGAATCATAATCTCCCTTAATGCGTCCGCTCCGTATGTCAATGGCATGATCACACTGAATGAGCGGAGCCACTGTGCCATTGTTTCCAAATTAAACAATCCAGAGAAGAAAATTTGCGGCACAACGATAAGCGGAATAAATTGAATCATTTGAAGCTCATTGTTCGCAAACGCTGATAATAATGTCCCAAGCGTTAGCGCCGTCATCGATAGCAAAAAAGTAATCAGCAGCACATACAAAAACGACCCTTCCATCATCATATCAAGCACATGAATCGCAAACCACGAAATCAAGCTGGCTTGAAATGTGGTGAAAATGCCAAAACCGATCACATAACCAACCACAATCTCCCATCGTTTTAACGGCGTTGCCAACAGACGCTCTAATGTTCCTCTCGTCCGTTCTCGTAAAAAAGAAACGCCAGCGATTAAAAAGACAAAAAAGAAAATAAAAAAGCCAATCAGCACAGGGCCAAAGTTATCAAATAACGCCATCTCTTCCGATCTGTGCAAATAGATGGTGTCAAGCTTCATCGTTTTTGTCTGCGGAGTTAGCTGTTGAAGCGTTTTTTGCACAGACATCAGAACGGCTTTGTTAGCCGTCGGATCGCTTCCCTCCAATGTCATTTGCGGCATTCCTTCTTTCATTTCAATAAAAGCGTCAATTTGTTGCTTGTTTAACTGAGCTTTCGCTGTCTGTTTGCCCATCCACTTGATATGGGCATCATTTTTTTGCAGCTTTTCAGCAAGCGCCACAGGGACGGCTTGATCCACTGCAATCGTTGGTTTATATTCTTCACCATTAAAGACTAAATTCATTAAAAATAGGACAAACATCGGCGCTAAAATCATGAGTCCAAGCGTCCGCTTATCACGAAAAAATTGACGGATAATCCGAATCACAATCGCGCGTACTCTCATTGATGCGCACCTCCAAAATATAAAAATGCCTGTTCAATCGTCTCGGAATGAGTCTTTTCTTTTAATTCATTCGGACTTCCTACAGCAATCAAGCGTCCGTCACGAATCATCGCCAGCCTTTGACATTTCTCCGCTTCATCCATGACGTGAGTCGTTACCACAATCGTTGTTCCTTGCTGGCGAATGCGCTCAAGTTCTGCCCAAATCGATTGGCGAAGCACAGGATCGATTCCTACTGTCGGCTCATCTAAAATTAACACTTCTGGTTCGTGCAACAAAGAAGCAGCCAAAGACAACCGTCGTTTCATTCCTCCTGAATAATGGTGCACCGTTTTTTTCAAATGCTCTGTTAAATGGACAAGCTCCGCCACTTCTTCAATGCGCTCCTTTTGCCTTTTTCCCCTCAATCCATAAATAGCAGAAAAAAATTGCAGGTTTTCAAGCGCTGTCAATTCTTCGTATAATGCATCTGATTGCGCCATAAATCCGATGCGCTTCATCGCTTGTAAATGAGGCATTTTGACATCAAACACATGAATCGTGCCTTCCGTTGCTTGATCAATTCCCGCGATTAATTTCACTAAAGTCGTTTTCCCCGCTCCTGATGGACCTAGCATTCCAAAAATTTCTCCCCTCTCCACAGCAAGGGCAATGTCATCAAGAACTTTCTTTTTTCCAAATACTCTCGACACATGCTCAACACAAATGCACGGTTTCGCTGCCATCTTTATTCCTCCATCTCACCAAAAATGAGTGATTACTCACTTCATTATAACTTGCTCTCGAATAAAAATAAAGTGAGTACTCACTCATCAAATAAAGAATTTTTAGAGACTTTATTCTCGACCGTTCAACCTCATGGCCGAAAACAGCCCCTTTCTCCGCTACAATAACGATTCCAGTCCCTCCATCCGCAACAGATTTCTTTAAGAACTTTGCCACCAATGTTGATCGTCTCTTCTCCGACCATCGTTCCGCCTAAACGTTCGCAACAATGTTTCGAAGGGTTATCATTGAGTACCCAAACGATCATCGAGCGAATTCCATCGTTCCACAAATCTTTGATGAACGCACTCACAGGTTTTTTCCATATCCTTTTCGCTGCGCTTCTTTTAGTAAATAAATGGCGTACAGCTCTCCTTCGTACTCTGCAAGCGTTCCTTCTTTTAAGCGATTGTTCCCGTCGGAAACAAAGACGCACACCATCCCGTGCTCCTCCACAACCAAAATATGGTGATGGTCTTGCCGCATTCCCTGTTTTCACCGTTCTTCCCTTTCTGTCACATTTAACTTCTGTAAATTCCTTTGTCGGTCGTTTTCCACCTTTCCACTTGCACATGCGCGATCGCTTTGGCATCTTCGAGCGTGGCTTTGCGAATGTTCCTCATCTTTCTCTCCTTTTCTTCATATCCTATTCCCTTTGCATTTCTACATGAGCTCGACAAAAAAAGGAAGAAAACCTACAACAGTTGCTTCCTATCCTCTATAGAAAAAAGCTGGCCAAAAAAAGCTAGCCAGCCTTCCAATCAAGCAAATCGGTCATTTTTATAGTTGTTGATCATTGACGCTGTCCAGCCACTGCTCAATTTCTTCCATAACCGACTGAACGCAACCATCTGCAAATGGCGATATTAAATGAGCCACTTGTACAAGTTTGGTAAATGACTTGCTTCCTCCCTCACGGCAAAGCGTTAAATAATCGCGCCACGCTTCCTGATAGTTTTCTCTTGAACGCTTCCAAAACTGAAATGCACACATTTGCGCAAGCGTATAGTCAACATAATAAAAAGCCGTTGTATAAATATGGCTTTGCCGTTGCCAAAAACCGCCGCGTTCCAAATAATCATGGCCATCGTAATCCCTTGTTGGCATGTATTTTCGTTCGATTTCCCGCCATTTTCTCTTCCGTTCCGCTGGTGTTGCCTCCGGATTTTCATAAACGAAGTGCTGGAATTCATCAACCGCCACCCCGTATGGCAGAAACAGCACAGCCGAGCTTAAATGATGAAATTGATATTTTTTCGTATCTTCTTTAAAGAACAGCTCCATCCATGGCCATGTGAAAAACTCCATGCTCATGGAATGGATTTCACACGCCTCTAACGTCGGCCAATTATACTCTGGAATTTCGTAATGGCGGCTTTCATACACTTGAAAAGCGTGGCCCGCTTCATGGGTGAGAACATCAATATCGCCGGACGTGCCAGTAAAATTCGCAAAAATAAATGGCGCTTTATATTCTTCTATATATGTGCAGTAACCACCGCTTGCTTTCCCTTTTTTGGCCAAAAGATCCATCCATTCATTTTCAATCATAAACCGGAAAAACTCGCCTGTTTCTGGTGACAGCTCTTCATACATTTTTCGGCCGTTTTCGATAATCCACTTTGCATCCCCTTTTGGAATCGGATTGCCCGTCGGGAATGAAAACGCTTCATCGTAATATTTCAGCTTCTCAACGCCAATTCTTTTCCTCTGGCGTTCATACAGCTTTTCTGCTAACGGCACAATATAAGCTTTCACCTGCTCACGGAATCGCGCAACCATTTCAGCATTATAATCGGTCCGTCCCAACCTTGCATATCCAAGTTCAATAAAGTTGTTAAACCCTAGTTTTTTTGCAATGCTTGTACGCACTTTGACAAGCTGATCGTAAATATGGTCAAATTGTTCCTCATGCGTTTCAAAAAAGGCAAATCGCGCTTCATTTGCCCGCTTCCGCATTTGCCGATCAGGCGACTCCACAAACGGCTGCAGCTGTGCCAACGTGTATTCTTGTCCTTCAAATAAAATTTTTGCGGAGGCTACCAATTTCGTATACTCGCTTGCTAGCTTATTTTCTAACTGTAAATCCGCGACAATCTCAGGAGAAAACGTTTTAAGCTCTGTTTCCGCAAGTGCAAATAACTGTTTTCCCCAGCGTTTTTCGAGCTCCGAACGAAATCGGGAGGCGACGAGCGCCTCATAATATTCGTTGACAAGGCCTTTGACAATCGGATCCACCTCATCGAAAAAATCTTGCTCCTGCTTATAAAAATCATCATTTGTATCAACCGTATGGCGAATATAGCAAATTTGCGCCATCGTGCTAAATTCGTTGCGCAGTTTATTGATTTGCTTCATCGCTTCATCCTGCTCTTCCGCATGCAGGGCCTGCTGAAACGCCTGCAATGCCGCTTGAAATTCTGTCTTTAGTTTTTCCATGTCAGGGCGTTTATATAGAAACTCGGAAAACTTCAAATCCATCCCTTCCTTTTCCTCAAAAATTTCTAACCTTAGTTATATTCCACTTGTTTGCTAAAAATTCCTGTTCATGCTTCAGATAAAAGCATATTGACGAATATTGTCGAATCGTGTATGATTATCAAGGTAATTGAATATTTTTTCTTCTCGTCAACTTAGATGAGATAGAGGTTGCAATGGATAAAAGTAGTTTGAATGAGGGACAGAGGAACCGATGACTTCAAACGAAAGGATCCATTGCCGAAGTTTGCAGCGTACTCTGGCGCCGCAAGCTGGGCCTGCATTCGAATAGAGTCAGGACTGCCATCGCTTATCTTATATGGAAGCGATGGAGCGCTATCTACATTAAGTTCGATGCGGATGTCACATGCACCCGTTGAAAACTTAAGGGTGTATTTTTTTTTTGATAAATGCGCAAATCAGAAAGGAGTAGGGGTTATATTGCAGCAAAATAAACTAGGTCTCTGGGTATTAACGGCGCTTGTCGTTGGGAATATGGTTGGATCAGGAATTTTTATGCTTCCTCGTTCACTTTCAGAAGCCGCGAGCCCTTTAGGGGTCATTTTAGCTTGGCTATTAACAGGTGGCGGAGTGCTAATGACCGCTCTTGTCTTTGGCAATTTAGCGATTCGCAAGCCTGCGTTAAATGGCGGGCCGCAAATTTACGCGAAGGAATTGTTTCCAAAGGGCTCAAACGCCTCGGTTTTATCGGGATTTATGTCTTCCTGGGGCTATTGGATTGGAAATTTTGCTGGAAACGTGGCCATTATTACGACATTTACGAGTTATTTATCCACATTCTTTCCGATTTTAACAAGCAAACAAACCGTATTTATGGTAGGCGCTACACCGATCAAACTCGGCAACCTCCTTACATTTATGGTTTGTACCGCTCTATTATGGGGAATGCACTTTATTATTTTGCGCGGCATCGAGGGAGCCGGAAAACTAAATTTCATAGCCACTTCGGCAAAGGTACTCGGCTTCTTTTTATTTATTGCCATAAGCTTATTTGCATTTGATAAAAGCAACATCGGCTCTATCGTCGCTCCGCGTTACGATGAAGCAGGCCATTCCGTTAGCCTGTTCGGGCAAGTGACCGGCGCGGCCGTTGCGACATTATGGGCATTTGTCGGAGTGGAATCTGCGATTGTGTTCGCTTCACGTGCACGCAAGCAAACAGATGTCAAACGGGCAACCATTCTTGGTTTGCTGATTGCTCTCATCATTTACATTGGCATAAGTGTGCTTGTAATGGGCTTGCTTCCGCAAAAACAGTTGATTCATTCAGAGAAGCCTTTAGTGGATGCGATTCAAACCATTTTAGGACCAAGCGGCGCATACATCTTAGCTGGACTTGGCCTCATCAGCCTTCTTGGCTCGACGCTCGGCTGGGTGCTATTAAGCGCGGAAGTTCCATATCAAGCCGCGAAGCAAGGATTATTTATCCCTGCTTTCTTAAAAGAAAACAAAAAAGGAATGCCGAAACTCGCTTTAGTTTTGTCAAATGGATTAGCGCAAATTTTCATTTTCTCAACGATCTCTCATTCGATGTCAGCTGCATTTGATTTTGTCATTTATATTGCGACACTCGCTTATCTTGTTCCTTACTTTATCGCTTCTGTCTTTCAGCTCAAGCTCACATGGACAGGAGAGACATATGAAACCAATACAAAGCAGCGAATCACGGATGGAGTCATTGCAGCACTGGCCACTATTTATTCCATTTGGGTCATTATCGCGGGAACATCTGACATCAAAACCTTTATGCTTGGCGTTGCGTTGCTCGCAAGCGGCATCATTTTTTATCCGCTTGTAAAAAAAGCAGTAGACAAAGAAAAAAACGCGAAAAAAAGACTGTCAGCTTAATCCAAAAAAGAGGGGTTTCTCCCTCTCTTTATCTTTTATCTATAGTCCCTCCTCTCTCTTTATCAAAAAAGAACGCGCGCCCGCCACCCATTATAAAAAAGCGCCAGCGAATCTTTGATCCGCTGGCGCTTTCACCATCCGTACTTATTGCTGTTTCGCACCGTATCCCATTTTTTTCAATAACTCAATAACCTGTTCTTTCTCTTCAATCGTTAATCCGGAAAGTGTTTCATGGATCGTTTGTTCATGCTCCGGAAATACCTTTTCAATAAAAGCTTTTCCCTTATCCGTAATCGAAGCATAAGTTACACGGCGGTCCTTTTCACATGCTTTGCGCATAATTAGCCCTTTTTGCTCTAATTTATCGACAACATATGTGATGCTGCCGCTTGCCAGTAAAATTTTCCCGCCAATTTGCTGCAATGGCTGATCCCCCTTATGATATAGCAATTCCAACACAGCAAACTCCGTAGGGTTCACGCCGAACGACTGAATGGATTTATTTACTTGATCATTAACAGCACGGTACGCTCTTGACAGCACAATAAATAGCTTTAATGATTGCAAAATTTCCTCTCTATCCGCCACTTGTCATCAAATCCTTTATCGGTCGAATTCGAAGCCATTGTAGCGAAAAATCCTCTCTTTGTCAATGAAACGCCCCGATCTACGCCGTCCATTCCGTACGTTCTTCTGCCATTCGTTTCATTGCTAGAAAACCTCTCGGCGAATCGAATCGATTCCATCCATCAAAAAGCGCAAGAATCGCTTAAGATTCCTGCGCTTTTTGGTTATTGAACAGCTTCTTCTTTTTCCTCATAAGGATGGGCAACCCAGCCAGATGGATCAATAAACAAACGAACAGCTACCACTTGGCGGTCTTCCATTAATGTGAAGAAATGCGGATTTCCTTCTGGAACGGAAATAACATCGCCAGCTTCCAGCTGCACTTCAAAATATCCTGTTTGTTCGTCGCCTTTAATAATGAAAATGCCGTGTCCTGCGACGATGGCGCGTACTTCATCCTCCGTATGGATATGCACTTGTTCAAATTTCTTCAATAATTCCTCTAAATTCGGAGTAGCATCTGATAAAGCGACAACATCCCACGCTTTATAGCCTCTTCTTGCTGCTAAATCCTCAATATCATCTTTAAAAATCGCTAAAATTTCCTCTTTTTCCTCGTCACTCAAAACAAACGTTTCTTTTAAGTGACTTGGCAGCTTGCTAACATCCCAATGTTCATACAGAACGCCTTGCTTTTCTAAAAAGCTCCCTACATTCTCATGACCTTTGATCCATTCACCTGTGTTTCTAATTTTAATAACTGCCATTTTTCATCCCTCCATTGTCATTTTAAAATCTATGAAGTGAATACTTTGTGACCTTTTAGCATAAGCAGCTTAACATGATAGCTAAACAAAAACTCGCACGCTTCTAAAAACTTTTTCGCTTCAAAGGAGCTTCTTCCCCATACGGTAATACCGTGGTTGCGAATCAGCACCGCTCCGCTATCTGCCGAGACGTGCTTCGAAAACTCAGCGGCAAGCGTCGGAATGTGCGCATGATTCCGAATAATCGGAATGCGAAAAACCGCATCTTCCTCCCAAAGACCAAACGCTTTAATCATTTCTTGGCCGGTAAAAATGACTTCCCCATCATCCCCATACAGTTCAGAGACGACATTATTATCAATCGTATGAACATGAAGCACGCAGCCAGCGTTCGTTTTATTATAAATTTCCACATGCAGCAAGGTTTCAGCCGATGGCTTTAAATGGGTCGACTCAGCCGGATTGCCCAAAGCGTCGACAAGAAGAAAATCATCATTTGTTTGCTTTCGTTTATCTTTTCCGCTGGCCGTAACGAAAAAGGTTAGCGGCTGATCAGCCACCTTGATCGATAGATTCCCACTTGTTCCCAAAAACCAATCGCGGGAAGCCAGTTCTGCTTTGACATCAGCAAGCTCTGCCCATTTCTTCAATAAATCGCTCATGCGCTCACCTCCATCCTTTTCAAAGATTCAATGACATCAAAGAACGTCGTAAACGGCGTATGGGTCAGGTCCAGCTCCGCACATTTTTGCAACAGAAAATCACGGGCAATCACGTGATCGGCAAGCTGGGCGACCGCTAAATCCGTAACGGAATCACCGATGACGATCTTCGTTTCCTCTGGTGTTGCTAGCTTTCTTAACAACGACGGCTTGCAGCAGCCGCAGCCATTACGGCAATGGTCATCACACGCATACGGCCATGTAATGCGAATCGTTTCCCCGCTAAAGTCCGAACCATTGCAAAAAATCGCGTCTTTTTCAATAAGTCCCTCTAAAAGCGGATAAACGAAAAAATCGATTCCGCCGCTAACGACATAGAGCGGAATGCCTCGCTCCTTTGTAAAGGAGACAAATTCACGAAAACCATCGCGAATTTGGGCAGTGCCTAAAATAAAACTCGTAATCTCTTCTTTTAGCCGGGAAGGAAGAAGCGAAAACATCGCTCCGACGCCAGCTTGAACAGAGCGACGCTGCGCGAGCACATCCTCTTTGATGCTTTCCCATTGCGGCGGAGCAAATTGCTTCATAATCGCTATAATGTTGTCATTATTTGTAATCGTGCCATCGAAATCGCAAAAAATTATCGGTTTCGTCATACTTTCACCTCTTGAGTGCCCCATAAAGCAATGGCTTTTTGCAATGAATGGTTTTCTTTTGCCGCCTCACTTAAAGGCTTTCCGGCTAATACTGCCGCGATTGCGGCGCTAAATGCCTTTCCTCCTCCTGCCACTCCCTCTGGATGTCCATGCACCCCGCCTCCTGCATTAATGACGCTGTCGATGCCAAAATCGCGGATAAGGAGCGGAACCAGCCCTGGATGAATGCCGGCAGACGGAACAGGAAACGTTTGTACAAATACATCTTCCTTCGTTAATTCATGGGCAATGCCACTTGCGTCTTCCTTGGCCAGAGCAACGTTTCCATATGGAGACGGGAACAAGGAAAAATCCGCCCCTGCCATGCGAACGAGCTTGCCAAGCAACAAAGGATGGCTTACACCGTAAAATTCCGACGGAGTCAACGCCCCGCTAAACGCCGGATGCGCCATAATCGGAATGGAAATCTCCTCATCCTCCCGCAATCCTTGCAATACGTCCAGTCCATACGCGAACACGTTGAACAGCAGCAAATCGGCGCCAAGCTCCACCGCTCGCTTCGCTTTCTCTTTTAACTCAAACGTTTTTCCCGAAAGATTCACCGCATAAAGCGTTCTATGCCCTGTCTCTTCATATACGTGCTGCAAGACTTTTTTTCCTGCCGCAATTCGCTTTTCGAATGGCGCCTGTTCATTTTCAAATAAAATTTCATCATCCTTGACAAGATCTACGCCTCCAAGCGCCTGCTGTCTCAGTTGCTCGGATAAATAGGACAAATCGCGCCCGATCACACCTTTAAAAATGCTCATTAACAGCGGGCGGTCATAAACATCCAGCTTTGCGCGAATTCCCTTAATGCCAAAGCGAGGACCAGGAAATGCTTTCTTTAGATCATCAGAAAACTCTAAATCTATCAGCTTAATCGTGCCATCTAATGACAATTTCCCAAACACCGTCGTCAAAACAGCGGGCAAATCGGCGCTGAAGTTGGCGCTTGGGTAAGCGATCTTGACCATTCCCCGCTTCAAACGTTTTCCGAAATATTGATTGGCACGTTCGCTTTCTTCAAGCGGTTGCACATGCACAACCGTTCCTTTATGTTTACGCAGTTGTTCTTTTTCCAAAAACGGCAATTCGGTCCATGAACCGATCGTTAAGCCAAGCGCGATTTTCTCCGCCTTTTTCTCCAAATCAGCCTCATCATAAAGCAGATACGTGGCGATGACTTGGCTCATTCTCATCCCTCCAATTCCAATAAAAAAACCTCTTCCATAAGAAGAGGCTTTGGTTTCAACTCTTCTTATCTCTCAGCGTAATGCTGCAAGAATTAGCACCGTGCTTAACGTTGGTTAAGTCGGTTGCCGGGCTTCATTGGGCTCGTCCCTCCACCTGCTCTTGATAAGAATGACAGCTTCTATTCATTTTTTTGAAATTTTCATTTTGCAAATTTAATTCGAATTATGACAGGGATCATGCAGATTGTCAATTATTTTTTTACCGCTTGCTGAAAAAGATTGAGCTTAGCGATGCGCCGTGCCGCTTCTGTCAAGCGTTCTTCGCTTGTCAACAGCCCGACGCGCACATATCCTTCCCCGTGCTCGCCAAATCCAATCCCAGGCGCCACCACAACATGCGCTTGCTCAAGCAATAAATCAGCAAAGCGCTCCGAAGTCCAGCCCTTTGGTACCGGCAGCCAAGCAAAAAAGGAGCCGGCTGGAGCACTTACGTTCCAACCAATTTCCTGTAAAGCTCCAATGAACGCATTGCGCCGTGATTCATACAACGCTACCAACTCCGTCACGCATTGCTGTGACTCAAGCAGCGCAACCGCTGCCGCTTCCTGAATCGCACCAAACAAGCTGACATATAAATGGTCTTGCAAAAGATTGATCGCAGCAATCACACTTTCATTGCCAATCGCAAAACCTACGCGCCAGCCAGCCATATTATACGTTTTGGAAAATGTATAAATTTCAATACCGACATCCTTGGCTCCTTCCGCCTGCAAAAAGCTGATCGGTTTTTGCCCGTCAAATCCAATCGCACCATAAGCAAAGTCATGGACAACGCAAATTCCATGCTTTTGTGCAAACGAAACGGTCTCTTGAAAAAACGAGTCTGTCGCTACAGCTCCCGTCGGGTTATTTGGATAATTTAAAAACATCAGCTTGGCTTTCTCAACCACCTTTTCATCCAATTGACGATAATCAGGCAAAAAGCCGTTTTCGCTATAAAGCGGCATCATTTCCATTTTTGCACGCGCTAATGCCACTCCCGACCAATAATCAGGGTATCCGGGATCCGGCACAAGCACAACATCGCCCGGATTTAATAAGCACTGCGGAATTTCCACAAGCCCTGCCTTTCCACCGAATAAGACAGCTACCTCTCTCTCAGGATCAACCGTAACGCCATATTCGCGCTGATAGAAAGCAGCCACCGCCTCTTTTAAAAACGAATAGCCACGAAACGGAGAATACTTATGGTATTTTGGATTAGCCGCCGCTTTTTGCAGCGCTTCTACGATATGCGGAGGCGTCGGTTGATCAGGATTTCCTTGACCAAGATTAATTACATCATGTCCTTGAGCCACCACTTTTCCTACTTTGTCGACAAGCGAAGCAAAAAACTGCTTCGGAAGACTTTGCAACAACTCGGATTGGACAAATGATTTCAATTGCTTCACCTACTCAAAAAATTCTTGAAATTCTAGTCAAACATCATATATCGTAAAAATTAAATTGTAAAGACATTTTTTTGGGGTGAATGATTATGACATTAAAAATTGCTTGTCTTCAGCTCGATATTGCTTTCGGAAATCCTGCGGAAAATAAACGCCGCGTTCAACAAGAGATCGAAAAAGTTTGTCAAAGCTCTGTTGACGTCATCGTCCTTCCTGAACTATGGACAACCGGATACGATCTCGCACGCCTTGACGACATTGCTGATGAGAATGGCGCTGATACCAAATCGTTTATTAGCAAGCTCGCACGCCTGCACAACGTCTGTATTGTTGCTGGCTCCATTGCCAAAAAAACCGCTGCCGGCATCACCAATACCATGTACATTGTCAATCGAGACGGCGACATTGTAGGAGAATACAGCAAACTCCATCTCTTTCAGCTCATGGATGAGCATTTGTATTTACAACCCGGTGAATCGAGCGGCTTATTTACCTTGGAGCAAACATTGTGCGCGGGAGTCATTTGCTATGACATTCGCTTCCCTGAATGGATTCGCGCCCATACAACCCAAGGCGCAGAGTTATTGTTTGTGGTCGCCGAATGGCCACAGCCCCGCCTTGAACATTGGCGAACCCTTTTGCAAGCGCGCGCGATTGAAAATCAATGCTATGTAATCGCCTGCAATCGTGCTGGAAAAGATCCGAACAATCAATTTGCCGGCCATTCACTTGTCATTGATCCATGGGGAGTCATCCTCGCCGAAGCCGATGAAAATCCATGCTCTCTTATGGCCGAAATCCAGCTGTCAAAAGTGAAAGAAGTTCGCAAGCAAATTCCTATTTTCCAAGACCGCCGACCTGAGCACTATATTTCGGCCGAAAAAAATTTTCAAAAAAACAGTTGACAAAACTGGCAAATCGAATGTATGATTCGAATCAAGCGAATTGAAAAAAGTTTTGCATTGTTAAAAACATTCGAATAAAACTGAACAAACTCTTATCAAGAGCAGGTGGAGGGACGAGCCCGATGAAGCCCGGCAACCGACTTAACCAACGTTAAGCACGGTGCTAATTCTTGCAGCAACACGCTGAGAGATAAGAGGGGAGAAGCCGACTTCAAACCTCTTTCGAAAAGCGAAGGAGGTTTTTTCATTGTTTCATTGATTGAGTGAATGATAAGGAGGGTACAAATGATGACACATTCTAAACAATCCGTCTACGAGCCTTTAACGGAATCGGGAGCGGTTGCACTTGCTGCTCGATTAGGCTTATTTCCGGAAGGAACACCATTCATTTGTCAAGAAATTGGCGATGGTAACTTAAATCTTGTGTTCCATGTATTCGATCCCCAAACAAAGAAAGGAGTCATTATTAAACAAGCGCTACCATATGCAAAAGTGGTCGGTGAAAGCTGGCCGCTTACGCTTAAGCGGGCTGTCATTGAAAGCCATGCGTTGCGCACGTTTGCCGACTACGTTCCGCAATACGTGCCAAAGGTATACTACTCAGATGAGTCATTAGCGATTACCGTGATGGAGGATTTATCGCATCTGCAAATTGCTCGAAAAGGATTCATTGCTGGAAAAACATATCCGCTTCTTTCCCAGCACATTGGAGAGTTTATCGCTAAAACGTTATTTTACACATCGGACTTTGGCATGAACCAGCAGCAGAAAAAACAGCTGCAGCAAAATTTCATCAATCCAGAGTTATGTAAAATTACCGAAGATCTCGTCTTTACTGATCCGTTTTTCGACCATGAAACGAATAATTTTGAAGAGGAGTTGCGCCGTGACGTAGAGGCTCTTTGGAATGACGATGCGCTTCATCTTGAAGTAGCAAAACTCAAGCGGAAATTTTTAACGGAAGCCGATGCGCTCATTCATGGGGATTTACATACTGGAAGCATTTTTGCAAGCGACACAGAAACAAAAGTCATTGATCCTGAGTTTGCGTTTTACGGCCCATTTGGGTTTGATATCGGCCAATTTTTTGCCAATTTACTCCTAAATGCGTTGTCCCGTTCAGAACATGAGCCGCTATTGGCTCACATCGAAAAAACATGGAATGTATTTACGCACACGTTTGCTGCCCTTTGGGAACAGCATAATGTAGAACCGTATGCAAAAACCGAAGGATTGTTGCAAGACGTGCTGCAGCAAACGCTCATCGATGCGGTCGGTTTTGCTGGTTGTGAAATCATCCGGCGCACGATCGGCTTAGCCCATGTCGCCGATCTTGACGGAATCGAAGATCAACCTACGCGCATCCATGCCAAACAGCTTGCCCTTCAGCTCGGGCGACAACTGATTTTACATCGCCAGACGATCCATGAAGTGCAACAAATACGCTCTTTGTTCTTTCAAACATTTGCTGCCACTCATTAAACGAAAGGAAGAAGAATATGGATTCATTGCTCTCCATTCCGCGTTCTGTTGAATGGAATCACACACATTTGACCATTTTAAATCAGCAAAAGCTTCCAAATGAGACTGAATATTTAGAATTAAAAGATATTCAATCTGTGTGGGATGCAATTGCCACATTGAAGGTTCGCGGTGCTCCAGCGATTGGCATCACAGCTGCATACGGTCTTGCTTTAGCGGCACACAGCTATCAAACGAATTCTCTCGAAGATTTTCGCAACCTTCTGAAAAAGGATCGTGATTATTTGGCAAGTGCCAGACCGACAGCCGTCAATTTATTTTGGGCGCTCGACCGCTTGATGGCCAGCATTGCGAACGTTTCGTCTGTCGCCGATGCCAAAAAAGCATTGGTTCATGAGGCAATCCGTATTCAAAGCGAGGATGAGAACACATGCCGCTCCATCGGTGAACATGCCCTTTCTCTTTTTCAAGAGGGAGATCGCATTTTAACCATCTGCAACGCTGGATCAATCGCTACGGCTCGGTATGGTACCGCGCTTGCTCCCCTTTATTTGGCAAAAGAACGCGGAATTCGTCTGCATGTCTATGCTTGCGAAACAAGACCCATTTTGCAAGGCGCGCGGCTGACGACATGGGAGCTCATGCAAGCAGGCGTTGATGTAACGCTGATCACTGATAATATGGCAGCACAAACTATAAAGACAAAAGACATCACAGCTGTCATCGTCGGTGCTGACCGCATTGCCGCAAACGGAGATACCGCCAATAAAATCGGTACATTTGGCTTGGCATTGCTCGCTAAAGCATTCAACATTCCTTTTTATGTAGCGGCTCCCCTGTCCACTATTGATTTATCGACTAAGACAGGGGCAGATATTCCGATTGAAGAGCGTCCGTCTGAAGAAATAACCGAGCTGGCAGGAACACGAATCGCTCCTCCTGGAGTAAAAGTATACAATCCTGCTTTTGATGTGACGCCTCACGAGCTGATTACAGCCATTATTACTGAAAAAGGAATCATAAGCGGCCATTATGAAAGCGTGCTGACAGCTTTGTTTAAGGAGGAAATCAAGCGATGAAAAAACGACACACATTTTTGTTGGCAATCCTATTGTTATTCGGCATCATGCTCGGAGGCTGCACCAATGAACAAGATGCTGTAAGCTCTAAACCAGCGGCTAAACAAGAAAACACGGAACAGAAGGCGACGAACAATACAGCCAATGAATCCGCTTCCGCTGAGCAGGCCGCTATTCCAAATCAATTAAAAAAACCCATTAAAATTGCGGCCATTATGCAATTTTCGATCGGTACCTTCTCCTCTCAATATATTGCTGGCGTAAAAGATCAAGTGCAGAAATTTGGCGGAGAAGTACAAGTTTACAATGCTGATAACGATTTAACGAAAATGGCTTCATATGTAGAAACCGCGATCACGCAAAATGTCGATGCCATCCTTTTGGACCACGGACGAGCCGACGCATTAAAAGGGCCGGTTGAAAAAGCGGTGGCCCAAGGTATTCCTGTCGTCGCTTTTGACAACGACTTAAATATTCCCGGCGTAACCGTCATTGACCAAGATGACTATAGCCTTGCTTGGAAAACATTAAAAACATTAGCAGAAGATTTAAATGGCGAAGGAAAAATTGTTACCATCTGGGTCGGTGGTTTTACACCAATGGAACGGCGTTATGTCATTTATGACGCATTTAAAAAACGGTATCCAAGCATTAAAGAAATTGCTAAATTCGGCAATGCCAGCTCTAATACAGCATTAGACACACAAACGCAAATGGAAGCGATTTTGAAAAAATATCCGAACAAAGGCGATATCGATGCTGTATTCGCTACATGGGACGAATTTGCGAAAGGAGCCACACGAGCCATTCAACAGGCGGGCCGTACCGAAATCAAAGTATACGGCATTGATTTAAGCGATGAAGATTTGCAAATGATTCAGCAGCCAGACAGCCCATGGGTAGCAACAACCGCGACTGACCCTGCCGAAGTCGGCCGAGTCCAAGTACGGTTTGCTTATCAAAAAATTGCAGGTGAGAAAACGCCAAGTATTTATTCTCTCGAGCCACATCTGGTGAAAAAGACAGACTTGCCTAATCAGCAAGTAACAATGGGAGATCTGCATCAATACATTACTGGCTGGGGTCAATCCAACGTCGCCCTCTCTCCATGGATGAAAACATTAGAAGAACAGGGGAAAACAAAATGAGCGGGCTTTTCATGAACAATATTTATAAATCGTTCGATCGCGTGACCGTATTAAATGGCGTGAATTTCCATGTAAAGAAAGGGGAAGTTCACGCCCTTTTAGGAATGAATGGAGCTGGAAAAAGTACATTAATGAAAATTTTAGCTGGAGATCTTCAACCCAATGAGGGAACTATCACGATCGATGGCACAGACGTCAACTTTCCAAATCCGGCGGCCGCCAAGAAGGCCGGCATTGGCTTAGTGGTTCAAGAAGTCGACACAGCGCTATTCCCCTTTTTAACAGTCTATGAAAATATTGTGGCTGATGATTTGGTCCATGCCGCCCGCCATCCATTCCTTTCATGGAAAAAGCAAAAGCAGCGGGCAGCCCAAGTACTGCAGCAAATCGGGCTATCGCTTCCGCTTGATAAACGGATTCACGAGTGTACGCTGCATGAAAAACAGCTTATTGTACTAGCGAAAGTGCTTTTCTCTTCTGCCCGTTACATTATTCTGGATGAACCGACAGCCGCCTTAAGCGAGGTAGAAACAAAACGCCTTTTTTCGATTATGAAACAATTAAAAAATCAAGGCGTTTCCTTTATCTATATTTCTCATAAGCTCAAAGAGGTGAAGGAAATTTGCGATCAGGTAACCATCCTGCGCGATGGTTCCATCGTCCATCAAGGTGATGCTGCCCAGCTGTCAATCGAAGAGATGATTTATCATATGGTTGGACGGACTCAGCAACGAAAAGAAAGAGAGCGACGCACATACGGCGAGGACATCCTTTTTGAAGTCAAGCAATTGCAAATTCCGAAAACAAACACGATGATTGATCTGCAAATTCGCAAAGGGGAAATTGTCGGAATTGCCGGATTGGTGGGGGCAGGAAAAACAGAGCTAGCCGAAAGCCTATTTGCCCATACGAAAACAACCGGGGAATGGTTGATTCATGGAAAGCGTCATACGTTTTCTTCACCAAAAGAAGCGATTGCTGCCGGCATGTGCTTTATTCCTGAAGAACGGCGAAAGCAAGGACTCTTTATGAGCGAAACGACTCGCACCAATTTAACTGTCCGTTTACTATCATCACTAGCAAAATGGCAATGGATTTCTAGAAAACAGGAGAAAGAAAGGGCTCAGCAGCTCATCGATACACTCCATATCCAGCCTTCCTCCCAGCAAGCCATCGTCAAGCAACTAAGCGGCGGCAATCAGCAAAAAATTGTCATTGGCAAATGGCTGCAAACAGGCGGCGAGGTTTTTATTTTTGATGAACCAACAAAAGGCATTGATGTGAGCGCAAAAGCAGAGGTATTTGCGATTATTCGCTCCCTGGCCGAGCAAGGGAAAGCCGTTCTATATTTAACAAATGAATTTCAAGAGCTGCTCGATATCGCTGATACAATCTATGTCATGGTTGATGGACAGCTTGTACAGCGTTTTACAGCAGAGGAAGCAACATATGAACAACTGATCTATTACAGCAGCGGAGGTGGCGAAGAAAATGGCACAAGTACAAACAACAACGCTTTCAACCGTAAAGCGATCTCCTCTTAATTTTCTATATAAACACGGAACATTGCTTGCCATTCTAGTTGTCATTGCTTATTTCAGCATTACGCTTGATCGTTTTTTGACGTATGAAAATTTTAGTGATATTTTGCGGTCCATTTCGATTGTAACACTCGTAGCCATTGGCATTACATTTTCTCTTATTGTCGACGGCTTTGATTTATCCGTCGGTTCAACGGTCAGTCTCGCCACAATCGCGAGTGCAGCTTCTCTCGTTTTATATCGACAAGAAATTTTGGTCACTCTTCTCGTTCCGCTTTTATTAGGAATAGCAGTGGGCCTATTAAATTCGTTGCTCATTGTCAAACTAAAGCTCCCTGATCTTCTGGCAACACTGGCAACCATGTATGCCATCAATGGGGTGCATCTCACTTATACAAAAGGGTTTTCCATCTACAATGACATGCCCCTTCCAGACGGAGGAACGGCGCCGGGAAAGTTTATTCCATCCTTTTTATTTATCGGCCAAGGAGAAGTAGGCGGCATTCCATTCTCTGTATTACTCATGTTATTCATTGTTGCCGCTTCCCATTTCTTTCTGACCTATACAAAGCCTGGCCGTTTATTCTACATGACAGGAGAAAATCGGGAAGCTGCCCGACTTTCGGGAATTCCAGTCAATCGCTATCGAACATATGCATATGTCATTAGCGGATTTTTCGCAGCACTTGGCGGTATCGTCCTTGCCTCGCGAATCGGAACCGGACAAGTTTCTGCCGGAGCCTCCTTTTTAATGGACGGAGTGGCCGCTGCCTATATCGGCTTTTCCGTATTCGGCGCAGGGAAACCAAACGTTATCGGCACTTTATTCGGATCCATTTTAATTGGTGTACTTTTAAACGGCTTAACCATGATGAATGTCCCATACTATGCCCAAGATATTATTAAGGGAGCGATTTTAGTAGGGGCGTTAGCGCTCTCACATCTCCAAAAGAAATAGGAATGTTTCCCCATCGGCTTATATGAAATTTTGTGATATGATAAAATTACTAGCGCATTTGTCTTATGAACGGGGGAACAAGCGGATGACGACAGCAACAACTCTTACTCACTTATTAAACAGTGCCATTCATTCGATCAAAACGGTAATTCCAGCGGGGATTGAGATTGAAAAACCGGCTTTATACCATGCTAGTTCAATCCGCTCATCTTTATCCGTGCTGATTGGAATGACTGGACAAATTCATGGGCAGTTAGTCATCGCAGGAACGAATGATCTTTTTGCGCAAATCAGTCAACTTATGTATGGAATGATGCTAGAGGGAGAAATGCTCGAATCATTTACATGCGAGTTAGGAAACATGATCGCTGGCCAATTGGCGACACACGCATCGAGCCAGCAAATGATGATGGACATCACTCCTCCCACTTTGCTTGTAGGAGAAGCGAATGTAAAAGGGTTTCAAAAAGCGATTGTTGTTCCTGTCAATATTGTAGAAAAAGGAACATTAAATATGATTGTCACTCTCCATCATGAATAAAAAAACTAGAAGCGATTTTTGCTTCTAGTTTTTTTATTCTCTAGCATAGCTTTGCTCTAAGTTTAACAGCTTTTCTTTTATATCTGTTCGACTTCCCGCATAGCCGGTTAATGAGCGATTCTTGCCAATGACGCGGTGACACGGAACTACAATGGCAAGCTCATTAGAACGGTTCGCCTGGCCGACCGCCCTTACCGCTTTCGGATTTCCAATTTTCTCAGCAATCTCGCTATAGCTTACCGTTTCGCCATATGGAATCTCGCAAAGCGCTTGCCATACCTTTTCTTGAAACGGTGTACCCTTCCATTTCAATGGAAGCTGAAATCTTTTCCGCTTTCCTCGGAAATATTCATCCATTTGTTCAAGTGCCGTTTGCAGCAACTCAGAATCGCTTTTCACCATTTGGTGGTTGCTGCTCAATTCTTCCCAGTCGTCAGCAAATAGCTCGATTTTCACAATGGCTTCCCCGTCTGAGACAATATACAAATCTCCTAGCTCTTTGGAGCTATAAACATTGTATTCTAGCTTCATGATCTCCCTCTTTTTCTGTTCTTTCAATCGGCAACGTAATATGGAAAGTCGTTCCTATCCCCACTTCGCTTTCCACATCAATTTTCCCTTGATGCTCCTCAATAATTTTATAGCTAACCATCAGCCCGAGTCCAGTTCCACGTTCTTTAGTCGTATAAAACGGTTCACCCAGCTTTTTTATTTTGTCCTGAGGAATACCGCAGCCTTGATCCTTGACGGAAACGCGAATCGATTGGCGATCCACTCTTTGAATGCCCACCTGTATTTCTCCGCCTTTTGGCATCACTTCAATGGCATTTTTTAAGATATTGATAAATACTTGCTTAAGCTGATTCGGCTCGCAGTAAATATACGGCAAATCTTCGGCAAAGTCAGGGATAATTTGCACATTATGCATCATCGCCTGAGCGCTAATTAAATCAATTGTATCTTTCATAATTTTGCAAACATCATTTTGCTGGTATTGAATGGCTTGCGGTTTTGCGAGCACAAGAAACTCGGTAATAATGGACTCAATTCTCTTTAACTCAGACATAATCACATCAAAGTACATGGAGTAATCTTCGCTAATGCTGCCTTGCAACAACTGAATAAATCCTTTTAATGCTGTCATCGGATTACGAATCTCATGAGCAATTCCTGCTGCCAGCTCACCCACCACATTAAGCGTATCTGATTTACGAAGCTGCCACTCCAGTTCTTTTCTCTCAGTCACATCCCGCAGCATCATCATACCAACATTAGGAATAATTTCCCTTTTTAATGAAATTTCAACTGTTCGTTGCTCTCCCTTATTTGTTAACAGCGTCATTTCCGCATAAGCTTTGCCAAATTGCTCGCACTGCTTAATCAATTTATAAAACACCTTCTGCTCTTTTTCCGGGACCCAGTGGACAAACGGCTCATGAATTAATTGCTGCTTTGTTGCTTGAAAAATTTCGCAAGCGATTGGGTTCGCATCCAAAATACGATACCCCTCTCCCCAAAGCAGAATGCCATTCATCGAGTGATCAAAAATGCTGCGAAATTTTTGTTCGCTCTCCTGCAGTTCTTTTTCCATTTTGCGTCTTTCGGTGACGTTGCGGAAAATAGCCAAATGGAAGCCGTCAATAACTCCCTGCTTCATCGTAAACTCAAGCTGCTTATCCTCTCCATTCGGCATATGAAAGGTTAGTTCATCACGAATTTCGCCCGTTTTTCGGAAAAGCTCAAACACATGGTGTGCCTTTTCGTCGCGATAGTCAATAAAATCAAGCAAATTTCTTCTTGTGAGCAAATTGAGCGGCAGCTCGAACGTTCGGCTTGCAGCAGGATTGGCATTGACAATGTGTCCATAGTCATTCCAAATTAAAATCGCCTCATGCGCTTGTTCAAACATCGCACGGAATCGCTCTTCGCTTTTTTGGAGCTTAATCTCCATATTTTTCTTTTCCGTGACATCGCGCATAATCGCCATATAAAATCCGCTATATACATTTGATGTCATGGTTAATTCAAACATTTTGACCGTTCCGTCAAACCGGATAAACGACAGTTCTCCCTTCGCCGTTCCTTTTTCTTTTAGTTCAACTAAAAGCTGAACAAAATCGTCTTTGCATTCTGGTGCAACGAATTGCTGGAAGGACAAATTCAGCAGCTTGGCTTTTTCTAAATTTAAGCTCATGCAAAAAGCGGGGTTTACATCAATAAACCGCCCGAATTCATCGAAAATGATAATGCTGTCTACTGCGCGATTAAATACATCCTTAAATAAAAACTCGTTGATGATTCGTTCTCGTTCCAGCGCTTTTCGCGCCGAAATATCACGCATAATGGCTAAATCAAAGTGGTTGAATGCATCTTTTTTCATCGAAAATTCAATGTGCTTGATCTTCCCGTTCGCTAGCTTAATCAGCAATTCATCGCTAAAGGAGCCAAACTTATGTAACATGGATTGCTGAAATGCTAAAATGTCTGGGGGAACCAAATCAAGAAACAAGGTAAACGATTTCCCCACCAGTTCTCCCTTGTCCATTTCAAACAGCTGACACGCTGCCTCATTCACCTCTACAAACTCACCGTTTTTATTAAAAATCACGATCGCATCTAGTGATCTTTCAAAAATAATGGAATATCCGCATAGCTGTTCTCTCAGGCGTCTATTTTCTTCTTCTAACGACCTGACGTTAATCATTAAATCTTCTTCTTCCCGATGAGAAAGGCTGTTATTCACCATTAGCACCTCTCCTTCTCCCATAACGGCATAATATTCAATTATATTCGCTATAAAAAAGGGTACTCCTTCCATTGTTTTCGAAAAAATTCCTATTAATATTCAATAAAAGGGATATTTTGTTTTTAACTGTCAAGTTGCGCTGATATTTGCTTTTTTCTTTTATCACCAATATATGCTGCTTTTGTTTTTTTCATTTATCTTTTGACAAAACTGTGGTATATTAGAGTGTTGTTTTGAGACTTAAACGCTGATCTATTGAAATTCTTATTGATTAATGAACAGTCGCGATAGGCTAAGCTGTAAGCATTGCTTAGAATGTTGTGAATAAAGGAGTTTTTGCCTATGAATATCATCTGTGCGACATTAAATGCTAAGTATATCCATACAAATTTAGCGATTCGCTACTTAAAAGCATATGCTGAACCAGAGTTTACCATCCAGCTTGCGGAATATACCATTAAAGATCCGGCGATGAATATTGTGACAGATCTTTATCGAAAAAAACCGGATATTATCGGTTTTAGCTGTTATATTTGGAATATTGAAGAAACCATTAAAGTCGTGAAAATGCTGAAAAAAATTGATCCTACCATTACGATTGTCGTCGGCGGACCTGAAGTATCGTATGATGTCCGCGAGTGGCTCGAAACCGTTCCCGAATTTGATTTTATCGTCATCGGGGAAGGGGAAGAAACGTTTAAACAATTTCTGGCGCAAATGAATGGAGAACGCAATTTTAATCAGGTACACGGACTCGCCTTTCGTCAAGAAGGACGAATCGTCATCAATCCTCAACGAAACAAAATCCGTTTAGCGGAAATGCCTTCTCCTTTCCGTTTTCCGGAGGACATTCCGCATTTATCCAAGCGCATTACTTATATTGAGACAAGCAGAGGCTGTCCATTCAGCTGTCAGTTTTGTTTATCGTCCATTGAAGTAGGTGTTCGCTATTTTGACAAGGAAAAAGTGAAAGAAGATATTCGCTATTTAATGAAGCATGGGGCGCGCACGATTAAATTTGTCGATCGGACCTTTAATATAAGCCGCAGCTATGCGATGGACATGTTTCAATTTCTTATTGAGGAGCATGTTCCCGGAACCGTGTTTCAATTTGAAATTACAGCTGACATTATGCGCCCAGAAGTCATTGAGTTTTTAAATCAACATGCGCCGCCGGGTCTTTTTCGATTTGAAATCGGCGTTCAGTCAACCAATGACGAAGTAAATAAGCTCGTGATGAGAAAACAAAATTTCGCCAAGCTCACTCGCACAGTAACGATGGTAAAAGAGGGAGGAAAAATTGCCCAGCATCTCGATTTAATCGCTGGATTGCCTGAGGAAGATTACACCTCCTTCCGAAATACATTTAATGATGTGTTTGCGCTTCGTCCAGAAGAGCTGCAGTTAGGATTTTTAAAAATGCTGCGCGGCACCGGATTGCGCCTGCGCGCTGCTGAATACGGATATGTATTTATGGATCACGCACCATATGAAGTATTAAAAAATCATGTTTTGTCATTTGCTGAAATCATCCGCATCAAGCAAGTAGAAGATGTATTAGAAAAATATTGGAATGCCCATCGGATGGATGAAACAATCGAATACTTAGTCACCCATACGTTTTCTACACCTTTTGATTTCTTTCAAGAGTTTGGGACCTATTGGGATGAACAAGGCTGGGGACGCATCGGCCATCAGCTCGAAGATTTATTCCGTCGTCTTCATCAATTTTTGCAGGAAAAAGCCTGTGAAGATCTTTCGGTGGTTGAAGCATTGATGAAGTATGATTATTTGCGCAACCAGAAGCATAAGCCGCGGAAGCCTTGGTGGGAGGAAAAAACAGACAAAGAACGGCGCGCTGCTCTTTATCGCTCTCTTCTTGAACAGCCGTCCATTTTAGGAGAAGCTTTTATGTCTCTCCATTTAGACGAAAAAGATTTATTTAAGCATACGATTATGGAATTGGTTTCAATCGATATTGGACATTACTTGGAAACAAAAGAAATCCATTACACTCCGACCGTGATGATTGCTTATTTTGACCCAATTCAGCTGCAAACGATGATTTTCTCCGCTCCATTGTCATTATTTTCATCGACATTAAAAAAGTAGGGAACTTTCCCTACTTTTTCTTTTTTGACTTCTTCATTTCTTCCATTAGCGCCAGTATTTGCTGTGCATTGAAATCTCCTGTTTCAAAGGCAAACTCCTCTTGATTGCGATTGTCCATACGGCTATGTTCTTGGTTTTTCTTGTTCATTCGCCTTGCATTCCTTTTTTCGAATTGCGGTTAGCCCCGCGAATCATCGGTTCATCGCTTGCGTATTGCGCAATACCTTCCGATTCGGGCAAGCTTTCCGTTGGGGTTTTGTTATTGTTTTTGGCTGCATTTTCCTTGACTTTTCGTTTCATCCTTAGGCCTCCATTATTTTTTCTTATGCTTGTATGCAATAAGGACAATCTCTTCTCCTGTTTCCTCCCGCAGCGATTTTTCAAGCTGCTGTAATTTCTTCAATGAATCGTCCCGCAAATGGGCTACAGGAAAGGCAGTATTGTTCATGACACATCCCCTTTTTTTCTTTACTTTTCGTAAAAGCTGTTTGTTTTATTCATAATATTTTGCGACGGGTTCAAACTATAATAGAGGTGAAAAATATGGACAAAGACAGCAAATTAGAATCACCCATTTTAGATGAAACGCTTCCTCATCAAATTCATGCCCCTTCTTTTAAAGGAACAGGCATTCAAATGAAACCGCCATTTGTGAATCAATATGGAGTCATTATCGGCGACAGCAAATACAATTCCCCTCATTCTCCATTGAATCAATGGAGCGATGAAGTGGATCCAAGCGTCATGTCCGGAGAGGAATGGGTGCATCCAACCAATGATATCGGTTGGAATACACCGGAAAACCGCGAGCTACTGGAAGCAAAAAAGCGGCCGCAATCCGTTCCGTTCATGCATCCAAGCATTGACACAAGCTATGGACAAGATTGACCTTTTCTTTAATTAAGTAGGAGCTCCTTATCATTGATTGGAGATCTTTCTAAGTGGTAGACAAAGTTAAAATAGACTTTGTCTACTCCCATTTTAAAGATCGTGAATTCATTGCCATTTTCCCTTATGAGGCAAGGAACGAAGCCGAATGCGAACCAAGAAAAGTGCTTGCCAACACCCACCTCCACTCCGTTAAGAGGTCGGAGACTTGTCGGTGGATCATGTAAAAAGGATCTCCTCTATTGCTTGGAGATCCTTTTTTATTTTAGTCATCATGGTTTGAGTACGACTTTAATGCAGCCATCCTTCTTTTCATCAAAAATTTCATACGCGTGCGCCGCATCCTTTAAAGGCAAGCGGTGGGTAATAATGTCGGTAGGGTCGAATTTTTCTTCCACAATCCACTGATATAAAGTCGGAAGATAGTGAATCACAGGTGCTTGTCCCATCTTTAAAGTAACATTGCGGGCAAATAAATCCCCAAGCGGAAACTGATTATAGCGCGAGCCATAGACCCCTACTAGCTGAATGGTGCCGCCTTTGCGAACCGCTTGTGTAGCAATGACAATGGCTCCCATCGCTCCCCCTTGCAGCTTTAATGCAGATTCAACCATCTCAAGCGCCGTCTTTTTGCCATCTAAACCGACACAGTCAATCACGATATCCGCTCCGCCGCCTGTGATTTCTCTTATATATTCTCCCACATTTTCATATTCAGTAAAATTAATGGTCTCCACCCGATTCACATTTCGTGCATGCTCCAAGCGATAGCCGATGTAATCAACCGCAATCACTCGTTTGGCTCCTTTTAGCCAAGCAAATTTTTGCGTCAACAGTCCGACAGGGCCGCAGCCGAGAACAACTACCGTATCCCCGTCCTTTACTCCGGCTTCATCAACACCCCAAAAGGCTGTAGGAATAATATCGGATAAAAATAACAGCTTTTCATCCTCAAGTTCACAATCTTGCGGGACAACAAAAGAGGTAAAATTAGCGAATGGAACGCGCAAATATTCCGCTTGTCCCCCTGCGTAACCGCCGAACGTTTCAGAATAGCCAAAATAAGCGCCAGCATCTCCATGTTGATTCGATGTATCGCATTGGCTTTCTAATCCATGACGGCAATACCAGCATTGGCCGCAGGCAATCGTAAATGGCACAATGACTCGATCCCCTTTTTTTACCTTCGTTACTCCTGGACCGACTTCCTCTACAATGCCCATCGGTTCATGACCGATGACAAAATCATGCGGCATATTCGGAATCATTCCATGGATAAGATGCAGATCAGAGCCGCAAATAGCCGTGCTTGTAATTCGTACGATCATATCATCATCCTTGACAATAGACGGATCAGGTACATTTTTCACTTGTACGTTTTTAATGCCTTGATAAGTAACCGCTTGCATCATGCGTTTTCTCCTTTCTTTGATGGTTTTATTCCTGCCACAATCACCACACTGGCCAGCACGCATAAACCAGCTAATACGTAAAACATCATATCCGTTGATTTCTTCATTAATAGGGCAACGACTGGCGGGCCTGAAGCCACGCCGATAAAGCGCATCGAGCTATAAATCGAAGTGATGGTTCCTCGTTCTTTTTTCTCAATTCCTTCGGTAATGAGCGCATCTAGACAAGGTAAGGCAACACCAATCCCAATGCCGCTTAAAAAGAAAATGGTTAATTGAAGCCAAATATTTTCAAAAAAACTTAATAAAAATGTAGCGATGGCTAGGAGCGATACCCCAGCAAAGGTAAGCCACTTCATCAATAGTTTGTTCTTTTCAATTTTCTTTCCGGTAAGAAATGAAGCGATGCAAAGCGCCCCAAGCGGCAAAGCAAGCGCAAATCCTTTTTTTACCCCGTCCATATGATGACGGCTCTCAAGCATACTCGATAAAAAGAATAAGACGCCAAATAAAGCAAACATTAAAATTCCGCCGATCATAAAAATGGCATAAAGCCAACGCCCTTCCCTCTGAAAAATTCCTTTCATCTCATGTAAAAATTGTTTGAACGGCATAGGTTCTTGAGACTTGCGCGGAGTTTTAATAAAAAATAGCATAAGCGCAATAGAAATCGCACAAAAAATCGGAAATGAAAAAAAAGGGAAAAACCAACTAAACCCAGCAAGAAAAGCACCTAATATCGGGCTCAATACTTTCCCAAATGTATTCGCTGTCTCAATCGTCCCTAAACAGCTGCTCATTTCGCTTTCATTTTTATACAGATCGCCAACAAGGGGCAAAACGATCGGAGCTGCTCCAGCTGCCCCTGCACCTTGAAGCATTCGACCGATTAAAATAAACATATACGAATGATCCATTTTCCAGGCGGCCCACCCGGAAACAAGGCCACCAATCGCCGCTAAAATTAAACTTGGAATGATGACTTTCTTCCGTCCAATACGATCGCTTAAATATCCAGCAATCGGTATTAAAATAATAGCCACGATGGAGTACACGGTAATAATCATGCTTGATTGAAAGGATGAAATCGCCAATTCTCGCTCCATAGTCGGCAAAACAGGAATTAACATCGAATTCCCTAATGTCATGACTAAGGGAATCGATGACAAGGATATAATAGCCAGTTTTTTTCCTTTTGACTCTTCTCCTTCTCTTTTCACATTTTTATCTTGTTGAGACAACTGCTCTATCCATTCCATATAACATTCCTACCTTACATTAATATATAAATGATTAGCTCATATGAACGCGTTTTTTGCATTTTTATTCGTTCGAGTTCGATGATTGGAAATGCTGTATATAAACTTAGGCACTCCCGTCATCCTCTCCACCTCTTTTCAGCATGATGGAGCAAAGATTATCCACTTCTTTTCTCATGGTGAATAGCCTTATTGTGTGGCAAAACCTCGTAGTTCTGTTATAAAAACAGCGGACAATAACAATGAGAAGCATTTCTTTCTATAGCCTGCCTTTTAGGAAATGTACCAGCTTAATGATGGATATAGATGCCCCTAAGGCGATCCTGTTGATCCTTCCCCGTTCTAGGCATGACAAAAAGCCAAACAAGGCTGCCCCCACTCATAGATCTGTACAGCGATTCGTTAGTTCATCATTCAATAGCCGGAAAAACACCAGATACATACCAATGCTAAACGGCATCTATGGTGAAGCTATAGTAAAGGAAGAAGTTGATTTTCTCAAAGCTTTCATCATTCGTACGTCCTTTATTCCCCCTTTACGCGCTAAATGGATTCATACACGTTTAGCATCTCCTTCAATTATCATGACATTCTGTAAATTTTTTCAAAACAAAAAAGCTGATCTTATTAAAGAAGATTTTTCGATACATGTATAGAATGGAACATCTGTGAAGCTTTCTATACACGTCATCGATGACATTTCTTCTTTCTTAAGATCAGCGTTTCAATCTATGCGCTCAGGCGGGTTAATTATCCAATATTCCTCGCTTTTCTGTTGAAGTTTAGCGATATCATTCTGTTTTTTAAGTAAAATAATGGAAAAAACAATAGTGTGCGCTATTTTCCACCTGTAAATGATATTCCTTTGATGAAATAACGATTAAAAAAGATATAAATGAGAAGCACGGGCAAGGTGAACACCATGGATGCTGACATAATATAGTTCCAATAGCTAATATACTGTCCTTTAAAGCTGTTTAAGCCAAGCGGCAAGGTAAACATTGCTGGATCAGAAAGAATAATAAGCGGACGCATAAAATCATTCCATGATCCCATAAACACAAAAATGGCTTGTGCCGCTAAAGCGGGCCTCGCTAACGGAAGCACGATCCGAAAAAAGGTTCCAATCCGGCTAAGGCCGTCCAATGCCGACGCTTCTTCCAATTCCTTTGGGAAATTAATAAAAAACTGGCGCATCATAAAAATAAAGGTAGCATTCATCATCGTCGGTACGATCATCCCTTGATACGAGTTGAGCCATCCAAACCACTTTAAGATAAGGTAATTGGGAATCAGCGTCACCTGTGCAGGAATCATTAATACGGCTAAAATAATCACAAAAAGAGGCTTTTTGCCCGGAAATCGCAACCGCGCGAGCGCATAGCCCGCCATTGAATTAAACAACAAATTCAAAACGGTAACGGCTGCCGCAACAATCACGCTGTTAAGCAGCCATCGCGGAAACATTTCCTGTTCAACAAAAATTTGCCGGTAATTCTCAAGCGTAAACTGTTTAGGAATAAAAGAAACCGTTCCACTTACAATTTCCTCAAGTGTTTTAAACGAAGAAGAAAGCGCCCATAAAAACGGAAGCATCGTCGCTACAGCATAAAGCACAAGAATAATGTATAACAATCCTTTGGCTATCCCGATTTTTTTCTTCATCGCACCCATCTCCTTTAGTAAAGAGACTCCTCTTTTGAAAATTTTCGCTGCAACCATGTCGCCATCAAAATAATGAGCGCTAAAATAAAGGCGAGCGCTGCAGCATATCCCATCGTCCCTAATGTTTTAAACGCATATTGATAAATGAGAAGCACAATGGTGAGTGTCGAATTATCTGGACCTCCTGAACCCGCTGAAAAAATATAGGATTGATCGAACAATTGAAACGTGCCAATAAGTCCCATAATAACGACAAACGAGGTCACCGGACGCAAATAGGGCACCGTCACATACCAAAATTTTTGCAAAGCGTTAGCTCCATCCAACTCAGCTGCTTCATAAAGCGAATCAGGAATATCTTGCAGCGCTGCCAAATAAATGACCATAAAATACGGAGCGGTCGACCAAATATTCATCGCCATAATGGCGCTCAGTGCCACTTTCGGATCTCCAAGCCAATTGTAGGTTGGAAGCCCGATCGCTGCCAACACATGATTAATTAAGCCGTTTTGATTATACATCCACATAAAAATGAGCGTTAAGACCGCCGAAGAAGTTAGTGTCGGCAAAAAATAAATAATGCGAAACCACTTTTGTCCTTTTAACCCTGCGTTTAACGTAGCTGCTAATATAAGAGCAAGCACGGTTTGACAAGGCACTACAATGATGACGTACTTAATGGTATTCCATAGGGCAATTTTCGCACGCAAATCCCCACCCATTCTTTTAAAGTTGTCAATCCCGACAAATTCAAAGGAAGTGGCACCAAGCAACTGCACTTTATGGAATGAGAGAAAAACGATAAACAAAATCGGGCCGATAATAAATAACAGCAGTACAAACAGTGTTGGTGAAAGCAGGGCATAGGCGGCGCCCGCTTCTCGCCACGCTTTTTTTCTCATATTCATTCCTCTCCTTAAATGAAGGAAATTCCGTTGACTTTTCCCCTAAACGCTATTCTTTTTATCACGATCTTATATAACGCAGGTAGCTGATAGAAGAAAGCTCTTCTATCAGCTACCTCCTTTATTCGTTTCCTTTAATTTCTTTATTAGCGGTTTCTTGAGCTTCTTTTAAAGCCTCTTTCAAAGAGCGGTCGCCTAAAAATGCACTGACAAATTGGTTATTAAAGTTGTTCATAATAATTGGCAGGTTCGTCCCGTTTTGCCATACGGTTGCATAAGAAGCTCCTGCCACTATTGGCGCGCGCAATGGATCTTTGTCAAATCCGAGCTCAGCAGCGACAGATTTGCGTGATGGAAGCTCTAATCCTTTACTTGTCCATATTTTCATTCCTTCTTTTCCGGTTAAAAAGGAAAGTAATTCCCATGCTGCTTCTTTATTCTTCGCGTCTTTGTTCATAACATAGGCTACTGTATATGCCATCGTCGCTTTCTTTCCATCCAATGTTGGCACTTCAGCTGTTCCGTACTCTAAGTTCGGGAAGGTTTCATCTAAAAATGGGATAGCCCAGTTTCCTTCAATCACCATTGCTGCTTTTCCTTGTCCAAACATTTCACTGCCTGAACTCGCTCCCACTTCTTTAGGCTCTGCTGTCGACCGGTCTTTAAGATGCATATCCACAATTGGTTGAAGCGCTTCCACTACTTTTGAATCGGCAAAGCTTGCTTTATTATCAGTGACTACCTTTCCGCCTTTTGATTCTGCGAGGTAGTAAAGGCGAGCTAATTCCGGCATCACTCCAAATCCATATACGTCCTTCCCCTTTGTTAATTTTTTCGCAGCTTCCCTTAATTCATCCCATGTTTGTGGTACTTCCACACCAGCTTCATCTAGCATTTTTTTGTTATAAAATAAGGCGAGTGTTGAATATCCTTTTGGAAACCCATAAATTTTTCCATCCTTTCCTTTGAACGCATCAAGCAACGGCTTTTCAAAATCGTTTATATCAAAATCATTGGTTACATAAGAATCAAGTGGCTCTAGCACTCCCGTTTCAATTAAAGCAGGGGCTTCAAAAGCATCAAGATAAAAAACATCCGGCCCTTCTCCACCCACAAGACGTGTTTTAATCACATCCATATATTGATCTGAAATCACTTCATATTTCACCTTAATATTTGGATGGGTTTTTTCAAATTCATCTAGCGTCTGCTGAAGCAGCTTTTGCTCTGTCGGATTTCCTCCCCATCCAGCAAGCGTTACTTCCACTTTCCCATTGTTGTTTGTGCTTTCTTTGCCGCTTCCGGCCTTTTCATTGCCGCTGCTGCATCCTGATAAAGCGCTTCCAACTAATAATGAAGTCATCGCAATGGTGGCTAATTTTTTCCCCTTCATGTTTAAAAACCCCTTTCTTAAATAAAATGATCATATATACAAGGAAGAGAAGACTCTTCCTTATGTAGAAACAAAAACAAGATCGTAGCCGGTTGTATTTTCATGAACGTGAACGTTCATTTTTCCTTGCTCCCGCACAACCGTTAAGGACAGTTGTCCATCGCCAATCGCCATATTGCTTATTTTTAAAAAATTCATCGAATCCAGCAAAGTTGGTGATAGTCGAATTTCTTTTGTTAAGCTATTTGGAAACAAGCCAAGCAATGCTTGAATAAAGACAAGCGGAGTTCCTGCCGCCCAAGCTTGCGGCGAACAAGCCACGGGGTATTTCACAGGCTTGCCAAATGACTTGTCATAACCGCAAAACAATTCCGGCAAACGATCATATTCAAAATGTTCAGCCGCCTCAATCAGCCCGCTCATAATCAATGTTGCTGCGTCTCGCCGCCCCAATTTGCTCAATCCGAGTAAAATGATACTGTTATCATGAGGCCAGATGCTTCCATCATGGTAGCTCATCGGATTATATCCCGTTTCTCCTTTCCCCATTGTGCGAATTCCGTAACCAGAAAACATTTTCGGAGACAGGAGCATGCGGACGACGGCGTCTGCCCGATCTTGATTAAGCATATCGGCAAACAAAACGTGTCCCGGATTCGAAGTAATGGTGCCAACCTGCCGTTTCTGCTCATCTAACGCAATAGCATAAAACTCGACATCCTCCATCCAAAACTGCTCGTCAAATTGGTCTTTTAATGCCTTCGCCTGTTGGCGAAGTTTTTCGGCACGTTCTCCCTCATTCAATTTTTCAAAAATATCAGCAAGCCCTTTTTTCGCTTGATAAACATATCCTTGTACTTCTGCGAGAGCAATAGGAGATTTTGCGTATTCGCCGTTGCGATGCACAATAGAGTCACCGGAGTCTTTCCATCCCTGGTTGGCAATTCCTTTGCTTGATTCTTGATGATATTCAACAAACAAGTCGCCATCGCGATCGCCGTATTGATCGATCCAAGCGAGGGCAGCATCAACATTTTCTTTTAATTGGTCAACAATGGCCAAATCTCCCGTCCATTTCACATATTCTGTTAATAACACAAGAAATAACGGGGTGGCATCAATCGTTCCATAATACGGCGTAAACGGAATTTGATTGGTGTTGGCCAACTCGCCAAACCGAATCTCATGCATAATTTTTCCCGGTTGTTCATCACGCCATGGATCAAGCTTTGTTCCTTGATAACGAGCCATAGTCAAAAGAGTGCCTTTGGCAATTTCCGGATTAAAAGCAAGCAACTGTAGCGCCGCAATTAAACTATCGCGTCCAAAAGGAACCCCGAACCAAGGCAATCCTGCCACCGGAAACGGTCCGTATCCTAAATCGGTCAACAACACCCGCACATCGTTAATACCACGATGAACAAGACGTTGCAGCGGTTCGTAATCGGTCTCTATTTCTGTAATTTTTTCCTGCCATTGTTGATAAGACCACTTTAAGCGCCGCAGCGCCTCATCTGGATGAAGGACCTCGTTGGCCGCTTCTTGACCGATTTGCGGCTGCACAATAAATGTTACGGTTTCTTCAGCCGCAGGCTGGAGAGAAAAACGAAATGCGATTTCTCCATGCTCAAAAGCGGCCTTTTCTTGACGATCCCAACTAATTTTGGTGGTTCGTGTAAGCTCGTCTTCCCCCTTATAGTGGAACATAAGCGAGCGTTCTCCGACTGTTTGGCCTGTACGTGTCCCCACTTTTCCTGTTTGGAATCCGCGCACTAGAAACATGTCAGCAAAATCAACATCAACCTGGATGTTCAAATCGAAGGTCACTGGCTTTGGATAGTAATTTTTTAATTTCACGACTTCATAAAGAACATTTTCATAAATAAATCGTTTCCTTTCTATTTCGATCGACTCGCGCCATAAAATCAATTCTCCACCTTTCTCCATATGCGGATTTGTGAGCAGAATCGTCGCTGCATAGTTTTCCGCTGCATCGGACGAAAGCAGCACAGGCTCTTCGCCATTGATTCGCAAATCCCATTTGCTCAAAAAACGAGTATCTTTTATGTACAATCCTAGACCGTACGGATGATTTTCTGGGATATTCCCTTTTTGATCCGTTAACAGAAATAGCTCATTCTCTTTAATCACTCGATATTCCATTCACTGATGCCTCCTCTTGCTTGAAAGCGTTTTGGAGATCCATACGCCAAATCCGAAACGTTTTGATTTTCGTTTCCAAAACGTTTCGGATCATCAACTAAAAAAAAGCAACCTATTCCAAAACGTTTTCAATTTTCACCTTTTAAAAACCACTCCTACTCGTGGTTTTTAAAAGTCGATTCGCGTACTTTTAATTCTGTCTCTAACACTTTAATATGGGAGGTTGCTTTTCCCTCCAGCATCTCAATCAACAGCTTAGCTGCTTCATATCCCATCGCAAATTGATTTTGAGCCACCGTCGATAACGGCGGGGTCGTATAGGACGCCAAAATAATATCATCATATCCTACTACCGCTACATCTTCAGGAATGCGCTTTCCAAGTTTTTTAATCGCCTTCATGGCTCCCAGCGCCATTAAGTCACTTGCACAAAAAAACGCTGTAATTTCCGGATAGCCAGTCAATAGCCGCAACGCTTCCTGCTCCGCTTTTTCTTCCTTGAAGGCTCCATCCGCCACTAGCTGCTCGCGAAAAGGCACTTCTGCTTCCAGCAACGCTTCACAAAATCCTCTCAGCCTTTGTTCGCTAACAAATGCGTATTCATAGCCATTAATCATCGCAATGTCGCGATGACCGAGCGCAAGCAAATGGCGAACGGCTTTTTTTGCCCCAAGAACATTATCGGTTGTCACATATCCAACCGTCTCCGATTCGATCGGAATATCAATAAGCACGCAAGGAATGTCGCTCTCTACGACTTCCTGCAAATACGGATCATCAATGCGGATTCCTTGCAAAATCGCTCCGTCTACGCGCCGCTCGCGGCAAAGCTGCGTATACGTTTTTTCGCGCTGCTTCGTCGATGTCGTGCTGAATAAAACCATATCATAATCTACTTCGCTTACGTATTGATTGACACCTGATAAAATTTCAAATGTAAAGTTGTCCTTTGCGCTTTCGCGCGTCAATCCTGAAACGAGCAAACCAATCGTTTTGGATTTATTCATCACGAGCCCCCGTGCAAGCGTATTCGGACTGTAGTTGAGCTGTTTAGCAATTTCAATAATTTTTTGTCGTGTCTTTTCATTTACGTCAGAGTAGCCGTTCAGGGCTCTTGAGACAGTCGTAATCGAAACCCCGGCCGCTTTGGCAATATCTTTAATCGTCGTCACCATTCTTCCTCCAAAACGTTTCGGATTGCTTTCTGATTGCATTTTATCTTAACTTCTAACGGATTGCAATAAAAAAATAAACGAAGCAAACAAAATATCTGAATTTTGCTTCCTCTCCTTGACTCATCATCTTTGTATCACCATTGGCGTAATGCTCAAACGAACATACAAAGCATCAACCGAGTCATTGAACAATGGCTCATTGCCAAAAAATTGCCGCTGCCTCTGTAATTGCCATTATAAATTATTTCTCACGCCACATACTAACATTGCAAGACCATTTATCACATTAGGAGGAGAAAAAGATGGCTCGAAACAGCAACAAACTACTCGTACCTGGAATTGAACAAGCACTTGATCAGATAAAATATGAAATCGCTCAGGAATTTGGCGTACAGCTTGGCTCAGACACAGCATCTCGCGCAAACGGTTCTGTCGGCGGAGAAATTACAAAACGTTTAATAGCACAAGCTCAAAGCCAACTTACTGGATCTTTCCAACCAACTGAATAAAAATGGCTGATTATAAATGAAGAGGCTATTCCTTTTGAATAGCCTCTCAGTCTGTTCAGACACACTTCCCGTCACCGACCTCGCCCGTCCGCCCACGAACGGCTTTCGCTCCGATTCGTATCTTCGCTTGGCTGCAGTCCTTGACAACCAAATGTTTTCATTTTGAAATGAAAAAATCAAAAAATAGGTGCTTAAAATGGCGATAGACAAAGGCCATTTTGACTTTGTCTATCGCCTCTTTTGGTTTACTGTTGTTCTGGGGTAAATGTCCGCTTCGCTAACTCACTATCGAGCATAAACATGGCATTGTCGTCGTTTTGAATGCGAACAAGTTTTTGAATCATCGTATCAAACATCGATTCTTCTTCCACTTGCTCATCAATAAACCATTTTAAAAAGTTAATGGTCGCATGCTCCCGTTCATCCCACGCGATATCCGACAAGCGGTAAATTCGTTTCGTCACTTCTTTTTCATGAGCAAGCGCCTTTTCAAAGCAATCCAACACAGAGGCAAACTCATTATTTGGCGAATCGAATCCTGTTATCGTTGCACGTAAGCCTAACGCATTAATAAAATTGTAAAATTTCATGGCATGGAACCGCTCTTCCTCGGCTTGAACAAGAAAGAAGTGAGCAAATCCATCCAAGCTTTCTGACGAACAGTATGCTGCCATCGCCATGTAAGCATGTGCAGAAAAGAACTCAAAGTTCATCTGTTCATTTAACCCTTGCAAAAGCTCTTCACTAAGCATCTGTTTTCACCCCGCTTCATTCATAGTATGTCCATTATAGCAAAAAACAGAAAAGGAATGCACCTTTGCTCAAAAAAAGACCTTTGCGTTCTTTAGCAAAGGTCTTTCCAACATCATAACATTAGCTTACTTTTTCATTTGCCTCAGACGGTCCGTTCAATGTGCTATGTCTGCGGCCATATGCAAAATAAATAACAAGACCGATGATTAACCATGATCCAAAACCAATCCATGTAGTGGCTGGAAGCTGAAGCACTAAATATCCGCAGAAAGCAACAGCCAGCAACGGAACCCAAGGAACTAATGGAGTTTTAAACGCACGTTTTAAATCAGGCTGTGTTCTACGCAATACGAGCACTCCGATTGAAACGGTAATGAAAGCAAAAAGCGTTCCGATATTTGTTAGCTCTGCTAATTTATTTAAAGGTACTACTCCTGCAAAGAAAGCAACGATTAATCCTGTCAACCATGTATTCACATATGGTACTTGTTTTTGTTGGCTAACACGTGAAAATACTTTTGGTAACAAACCGTCACGGCTAATCGCATAGAACAAACGTGTTTGTCCATACATCATAACGAGCAATACCGTGGTAATACCAGTAATCGCTCCAAGTGAGATGAAGCCGGCTACCCAATCTTGATGGATGTAATTTAACGCAAAGGCAACTGGGTTTTTCACGTTCAATTGGTCATAAGGAACAATACCTGTCAATACGAGTGACACAACGATGTATAAAGCCGTACATATTAGCAATGAAGCAATAATTCCGATCGGCATATCGCGCTGCGGATTTCTTACTTCCTCCGCCGCTGTTGAAACCGCATCAAAACCGATGTAAGCAAAGAATACAGTTGCCGCACCCGTCGCTACGCCTGAAAATCCATATGGCATAAATGGAGTCCAGTTATCCGGCTTAACATACCATGCACCCACAGCAAGGAACAAAAGAACAACGGCAACTTTAATGATAACCATGACAGCATTAAAGCGAGCAGACTCTTTCACACCGCGTGTGAGCAATAATACAATTAAAAGAACAATCAAAATCGCTGGCAAATCAATAAAGGTTCCTTTTGCTGGATCGTATGCGCTTGTTAGCGCTTTCGGAAGTTCAATTCCAAAACCGGCAAGCAATCCTTGGAAATACCCTGACCAACCAGCTGCTACTGCTGAAGAAGCGACCCCATATTCCAAAATGAGATCCCAACCTAAAATCCAAGCAATCAACTCACCAAAGGCCGCATAACTGTAAGTGTACGCACTTCCCGATACAGGAACAGTTGAGGCGAACTCTGCATAACAAAGAGCTGCAAATACGCAAGCAAGACCCGAAAGAATAAAGGAAATGACAAGTGCAGGACCCGCGTGTTCAGCAGCTGCAACCCCAGTCAATACGAAAATCCCTGTACCGATGATGGCTCCGACTCCAAGCATCGTTAAATCGAAGGCGCTTAAAGATTTTTTTAAGGACGCCCCTTTCCCTCCTGCTTCTTTCAGAAGGACATCAATCGATTTCTTTCTGAATAAACTCATTGTTTGTCTCCCCTTGTCGTTTTCTGTAGAATTTTGCAGAAGTACACGTCAAACATTGTATACTATTCAATATTTTTTGTAAAGTTGAAAAATGAAAAAAGAGTGAGATTATTTTTGGAATTGAGACAAAAAATTTAGAATTTTCCAACTTATTATTGTTACTAAACATTCTTTTGAGGTGTTATTGTTATTGTTCAATAGTGTTCGTCATTTTTCTAA
Organism: Anoxybacillus sp. P3H1B; assembly: GCF_001560855.1. Taxonomy (NCBI): domain Bacteria; kingdom Bacillati; phylum Bacillota; class Bacilli; order Caryophanales; family Anoxybacillaceae; genus Anoxybacillus; species Anoxybacillus sp. P3H1B. The sequence goes on along the minus strand of NZ_LPUG01000011.1, from coordinate 32,444 downwards.
TAAATAATCTTCCAAAATAATGAAAATTTTTCAATTCCCAATTTACAAACTTTTCTGATAAATATATAATAAATTTGTGAAAAAAAATGTGAACACATATGGGAAGGGAGGGAAGTTTATACATTTTTCTCATCTAAAAAGATTATGAGGAGGGGCAAAACATGGAAATGCAAAAAACCGCTTCACAGCAAGACCACACGTTTACAGATTACAGTCAAATTGTCCAATCTGCTTCATTTCGGCAGCTTATGCATGCCAAAAAAAGGTTTATTTTGCCGTTTTCTTTATTCTTTATGATCTTTTACTTTGCTCTGCCGGTTTTAACATCATACTCTAAAGCGCTCAATACACCCGCCATCGGTTCCATCAGCTGGGCTTGGCTCTTTGCTTTTGCCCAATTTATTATGACGTGGGCTCTATGCACGCTCTATTCCAAGCGGGCAGCCAAATTTGACGAAATGGTAGAAAAAATCAAAAATGAAGTCAAAGAAAGGAGCCACAAATCATGAACGGCTTAGCATTTTCCCTTTTCCTGATTATTGTCGCCTTAACTCTTGTCATTACCTATTTTGCTTCCAAACGGACAAAAACAACAAGCGATTTTTACACGGCGGACAGCACCCTTACCGGCTGGCAAAACGGCTGGGCGATCGCCGGAGATTACATGTCGGCCGCCTCATTTTTAGGAATTGCAGGAATGATTGCGCTGACCGGATTTGATGGATTTTTTTACAGCATTGGCTTTCTCGTAGCGTATCTTGTCGTTCTTTATATTGTAGCCGAACCTCTTCGCAACTTGGGGAAATATACGATGGCTGATATGATTGCCGCCCGATTTGACGAAAAAAAAGTCCGCGGAGTAGCGGCTCTCAATACGATTACCATTTCCATCTTTTATATGATTGCCCAGCTTGTCGGGGCAGGCGCGCTCATTAAGCTTTTATTGGGAATTGATTATGTATATTCCGTTCTCATTGTTGGTGTGCTCATGACCGTCTATGTGGTATTCGGAGGAATGACAGCCACAAGCTGGGTGCAAATTGTCAAAGCTGTACTCCTTATGGCTGGAACGTTTATCATTTCCATTATCGTATTCGCCAAGTTCGATTTTAGCGTTGTGAAAATGTTCAATGAAGTGAAAACAGCCACTCCACTTGGTGAAGCATTTTTAAATCCTGGAAACAAATTTAAAGACCCGCTTGATACACTCTCTCTAAATTTAGCTCTCGTCTTAGGTACAGCCGGACTTCCACACATCTTAATTCGCTTCTTTACAGTAAAAGATGCACCAACCGCTCGAAAATCAGTTGTGTACGCGACATGGATCATCGGTTTATTTTATGTGATGACCATTTTCTTAGGATTTGGAGCAGCTGCATTTGTCGGCTATGACAAAATCGTGGCCGCAAACGCAGCAGGAAACATGGCCGCTCCTTTGTTAGCAGAAGCGCTTGGCGGAGATTTCTTATTCGCTTTCGTTTCAGCCGTTGCTTTTGCTACCATTTTGGCCGTTGTCGCTGGACTTGTACTATCAGCCGCCTCCGCATTTGCGCACGATTTTTACAGCCATATCATCCGGCATGCACAAGCAACGGAAAAAGAACAAATGGTGGCAGCCCGCTGGGCATCGATCGGGGTCTCCATTCTTTCTATTCTTTTAGCGTTATTTGCCCAAAAGATGAATGTAGCGTTTCTCGTTTCATTAGCTTTTGCTGTCGCCGCCAGCGCTAATTTGCCCATTATTTTGCTCACGATTTTTTGGAAACGCTTTAATACAACAGGCGCCATAACGGGTATGCTCGTTGGACTCATTAGTTCACTTCTGCTTGTCATCGTGAGTCCGAACGTTTGGTCACCGGAGCCAGGAGCTGCTATTCTTGTCGGCGAACCGCTCTTTAAACTTGCGAATCCAGGAATCGTCTCCATTCCGTTAGGATTTATCGCCGCTTTTGTTGGAACGCTTTTATCATCGAAAAAAGCAGATGAAAAGAAATTTGATGAAATTCTCGTGAAAGCGAATACAGGGATGAAAGAGCTAACCTGATCAAACAGTGAAACAGGCTGAACTCGGGACATGTTCCGCGAGCTCAGCCTGTTCTTATAATAAGCGAACCCGTAAAGTAAGCGGGATTTGAAAATGATAGCCATTGATATCATCCGTGATCGTCACCATGCCTTGATACGTCCCTGATATCGTCAAAAGCGGCAAAAAGGTGATCTGCAGTGGAATGGAAGCTGTCTCATTTGGCTGAATGGTGAGCTGCTTGGGAACACTGACAATATAATTCGCGCCAACAAGCGATAAAAATGGCTGTGATACATTTTCAATGGCGAGCGAAACATCCGCTTGGCTTTTTGTTTTATTCATAATCGTAAAAGAATGCAAAATGGTGGTATGGAAATTTGTAATCCCGGAAAGGCTTCCCACATCGAGTGACAACGTGGCATTTTGTCCGGTGGATACATACTGATGATGGTCCGTGGGCTGTCTTGTGTCGGTGCTATTTAATAAATAATAAAAAAAGAAACCGTTGCCTGTTGCGAGCTGTCCTTGAGCTGAATTTGCCTCTGTCCACACCGCCTTCGCCTCCAACGGCAAAAGCAAAAGAGCAAACATTAAAAAAATAGACAATATCGCTCGTTTACATAAAAAAACGAGCAAAAGTAAAGCAACTATGATCCCGCCGTATTTTTTTATCATATATAGCCACATTCCGAGCTTAGGAATATGCCATACATAAACTCCTTTCATATCGCTTCTTTGAACTTTTAGAGGATCCTCGATTGGATTCGCATCTCCCTTTGTCTGGATCAGAATCTCTTTTCCTTGTTCAGACACTTGCTGTCGCTTGACGCGATGCAGAACATAAGCGGATAATGCCGGATGATAAAATAGCACAATTTTTTCAGAAAGCGATTCTGCTTTGCTCAACGGTTTCGTAATGACAAGAGAGCCTTCTGGAATGGTAGGCGCCATGCTATTCGTTAGAACGACATTTCCCTTCCAACCATTCATATAAAACAAACAAATGAATAAACAAAAGCACACCGAAAAAATAACGAACCATTTCATACAAATGCGCATGCTGTCTTTCTCCTTTATCGCGACGTCCCCGGTAATTGAATGGCTTGAATGGTAAATACAATCGTTTCGGCCAGATTTTGAAACGTATTGTCCGCTGTCACAGGAAATGAAATCGTAAATTGCAGATCGTCCTTCTCTCCTGGGGGAAGTAAGAGATTGGGGCCCTGGTGAACATTTAAATCAGAAATGGCTCCATTAAAGTAGGTTGTTGTTCCATCAACAATGGACAGCTGCAAGCCGTTGGTTTGATCAGTCCAAAGCAATGAGTTATTGGAGCTTGCTTGAATAGTGTATGAAAAAGGCACGGTTCCATCGTTTTGCACGGTAACAGTCCGCACAACGACATCTCCGGGAACAAGATTGGAAACGTTAAAAATAGGGGCAGGGGAAACAGAAACGTCTAAAGTGGCGGTCGTTAAATGATTGTTAGGAGAAGTCGCCTCGTCTGTAAATAAAGCATTTGTTTCGCCTAGCAAAAGTATAGGCAAAAAGAGAAAGAAAAAGGAAACAAGCAACAGCCATTTTTTCTTTCGTTGCTTGTACATCTGAGTTCCTCCTTCATGGTCAAAAAACTTTATATATGTTATGCATTTCTGAAAAAATGGTGTGCATGAATAAAGAAAAATCCGCTCTCTTTGTTTAACCTATCCATCGAGAAATGCATATCAACATTTTCGCTTTCTCGCTGAAGCAGCTGTTTGGTCACGCTTTGAGGTGTCGAAACGATAGAACGGCTTCCTTCCAGTTAGCGATAAATTCAATGTTTTAAATTTCGATAAAAAGCCGGTCCCTGATAAGGACCGGCTCCTGGAATCAATTAAGCGTCATATATTTTTTTAAATACCGTGTAACGGTCCACTTGCTGGCGATTCACTTCATACCCGATTCCTGCCCCTTGAGGCACATGAATCACCCCGTTATGTACGGTCACCTCCGGGTCAATAATGTCCCTTTCCCAATAATAAGAAGAGGCCGCTGTATCGCCAGGCATCACAAAGTTTTCAAGTGTTGTCAGCGCTATGTTGTGGGCTCTGCCCACTCCCGATTCAAGCATTCCTCCGCACCAAACGGGAATGCCATGCTGTTGACATAGATCATGAATAAGCTTCGCTTCTGTCAACCCGCCTACACGGCCAATTTTAATATTAATGATTTTGCAGCTTCCAAGCTGAATCGCTTTTTTTGCATCCTCCCACGAATGAATGCTTTCATCAAGGCAAATGGGTGTATGCAATTTGGCTTGCAGCGTAGCGTGATCGACAATGTCATCAGCGGCGAGCGGCTGCTCAATCATCATCAGCTGAAACTCGTCAAGCGCCTGCAAACGTTCAGCATCCTCTAATGAATAAGCTGAATTCGCATCAGCCATAAGCGGCAAATCAGGAAAACGGCGGCGAACTTCACGGACGACCTCAACATCCCAGCCCGGTTTAATTTTCATTTTGATGCGCCGATATCCTTCGCCAGAATAGCGCTCAATGATGCGCAACAAATCATCCACGCTTTTTTGAATCCCAATGCTGATGCCTACTTCAATTTCCTTCTTTTTTCCCCCAAGCGCTTCACTTAATGAGAGTTCGCTTTTTCTTGCATAAAGATCCCATACTGCTCCTTCAATCGCTGACTTCGCCATATGATTTTTTCGAATCGCCGCAAAGCGCTGGCGCAACTCATTCGGATGTTCCATCGGCTTTTGCAGCACAAGAGGCAACAAAAAATCCTCCAGCATATGCCAATTCGTTTTCACCGTTTCTTCATTATACCATGGAGAATGAAATGCCACTGACTCTCCCCATCCCGATACGCCATCTTCATCAATCGCTTCCACTAAAATAAACTCCTTCTTTGTAAAAGCACCGAAACTTGTAACAAACGGTGATTTCAATTCCATTTCCATATGCCGTAAAATAACTTGTTTGATTTTCATTCGTCGCTTCTCCTCTCATCTAAAGCTAGCTTTTGGCGCTTAACTAATACGTAATACTGAACAGGCTCGCCTTCACGACGCAAAATATGCGCCACTGCCCAGCCTTGATGAAATAATGGAACAAATACCTCTCGTGTTTTATAGCGCCAATCCAAAGCCAATTCATCATCTTTCTCTTTCAGCCTCTGGAAATAAAGCGGAATAGGAACAAAAAGCAAGGATGGCTGCTCAAGGCGTTCCCGAATGTCCACTGGAAAAACAGCTTCCGGCATCCCGTCCTTTCTCTCGCGCCAATGAAGCGCTTCCGCTCCTTCAGAACCGCGGATTTGCGAAAACATATGATGCCTCTCGGTTAAATGTGAACTTAAAATTTTCCACTCAACCCAAAAACGATCAGACGGAAGATTGCGGTTGAGAGCATCGTCCATTTCTCCATAGCAGTTTTCAATATAATCGGAACAGACAGCGCCAAGCTTAGCAATATTTAAATAGCCGTTGCGGCTCTCAAGCGGATCATAAGTCCACCGAATCGTCCGGTATCCAAACCTTTTCGCTTCTTCGGCCTGCTTCATCTTGAGCATATAGCCAATTCCATGATTGCGAAATGATTCATCAATGCCCAGCATATGTGAGCATAAATAGATTTCTTCTCCTTGATATCCAGGAAAGCTATACACAAATCCGACGAGTTTCTCTTCCACATACGCTCCAATAATAATGCCGCCGTTTTTAGCTACGGTCAATGTTTGGTGAAGCGGGGTAGGGGTTGCTTTCCAAACATGCTGCTCCAGCTGCGCCATTTTTTTCAGCTCTTCAATCGTGCTAATTTTTCTTAACGAAATGTTCAACGTCTTTCTCCCCCTGTGTTGCTTGTTGGAATGTTTCGATAATCGCTCTTGCTAATATCTCGATGCCAATTAGCAAATCTTCGCGGCGAAACGTCATCGCTGGATGATGCAGACCTGGCGTCAGATCGCAGCCAAGACCGAGCATGGTTGTTTTCAATGTTGGCTTCAGCACGGAATAAAAATGGAAGTCCTCTCCACCAGATGTCACCACAGGAGGAGCGCATTTCTCCCTTCCGATCGTTTGGATAATGGCGCGTTCCATGATCGATTGCGCTTCTTGATGAACTTGGGCAGCCACAATGCGAACCCCTTGATCCAAGTGAATATCCGCTCCATAGATAAGGGAGATTCCATTTGCCACATGGTGAAGCCGTTCGAGCAGCCGCTCCATCGCCTCATTCGTCTGCGCCCGTAAATCAAGGGTAAATGCTGCGTAATCAGGAATGACATTGGCGCTTTTTTCTCCGGCATGAAAGCGCGTCATTTTTATTGACGCGGGTACTTGCGGGTCCATGTGAATATGGCTTAGCTCTTGCACGAGCGTGCTTCCTACTTCGATCACATTGACACCTAAATGAGGTCTTGCGGCATGGGCAGCGACTCCTCTAATCTCTCCTTCAATCATTTGCGCAGCTCCATGCAAAATGGCTGGAGAAGCATAGCCGCTTTTCAGCTCTTGAATGGGGCGCAAGTGAACGCCGTATAAAAACTCAACCTCATCGACTACTCCTTTCTCCAGCATTTTCAAAGCTCCTTTCCCCTTTTCCTCCGCCGGCTGAAAAAGAAGCTTCAATTTTCCTGGAGGACGATAGCCGATGCGGTTAAACAGCTTCGCCACTCCAAGTACCATCGTCATATGAGCGTCATGCCCGCAAGCATGATTCGCCTGCCACACTCCGCCAATTTCTTGCCAAAGCGCGTCCATATCTGCTCGCAAGGCTACTGTCAATGAACCGGTTCCTATTTCTCCGACCACTCCCGTGCAATCGGAAAACGTCTGAACGCGATATCCTTCTTGCAGTAGCTGCTGCCGCAAAAATTCCGTTGTTTTTACCTCTTCCCAACTAATTTCTGGATGTCGATGAAGATGATGAAACACCTCAAATATTTCCTGCTGTATACTCTCGATTGCGTTTTTCATTTTTCCTCTCCCCACTGCATTGGTTCAGCTATTGCAAACATCTTATAATATTCAAAAAAATGTTTCAATAAAATTCGTTAAAAAAACGAACTTCTATCTTGAAGTTCGTTTTTTAACCAATTGATTCGCCACTTCTGAAAAAACAATCCCCATCGCAATGGCTCCCGAAATCATAAATGCCTTGGCAGCGAGCTGGATCGCCATGCTATAGTCGTTCATCACCACATACCGCATCGCTTCATACGCCATGCCTCCTGGGACAAGCGGAATAATGCCAGAAATACTAAACACGGTAATGGGCGTTTTGTACATTCTAGCAAACAGCTGGCTCACCACGGCAATGAAAAAAGCAGAAACGAATGTGGCAAATACCGAATCCGCTTTATGTTCAACAAACGAAATATAAATAAACCAGCCAATCATCCCGACAAAACCGCAATGTCCCAGCAGTTTTTTTGGAACGTTAAACATCAAACCAAATGCGGCGGATGCAATTAAACTTGTAACAAGTTGTTCAATCATCATGCTTTTCTCTCCTAATACATCGTCAAAATCACAGCAATGCCGGTGCCGATGGCAAATGCGGTTAAAAAGGCTTCCGCTCCTTTTGATAACCCCGCCACTAAATGTCCTGCCATTAAATCACGCACCGCATTAGTAATCAGCACTCCCGGCACTAGCGGCATCACCGAGCCGATAATAATTTTATCAAGACTGGTCCCTAAGCCAAGAGAGACAAGCAATACGGCAACAATCCCCGCAAGAAACGATGCAAAAAACTCAGCAAAAAAACGAATTTTTACAAGTCGATGAACATAATCCAATCCGCAGAAGCCAATCCCCCCTGAGACCAACGCCGGCAAAAAATCGTTCCATTTTCCTTGAAACATAATCACAAAACAGCCGCTCGCCACCGCAGCTGCCGCTACTTGTGCCCAAAAAGGGTAGGCAAGATGCTGTCGTTCTAATTTTTTTAATCTTTCATAGGCTGCTTCGAGCGAAAGCTGGCCGCTGCTTATTTGCCGGGAAATATCATTAACCATTGCCACCTTCTGCAGATCGGTGGATCGCTCCACAATGCGAATCAGCTTTGTCGGTCCCGCTCCATCCATCGAAAAAATAATTCCCGTCGGCGTCACATAGCTATGAGAATGCGTCATGCCAAACGAAGCGGCCATTCTCATCATCGTATCCTCCACCCGATAGGTTTCCGCCCCGCTTTGAAGCATAATTTTTCCCGCCAACAAGCAAACTTCGGCTACTTCATTTGATCGCTCCATAAAACAACTCCTTTATCCTCTAAACTCTATTGAGATATTATCGAAAAAACACGCTTTCGACAACTGCACGCTCGCTATTTATTAATCTCACACCATCAGACATTCAAACCATAATCCGTTCCCTTTTTAAATATTACAGTAGTGCGAATGGTACGATATATAGGCATGAACCATTTGTATTCGAATTTCTGCGCTAAACCAAAAGTTTTTAAAACAAAAATATATTTCTTTTTTAAATTATTTCCAAATATATTGTTCTGCTGTCAGTAAACGAATCCTTCTTATTTATAAATGCGATTGATGATTTCGGTATTCGATCAATGGCAAACACTTACCTTTTTTGGCAAAAAGACCGTTACACTCTATAGCCTCGCAAATAGGAAGCTGTCAAGTTTACATCTATTTCATTGAGCATAATGCCTCACGAGCACTATGGATTATATTCCTATAATCCCCATTTAGATACTGCAATGTATTTGCATGTCACACATGATATAGTATATAATGTGGGTGGACATATGGATTAAGGGGAACATTAGTATATGATGACGAAGCTTCCAAATAAGCTGACTTTATCTTGAAAAATCAATGAAACATTCGGAGCAAGCCAATGCTTCCCTGATTCTTGGTGGCGTTGTTGCTTTTGTAAATGATGGGTACACAAAGTTTTTGAGATGCTGTTTCTATGACAAACCATGACAAAAAATCAAGATCCATAGCCATCTTATTTCCCATCCTCTTTATCAAAATCCATTCCTTTCTCTTTTAGAGCAATGATTTTAAAAAACTCTCTCTTTTCACAGCCAAGTAGCCTGTGCTAAAAATCACATCCATATATGATGCCTGATCGCCTCAATCATTGGTTGAATCACATAAACTCTCTCTTGAGATATTCATTATAGTCAATATAGAAAACTGAGATACATCATCCCCATAGTTTAGCGGATTCTTAAGCATGACACACTTATACACATCTTCTCCCGATGATTGAGCCAAGGGCTACTCTTAAACAAGTTAAAAACAGCTGCCTGATCATAGGGATGCCACGATAATATGTCACAAGTGTTGATTATTCGTTGCTTAACTTAAACTGGCTTAACACCCGTTTTTCTATCTCTTTCCTTGAATGAGAATGTCAGCGGGCCCATCTATTTGTCCACAAAGCATTTGTTGTTTGAAAAGGGCATAACTGTCAACACCATCGCTTGCTGGCTATGACAGAAAAGTGAGAAATCAAACGGTACCAATAAGGTTTTATTGGATCATCAACACGCCTGATCATATTTTCTGCTCCTATCCCTAGGGATGAAATGGACCCGATAAAGCGAGCTCTCTTTCCATCCATTTTCATCACCTAGGCCAAGAATACTGGAATGATGCTGCAAAGATGTCTAATTCTCATGAGAAATTAGCACATCCCTATCTTCCAATCCTTTAGGTTTTTCTCTCCTGTCAGCCGAGGATTGAATAGTTTTCTCCTTATCATGTCGTTGATTTTGGACATGTTTGAAAACCTTAAGACCAAGACGGAAATCATCTAAAATCATTTGGAACTAATTTTCCCTTATTCCATTTAAGAAATCATTTAATAAAAAGGAGTGTTATTTGATGCGTATTAGAGAAAGCGAGCTTCCCGGCATTGGGTATAAGTTTGAGATTATTACAAAAAATCAAGATAAGCTTGTCATCGTTATTCACGATGATGGACGAAGAGAAATCTACCATTTTGACTCTGATAATCATGAAGAAGTTCTTAGTACAGCTACATTCGATGACGTTGAAGCTAGACAAATCGCGGGCATTTTAGGCGGCATGGCCTATAAACCGAAAGCATTAGAAAGTGTCGATTTTGCCTTTGATGACTTAATTATCGAATGGTATCAAGTAGAACCTGGCGCACCCGTTATTAATAAAACGATCGGGGAAGTAGATATCAGAAACAATTTTGGCGTAACTGTCATCGCCATTAAGAAAAAGAAGACGAAAAAAACGATCAATCCTGGTCCTGATACCGTCATTGAGGCCGGTGATACTTTAGTCGTTTCCGGAGAACGAAGCCAATTAAAAGAACTCATTAATAACTTATTAGCAAGTAGAGGAAAGGAGTGACCGATATAGATGGATCATCTGGTATTCCAAGTCGGTACAGCGCTTGTTCTTGTTTCCATTGCCTCGCTTATTGCCCATAAACTTAATTTTTCAATTATCCCTTTCCTGATCGTTTTAGGCATGCTAGTTGGTCCGCATGCCCCAACAATCGGGATCATCGATCTCACCTTTATTGAAAGTCAGGAGATTATTCAATTTTTAGGAAGAATCGGCGTTTTGTTTTTGCTTTTTTACTTAGGATTGGAATTCTCGGTTGGCAAACTAATAAAGTCTGGCCGCAACATTGTAGTAGGCGGGAGCCTCTATGTAAGCATCAATTTTATTTTAGGGATTCTTTATGGATGGATCGCCGGGATGCCGTGGATGGAAACACTGATTATCGCTGGACTTGTCAGTGTCTCTTCCAGCGCCATCGTTGCAAAAGTTCTGGTGGATTTAAAGAGGACAGCCAATCCAGAAACAGAGTTAATCTTAGGAATTATCTTGTTTGACGATATCTTCCTTGCTTTATTTTTAACGACTATGTCAGGAGTTTTATTGGCTGGTTCCACTTCTGTCTTTGGAATCGTTACCTCAGTCCTTATCTCTGTCGGTTACATGCTGTTGTTTTTTCTCATTGCCCGAAAAGGTGCTCCTCTCTTAAACAAATGGTTAAACATTAAATCTGACGAGATTTTCATCATTGTTATATTTGCCACCTTATTTTTCATTGCCGGCTTTTCTGAAACGCTTCATGTTGCTGAAGCAATTGGTGCTTTACTGCTAGGGCTGGTTTTTTCCGAAACAGATCATCGCGATCGGATTGAACACATGGTTGTTCCGTTTCGAGATTTCTTTGGAGCCATTTTCTTTTTCAGCTTTGGATTAAGCATTGATCCATCTACACTAACAAATGCGATCTGGTTAGCATTAGGTGCTGCTTTCCTTACGATTGCCGGAAACTTTGTAGCTGGAATGATCGCAGGAAGAAGAGCCGGGCTGTCTCATAAAGCCTCCACTAATATCGGCTTAACGATTATCGCCCGCGGAGAGTTTTCCATCATTGTTGCGAACTTAGGAATTTCGGCAGGTCTAAACCCCGTGTTGACTCCTTTTACCGCCCTTTATGTTCTAATTTTGGCGATCGCTGGACCACTGTTGGCAAAAGAAAGCAAAAATATTTACCAATTTTTAAATCAATTTTTCAAATGGAGTCATACTCCTGAAAGAAAAAAAATAAACGTTCCAGGTGAATAAAGTGAATTTGTATGAATCTAAAAAATAAAAAATCGATTAGACCTTCATTTATATAAAAATTTTAACGATTATTAACTAAAACCTTGTGATTCTATTCACTAAAAAATCCCACTATTTCACTTTGTTTAGTGATATTTCAAGAAGAAACGGTTTGCTCATTCTTATTTTGTTAAAACTCTACGATTCTTCGCTTATCTCAAATATGATCCCCCTTCGCGCGGAAATGCCTATTGAATTGAATGGATGGCGAGAACTAAGAGCATCATGCCTCTTAGTTCAAAAAGGTGTCGGCGGGCTATGAAACTGCCCGCCGATCATTTTGTTATCTTTTTCTATAAAATATGTTATTAAATTCCGATCCAACTCACTCGTTCAAATCGGATGGATGATCCATTCATTATCAGCACATGGACCTGGACATGCGCATGCTCCTTATAAAACAAGCTAGCCTCCTCTCTCCGAACAACCGAGACGTTTTTTCTCTTTCAACATAGATTCGCGCTTTTATTCACTTGCAACAAAAAAGCCCGATATCTTCCAGTAAGATACCGAGCAGCTGTTTCTATACATATCCCAACCTTGCGGAAATTTGTTTGCCAATTTGCTGCATTCTTCCTTGCAGCTGTTTGATCCGCTCATCGGTCATTCTTATTGTCGGACCAGAAAGGCTGACAGCGGCAACAACCTTTCCCCCATGCGCAAAAATCGGTACGGCAATACAGCGAATCCCGTATTCGTTTTCCTCTAAGTCGAGAGCATAGCCCTTCTGTTTGACTTGAGCGAGCTCTTGCAAAAAGGCATTTTGATCGGTTATCGTTTGATCCGTATGCCTTGGCAATCCTTTGCGCTCTAAAATATCGCGGACAACATCCGCCGGCAAATGGGCTAAGATCGCTTTCCCTACTGCCGTGCAATGCATTGGGGCTCTTCTGCCGACTTTTGAATGCATGCGCAGCGTTTCCGTTCCTTCTAACTTTTCGATGTAAATGACTTCTCCTTGGTCATATACGACAAGATGAATGACCTCATTTGTTTCCTTTTCTAATTCCTGCAAATATGGCTTGGCCTCTTTTCGTAAATCGATTGATTCAAGCAACTTCGAGCTCAGCTCTAAAAATTTATAGCCAAGTTTGTAACGGCTTGTTTCTTCATCTTGCTCTATATATCCATATTGAACCAGTGTGGATAAGATTCGATATACAGAGCTTTTGTTAATATCCATCTGTTTAGCAATTTCTGTAACGCCTAAGCCATCCTTTTCCGAACAGACAATATCGATAATGTCTAATGCCCGGCTCACAGACTTGACCATATTTTCTCTTTCCATGCTCTCTCACCTCTGTCACAACACATAATAATTCATTATACCATTGATTTCCGGGCATTTAAGCGGTTACTGACCGGCTTGAACACTTTCTTGTGCCGCAACAAATGGATTGCGAAGCGTTCCAATCTCTGCAATCTCACATTCAATCAGATCCCCTGGCTTAACAAATTCGGCCCCTACTGGACTTCCCGTTAAAATCACATCTCCTGGCTTCAGCATCATAATATTCGATAGATAGGAAATCATTTTACAGATTGAAATTACCATAAGTTCCGTCGGACTATTTTGTTTTTCAACACCGTTCAATCTTGCCTTTACATTCACCTTGAAAGGATTGAGCTCCGTTTCAATGACTGGACCTAATGGGGTAAACGTATCAAATGCTTTGCCGAGCGTCCAATGGCCGTCTTGATGAAAAAATTGCGGTGCCGTTACATCGTTCCCAACGGTATAGCCGAACACATAATTCAATACATCTGATTCTGGAATATGTTTCGCTTCTTTTCCAATCACCACCGCCAATTCTGATTCAAACTTCACGTGGTCGATTCCTTTTGGAATGATAATTTCTTCTTCAGGCCCGATCACCGATGAAGCAGGCTTAAAGAAAAACACCGGAATTTCCGGCAGCACATCCGGAATCTCTTGTTTTTGCGAGACGTAATTGGCACCGATTCCGATGATTTGATTCGGCTCTAACGGAGCAAGAAGCTTGACCTCATGCCCGGAAAATGTTTTTTCTGTATACTCCCATTTTCCAAACATATCCCCTTGAATTTCTCTGATCCTACCATCTGTTACGATACCTGTGTACCTTTCTCCGTTCGCTATAAATCTAGCAAATTTCATCCCTTTTCTCCTCTCGTCCAATCTGTCATCCGCTCTTGAAAGAGTCCTGTGACTTGCCTTTTCGCCAATCAACTGTGTGATAAAAGAGCTAAATCACACCTTTTTCCAACCTGTTTTTATGAAAAGAATGTCTGACTCTCGAACGATTCTGAAAATCATTCAGCCATGATTCAGCAATGAGCCATTTTCCTGCTGCCGCTGATAGCACATTATATAGTGACAAACAACTCCCGATTGGCCATCCATTGGCGGCGGCTTCTGCAACGTTTAAATCAGGACAACTTCCCCACCCTTGTTCACTGTATCACGTAGATGAAAGGGCATCCTAAATAAATAGAATGCCCTCATTGTTCCTTGTATGATCTCCTACTGTTTTACCGCAAACTTCGCCTTGGCTTCTAAGCGGCGGCGATGCAAAATTGGTTCCGTGTAACCGTTCGGCTGCTCATAGCCTTTGAAAATAAGGTCGCAGGCCGCTTGGAAGGCGACAGAATGATCATAGTCTTCCGCCATTGGCCGATAAGCAGGATCTCCAGCGTTTTGCTCATCGACGACCTTCGCCATACGTTTTAATGTCTCGAGCACTTGTTCTTTCGTGCAAATTCCGTGATGAAGCCAGTTGGCGATATGCTGACTTGAAATTCTTAAGGTCGCCCGGTCTTCCATCAGCCCGATGTTATGAATATCAGGAACTTTCGAGCAGCCAATTCCTTGTTCGACCCAGCGGACAACATACCCAAGAATACCTTGAGTGTTATTATCTAGTTCTTGTTGAATTTCTTCCGGAGCCCAGTTAGGATCGACGGCCACTGGAATTTGTAAAATATCGTCACGGAAATCTTTCAACTCTTTGCTTAATTCATTTTGTGCCTTGGTTACATTGATTTGGTGATAGTGTAGAGCATGCAAGACCGCTGCCGTTGGAGAAGGTACCCACGCTGTATTGGCGCCTGCCTGAAGCTGACTGCCTTTTTGCTTCAGCATTTCCGCCATCATATCCGGCATGGCCCACATTCCTTTACCGATTTGCGCCCGACCTTGCAAACCAGCAGCAAGCCCAATGCTTACATTTGATTTCTCATAGGCTTGCAGCCATGCTGATGTTTTCATATCGTTTTTGCGAATCATCGGCCCCGCTTCCATTGAAGTATGGATTTCATCCCCCGTACGATCTAAGAAACCAGTATTAATAAACACGATGCGGTCTCTTACTTGATAAATGCAGTTTTTCAAGTTCAGCGTTGTGCGGCGTTCCTCGTCCATGACACCAATTTTGATGGTATTTCGCTCGAGGCCCAGCATATCTTCCACACGGTCAAATAATTCATTCGCAAAAGCCACTTCTTCTGAACCGTGCATTTTCGGCTTCACAATGTAGATCGAACCCTTTGCGGAATTTTTATAGCGGCCATTGCCTAACAGAGAATGTTTCGCAATTAAACTAGTCACAACCGCATCCAAAACCCCTTCATAAATTTCCTGGCCATTCGGATCTAATACGGTATTATTCGTCATCAGATGGCCAACATTGCGAATGAACATGAGCGAACGTCCCCGCAATACCAATTCTTCTCCATTTGGCTTTGTGTAAATCCGGTCAGGATGGAGCGTGCGCGTTATCGTTTGATTGCCTTTTGCAAATGTGGCTGTCAAATCTCCTTTCATTAAACCTAATAAATTGCGGTATACAAGGACTTTGTCCTCCGCATCGACGGCGGCAACAGAATCTTCTCCGTCCATAATCGTCGTCAACGCTGCTTCCAATAAAATATCTTTCACACCCGCCGCATCGGTTTTGCCGACAGGATGATGGCGATCGATTTGGATTTCAATATGCAAGCCGTTATTTTTCAGCAAGATAGCCGATGGCTCTTCCGGATCTCCTTGATAGCCGACCCATTTTTCCTCATCTTGAAGGTTTGTCGTCTTGCCATCCTTGGTGAAAACAGATAATTTTCCATCAAGGACCGCGTACTTGACGGCATCTTTATGGGAGTAACCGTTTAACGGTGCCGCTTCATCGAGGAATTGCTTAGCATAGGCAATCACTTTCTCGCCGCGGACAGGATTGTAATGAGCGCCACGTTCCGCGCCGTCCTCTTCACTGATTACATCCGTTCCGTAAAGAGCGTCATAGAGACTCCCCCAGCGCGCGTTCGCTGCGTTCAGCGCATAACGGGCGTTGCTGACAGGGACAACTAGCTGTGGTCCAGCCTGTAGAGCGATTTCATCATCTACTCCTTCAGTTGTGATTTGAAAATCTTCTACTTCTGGTTCTAAATAGCCAATTTCCTCTAAAAATGATTTATATTGATGAAAATCAAAATTTTCTCTATGCTGGCGATGCCATTCATGAAGTTTTTCTTGAATTTCATCACGCCGGGCAAGCAACTCTTTATTTTTCGGCGTCAAATCGTTTACTAACCTTTCTAAATCCGCCCAAAACTGTTCGTTTTCAACTCCGCTTTCGGGCAAAACCTCTTGGTTGATAAACTCATAGAAAAGGCGGGCAACTTGAAGATTTCCTACTTTTACATAGTCTTGCATACAACCACTTCCCCCATTTCATCCTCATCGATTTTTTAAAAGTACTTCCTTCCTCATACAGAGAGTTTCTGTTTGTTATTACGAAACATCGTTTCTTAATTTATTAAAAAAATAATAGCATAAAGTTGCAGGTGCTTCAATAATTTTCAAAAAATTATTTCATTTTCTCATTTCTTTTCACTTCGACACAACGCCCTGGTGTCGGAAATAACTTTCCAGCATTTAATAAGTTTTTCGGATTGAATACGTCACGAATATTGGTTTGTGCGGCAATTTCTTCGTCGCTGAAAATGAAACGCATTTCTTCTCGTTTTTCAATGCCCACTCCATGCTCGCCGGTGATCGATCCGCCAGCATCGGCACAAGCTTGCAGACATTCGCTTCCAGCCGCCAATGCCATTTCTGTTTCCCCTGGTTTCCTCGAATCAAAAAGGACAAGTGGATGAAGATTTCCGTCCCCAGCATGGAAAATATTCGCGATTCGCAATCCATATTTTTCGCTTATTTGTCTAATTCGTTCTAGCACTTCCGGCAGCTTGCTCCGCGGAATCACCCCGTCTTGCACTAAGTAGTCCGGAGAAATCGCTCCCATCGCCCCAAATCCCGTTTTTCGATTCGCCCACCATCTTTCCCGTTCCTTCTCATCTTGGGCTACTTTCACTTCACGAACATTTCGGCTTCGGCATACCTTTAATATTTCTTGAATCTGTTCATCGATGCCAGCAGAAATACCATCTACTTCAATAAGCAAAAGCGCTTCAATATCTTTCGGATGCCCTACTGGAAACGCCGCTGCTTCCACCCCCTCAATCGCTGTTTTATCCATCATTTCAAGGGCAGCGGGAACAATTCCGGCGGAAATGATATCAGACACGGCTTGGCTGGCATCGGAAACTTTATCAAAATACGCCAGCACCGTTTGTTTCGCTTCAGGATTTTTTAAAATGCGAACGGTGATTTTCGTTACAATTCCTAACGTGCCTTCCGATCCTGTCAATATTCCAAGCAAATCATATCCAGGCGGATCAAGAACTCCGTTTGTGCTTATTTCAATCATTTCCCCATTTGGCAAAACAACTTCCAGCCCCAAAATATGGTTTGTCGTCACGCCATATTTTAAGCAGTGGGCTCCCCCGGCATTTTCAGCAACGTTCCCACCGATCGTACAACAATATTGGCTTGATGGATCAGGAGCATAATAATAGCCTTTATCAGCAATCGAATGGGTCAGCTTCAGATTTATAAAGCCCGGCTCGACCACCGCACGTCGATTTTCGAGGTCGACCGATACGAGCCGCTTCATTTTGGTTAAGCTAATGATCACCTCGCCATTTAACGGAATCGCTCCGCCGCTTAATCCCGTTCCTGCACCGCGGGCAAGAAAGGGCAAATCATGCTCATGGCAATATTTCACAATCTGCGCGACTTCCTCTGCGCTATTGGGAAACACGACTGCCTTCGGTAAATGGCGATGAATCGTAAAACCATCACAGTCATATGCAAGCAAATCTTCTTTTTTATAGAGAATCGCTGAAGTACCAACGATTTTCGCAAGATTTTCGATATGTGTATCCTTTATTTGCCCACCTTTTATCGCCATGATTCTCCCACCTTTTGTTGATCCTCTTTTTGGTATGCCCAATCAAGCAGCTGAACGGTATGCACAATTTTTTGGTTTCTTCCGTATTTCAGCACTCCCATCGCCATTTGCAGCATACAGCCGGGATTCCCCATCGAAATCATTTCGACCTCTTCAGGAACATGCTCCATTTTACTTTTTAGGACAGCTCCTGCCATTTCCGGATGAGTGATATTGTAAATGCCGGCACTTCCACAGCAACGGTCGGCATTCGGCATATGCACCATTTCCACCCCGGGAATGCTAAGAAGAATGTCGCGCGGCTCCCGGCGGATCCCTTGGCCATGCGCTAAATGGCATGCATCATGATACGTAATCCTTGTTTTGATTTCTGCTTTTGGCTTTTCATACCCTGTATCATAAAGATATTTAGAAATATCTTGTACCTTCGCAGCAAACCGTTCTGCTTTTTCGCGCCACTCCTGATCTTCACGGAATAATTCTGGATATTCTTTCAACATGCAGCCGCAGCCTGCCGCATTCACAATGACTGTATCAGCATCTTTAAACGCTTCGATATTCCGCTTCGCCAGCTTTCTTCCTGTTTCACGGTCGCCGGCGTGAACATGCAGCGCTCCACAACACGTTTGATTTTGTGGGATTGTCACATTATTTCCATTACGGGTTAATACACGAATCGTCGCTTCATTTATATCACTGAACATCACATCCATGACGCATCCAGTTAAAAGGGCAACCGTCCGCTTCGTTTCCCCTTTTGCTTGAATCATGCCCGCCTGTTTGTATTTTTGGCGAACCGGCTGCTTGGCTTCTGGTAAAATCGCTTCCATTTCCGCTAAATGCTCCGGCATCATATGAATCAGCCGCGTCTTACGCGCCATCTTTTGCAACCCGCTCTTTTGGTAAAACTTCAACAACCTCCCTAATAAATGCAAGCGATTCGCATGCGGAAATACTCCCTCAAGAAAAAATTTGCTTACCGCTCCTTTCCATCCGGTCAATGGCATCGCTTGACGAATTTGCCCGCGCGCCTCTTCGATCAGCCCTCCGACATCAACATCAGCAGGACAAGCGGTCGTACACGCGCGGCAATCAAGACAAGCAAAAACCGGATCGGCAAACGCTTCATTCACTTCCAGCTTTCCTTCGGCAACCGATTTAATCAGATGGACGCGTCCGCGCGGAGAATGCTGTTCTTGCCCCGTTTGTTCATAAGTTGGACAGGATTCCAAGCACATGCCGCAATGAACACAATCGGCCCATTTGCTTTCATCAGGAGGGTCATTCCAAAGATAATTCCCCAAGCTCGCCGCTGTACATGCCGGTGCTTGTTTTACATCGTTCTCTCTTACACTCACATTATATCCCTCCTACAAATCGTCCATGATTAAGAGTAGAATGGGGATCTATTTTTGTTTTAATACCTTCTAATAGGAAGAAATAAGACGGTTTTTCACCCCAAACCTCTACTTTTTGCCGAAGCGCCAACGGCAAATGTTTCACAATCACGTATCCGCCAAGCGGGATCACAAACTGACGAAGCCGCTCAATGGCAGCAACAACCTCTTCGCCCGTCCCTTTGATATATATTTGACATAGTCCATGCCCAAGACCGCCATGCGCCTCAACAGCTATATTCATAGCGTCTTGTAAAATATGGCTTGCTTTTATGACTTGAAGAGCATCGAGATTGACAACGCCGATTTTCAAAGCAGCCTCTATTTCGTTGCTGCTTCCGCTTTCCCTCCCATTCGGAGCGATGGTGTAAAATTGTCTCCAAAATGCTCGCGCTTCTTTTAATGGTAAAATCGTTATGTTTGTTTTGGCTGGCTGAATGCGCTTGACAAAATTCTCCTGGTAATGGACAGCGCTTTCGACATCTTCAAAGCTGATCGCTACTGTATAAGCATGATTCCCTGTTAACCGCTCCGATAAAGAAGGGCTTAACAATTCCAGGGATGTCGGTTCCATCAACGAATCTAGCAATTCCACAGCAAAAGCGCGTATTTCTTCCATCTTTCCTTCTTGAAAGGATAATAGAATAAGGCTTTCATATTTCGGAAGCGGGCGAAGCTTCAACGTTACTTCCGATATCACTCCGAGCGTCCCCATAGAACCGATAAACAGCTTGTTCATATCATAGCCAGCCACATTTTTAACCACTTTGCCGCCCGAGCGGATAACCGTTCCATTCGGGTAAACAATTCTCATTCCAATGACGCTGTCGCGAGCAGAACCATAACGAAATCGTTTCGGGCCGCTGTCGTTCGCTGCAATCACTCCACCAATCGTGGCATATTCTGGCCATATCGGATCCAACGCGATCGTTTGGTTATATTCGGCTAAATATTCCTGCAAAGATTGAAACGGTGTCCCCGCTTTAACCGTTAATGTCATGTCACCAACGTTATGCTCGACAACTCCTTTATATTCCGCCAGTGAAAGCAAAAGATCGGCGACTTCCGTTCCCCCGCCAAATCCTCTCTTCGTTCCGCCGCCGACAATCGTTACTTTTTTTCCATGGTTGTCTGCATACATTAAAACATTGGAAATCTCCTCTTCCGACTGCGGACAAACGGTGACCCGACCGCTATTTCCCAGCGGATGTCCCACATCTTCTTCTACTTGAACGTGGCTGTCGCGCAAAATCGCCTTTAATTCTGATAAAAATTCTGTGGCGAGCAATCCTCACACCCCTTATTGTTTCGTAATAAGAAACATCGTTTCTATAATTTCGTGCAACGAATTTAAGCATCATCACTGAAATGTATACTACTTACCATTTATTTAATCACTTTTTCCACTATTTTTCAATTAATTTTTAGAATTTATAAAATAGTATAAATATATCATTTCCCCAGTGCTGATATGATCTAGTATGCTACTAAAAAACAGAATGAGCTTCCTGCTTCTTCTCTCGAACAAGAAACGCCAGTGAACCTATTCATTTGCCCACAAAGCGTTCCTTAGATGAAAATAAATTGCTTGAACAGCTTTTTTGCCTGCGGGAGGGTCACATAATTAGCAACGCCTCCTTCTGAATCGTTACATTCACTGGAGTTTTCGTGAGAATCTCGCCATCGCTTTGGACAATTATCGGCGGTTCAGCGATAATTTCTACCTGTTTTCCTTTGATCATGGTGACACTTGGATGTGAAACATGCTTTCCTTTATACGCTTTTGGAAACGTGCGTAACAGCTCCCATTTTGTGACGCTATGTACGATACAAATGTCAAAAAATCCGTCATAGTAACAAGCATCCGGACATATTTTAATCCCTCCGCCGTAATTCGGAGTATTAGCAATGGCAATGAACCATGCATTTGAAAAAGATTGAACCTCCCCGTCAATTTTTAATTGAATGCGGACGGGACGATATTGGAATAAAGCATGCAAAACGCTCAATCCATAGGAAAGATCGCCTAACCTAACGAGATTTAATAAATCTTTATATTTAGCAGCATTGTTGATCTCGGCCACTTTGCCGTCAAATCCGATTCCCGTTACAGTCATGCAGTATTCTTCGCCAATTTTTCCAACGTCCATTTTTCTTTTCTTTCCTCTTAAAATACGTTCCAACGCCCTTTTATAGTCCATCGGTATATCAAGAGCCCTTGCTAAATCATTTCCTGACCCTGCCGGAATAATCCCTAAAGGTATATTCGAATGAATGAGCCCGTTTGCCACATCGTGGATTGTGCCATCGCCGCCAACGGCGACAACCGCATTGCATGCTTCAGAAGAAAACTCCTTCACTATTTCTACCGCATGTTTTGGACGTTCTGTAAAACGAACTTGATAATTTACCTGCTTCTCTTGAAGCAGCTTTTCAACCTTTTTCCAAACTTTCAGCCCTTTTCCGTTTCCCGAGATTTTATTAACAACAAAATAATAGATCATATCGATCGTTCCCTCTAATCAAAGATCGTAACATGAAAATCCCAAACAAGGTCCCGCTTTACATCGGGACGCTTGTTTTTCTCTTTTTACTTTACCGATTTGAGAATTCCGGCCATTTGCTGCTCGTGCCGAAGAAAAAATAAAGGCCCTACCGTTTTTCCTCATGAGCGGTACCCTAAGCGATGGCAACCGTCCTTTTTCTTGTTTCACTCCCTCTCACTAAGGTAAAGGTTTCGAAAGGATCAATGAGCATAGCGACATGCCATTTAGGAGACAAGAACCGCCCATTTCGCTGAGTCAATCTCATTCCGCTGACATTTGTTTCCATGTCTTTTCCTCGAATACCGGCATGCTCATCTATTTCGACTTCCATAGCTCCCTCTCCTTTTTCTTTTCTAACGTTTTTAATCAATCTGCCCGACCGGCAGCCCTTGCTCTCTTAGCTCCCGCCAAATGTAACGATCGAGCGCATAGGGCTCTTCTGCTTTGAACACTTCCACTTCCGCCAACGTAAGTAACAGTTGAAACGGTTTTCCAAATGCTTGCCCATACAATAGAAAAAAGTTCGTATGGTGATCAATGTAAAAAATCGCTGTAGAATCCCATTGACAAAGCTGACGTTTTACACCGCTGGCAACATGTAAAGCGAATGAAGCAGCTTTCATATGGCACGCCATGTACCTGCGGATCGTTTCACTCATCATGCTCGCCCCTTTCTCAATAAGAATGGTCACAAACGGCTCTGCCAAAATAAAAAGCTCTTTCCGCCATGAATGACGCGAAAAGAGCTTGAAGCCGTCCTTATCATTCAAAGCGAAGCGCTTTGCGGGTAGGAGCACCTTGCGTCAAGCGCAGGTTGCTGTGAAGTCATTGAGCCCGATCTCTCGTTCACTCTTGATAAGACTTATTCAGTTATTCCTATGCTACCATTATTTTATGGAAATGACAACCATTTTTTAATTTCCAAAAACCAGGATTCATAACATCGAAATAACAAGGACTTCTTCATTACGATCGACCATCGTCGCCAGATCATTCGTCCTATTCCTAGCCCCCGCTAGATGATCCCCTTTCTTTTATAGGGACATATAAATGAACTTTACACTTTCCTTCCGGATCTGTTTCTGGATTATTCATACAAAATTCCAGGCACGGCCTATCATCCGCATCATACTCACTATTTGGCAACCACTGTCCAAATAAACTTTGATACGCAATCGCTAATTTATCAATCGTATCGTAAAACTGATATAAGGCATATAATCCGCCAGGTATTGTTTTATATTGAATATCGGGATCTTCATCTCCCTTGAAACCGGTCGGCAGCGTCACACACGCATCATAGCGGCAAGCAAATTCTTCTACAACAAGTGGATCATCCAATGAGATGCCAATAAAATCGTGCTCTGGCGGATACAATCCGTTTCGGTTTGCCCATTCGTTTAATTGATTCCATGCATAATACGTTTCTAAATAACTACCCACATGCCTAACAAAAGCCACTTCATAGTCAGGAAGCTCTTTAATCATTATATTCATGCTCCATATTCTCCTTAATAAATGATGGTTAGCGTAAGTATAACGGATCGGAGCAGACCATTCTTCTTGATTCTTGCTTATATCTAATGAAATATTGCGATTTTGATGTTTTTTTCTTACGTCACTGGGAACCATGTGAAAATGTTGTTTAAAAGCAGCATTAAAATTTGAAACGGAGCCAAAACCACAGAGATTGGAGATTTCCAAGATAGATTTAGTCGTTTCAGTTAAGTAATACACCGACTTTTGCAGACGAATTTTTTTCACATAAGACATCGGTGTCATTCCAACAATCGAAGTGAAGATACGATTAAAATGATATTTCGAAAAATGGGAAACGTTGGCTAATGTATCAAGATGAATAGGCTCGTCATAATGATCATGAATATACTTGACGGCTCTTTCAATTCTTTCATAATAATCCCTTCTCATTTCATTGCCTCCTAATATTCGCTGAACCCTACTCTTTCACTAATAGTATCGCATGGGAGCTATCACGATTTTCCCTCGTTCTTCAGCGGCAACTCTAACACCATTATGTTTGTAAATAATTCTAATTGCACTGTTTCTAATGACTGTTCTTGAAGTGCCGTTCTTCATTACATCTTCAACAACATTTGTCGGAATCCCTCCCGTTTGATGCCCTCTTGCATATCCTATTGGCTGTCCAGTCACTGCCGCATTTTCCGAAACCGAAAGTACTTTTCCCCATGGATCATAGCTATAATTCGCGACCGTCGCGCCGTTTTCGTCGACAATGCTGACGACATCGCCGCGGTAGTTGGTGACATAATAGAACGGATCGCCGTTTTGGTTCGTCACCGTATTTGGTTTCCTGTTCGCCCATACCGTTTAGTCGTTATCGCCATCATATCTTCAAAAACAAATATGATGGTTATCATCGCGATAACCACCAAAAAATTCAATCTAATTATACATTTCTTTTTTTATCTTTAGAAATAATTCTATTTCTTCTGGCTCTTGCTCACTTAATCCATCAAAATGCTTCTCGGAATGCACTAATTCATCATACCCCCAGATTGCAGAAATCCCTTCCTCGTCATATCCATAAAACTTGTAATACCATGTTTCAGGTATTTTATTTTCAATAACTTCAAATAATTCTGCCGGATACCAATAAGGAGTTTCGTAATCGTCAAATAAAAGATATCTTAACCCATCTTCATAAAATAATATTCCATAGACATTATAATCTCTATTAACTTCTATTCCGTTATAGGTGGTTTTTTGATTATAACCTTCTCTTACCTTTCTTGGACTAAATAAATAGCCATCATCTGTAATACATCTAACCTTCAAACATTATTCACTCCTATCACTTAAATTTAAAGTCATCAAATTTTCCCGTTTTGATATTGTAATTAAAGTGAATATTGATATTTCCTTTGGAAGTCTTAATAATTCTTTGCATTTTTACCCATCCTTCTGAACCCAGCCATCTTTTATCATTCATTTTACTTCTTGGAACTACCTCCCTAGCTCCAGCAAGTGGATTTGATAATACTTCCTTCATGGCTAACTGTTCTTCAAGGCTGTTAGGGGTTGTTCTTCCTGTTGAACCTCTACCTAATGATTTCTTTTTTAGTAGACTATTGAGGTTTCCAGTACCCTTACGTAAAACCTTCTTTGCTACTTTCCCTACCGCTTTTTTAACTAAACTCTTTGCTACTGCCCCGCTGACCATAACATATGTGAGAGCACCTGCAACAGTCCGATACAATGTGGTTAATCCACGATTCCCATCCGGATCCACCAGCATCACCGGATTGTCATTCGTATACGTATACGCATTTTGAGTGATCGGATCGTCTTTGTCTCCCGGATCTCGATCTCTCGAAAGAAACCTCGCCGTCTCTGGATCATAATACCGCGCTTGCAAGTAGTACAGCTTCGTTTCTCTATCATAATAGTATCCTGCATACCCTAGCAGTTGTCCAGCCACGGCCGCATTTTCCGAAACCGAAAGCACTTTGCCCCACGGATCGTAGCTGTAATTCGCGACCGTCGCACCATTTCCATCGACCATCCGCACGACATCGCCGTGATAGTTCGTGACGTAGTAGAATGTATCGCCCATTCGCATTTGTCACCGTATTCGATTTCGTCCATGTAAATGCCCATATTCCCAAACTTTCTTTTCAATGTTTCATAATCAAACATGTAAGTAAGTGCATCTACAGACATATAAAAAGCCTTAGCCCGGGTAAATTCAGAGCTAAGGCAATTTACTAGTTGAAAATAAATATGTTTAGCCTAATTCTAATCCTGCTTACACTATTCTTTGTGTGTTTTATACTTTAAATATTTAGTAATAAAAAAAGGAATGTCTTCTACTTCTTCCATCCAAAAGCCAAAGCAAGCTGTTGCTTCACCATCAACGGTCGTAATATTAGACGTGGCATCATCAGAGAGATAATAAAGAATCCCTCCATTTTTGTCACAAACTTGCCATTCCCCCCATGGTGTCCAATTACACTCTTCATCATACTCCTTATCCGTGTTAAGGATTAGATAAATTCCTTGAACAAATTTGTATTCAAATAGCTTACCTTTATACATAGTTTTTCTTTTAAAGACAAACCCTCATTTTTCTATATACTCAATAAATTCTTTCTCAATCCGTTTAAATTCACCATGACTAACTTGATTATTTTTTAAGCGTGTAACCAACTCTTTTTTATAACGGCTCCCCTTTTATTCCCACGCTTTACTCAATAATTTGATGGCAAACATAAAAATTTATGCTAAATATTATACATTTTAACTGACTAAAGGTTTTCCTTACTCAATCAACAATCCTCTATGCAACTAGTACAGTTTAATTACACCTTTTTTTCCAAAATTCCCTATAGGAAAGCAGTAATTATCTTTCCTGCCTGTTTATAATATACAACCTTAATAACACATGCATATCCTTTATAGAATACAGGTGCAAACCGATAAGCTCGATTTTTATACGTTGCATCATGAAACTCTGGCAAATAACTTGCATTAGCAATCTCTAATATCTTATTTTTAATAACCCCCTCACTCCAAACATTGGTTGGAAAAAGGTTTCCTTTACCCTCTTTCATAGGGTAATTTGGAAAATGTCTTTCTTTAATATGCTGCCATCGTTCTTTAGATAAAGTCTTGGGCACTTTTTTCGTTGGCCTCCACTGTTTTCCTGTTTCATAGGCCCAAATGATAAAATTCTTAATCGCTTCTGCACCAGCATATGCTGCCATTGCAGCCAATGTTGCAGTTACTGCAAGAGGTGTTTATTGCAAAATATACTTAGTGAGTGGCTAAATTCTTGAAAAAGACTAATAAGCTGATAACTAAAACCAAAAAACTTAGTCCCTCTCAATGGGGACTAAGCCTAAATTGCATGTTGAATTAATCTTTTAGACAATCCATCCTCTAAAAGGTTAACTCCATTTCCTCAACTATATGACTCAATGACTTCAACCACTTCAACATATCTGGGTAACTCTTTTATAAATCCACTACTATCCAAATATCTTGCCTCATTTGTAATTAATTCAAAGAACAAACCATCATACCCTATCCAAATATAGGAGGTGGGACTTGTAAAATCAAACTTCGGTATAGCTACTTGTTCGGGAAAAGTCCACTTACGCAGATCAAAGTTTAAGTTACTGGTAAATGTGATGTAATAAGGAAGCGTTGCAATCGCGAAATTATATGTTTGATCTACTACTGTCCGAAGTTCTTCTATATTTTGAGCTTTTACTTTAAAAATAGGAGAGAAGTTCTTTTTCTTATTTTCTATCTGACCTAATTTCAAAATTTGAAAATCTACCCCATGAAATTTAAGATCTTCATCAAAGTCATCAAATGCTTCAAAATAAATATATGTCGGAAATTCATTTTTTAATGTTAAAAAATTGATTAATAGATCCCTAATATTTTCAATGCTGCTGTCATCTTCATTGTAGAGAGAAACTTGATAAACTCGCTCATTGCCCGCCTCATTTACGAGCTCATAATGAATATTCGGTTCAGGTTTCATCACTTCAATGCTAATTGCAACCATAGTTTATCACCACACTAGCCTATAGGAATAATTTTCTTCATACAAAGTATATCCACTTGGAATAGACCATCTAAATACGTAATGCACTTTAGGATCATTCATATGGTAATGCCATACTTTTATATTTTTCACTTTTCCTTTCTGTCCTATCTTCCTAAGAGGAATCTTATCGTGATAATCAAGGCTGAAGACTCGCTTATTCCCGTTCTTTTTATCTAAAATGACAACAACAGCACTCGAACTTGAAGTAATTCTATAGCGATCTGTTAAGTTTTTAAATAGTTTCAAAGCAAAATTTCTTATCTTTGTCCCTACATATTGAATAGCTTTAGCACCATATTTCCTAATTAAAGGGGTTGCAAACCTTAGTATAGTACCAACTAAAGCGGCAAAAACCGGATTGTTTCCATCTGGATCAACATATATCACCGGGTTATTATTCGCATAAGTATATCCATTTTGAGTGATAGGATTATCCAAATCCCCCGGATACGGATCCCTCGAAAGAAACCTCGCCGTCTCCGGATCGTAATACCGCGCTTGCAAGTAGTACAGCTTCGTTTCCCTATCATAATAATATCCTGCATACCCTAGCGGTTGTCCAGTCACTGCCGAATTTTCCGAAACTGACAACACTTTGCCCCACGGATCGTAGCTGTAATTCGCGACCGTCGCGCCGTTTTCATCGACAATGCGGATAACATCGCCGCGGTAGTTGATGACATAGTAAAACGTATCGCCATTCGCATTCGTGACCGTATTCGGTTTCCCATTCGCCCACGTAAACTCCCATACGGTTTGGCGGTTGTTCAATTTTTCGTACGATTAGTTCTCTTTGGTTTGATTGATAACAGTGTCAACTTGACAATTGGCAACCGCTGCATCATACCAAGATGCTTTTTCTTTCAAGTTCCTAAAAGCCTTTCTAACAGGAATGCTCTTTGTATCGAACTAGATTTTCTGCAATGCGTATGGCAGCCGAAGAAATAGGGTACTGACACAGCAGGGGCTGATCGGCCCCTGCTGTGTTCCATCTCTATCCATCCTCATTCTAGTTGATCATCCGAAATAATGTGCAAACGTTCGGAAATAATTTGAAAAAGGGATTCTGAAATAACGTGCTAATTTACATTAATCATCGTTTGAAAATTAAACAACCTTAGTCCTCAAAGATATAGGACTAAGGTTGTTTAGTTATACTT
Source organism: Anoxybacillus sp. P3H1B (assembly GCF_001560855.1). Lineage (NCBI taxonomy): Bacteria > Bacillati > Bacillota > Bacilli > Caryophanales > Anoxybacillaceae > Anoxybacillus > Anoxybacillus sp. P3H1B. Next base: position 3,793 of record NZ_LPUG01000011.1, on the reverse strand, counting down.
GTTTAGTTTATTTAACAAAGAGGAATTTTTTTCATAACTCCCATGTAGACTAAGGGAAAATACCTTATTAATAAAGTGAATACGTAAATCCTAAACTAATCGGTTTTCTATAATAAATATCAGACCCCGAGGAAGTACCGAATGTAAATCCTGCTTGTTGAAGAGCTGAAATTGAAAATTCCCCTGTTGTACTATAACTTGTTTTAACCTCAATTGTAGCGCTTCCGGATGTTTGAGTTTTTGTAGTAGGGAACGAACCAGTCATAGAAACAGTGGAAGCAACTTCGCGTGTTAAATACCAGCTTCCTCCACTAGCCTCAGACCACCAAGTATTTAAAACACTTTGAATTTGACGGAACGAACCACTTGAATATATGTAAAGTTGTGTGTTTAATCTAGAAACAGCTGGTCCATCAGTTCTTTGACGATAAACAGTAGATACTGAATATGTTCCTGATGTAGTAGCTAACGCTTGTACGTTATTTAATTTATTTGCTACCTTAGCCACTTGTTCTGGTGATTCTAAAATTTCCCCATATGTTTCTAGTATCTTTCCTGTTTTTTTGTCTATTAGGTTAATTTTAGTAGAGTTTTGATCTTCTACTCTAACTAACTTTACCTCTGATTTGTCATAAGGGATGTCAACAAATACATTTTTGAGTTTTACTTTCTCCTTTGTTAATTGTTCAGCTCCAGCACTTGATACAGGTGAAAAAATAGTAATAAGTAGAGCAAATGCTGTTAAAATCATAGAATAGAACACCTTTTTCATAATTAACCCTCCTATCCTTTTTATTGCAACCTACGATAGTAATATACAATATTGGTATATATTTGTAAAGTATTTGTCGGAATTTGTGGATTTTTTTAAAATATAATGTTTATTTTTACATTTTTTAAATAAATATAAAAAAATGTTTGAAAATAGAATGGATTTACTTTAAATTAGAGTATAGAAATTTATTAGGAAAACTAACTGAATTAGTATACACACCTTATTACATATAACGAGAGTTAAGGGGATTTGCTATCGTTGCAGTTGTAGGAATAGAGAGTAAATTTTGTTATGAGAGGTAGATAAACATGAGGAAATTTTATGTTTTGTTATCTATTATGGTTTTATGCATATGTGGTATAATTGGCTGTCAAACATGGGGCAGAACAGGATATACATTCGAGGAGTCAGACGTCATTAAAATAACTAATAGAACAGATAAATTCTCAAGTATTAAGGAGATTAAAGATAGAAAAAAAATTGAAAGGACTATCCAAATTATAAAATCTGTAGAATGGTCAAACAAAATTTCTAAAATCAATAATGAAGCCGACTATAGTTTCTGGTTGGAACATAAGGATGGCAAGGATAGATTGTTTAATTACAACATTTGGTTTGATGATAATAGAACAGTCATTTTTGATAAAAAAACAGGGAAGTACGGTTTGGTCCCTCCGGAGTACGAGACAGAACTGAGGAACTTATTAGACTAGTTTATAAGAGTTGGAGTTAGTATAGTTTCATGGACACATCTAAGTTAACTTTATACAATAACTTTTAGGAGGATGTGTCCAATGAGTACAAAAAATAACGGGAAACGGTATAATGATGATTTTAAAAGTATGGTTGTTGATCTTTATCATTCTGGAAGTTCTGTCAAAGATTTGAGCAGCGAATATGGCGTATCGAATGTAACGATCTATCAATGGATTAAGGATTTAACCCCCATTGAAGGGACTAGCGACAAGGAAATTACTCCAAAAGATTGGATGCCATCCAAAAAGAAAACCTTCTCTTGAAACAGGAGCTTGAAATCTTAAAAAAGGCTATGGCCATATTCGCTCAAAAGTAGATGACACAGAACTAACTGATTTTATTACAGAACATAAAGATGATTACCCGATTCGTACAATGTGCGAAACCCTTGATATACCAAAAAGTACCTACTACCAATCCTTGAATAAAACCGAATCAAATCGTGGCCGTGAGAACCGTGAACGTACAGAAAAAATCGTAGCGATTCATGAAGCGAGTAAAAAACGATATGGTGCACCTAAGATCTTTAAAAGAGGGCAATAATCTTAATTTTAGATGTTATTTTACAACAATACTTGGAGTGTATGTTGCTAGTATTTCAATTACGTCATTTGGTGTTAAAAACACATAATGCTCTAATTGATTTGGCTCATAAATACCTGAACTTTCTTCAAGAAACCATTTTATATACTCAGAGTTTTTGACTTTGAATAAAGTCCAATTGCTATAAAAATCTGTACCGTATTGTTGGTCTAAATAATTTAGTTTTTTCAATAGTGAGCCTTCATCTGTATTTCTATAGGATAATACCCCCTCTTCAAACTTAACTACAATTTTCTTTTTATCTTTTTCATCGCTGAACTCTAATATTATACCTTCTTTATTATCAACAAAAGTATCATTGTGTAATTTTGAAGGTAATCCATTTATTGGTATCCATCTTTCCCAATGTTCCAATACTCTTCCTCCTATTACAATTAATAGCGAAACTTAATTTTCTTTTTTCCGTCTTGAATTTCAATGGTTGGACGCCCATCAGTACTTTTCTTTCTTACTATGACTGTTCTTCCATCTGGTAATTTACCAACTTTTAAATCTGGAGTATTCTTGATGATATTTGGTTGCAATGACTCAAAGTCTTTTAATGCTTTACCAAACCCTCCAGATAAGTTATATTGAGAAGTTCTACCCTTAGTCGCTCTTCCACGTGTTGCGCTTTTAATCAAATCATCTACAGTTTTACTACTCCCCTTACGTAAAACCTTCTTTGCTACTTTCCCTACCGCTTTTTTAACTAAACTCTTTGCTACTGCCCCGCTGACTATAACATATGTGAGAGCACCTGCAACAGTCCGATACAATGTGGTTAATCCACGATTTCCATCCGGATCCACCAGCATCACCGGATTATCATTCGCATACGTATACGCATTGCATTTTGAGTGATCGGATCGTCTTTGTCTCCCGGATCTCGATCTCTCGAAAGAAACCTCGCCGTCTCCGGATCGTAATACCGCGCTTGCAAGTAGTACAGCTTCGTTTCCCTATCATAATAATATCCTGCATACCCTAGCGGCTGTCCAGTCACTGCCGCATTTTCCGAAACTGACAACACTTTGCCCCACAGATCGTAGCTGTAATTCGCGACCGTCGCATGAATTTATGAATCTATTATGCACGCTGCAACACGTTTAATATTATTTCTATTTGACCCTTTCTTTACGTGAACCATCTATCTTAACTCTATATAGTATATCGTTTTTATCAGAATTATAATAATAGATCCAGCCATCGATAAGGTTAAATGTAAATTGTATTGTATCTTCGCATATCTTCATTCTGTTTGTTCCATCAATTTTAATTCTATATAGATAACCACTGTCATTATAATTTTTATAGCAAATCCAATCATCCGATACAATGATACCAGAAACGTTATCATCACTTACTTTCGTTTTAGAAGTCCCATCGGTTCTTATTTTATATATTTTGTCACCGTCTAAAATATTCACATAATAGATCCAACCGTCTGATACATTCATTTCTCCTGCTTCATTCGAGATTATTTTCAATGGATCTGTACCGTCGGTTTTAATTCTATAAATGCTCTGCTTTTTTTCTGATTCATAATGTATCAGTAGCGTTGCATAAAAAATAAAAATATTTTATACAGAATTTTCTGGATAAAATATTTTATGATAAACGAAAAACAAGGCAGTAACCAACTAAAGGTGATCACTATCCATTTGGTAATAAATGTAT